>NZ_BAGA01000019.1 GCF_000308595.1 Nocardia higoensis NBRC 100133 | reverse complement strand
CCGGTCGGCGCGGCCGGACCTCGCCCGTCGTCGAGGACATCACCGGCGGGCAGCAGGTGGCGCCCGGGTCGCGGCGGGGCAAGCGCGGCGACCGGGGCAAGGCCGTGCCGCCGGAGCGGCCGGAGGAGGTCACCGACGTCATCGCGGCGGTGGCAGACGGCGGAGCCGGCCGGGGCAGCCGGTGGCCGGGCGCCGGTGGCGGCAAGGCCGAGACGATCCGCGACGGTGGCGCCGCAGATCGAAGCGCCGGAGAAAAGGGCACCGGAGAGCAGAGCGTCACCGGAAAAGGCCCAGCGGACAAGGGCGCGGACCCGAAGAGCGGCCTGCGGGCCGAACCGAAAGCTGTTCCGAGCGCGCCCCTGTCGCGGGCGGCGGCGGGCAAGCAGCGCCGCAACCGCAGGGTCACGACGCTGGGCCGTTCGATGGCGGCGCTGTTCGCGGTGCTCGCCCTGCTGACCACCGGCGGCGGCTGGAGCTACCTGCAGTCCACCGGCAACAGCTTCACCCAGGTCTCGGCGCTGGACGACAATCCGGAGGACGTGGTCGACGGCGACGCCCAGCTCGGCGACGAGAACTATCTGATCGTCGGCACCGACACCCGCGCGGGCGTGAACGGCACCATGGGCGCGGGCACGCTCGAGGACGCCGAGGGCGCGCGCGCCGACACCGTGATGCTCGTGCACATCCCGAAGGATCGGCGCCGCGTGGTGGCGGTGTCGTTCCCGCGCGATCTCGACGTCACCCGGCCCCAGTGCAACCGCTGGGACAACGACAACGCCGACTACACCGACGAGACCTTCCCCCCGGCGATGGGCGACAAGCTCAACGCCGTCTATGCCCTGGGCGGACCGCGCTGCCTGGTGAACGTGGTGCGCAAGATGACCGGCCTGAACATCGGCCACTTCATCGGCATCGACTTCGCCGGCTTCGAGGCGATGGTGGACACGATCGGCGGCGTGGAGGTGTGCACCAACAAGCCGCTGGAAGACAGCATCCTGGGCACCGTGCTGGAGAAGGCGGGCAAGCAGGTGGTCAACGGCCACACCGCGCTGAACTTCGTGCGGGCCCGGCATGTCTACGGCGAGGAGCGCAGCGACTACGACCGCATCAACCGCCAGCAGCGGTTCATGGCCTCGCTGCTGCGCGGGGCGCTGTCGAGCAATGTGCTGCTCGATCCCGGCAAGCTCAACAGCTTCATCAGCGCCTTCACCAAGCACACCTTCGTCGACAACGTGAAGCCCGAGGATCTGTTGCGGCTCGGCCGTTCGCTGCAGAAGGTCGAGGCGGGCGCGGTCACCTTCCTGACCATCCCGACCGCGGGCACCACCTCCTACGGCAACGAGATCCCGCGCGAGACCGACATCAAAGCGATCTTCTCGGCGATCCGCGACGACCGCCCGTTGCCCGGCGAACAGACCACGGACGAGCCGGAGCCGCAGACCCCGCCCGCGCCCGCGGCCCCACCGGAGTACACGGCCGTCGATCCCGAGACGATCAGCCTGCTGGTCTCCAACGGCTCGGGCTACTCCGGCCTGGCGGCCGCGGCGGCGAACAGGTTCGGCAACGAAGGCTTCAGCATCTACAACGCCACCAACTTCGATGGCGGCACGTCCTCGGTCACCAAGGTTCGCTTCGCCAGCGGATACGAGGACGAGGCGGCCACGGTCGCGAGCGCGGTGCCCGGCGCGAGCCTGGAGATCGACGAGGATCTGGGCGGCATCGTCGAGATCGTGATCGGCATGGACTCGGCCAACGGATTGGTCGTGCAGAGCCCGACTCAGGTCGGCGCGGCCATCACGGGGCTGCCCGCCGTCGGCGTCTCCAAGCAGGCGCCGCTGGAACTGCCCGAAGACCTCGAGCACGTCAACGCGGCGGGCGAGCTGTGCGCCTGAGCCGAACCGGCGCGGCGTGCGCCGGATACACCGGCCGGGTCCGGGGCGGTCCGGCATCGTCCCAGCACCCACCCTTAACCCACCGTTGGTGACGTGGTTGCCGCACCGCACTAGGCTCTGCAACCATGCGTGTCATCTACAACGAGCAAATGGCCGATCTCGCCGCACTCCTCGGCGAGATGGCCGACCTGGCGGGCTCGGCCATGGACCGGGCGACCCAGTCGCTGCTCCACGCGGACCTCGCGCTGGCCGAACAGGTGATCGGGGAGAGCGACCGGATCGGTGAGCTGATCTCCGACGCCGAGGAACGCGCATTCGCCCTGCTCGCGCTGCAGGCGCCGGTCGCAGGCGACCTGCGCCAGGTGGTCAGCGCCATCCAGATCGTCAACGATGTCAACCGCATGGGTGTGCTCGCCGTACACGTCGCCAAGGTCACCCGCCGACGGCATCCCCAGCCCGCGCTGCCCGAGGAAGTCAACGGCTACTTCGCCGAGATGGGCCGGATCGCGGTCAGCATGGGCCACAGCGCCCGCGAGGTGCTGGAATCCCGTGATCCCGAGCGCGCCGCCCAGCTCAACCAGGACGACGAGGCGATGGACGACCTGCATCGCCATCTGTTCACCCTGCTGATGGACCGGGACTGGAAGCACGGCGTGGCGGCGGCGGTCGACATCACGCTGCTCGGCCGCTACTACGAGCGCTTCGCCGACCACGCCGTCGAGATCGGCAGGCGGGTGGTCTTCCTGGTCACCGGCGAGCTCCCGCCCGACGGCGACAACTGAGTGCCACGACACGACGGAAGGGCCCCGCGCGATTTCGCGCGGGGCCCTTCCGTATGCCGGTATCCGGGTGAGCTCAGGGGCCGGCCCACCCGAATGCCGGATCAGCCGAAGCGACCGGAGATGTAATCCTCGGTGGCCTTCTTCCCCGGGTTGGAGAAGATCTTCTCGGTGTCGTCGATCTCGACCAGCCGGCCCGGCTTGCCCTGGGCCTCCAAGTTGAAGAAGCCGGTCTGATCGCTCACGCGCGCCGCCTGCTGCATGTTGTGCGTGACGATCACGATGGTGAAGTCCTTCTTCAGCTCGGTGATCAGATCCTCGATCGCCAGCGTGGAGATCGGGTCGAGCGCCGAGCAGGGCTCGTCCATCAACAGCACGTCCGGCGAGACCGCGATGGCGCGGGCGATGCACAGACGCTGCTGCTGACCACCGGACAGCCCGCCGCCCGGCTTGTCGAGCCGGTCCTTGACCTCGTTCCACAGGTTCGCCCCGCGCAGCGAGCGCTCGGCGACCTCGTCGAGTTCCTTCTTGTCGCGCACGCCCTGCAGACGCAGGCCGGCCACCACGTTGTCGCGGATCGACATGGTCGGGAACGGATTCGGGCGCTGGAAGACCATCCCGATGGTGCGGCGCACGCCCACCGGGTCGACGTGGTCGCCGTAGATGTCCTCGCCGTCGAGCAGCACCGCGCCCTCGACGCGGGCGTTCGGGGTCACCTCGTGCATCCGGTTGAGCGAACGCAGCACGGTGGACTTGCCGCAGCCGGAGGGACCGATGAACGCGGTCACGCTACGCGGCAGCACGGTCAGCGACACATCGGCCACGGCGTGGAATTTGCCGTAGAAGATGTTCAGTTCTTTGACGTCGATCCGCTTGGCCATGTCAGTTTCCGTTCGCTTCTATCGGTTCCGCGTGAGCAGCTTGTTGACGACCGCGGCCGCCCCGTACAGCAGCGCGATGAGCAGGATCAGCGTGAGCGCCGCACCCCAGACCCGTTCGCGGCCCGCCGCTTCGGGATTGGCCAGCTCCTGGTAGATCAGCAGCGGCAGCGAGGCCATGTTGCCGTCGAAGAGGTTGGTGTTGATGGACTTGGCGTAGCCGACCAGGACCAGCACCGGCGCGGTCTCGCCCATCACGCGGGCCAGCGCCAGCAGCATGCCGCTGATCATGCCGGGCGCGGCGGTCGGGATGACGATGCGCACGATCGTCTTCCACTTCGGGATGCCGAGTGCGTAGGAGGCTTCGCGCAGCTCGTCGGGCACCAGCTTGAGCATCTCCTCGGTGCTGCGCACCACCACCGGCAGCATCAGCAGCACCAGGGCGAGCGAGACGGCGAAGGCACTCTGCGGTGCGCCGAAGGTGGCGATCCACAGCGCGAAGATGAACAGCGCCGCGACGATCGAGGGCACACCGGCGAGGATGTCGACCATGAAGGTGGTGACCTTCGCCAGCCTGCCCTTGCCGTACTCGACCAGGTACACCGCCGCCATGATGCCCAGCGGCACCGCGATGACCGCGGCGACCGCGGACTGGACGATGGTGCCGTAGATGGCGTGGTAGACGCCGCCGCCGGACTGATCGGGCAGGATGCCCTTCTGCGAGTTCGTCCACCAGGTCGACGACACGATCGCGCCGATGCCCTCGCTGAGCACCATCCACAGCACCCAGCCCAGCGGGACGAGCGCGATGGCGAAGCACAGCGTGAAGACGGCGGTGGCCAGGTTGTTCTTGATCCGCCGGGAGGCACTCACATGCCGGAAGGTGGGCGCCTTGACCGGCTGATCGAACTTCGTGAGCGTGGTCATCAGCCGTTCACCTTTCCGCCCGCGGCGAGCCGGGCCAGCGCGTTGACCACGAAGGTCAGCGCGAACAGGACGAAGCCGGCCGCGATGTAGGCGCCGGTCGGCAGCGGCGAACTGAACTCCGATGCCGCCGAAGCGATCTTGGAGGCGAAGGTGTAGCCGCCGTCGAACAGCGACCAGTTCCCCGCCTGTGCCGAAGTGCGCAGCACGATGAGCACCGCGATGGTCTCACCGAGCGCGCGGCCGAGACCGAGCATGGAACCGGCGATGACGCCGCTGCGGCCGTAGGGCAGCACGGTCATCCGCACGACTTCCCATTTGGTCGCGCCGAGGGCCTGTGCCGCCTCGATGTGCGAGACCGGCGTCAGGTTGAACACCTCACGCGAAACCGAGGTGATGATCGGCAGGATCATCACGGCGAGCACGATGCCCGCGGTGAAGATGGTGCCGCCGCCGGAGATCGAGACGTTGCCGTCGGCGAACAGGAACAACCAGCCGAGGTGGTCGTTCAGGAACCGCTGCACCGGCTCGATCTTCGGGGCCAGTACCAGAAAGCCCCACAGGCCGAAGACGATCGAGGGGACCGCCGCGAGCAGGTCGACCAGCATGGCGAACGGCCGGGCGAGCGCCTTCGGCGCGTAGTGGGTCAGGAACAGGGCGATGCCCACACCGATCGGCACCGCGATCACCAGCGCGAACACCGAGCTCAACACCGTGACCATGAGCAGGTCCTTGATACCGAAGCGCAGGTTGCCCGCGTCGGTGGTGTTGAACTCGGTGCTGGTGAAGAAGTTGACCGTGTCGGCCCTGAGGGATGGCACCGCGCGGATCAGCAGGAACAAGGCGATCAGCGCGATCGAGGCGACGATGGTCGCGCCCGCCGCGGTCGCCAGCGAACGGAAGACCGTCTCCGCCCGGCCGCTGTGCGGCGCCTTTCCGGCGCCTGCCGCCTTCTCGAATTTCGGTTCACTCGGCATCTGCGCAGTATCTCCAGCCGGGAGCGGACCCGTCGACTTCGACAGGTCCGGTCCGGCCACCTCAGGGTGCACTGTCATGGCTGAATCAGGAGATCGCTTCGATCGCGGTGGTCAGCCGGGTCTTGAACGCGTCGGGGATCGGGATGTACCCGTTGTCCTCGAGTCCGGCCTGACCGTTGGTCACCGCGGAGGTCAGGAACGCCTTGACGGCCTCGCCGGTGGCGGCATCGGTGTACTTCGAGCACACGATCTCGTAGGTGGCCATCATGACCGGGTAGGCGCCCGCCTGGGTGGGACGGTAGAACGAGCTGGTGTCGAGCACCAGGTCGTTGCCCTGGCCCTTGATCTTCACGCCGTCGATGGCCTTGCCCGCGGTCTCGACCGAGAGCGTGACCGGGTCCGGACCCGCGGAGGTGACGATCTGGGCGACCGAGAGGTTCTGCGCCTTGGCGAAGGACCACTCGTTGTAGGTGATCGAGTTCTTGGTGTTCTTCACCGCGGCCGAGGTGCCCTCGTTGCCCTTGGCGCCCTCACCGACGCCGCCGGCGAAGGACTTGCCCGCGCCCTTGCCCCAGGCGCCGCCGGAGGCGGCGTCCAGGTAGAGCTGGAAGTTGTCGGTGGTGCCCGACTCGTCCGAGCGGAAGATCACGGCGATCGGCTCGGCGGGCAGGGTGGCCTTCGGGTTCAGCGCCTTGATCTCCGGGGCGTCCCAGGTCTTGATGGAGCCGTTGAAGATCTTGGCCGCGGTCGGACCGTCGAGCACGAGGTCGGTCACGCCGGCGATGTTGTAGGTGATGGCGATGGGGCCGAAGACGGTCGGCAGGTTCCACGCCGGGGCGCCGCAGCGCTCGGCGGCCTTGGCCGGTTCACCCTTGGACTCGCTCAGCGGGGAGTCGGAGCCGCCGAAGTCGGTCTGGCCGCCGACGAACTCGTTGACGCCCGCGCCGGAGCCGCTAGAGGTGTAGTTCAGGGTGAAGCCGTCGCAATTGGCTTCGTACGCGGCGATGAAGCGCTCCATCGCGTTCTTCTGCGAGGACGCGCCGCTGGCCTTGAGCGACTCCTTGCCGCCGCACTCGACGCTGGAGTTGGCCTCGGTGCCCGTGCCCGCCGCGCTGTTGTCGTCACTGCCACAGGCGACGAGTGGCATGGCGACGGCCGCCAGAACGCCCACGAGGGCGCTGCTGCGCTTGAGATTCACTGTTCCTCCGGAATTCGCTTCCGACACGCCCGGTCCCTCACCGGCCCGGGCGGGTGGTCATGGTGGCCGTTCGGCCGAACTCGCTCACCGGGCAACACTCGTTGCCCGAGTAACAAAGTAAATTCGCCCGGTTGACAGCCGGACGAGCGAGGATGAACGCAGGGTGAACAGGACTACGCGATTGCGTGGTAATAGCGTGATGTTTGCCACCGGTTCGATCCCGGTTACCGCGCCGACATCGGACCGACACCGGGGGTCTACCCGGTGCAGGCGATCTCAAGCGCCGATCGGCTCGCCGTAGGCGACGTCGACGTGGAAGGGCGTGAACCCGAGCTTCGTGTAGGTGTTGACCGCCGCGGTGTTGTCGGCCTCGGTGTAGAGCAGCACCGTCTCCAGCCCGAGCGAGCGCAGATGCCGCAGGCCGACCAGGGTGAGCAGCCTGCCGAGGCCACGGCCCTGGGCGGCCGGATCGATGCCGACCACATAGACCTCGCCCAGCGGCGGCGTGGTCTCGGTGTGGACCTTGGTCCAGTGGAAGCCGAGGATTCGCACGGGGTCGGCCGCATCGGTCGCGATGAACAGCCCCGCCGGATCGAACCAGGGCTCCGCGCGCCTGGCCTCGATCTCGCGCTCGGTCCAACCGCCCTGTTCGGGATGCCAGTCGAATGCGGCGTTGTTGACGCGCAGCAGCTCGGCGTCGTCCTCCGGGCCGGTATACGTGCGCACGACGAGCCCCTCCGGCACCTCCACCGCGGGTAGCTCGGGCGTTGCCAGACTGCGGCGCATCTGCCAGAGCTCGCGTGCCACGCGCAAGCCCAGCCCCGCCGCGACACTCTTCGCCGCGGGCAGATCGCCGTGCGCCCAGATCCGGGCGCCGGGACCGCCCTCGGCCAGCGCGGCCCGCACCAGGGCGGCGCCGATACCGCCGCCGCGCAGCGCGGGATCGACCGCAGCCTCCACCATCGCGGGGTGATCACCGTGTGCGGGTACGAGACTGGCGTATCCGGCGAGGGCGCCGTCGCGCTCGGCGAGCAGATGCCTCGTCCGGCCGGGCGCGCTCAGCGAGAGCACCGCCTGTTCGGAGACCGCGGCGACACCGTCGGCGGCGCGGGCACGCTCCAGCAGTGCCCGGATCGCCTCGGCCGTCGGGGCGTCCACGGTCTCCTGCCACCGCAGAACAGGTTCGCCCATCGGTTACTGAGCCGATCCGCTGCTCGGCGCCAGCGCGTCGTCGCCGTTGCCGTCGGCCGGGCCGCCCGCCCCGTCTTCATCCGGGAAAGTCGGCGCCTCGCCCTTGACCGAGGACCGCGCGGGACGTACCGCCTTGTAACCGACATTGCGCACGGTGCCGATCAGCGATTCGTACTCGCTGCCGAGCTTGGCGCGCAGGCGTCGCACGTGCACATCCACGGTGCGGGTGCCGCCGAAGAAGTCGTAGCCCCAGACCTCCTGTAACAACTGGGCGCGGGTGAACACCCGGCCCGCGTGCTGGGCGAGGTACTTGAGGAGCTCGAATTCCTTGTAGGTCAGGTCGAGCGGGCGGCCGCGCAGCCGGGCGGTGTAGGTGCCCTCGTCGATGACCAGCTCGCCCAGTGTGATCTTGCCCGTGTTCTCCGGGCTGGCCACGCCGCCGTTGCGTCCGACCAGCAGGCGCAGCCGGGCGTCCAGCTCGGCGGGCCCGGTGCCGGGCAGCAGGATGTCGTCCAGACCCCAGTCCGCGTTGACCGCGACCAGGCCGCCTTCGGTGAGGACCGCCACGACCGGAACCGACGAGCCGGTGCTGCCGAGCAGCCTGCACAGTCCACGCGCGGCGGCCAGGTCGGTCCGGGCATCCACCAGCGCGACGTCCGCGGTCCCGGCCTCCAGCAGCGACGCGACCTCGGTCGGCGCGGGTCGCACATTGTGCGCCAGCAACACGAGCGAGGGCAGCACCGACTCGGGGTTGGGGTCGGAGGTCAGCAGGAGCAGCTCCACGAGCCCTCCTCCCATCTCATAGCACGGCCTGCGTGCGGCGAACGGCGCCGGCGGTTCGCAGCACGAGCAACACCGGAGCACCGTGGACGCCACATCGCTGTTACAGGTGATCGGATGCAAGATTAGCGCGTGCAACCCGATGACCTCGCGGTCCGGGTGAATGTACTCCGGCCGGGACCGTCGTGTCCGGCAACCGCGCGCCGCACTAGTGTTGACCACCATGCGCAAGGTGATCATCGGGCTGCTGTGCCTGGCGGGCCTGGCGGTGATCGTCGACTTCGGCGCCGCCGCCTACTCCGAGTACCGGGTCTCGCGCACCCTGCGCGAAGGAGCAGCCCTCGGCGCCGACCCGGAGGTGACCATCCACGGCTTCCCCTTCATCTCCCACGCGCTGGACGGCAGGTTCGAGAGCGTGGTCATCACCGCCGTCGCCGTCCGTCCCGACATTCCCGGCGAGATCTCCATCGACGCGACGCTGACCGGTGTCCGGCTGAACCTGGAGGATCTCGACGACGGCGGCAGCAGGCGAGTGCCCGTCGAGCGGGTCGAGTCGGCCATGCGGGTACGGCCCACCGAACTCGGCCGGCTGTTCAACATTCCGGACCTGCAAGTGCATTCGCGGCCGGCGGACAAATCCGACGGAACCGGCGGCTCGGGCGGATCGGGCATGACGACCGAGGGCGCACTGGTGCTCACCGGCACCGTCCCGCGCACCGGTGTGCCGACGAACATGGCGGCGGGACAGACCGGCGTCGCGGTGGCCGTCGACGCCGATCTCGTGCTCGACGGCGACCAGATCCGCATCACCGCCACCGGCCTGCACCAGGACGACGACAGCGATCTCGGATATCCGGCCGTGGCGCCGACGGTGGACGAGCCGGCGGTGCTCGCGATGTTCACCCGCACGATCGACACCAAAGACCTGCCGTTCGGCGTTACACCCACGAAGGCGTTCGCGCTCGGCGGCCAGATCGTGGTGGAGGGCCGCGGCGAGAACGTGACCATCGACCTGGATCAGTTGCAGAAACCATGACAGAAATCACAATTCTCATCGTCGTCCTGTTCGTCGCCGGAGGCTTCGGGTTGTTCCTGCAACGCCGCGACGGCCGGGCCAGGCCGACCGGCGAGGCAGCGCAGGACGCCCAGCGCGCCGAGTTGCTCGCGGCCGCCGGTGTCGGCACCGCGGGTCCCGCGGTGCTGCATTTCTCCGCCGAGTGGTGCGGTCCGTGCGCGGCGGTGCGGCGCGTGGTCTCCGGTGTCACAGCGGATTTGGCCGACCGCCCGCGGCCGCCGCGCGATATCGAGGTCGACATCGACGCCGAGCCCGCCCTGGCCCGCGAGCTCAATGTGCTCTCGCTGCCGACGACCTTCGTCTTCGACGCCGAGGGCCGCGAGCGCTTCCGTATCTCCGGCGTCCCGAAGACCGGCGATCTCCGCTCCGCGCTGGCCCCCTTGACAGCGGGCGACCAGGCCTGAGGACCCGGTGTCCGACCCCTCCGGTCCATTTCCCGCTCGAATTGGGTAAACTGCCTTTCGTGCAAGCCAACCACGAGCTGATGCTCACCCGACGTCGCACAGTTGATCTGTGTCGACTCGGTGGTTGTTGCTGCCTGTGCCGCTGACGGTCGGCCGTCTCCCCCAGCTCTGTCCGACGCCGACCGCTGCCCGCCGCGCGAGTGATCCCCCGAGTGATCCTCCGGCGACCTGGCCATCCGCCACCGAAGCAATCAGCGCAGGAGTACGCACAACAATGTCTTCCCACCTCGAATCGCCGCGCAGCGCGCAGGCCCCCCGTCCCGAATCGGCTCCCCGGCCCACCGTCGACCAGGTCGACGTGCGCGGACCGCGGTTCGTCGCCTGGATCACCACCGCCGTGCTGGTGCTGGTGCTGCTCGCGGCAGCCGTCTCCCCCGGTCTCGCCACCGTCCTGATCGCCGTGCAGGCGGTCGTGTTCGGCATCGGCGCGCTGGTCGGGCCGCGTAAGCATCCCTACGGCCTGATCTACGGCAAGCTGGTCGCGCCACGGCTGGGCCCGGTCACCGAGACCGAGCCGACGCCGCCGCTGCGCTTCGCCCAGCTGCTCGGCTTCGTCTTCGCGGCCGTCTCCCTGCTGGGCTTCGTGCTCGGCTCCACCGTGGTCGGCGCGGTATTCGCCGGCTTCGCCCTGTTCGCGGCGTTCCTCAACGCCGCGTTCGGTATCTGCCTGGGTTGCCGGATCTATCCGCTGGTCGCCCGTTTCCGTCCGGCCGGATCCCCGGCATCGAACTGACCCTGCACTGTTACTTCCGACCCTGCAGTTGTCATCGCTGAAAGGAACACAATGGCTCGCTCCGATGTCCTGGTCTCCGTGGACTGGGCCGAAGAGAACCTCAACACCCCCGGCGTGGTCTTCGTCGAGGTCGACGAGGACACCTCCGCCTACGACGGTGGTCACATCGAAGGCGCCGTGCGCCTGGACTGGAAGTCCGACCTGCAGGATCCGGTCCGTCGCGACTTCGTGAACCAGGAGCAGTTCTCCGACCTGCTCTCCGCGCGCGGCATCGCCAACGACGACACCGTGGTGCTCTACGGCGGCAACAACAACTGGTTCGCGGCCTACGCCTACTGGTACTTCAAGCTCTACGGCCACAACGACGTCAAGCTGATCGACGGCGGCCGCAAGAAGTGGGAGCTCGACGGCCGCCCGCTGTCGACCGAGGCCGTGAACCGCCCGGCGACCCAGTACAAGGCCGCCGCGCCGGACCTGTCGATCCGCGCCTTCCGTGACGAGGTCATCGCGGCCATCGGCACCAAGAACCTGGTCGACGTGCGTTCGCCCGACGAGTTCTCCGGCAAGATCCTGGCCCCGGCCCACCTGCCGCAGGAGCAGAGCCAGCGGCCCGGCCACATCCCCGGCGCGATCAACGTGCCGTGGAGCAAGGCGGCCAACGAGGACGGCACCTTCAAGTCCGACGAAGAGCTCGCCCAGCTCTACAAGGACGCCGGCCTGGACGGCGAGAAGGAGACCATCGCCTACTGCCGTATCGGCGAGCGCTCCTCGCACACCTGGTTCGTCCTGCAGGAACTGCTGGGCCACCAGAACGTCAAGAACTACGACGGGAGCTGGACCGAGTACGGCTCCCTCATCGGTGCACCGATCGAGTTGGGAGAGTAATCAGTCATGTGTGCAGCACCTACCCAGGGACAGGCCATTCCGGCGGGCGTCGACGTGGAGAAGGAGACGGTCATCACCGGCCGCGTCCTGAGCACCGACGGCCAGCCGGTGGGCGGCGCGTTCGTGCGCCTGCTCGACGGCAACGGTGACTTCACCGCCGAAGTCGTCGCCTCCGGCACCGGTGACTTCCGCTTCTTCGCCGCGCCGGGCTCGTGGACCGTGCGCGCGCTGTCCTCGGCCGGCAACGGTTCGGCCGAGATCAGCCCCGAAGGCGCGGGCATCCACAACGTGGACGTGGCGGTCGCGAAGTAAGACCCCGTAGGGCGCGCACGGCCCCGTGGCTCCCGCCGGAATCTCCGGCGGTTTGCCGCGGGGCCGTTTCGCTGTCCCGGGACGGGCTCGATAGACTCGGCACGTGGTCCTCTTCTTCGAAGTTCTGCTGGTCCTGGTGTCGGTACTGATCGCATGGTTCGGTCTGTACGTGTTCTACCGGCTGTTCACCGAGTCATGAGCGATCTCGCGAGCGAAGGTTCCGAACCGGCCGAGCGCGCGAGTGACACCATGAACGGCCACGCCGCCGCGCCCCGCCGCAGCGGCGATCGAGCCGTTGCCGACGCCGCCGAACGGGCCGAAACCACCGGCGGCCGGAACATTCCGGTGCTGCCGGATCTTCCGCTGCCCGAGGACACCGCGAATCTGCGGCTCGGGCCGGATCTGAATCACGCCGTGCTCGCGCTGCTGCCGATGGTCGGCGTCTGGCGCGGCGAGGGCGAGGGCTACGACCCCGCGCGCGGCGACTACCGGTTCGGCCAGCAGATCGTCGTCTCGCACGACGGTGGCGACTACCTGTCCTGGGAGTCGCGCAGCTGGTTCCTCGACGCGGACGGCGGTTACGCCGGACCCGACCTGCGGGAGACCGGCTTCTGGCGGGTCGGCGTGGACGGCAACGACGAGGTCATCGAACTGCTGCTGACCCACAGCAACGGCATCGTCGAACTGTTCTACGGCACCGCGCTCACCCAGGCGTCCTGGGAACTCGCCACCGATGTGGTGATCCGCAGTCAGTCCGGCATCGTCGTCGGCGGCGCCAAGCGGCTCTACGGCATCGTCGAGGGCGGGGACCTGGCGTACGTGGAAGAGCGCGTGGTCGCCGACGGCCCGCTCGAACCGCGCCTGTCCGCCCGCCTCCAGCGCTACATCGGCTGACCCGCTCCGCGCGGCCGCCGCTCAGCCGCGGCGGCCGAGTGCCGACAGGTCGATGTCGATCGGGAACGGCGCGGAGATCTTCAGCCGGTCGTGGAAGATGCCGACCGGCACGTAGCGGCTCGTCGCAATCTCGCGATCGGCGCGTAGATGCGGCGGCGCTTGAAGATCGAGTTCCCGGCGGAGCAGCGACAGGACCTGACGGCGCCACTTCTCCTGCGGGCTCACGAAGACCAGACCCCCGTCGATCAGCTCGGTGTGCTCGGGCAGACCACGCAACGCCAGAAACGCGTCCACGGTGTAACCGCCCGCGGGGGATCGGCCCGGAAAAGGAACGACCCCCGAGCCGTACCGGTGCGGGCTGCTGCCTGCACCGATCCCGGGCGGACGCGACCGGGGACTCGGGGGCCGGGTGACTGCCTGGTATTCGCTCGGCGCACACGCGTACGGGCGGATACCACCAGTGGTGGGCGCCTAGCGGACAGCCACCTCACATGTCCTGGAACTATCCATTCCTCGAACCACCTCCCTTCCTGTGTACCGACGAAAGTAGTCGCCGCTCAGCAGGTCGGCAATGCATTTTCCGCGATGTTCGCGGCGGGTGAATCCGCGCTGGTAGCGGCAGGTCGGTCAGGCCGGGGTGATCGTGATCCGCCAGGGCGGCTCGACGCGGACGAGGGTGTCGGCGCGGTGGTTCGCGGGCAGTTGGTGGGTGACCACGACGACCGCGCGTTCGGGCGAGACCAGGCCCGAGCCGATGTCGAGCAGGGCGCGCAGCAGGTCGGCCCCGGCGTCGGCTTCCATGTGTTCGGTGGGCTCGTCGAGCAGCAGCACCCGGGCCGGGGAGACCAGGGCGCGGGCGAGCAGCAGACGGCGACGCTGGCCGCCGGACACCGCCGACGCGCCGCCGACGAGATCCGTGTGCAGACCGCGCGGCAAGGTGTCGAGCCAGTCCCCCAGGCCGACGCGGCGCAGCGCCTCCTCGGCTTCGGCCTCGGTCAGGTCGCCGCGGGCGACGCGCAGGTTCTCCAGCACGCTGGTGCCGAACAGGTGCGCGTCCTCGGCGAAGTAGGTGATCCCGGCGGCGCGGGCCGGGCCGGGGTCACCCAGGAGGCCCGCCCATGCCATCAGCAGGGTGGATTTGCCCGCGCCGCTGGGGCCGACGACGGCGATGCGGCGGCCGGTGGGCAGCGGCGGGAGGTCCGGCGGGAGGTCGGCGACGGGACTTTCCTCGGCCGTGGCCGTGACGCCTTCGCGTTCGGCCGTGGCCGGGCGGTCCCGGTCGGCTTGTTCGGCGCGCTCGATGCGGCTCAGCGCCGCGCGCGCGGTGGTGACGGCCTTGGCGGCGGCGGGCAGCGCGGTCATCGCCTCGAAGGACGACAGCGGCAGCAGCACCAGGATCGTCAGCGCCATCGGCGTCATGCCGCCCGGCAGTCCGCCGCCGGGGCCGTAGACGGCGACGCCGACCAGCAGTGCGCCGAGGACGCTCGCGCCCATCGCCAGCGGCGTCGCCGCGGCCGACCACGCGGTACGGCCAGCCGCGGCGTCCTCGGCGGCCACCGCGCGTTGTCCGGAAGCGCGGGCGGCGGCCACGGTGTCGTCCAGGCGGCCCGCGACCCGCAGTTCGGGGGCATGGTCGAGGACGGTGAGAGCGCGGGCGGTGAACTCGGCGCGATCGGCGAGCACCGCGACCTCGGCCTCGCGGGCGGCGCGCGCCGACAACCAGGGGGCGAGCACACCCGACACCGCCAGCGACGCGGCCAGGATCACCGCGGCCGCGGGTGAGATGAAGGCGATGGCGCCGACCGCGGCCAGGGCGAGCACCACCGCGACGGCGATGGGCACGAGCGCGCGTACCACGACCGAGCCGAGATCGTCGATATCGCTGCCGATCCGGACCAGCAGGTCGCCCCGGCGCAGGGGACGATCCGACCCCTCCCGCGCCGATGTCCGGCGTTCGCGGCGGAGCCAGATATCGGAGCCGGCCAGCCCGCGGTAGACGCTGGTCCGCGCCGTCGTCATGGAGCGCAGCGCGACATCATGGCTGGCCAGCCGCTCCAGGTACCGGCACAGACCGCGCGAGATACCGAGGGCGCGCACCGCGGTGACGGCCACACTCAGATCGAGCACCGGGGGCATCTGCCAGGACCGCGCGATCAGCCACGCGGCCAGGCCGGCCAGGGCCAGGGCGCTGCCGAACGAGAGCACACCCCACCCGATCGCGACCGCCACCCGCGCGGGCGCGAGCTCGAGCAGCCGCCACATCCGCCGGAGGTCCGCGAACAGCGCAGCAGGACCGGAGCGTGGCCGCCCGGTGCCGGCACCGGAGCTTTCGGCACGCGGCAGCCCGACGTCACCACCGGCGTCCGCGCCTCCGGTACGCCGCTCCCGCACACCACCACCGGCACCGCCGGCACCGCCACCAGCGTCCGCGCCTCCGGTACGCCGCTCCCGCACACCACCGCCGGCACCACCGGCACCACCGGCACCGCCACCAGCGTCCGCGCCTCCGGTACGCCGCTCCCGCACGCCACCGCCGCCATCACCGGCACCGCCACCGGCATCCGCGCCTCCGGTGCGCTGCTCCCCCGCGCCACCGCAGCCAACACCGGCACCGACACCGGCATCCGCGCGTCCGGTGCGCCGCCCCGCGGCAGGGTTGCCGACCGCCGCACCAACGACACGACGCCGCCCGCCATCACCACCGCCGACACCGGCGGCATCCACACCACCGGCACGCCGCCGCGCCGCGTCACCACCGGCGTTCTCACCGGCGCGCACGGGTCCGGCGGCAGAGCGGCCTGCTTCGGTGCCGGAGGCAGCACTGTCGCTGCGGCCGGCTCTGCCGGATCCGGGGTGGGAGCCGAATGACGCGCTCACGACGCCTTCACCTCGTCTCTCGACAGCACGGGCACGATCTCGTGGGCGGCGGCCAGCACGGTGGGCCGATGCCCGACCACCACGACGGTCGCGCCGGCTGCGGCCCGCTCGCGTAGCGCCGCGAGGACGCCCGCTTCGCTCGCCTCGTCCAGATGCGCGGTCGGCTCGTCGAGCAGTAGTACCGGTCGCCGGGTGGCGAGCACGCGAGTCAGGGCCAGTCGCTGCCGCTGTCCGAGGCTCAGGCCGTGCCCGCCGGCGCCGACGACGGTCTCCCATCCGCCCGGTAGCTCCGCGAGCACGGCATCGAATCCTGTTGCCGCACAAGCTTGATCGAGATCGCCGAGATCGCCCGCGCCAAGCAGTTCCAGGTTCTCGCGCAGGGTGCCCGGCACGAGCACCGGCCGCTGCGGCAGCCACGCCAGCCGGTCCCACCAGGCCCGCCGGTCCAGCTCACGCACGTCGGCTCCGTCCACGAGCACTCGGCCGCGCTCGGGCTCGATCAGCCCGAGGATCGCCGACAGCGCGGTGGATTTGCCGCTGCCGTTGGACCCGGCCAGCACGGTCAGCGCACCCGGCCGCAGATCGGCTCGCAGCTCCCATGGCGCCCAGCCGTCCCTGGCGCGCACCCCCAGGCCCCGCAAGGCGATATGCGCGGCACCGCCCACCGCGCCGGTTCCGACGCCGTTCGCCCCGATGCGCCGGGCGGCATCGGCCTCGCGCCACTCGTCAGCACCTCGAGGCGCACCCACGGCCCCGGGGACGGCAGTCGCCTGCGCGCCCGCACCGGACGGCTCGAGCACCGCGAAGGCCCGGTCCGCGGCGGCCATACCGTCCTGGGCGGCGTGGAACCGCTCCCCCAGCGTGCGCAGCGGCAGGTACACCTCGGGCGCGAGAACGAGGGCGACCAGCCCGTCGTAGAGATCCATCTCGCCGTAGACCAGACGCAGGCCGATGGACACGGCGATCAGGGCGACGCTGAGGGTCGCCAGCAGCTCCAGCACCATCGACGAGAGGAAGGCCATGCGCAGCGCACGCATGGTGCGGATGCGCAGGCTGTCGCCGAGCGCCCGGACGCGCGGGGCCATCGAGGGGGCGCCCGGATCGTCCCCGGCGCGTTCGCGGCCGAGCGCGCGCAGGGTGGGCATACCCGCGAAGAGATCGAGCAGCTGATCGGACAGCCGGGTGGTGGCTTCCAGGGTGGCGGCCGCGCGGCCCTGGGTGAGCAGGCCGATGAGGATCATGAAGATCGGGATCAACGGCAGGGTCACCACGGCGATGCCGCCGGAGACCGGGTCGTGGGCGGAGATCACCACCAGCAGCACCGGCGGCACCAGAACGGTGAGCAGCAGGGCGGGCAGATAGCCGGTCAGATAGTCGCGCAGGCCGGCCAGGCCGGTGCCGACCACGACGGCGAGTTCGGTTCGGCGATCGTCGAGTTCGCGCGGGGTGAGCCCGGCGCCCGCGGCCAGCACGGCGGTCTCCAGTTCGGCGACCACGCTCGCGCCCGCCCGGTGCGCCAGCCTCGCCTGCCACCAGCTCGCCACCGCGCGCCCGCCCAGGGCCACCGCCAGCACCGCGAGTTCGGTTGTCCAGGAGGCGAACTCGCGGCGCGTCGGGTCGGTGATCAGACCGGCCAGCACCCGGCTCAGCGCGACGGCGGTCACGACGATGCAGACCGTGGTCAGCACCGACAGGCCCACGCTGTAACTGAGGTAGCGACGCGCCGAGCGGGCGTGGCGCCACAGGCGGGGGTCGACGGGCGGACGGGCCATCGGGTTGTCAGTCCTTGCCCGGCCGCCGGCTCAGCCCGATCGGCGCCGGGATGTGTGCGACGGTCAGGCGCTGGCGGAACACCCAGTAGGTCCACGCCTGGTAGCCGAGCACCACCGGGGTCACCACGACGGCGGCCCAGCTCATCACCTTCAGCGTGTACGGCGTCGAGGAGGCGTTGTCGACGGTCAGCGAGAAGGCTTCCGAGATCGTCGAGGGCAGCACGTTCGGGAACAGCGCACCGAACAGCAGCACGGTGGCCGCGGCGATGGTCAGGGCGGTGCCGACGAACGCCCAGCCGTCCCGGTCGGCGAGCACCGCGACAGCGGCGAGGACCAACCCGACCACAGCCAGCGCCAGGGGGATCAGGGTCCAGCCCTGCCCATGGGCCGCCTGGGTCCAGATGCCGAACCCGGCCACCACGAGCGCGGTCGGAGCGAGCAGCAGCTTGGCGATGCGCACCGCGTCCGCGCGCACCTCGCCGCCGGTCTTGAGGCCGAGGAAGATCGCGCCGTGCAGCGCGAACAGCAGGCCGGTGGTCAGCGCGCCCAGTAGCGAGTACGGAGTGAGCAGGTCCGTGATGGAACCGGCGATTCGCTTGTCCTCATCCAGCGGGACGCCCTGCACGATGGTGGCGAACACCCAGCCCCACGCGAACGCGGGCACCCACGAACCGATCCCGATGCCGAGGTCGGCGCGGGCCCGCCAACGCGGATCGTTGATCTTGCCGCGCCATTCGATGGCGCAGATTCGCAGGATCAGCGCCACCAGCACCAGCAGCAGCGCGAAGTAGAACCCGGAGAACACGCTGGCATACCACTCCGGGAAGGCGGCGAACATCGCGCCGCCCGCGGTGATCAGCCAGACCTCGTTGCCGTCCCACACCGGGCCGATGGTGTTGAGCACGACCCGCCTGCGGGTGTCGTCGCCCCTGCCGAGGACGGGCATCAGCATGCCGACGCCGAAGTCGAAGCCCTCGAGCACGAAGTAGCCGGTGAACAGGACGCCGATCAGCACGAACCAGAATTCCGCGAGACTCATTGCCTGGCTCCTCAGTACGCGAACGACAGTTGTTCGACGGCGGGCTCTTTCTCTTCTTCGCCCCGGTCAGCGCCCGCACCGCCGGTGTAGTCCTCCGGTCCGCGGGGTTCGGGGCGGCGCGCCGGGTCCGGGCCTTCGATCACGTAGCGGCGCATCAGGTAGAACCACGCCACCGCGAGCAGGCCGTAGAGCAGGGTGAACACCACCAGCGAGATGACCACCGTGCTCGTCACGTGGTCGGAGACGCCCTGTTGCACGGTCATCCGCAGCAACGGGTCACCGGTCGGGTTGGGCACGACGACCCACGGCTGCCTGCCCATCTCGGTGAAGACCCAGCCCGCGCTGTTGGCGAGGAACGGGGTGGGGATGGCCAGCAGGCTCAGCCACGAGAACCAGCGCTGATCGGGGATGCGCCCGCGTCTGGTCACCCACCATCCGGCCAGCAGCAGCAGGATCGAACCGGCCGACAGGCCGATCATGGTGCGGAAGGACCAGTAGGTCACGAACAGGTTGGGCCGGTAGTCGCCGGGGCCGAACTTCTCGTTGTAGGCGGCTTGCAGATCCTTGACACCCTCGAGGGTGACGCCGTCGATCTTGCCTTCGGCCAGGTACGGCAGCACATAGGGCACCTCGATGAGGTGGGTGACGCTGTCACAGTTGTTGTGGGTGCCGACGGTGAGCACCGAGAAATCGGGATCTTCCTGCGTGTGGCACAGCGATTCGGCCGAGGCCATCTTCATGGGCTGCTGGTCGAACATCAGCTTGCCCTGGATGTCGCCGGTGATCACCAGCCCGATCATCGACACCGCGATCACCCAAGCGCCCATCCGCCCGGCCGGACGCCACATGCTGCGCGCTTCGGCCATCTTCGCGGGGTCGCCGCTGCGCGCGTTGCGCACCATCCACCAGCCGGCGATACCGGCCACGAAGGTGCCCGACACCAGGAACGAGCCCGCGACCACATGCGGGAACGCGGCCAGGGCGGTGTTGTTGGTGAGCACTTCCCAGATGCTGGTGAGCTCGGCGCGGCCGCGTTCGGGGTTGTACCGCGCGCCGACCGGGTGCTGCATGAAGGAGTTGGCCGCGATGATGAAGTAGGCCGAGGCATTCACGCCGATAGCGGCGATCCAGATGGTGGCCAGGTGCACCAGCCGCGGCAGCCGGGTCCAGCCGAAGATCCACAGGCCGATGAAGGTCGACTCCATGAAGAAGGCGATGAGCGCTTCCAGCGCCAGAGGTGCGCCGAAGACGTCGCCGACGAAACGGGAGTACTCGCTCCAGTTCATGCCGAACTGGAATTCCTGCACGATGCCGGTGGCGACGCCGAGCGCGAAGTTGATCAGGAAGAGCTTGCCGAAGAATTTCGTCAGCCGGTACCAGCGTTCGTTGCCGGTGATCACCCAAGCGGTCTGCATGCCCGCGACGAGCGGCGCCAAGCCGATGGTGAGCGGGACGAACATGAAGTGATAGACGGTGGTGATACCGAACTGCCACCGGGATAAGTCCAGCACATCCATCCGAACCTCCTACTACGGAATGTCGTAGCCAAGGCTACGTCGGCTCGCGCCCGGAGAGAACGAGGTGCGCATCACGAAAACCCATCGACTTCACAGCCGACGTGCGGTTTCGCTGTCCGACGGCGCCTGCCCGCGCACCGGAAGTGCGCAGCGTCACGCCATCGGGCCGCGGCGATCACCAGTCGCCGATCGCTCCACCGCGTTCGACGCCGCGATCGACGAGATCCATGATCTCCTCGGCGTTGTCCGGCGCCGACATCCGCAGGCCGTCCAGGGAATTGACACGCGCCGCCAGCGTGATGCTGGACAGCAGCCAGATGCTGTCGCAGGTCAGCAGGTCGGCGGTGAACAGCGGCGCGTAGCGGCATTCCCAGCCCGCCTTGGTCGCCTCGGTGTAGAGCGCGCGCTGGGTCACCCCGGGCAGCACGCCGTTCTTGGCCGGCGGGGTGATCAACTCCTTGTCCCTGGCGATCACGACCGTCGAGCGCGGCCCCTCCAGCACGCGGTTCTCGGTACTGGTGAAGATGACGTCGTCGGCGCCCATCCGGTGCGCGAATCGCAGCGCCGCCATGTTCGTCGCATACGACAGCGTCTTGGCGCCGAGCAACTGCCAGGGCGCGGCCTGGGCCAGGTCGATCGAGATGCCGCGGGCCAGCGTCACCACCGAGACGCCCTCGGCGCGCGCCTTCTCGACCCGCTCGGGCACCGGCGTCACCAGCACGTAGGCCGTCGGCACCGGCACGGCCGCCGCGAGATCGCCGGAGGTGACCGACGAGGGCGGGTTCAGCTCGGAGTCGCGGCCGCGGGTGAGCACCAGCCGCAACACGCCCTCGCGATCGCTGCCCCACTCCTTGGCGGCGATCTGCGCGGCCTCGCGCCACTTCGCCAGTTCCGGCTCGGGTAGATCCAGCGCCTGCGTGGAGCGGCGCAGCCGGCCGAGATGGAATTCGATCGCACACGGATCGCCATCGCGCACCAGCACCGTCTCGAAGACTCCGTCGCCGCGCAGCACCCCGATGTCGTCGGCGAACAGCAGCGGCTCGTCGGCGTCGCGAACGACGCCGTCGAGGGTGACAAGAACTCGATCTACCATGGGTCGAGCCTAGGCGGAACGGGTTGCCCGCGCCTACGCCAATCGCGAGTTTCCACCACCGATTTCGCATTCTTGGCACGGGATCCGGTCCTGAGCGCCCGCCGACCGCCGATACGGCGCGTATTCGTGGCCGCCACGCCCGATTTCACCGTCCGCGGGACCGGTGCGCGCACGCGAGCGTCCGCACGCCTAGAGTGGATGAGGTGTCCGTGGACGATGCACCCAGCCCTTTGCTCTCCGTCGCGGGCGCCGTCGCGGGTCGGCCCGGTTCTCCGGACGCCGCGGTGGCCTGGCATCACGGCGATCCCTTCGGCGAACAGCGCGCCGCCACCCAGCGGGTCGCGGTCGTCGACCGCTCGCATCGGTTCGTACTCACGATCACCGGCGCCGAACGGCTGAGCTGGCTGCACACCATCTCCAGTCAGCACCTCACCGCGCTCGGCGACAGGCAGTCGGCGGAGAACCTCGATCTGGATCTCAACGGTCGCGTGCAGCACCACTTCGTGCTCAGCGATCTCGACGGGACCCTGTGGATCGACACCGAGGGCGAACGCGGGCAGGCGCTGCTGGACTTCCTGACGAAGATGGTCTTCTGGGCCGACGCGAAACCCGCCGCGGCGAACGATCACGCGGTGCTGAGCCTGCTCGGGCCCCGCGTCGACAGCCTGCGCGAGGCCCTGGGCGTCACCGAACTCCCCGGCGTCTACGAGGTCGCGCCGCTGCCCGGCGGCGGGTTCCTGCGCCGGATGCCCTGGCCGACCGAGGATTCCTACGATCTCGTCGTCCCCCGCGATCAGCTCACCGCATGGTGGACGAAGCTCACCGAGGCGGGCGCGGAGCCGGCCGGGCTGTGGGCGTTCGAGGCGCTGCGGGTGGCCGCGCTGCGCCCTCGCATCGGGTACGACACCGACGAACGCACCATTCCGCACGAAGTGCGCTGGATCGGCGGAGTCGCCGAACGCGGCGCCGTGCACCTGGACAAGGGGTGCTATCGCGGTCAGGAGACGGTCGCGCGGGTGCACAACCTCGGCAAGCCACCGCGGCAGCTGGTGCTGCTGCACCTGGACGGCTCCAGCGACGAGCGCCCGGCGGCCGGCGACGACGTGACGGCGGGCGGGCGCACCGTCGGCAGGCTCGGCACCGTCGTCGACCACTTCGAATACGGCCCGATCGCCTTGGCGTTGATCAAACGCGCCGTACCCGTCGACACCCCGCTCACCGTCGGCTCCTGCGCCGCGGCCATCGATCCGGACTCGGTTCCCGAGGACGGCGGCCCGCAGGCGGGCAGGCTCGCCGTCGAGCGGCTGCGGGGCCGGTGATCGGCACCGTACGGCGCGTACGGCGCCGGGCCGGGTCCGATCACCTGTCCGTCGATCACATGTCCGCCGTACCGGGCCGCCTCGCGTGCCCGGCCGAGCCGGGGAGGCGAACCGATGCAGACCACCGATGACCCTGCCGGGCGCGCCCGGGTGCTCGCCGTGTGCGTGGTGCACGCCGAGCTGACCGTGCCCGGCCGGGTCGGACGCACCGCGATCGACAAGCGCCCGGTCCCCGGCCGGGTGGCGGTCGGCCCGCTCGGGCTGACCGGCGACCACGTCTGCAACACCAGGGACCACGGCGGCGTGCACCAGGCCGTCTACGCCTACGCCGAGGAGGATGCCCGGCTGTGGGCGGCCGAGCTCGGCCGGGAACTGCCCGCGGGCTGGTTCGGCGAGAACCTGCGCATCGAAGGCATGGCCGTCTCCGATGCGGTCCTCGGCGCCCGCTGGGCGATCGGCGACACCCTGCTCGAGGTGAGCGCACCCCGCGTGCCGTGCGCGACCTTCGGTCAGGTGACGGGCGAGGCGCGGTGGGTCAAGCGCTTCACCGAGCGCGCGCACACCGGCGCCTACCTGCGGGTGCTGCGGGCCGGCACGATCGGGGCGGGCGATCGCGTCGAGGTGGTGCACGAGCCCGGCCACGGCGTCACCGTGCGCGAGGTGTTCACCGGCGCGGACATGGGCCGGCTGGCCACCCTGCTCGACGAGGAGCCCTCGGTCTCCGACGACATCAGGACGCAGATCGATCGGCACGCCCGGCGTCACGGCGTGCCCTCGCCGACCGGCGGCGCGGCCGACGGCCTGGCGGACGGAGTGGCCTCGTGAGCGTGGAACTGGTCGAGGTGGTGCGTTCGGGCTTCCGCGAATGCGTGCACCGGGGTTCGGTGGTCGTCCTCGGCCCGGACGGCGAACCGACGGTGTCACTCGGCGAGACGCATCTGCCGATCTTCCCGCGCTCGACCAACAAGCCGATGCAGGCGCTGGCGCTGCTGCGGCTCGGGTTCGACCCGGCCGACGAGGTGGAGCTGGCTCTGTCGAGCGCCTCCCACTACGGCGAGCCGGACCAGATCGGACTGGTCGAACGCCTGCTCACCCGGTTCGGTTTCGGCGAGGCCGACCTCGGCTGCCCCGCCGACCTGCCGTTCGAGGAACACGCCCGCGCCCACGCGCTGGCCACCGGTCCGCGCCCGATCTACATGAACTGCTCGGGCAAACACGCCGCCATGCTCGCCACCTGTGCGATCAACGGCTGGCCCACCGAGGGCTATCTCGACGAGAACCACCCGCTGCAGCGGGCCGTCGCCGCCACGGTGGTGGAACTGACCGGCGAGCCGGAGACCGATCTGGGTATCGACGGCTGCGGGTTGCCCATCATCCCGGTCTCGCTTATCAACCTCGCGGGCGCTTATGCCCGGCTCGTCACGGCCGAACCGGGCAGCCCGGAGCGCCGGGTCGCCGATGCCGTTCGTGCCAACCCGCGAGTGATTTCGGGCACCAATGCGCCGGATCTGATGATCATGACCGCAACCCCCGGGCTGGTGTGCAAGATCGGCGCCGACGGAGTGCACGCGGGCGCGCTCCCCGACGGTTCGGCATTCGCCTACAAGATCGAAGACGGCAGCGACCGCGCACGGATGCCCCTGACGCTGGCGATTCTGCAACGGATGGGTATCGACTGGACGGCCGTCCATGACGATTTGGCGGCCCAGCCGGTGCTCGGTGGCGGCGCTCGGGTGGGGGTGATCCGGGCCATCCCCGGCATACTCTGAGCGACGCGGCACAGGGCGGCGGTGCGGCGCCCGAACTCCCAGGTGAAGGCACTTCGGTCACTCATGGGAGCGCAAGCGCCGGACACACGCTAAAGTGTCTGTCAGGAAGAGTATTAATTCGAACGGGGCCGCCAACACACCCCAGGCCGCCCCGCTGTGACGCGAGGGGGTCAGCCATGGGCCGTGGCCGGGCTAAGGCAAAGCAGACCAAGGTTGCACGAGAGCTGAAGTACAGCTCGACGCCAACCGACTTCGCGAGCCTTCAGCGCGAGCTCTCGGGACACCCCACCAAGCACAGTGGTGGCGTGTTGTCCGATGAGCACGACTCGGACGACTCCTTGTCCCGCTGGGACGAGGACGACTACGACGACTGGCGCCGCTGACTCGGAATTCAACGTCAACAGGGGAGGCCGACGGGGCCTCCCTTTTGCACGTTGCCGGGTACGCGGCTCGGTCGAGCAGGCTTGCCAAGACAATCAATTCGACGTCCGGTGACCCTCGGTGGTTGCCGGACAACGAATTTCACCGGGTAATCCCGAATGACGATTTCGTCGTCTCCTGATGCGGGCGCCCGGTGAATTCTCATCGATACCGACCAGCCGCGGAATCAACCGGAACCGGAATTTCCCCACGGCGTGAAAAAGGGCCGATCGTCCGCAAAACGGATGATCGGCCCTTCTCGTATCGCGATGGAAAGCCTCAGAATCGGGGATGTTCGCCCAGCAGTTGCGCCCGTGCGGCATCGGCGTCCTTGGCCTTCTTCACGGTGCCCAGCGTCCAGCATTCGACGTGGCGAGCGGTCAGCACCGCCAGCGCGCGGTCGACGTCCTCGGGCGCCACCACGGCGACCATGCCGACGCCCATGTTGAAGGTCTTCTCCATCTCGGCCCGCTCGACCCGGCCGCGCTGGGCGATCATCTTGAACACCGGTGCCGGGTTCCAGGTGCCGCGATCGAGTTCGGCGACCAGGCCGGCCGGGATGACGCGCGCGAGGTTGGCCGCCAGGCCGCCACCGGTCACGTGGGCGAAGGTGCGCACGTCGGTCTCGGCGATCAGCGCCAGGCAGTCCTTGGCGTAGATGCGGGTCGGCTCGAGCAGTTCCTCACCGAGGGTGCGGCCGAACTCCTCGACGTGGCCGGTGAGCGACATCCGGTCGATGTCGAGCAGCACCTTGCGGGCGAGGCTGTAGCCGTTGGAGTGCAGGCCCGAGGCGCCCATGGCGAGCACCACGTCACCGGGACGCACCCGGTCGGGGCCGAGGACGGCATCGGCTTCCACCACGCCCACGCCGGTCGCGGACAGGTCGTAGTCGTCGGGGTCCATCAGGCCCGGGTGTTCGGCGGTCTCGCCGCCGAGCAGCGCACAGCCGGCCAGCACGCAGCCCTCGGCGATGCCGGAGACCAGCTCGGCGACCTTCTCCGGGACAACCTTGCCGATGGCGATGTAGTCCTGCAGGAACAGTGGCTCGGCGCCGCACACGACCAGATCGTCGACCACCATGGCCACCAGGTCGAGACCGACCGTGTCGTGCTTGTCCATGGCCTGGGCCACCGCGATCTTGGTGCCGACGCCGTCGGTGGAGGCGGCGAGCAGCGGCTCACGGTAACCGCCCTTGAGCGCGAACAGACCGGCGAAACCGCCGAGGCCACCTTGGACTTCGGGGCGCGTGGCCTTCTTCGCCAGCGGCCCGAACAACTCGACTGCGCGGTCACCGGCTTCGATGTCCACGCCTGCCGCGGCGTACGAGGCGCCGCCGGTGGGGGTCTGTTCAGTCATTTTCGGGGAGAGCTCCAAACCGGATCGGCGGATACATGCCTGATCACGCTACCCGAACCGGATCTCGGGCATGCATGGTGTCGGCCGCACGCGGCCCGATCACGAGACGGCTCGGGGCGGCGGCCGGGGTCGACGTGACCAGCGGTCAGGGTCGACTCAGCGCGCTGGCGTTGGCATTGTCGCCGAGCAGAACCGATTCCGGCTGCCCGGTGAGCATGCCCTCCAGCAGATTCTTCCCGATGGAAGCTTCGGTCGGGAGCGGAATCGGATAATTGCCGTCGAAGCACGCCGAGCACAGTCGCGAACGCGGCTGCTCGGTAGCGGCGATCATGCCCTCGGTGGAGATGTAGCCGAGCGAATCCGCGCCGATGGAGCGGCGCACGGCCTCGACCATGTCGTCGTAGCTGTCGTCGGCGCCCGCGCCGTTGGCGATCAGCTCGGCCCTGGAGGCGAAGTCGATGCCGTAGAAGCAGGGCCACTTGACCGGCGGGGAGGCGATGCGCACGTGGATCTCCAGCGCGCCCGCCTCGCGCAGCATCCGGATCAGGGCGCGCTGGGTGTTGCCGCGCACGATCGAATCGTCGACCACGACCAGGCGCTTGCCCCGGATGACCTCGCGCAGCGGATTGAGCTTGAGCCGGATGCCGAGCTGGCGGATGGTCTGGCTGGGCTGGATGAAGGTGCGGCCCACATAGGCGTTCTTCATCAGGCCCTGACCGTAGGGCACGCCGGAGCCCTGCGCGTAGCCGACGGCGGCCGGCGTGCCGGACTCGGGCACCGGGATGACCAGATCGGCTTCGATCGGGTGCTCCTGAGCCAGCCTGCGGCCGATCTCCACACGGGTGGCGTGCACCGAGCGGCCCGCGATGGTGGAGTCCGGGCGCGCCAGGTAGACGTACTCGAAGACGCAGCCCTTGGGCTCGGGATTGGCGAAGCGCATGGAGCGCACGCCCTCGGCGTCGATCGCCAGCAGTTCGCCGGGCTCGATCTCGCGGACGAAGGCGGCGCCGACGATGTCCAGGGCGGCGGTTTCACTGGCCACGACCCAGCCACGCTCGAGCCTGCCCAGGCACAGCGGGCGCACGCCGTGCGGGTCGCGCGCGGCATAGAGGGTGTGCTCGTCCATGAAGGTCAGGCAGAACGCGCCGCGCAGCTGCGGCAGCAGCTTCATCGCGGCCTGCTCGATGCTCGAGTCCGCGGCGGCGTGGGCCAGCAGCGCGGTCATCACATCGGAGTCGGAGGTGGCGCCGACGGGCTGCGGACGCCCCTCGGAGACCGGCGTGCCGATCAGGCCGAGTTCGCGCGCACGACCGGCCAGTTCGGCGGTGTTGACGAGATTGCCGTTGTGCCCCAGCGCCAGGCCGGAGCCGACGGCGGTGGTGCGGAAGATCGGCTGGGCATTCTCCCAGGTCACGCCACCGGTGGTGGAGTAGCGGCAGTGGCCGACGGCGATGTGGCCCGGCATGGCGGCCAGCGTCTGCTCGTCGAACACCTGGCTGACCAGACCGAGATCCTTGAACACCAGGATCTGCTGACCGTCGGAGACCGCGATGCCCGCCGCCTCCTGACCGCGATGCTGGAGCGCGTAGAGGCCGTAGTACGTGAGCTTGGCCACGTCCTCGCTGGGGGCCCAGACACCGAAAACACCACACTCCTCGCGTGGTTCGTTCTCGTCCTGGTCCGAGATGGCGGCGAGGTTGTCGGCCGCTGAATCGGCGTTGATCACCGTACGCTCCCTGTTCGGGCGGGCTGGGGGCTCTCGCCATTCTACGGGTGTTAGCTGGTCCCGCGATCACCGCTCCGGCATACAGACGGCAATCACATGTGTCGGACGATGTACCGACAGCCGCCGCGGCGGTACCTTTCGACCGTGACGAGCGAGAGTCGGAATTCGGAGAAGAGCGCGCCCTCCGGGCCGCCGAAGCCGCGCACTCTGCTGCGCGCGACGCTCTTTCCGCTGGTCGTGATCACCCTGGTCGCGACCCTGTTGAGCTATCTGTACCTGGCCTATGTGGCCGACCCGGAGAAGAACCTGCACGGGTTCCCCATCGCGCTGGTGAACATGGACGTCGGCGACACGCTCGGCACGCCCGGAGAACCCCGGCAGGTGAATTTCGGCACACAGGTCGCCGAGGGCATCGCCGCCGAGGTTCCGGCCGACGAGATCGACCTGCGCCGGCTCGGCATCAACGAGGCCCAGCGCCAGCTGCGCAACGGCGAGGTCTACGGCGCGATCATCATCCCCGGCGATTTCAGCAAGCGCCTCGGCATCCTCGGCGTCGGCAGCGTGGTGCCCGGTGACATCGAGCAGCCGATCATCACCGTGCAGACCAATCCGCGGGTCGGCCCGTTCGCGACCGCCATCGTCACCCGCATCGCCGACCGGATGTTCCCCCGGGTGAACGAGCAGGTCGGCAGGCAGCTGACCGAGCAGGTGCAGGCACAGCTCAGCCCGCCCGAGGGCGGCCGGGCCACCGAGCTCAGCGGCGCGACCAGGCTCTCGCTGGAGTCCCCGCTGCGGCTGGTGTCCGAGGAGTTCCGCCCGCTGCCCAGCGGCACCGGGGCGGGGCTGACGGCCTTCTTCTTCGCCCTGTTGCTGCTGCTGGTCGGGGTGATCGGTGCGATGACGATCCACACCATGGCCGATGCGGCGCTCGGCTTCGTCCCCACCGAATACGGCCCCTGGTACCTGCACTTCCCGCCCACGCCGATCTCGCGGCTGCGCACCCTGGTGCTCAAATGGGGCGTCATGGTCGTCGCGGCGGTCGTCATCGCCGGGATCTTCCAGCTGGTGGCCCACGCCCTGAGCATGCCCGTGGAGCGGCCGTTGGCGCTGTACCTCTACAGCGTGCTGGCGATCACCGCGGTCGGGGTGACCGGCCTGTCGGTGCTGGCGGCGTTCGGTTCGGCCGGCCTGCTGGTGAATCTGATCCTGTTCGTGGTGCTCGGCCTGCCCTCCTCGGGTGGCACCGTGCCGATCGAGGCGACGCCGACCTATTTCGCCTGGCTGGCGACCTTCGAGCCCATGCACCAGGTGTATCTGTCGGTGCGCGCCATCCTCTACTTCAACGCCGACTTCTCCGCCGGGCTCGGCCGCGGGCTGTGGATGACCGTCTTCGGCCTGGTGGTCGGCCTGCTCTTCGGCCTCGTCATCACCCGCTTCTACGACTACAAGGGGTTGCACCGCAGCGCGGGCGAGCGGGCGACCGCCTAGCCGAGGCAGTCCCTGCCGGGCGTCCGTGGCGCCGCGCACCGACCGGCCGCCGGGGCGCCGGCTTCCTTCTCGGCAGGGAGCCCGGCTTCACTCGGCGGGGAGTCGCACGATGGGCAGCCAGTGCGCGATCTCACCCGCCCGGCTCCCCGACGCCGTGACCACGCCGTCGGTCACGGCCGGGTGGAATTCCAGGAGCCCGGTGGCCAGCAGCAGCCAGCTGCGCGGATCGGTTTCCACCACATTCGGCGGCGTGCCGCGGGTATGCCTCGGCCCCTCCACGCACTGCACCGCCACGAACGGCGGAATCCGCACTTCCACCGAGTGCCCCGGCGCCGATTCCGCCAGCGTCCGCGCGGTGGCCCGCACCGCGGCCGCGATCTCCGCACGCGCCGGAGCGGCGGCCCGCTCGTCGCGCAGCCATGCGCTCACCGCCGCCACCGCGGCCCGCAACTCCCCCGGATCAACTCTGCGCCGTCCCACGCCGCCGAGGCTACCGCCGCCTTCCGTCGCCACGGCCACGAAGTCACGGTCCAGCTTGTGCGCGCGGACGACGGCGCCCCGCCGCGGATGCTGTCGCCGGACGGGCGCAGCGGGTGCTTGCACCGCGCGGGCGAGCAGAACGATCGCCCGCCCGAGAGCGGTTGTCCGGCCCGCCCCGGGACGACGGGCCGGGTCATGGCGAGGGCCACGCGGGCCGCCGCTACCGCCGGGGCGCTTTTCCGCCGAGGGTGGCCAGGACGGCGCCGGCGGCATTGACGGTGAAGTGCAGCAGGGCGGGCGCTGTGGTGCTGCGGGCGCGGCGGTTCAGCAGGACGAACAGGACTCCCGCGGCCGTGGTGGCGACGACGGTGGGCAGCACCGGATCACCCGCGGCGCGGGCCGGATGGACGTGCCAGAGGCCGAAGGCGACCGCGCCGAGAACCAGGGCCGGGCGGGGACCGGTCAGCTCGGCGAGCAGCGGGTCGAGGGCGGCGCGGAAGACCAGTTCCTCGGGCAGCACGGTGCCGAACGGGATGTGGACGGCGATCCATTCCACGGGCGGCACTTCCGGGACCCGCGCCGGGGTCCGCAGGAGCGCTTCGCGCAGCGGGGCGACGGCCAGCGCGGCCGCCGCCCCGGTCGCGACCACCGAACTCGCCGCGAACCCGAGACCGACCCCCTCGGCGGAGCGCCAGTTCGGGCGGGCATGCGACGCGGCGGCGTAAGCGGCCGCGAAACCCAGGTGGGCCAGGGTGCGCCCGCGTTGCCCGAGTCCGAGCGCGGGGGCGATCCGGTTGTTCCACAGCGGCGGGGCGATCAACGCGGCGGCGGCGAACGCGTGCGCGCGGGAAAAGCCCGGCCTCACTTGGTGGCTCGTTCGAAGTCCTCGGCCGACTCCAGCTGGAAACGCACCCGTTCGGCGAGTTCGGGCGTCCACCCCTCGGGTTGCGCGATGGCGGCCCAGGCGTCGACCACCAGGCTGCCGTAGCGGTGCCCGTGCCCGTCGCTGACCCCCTGGGCGTTGGTGAGATCGGCGGTGACCTGCCAGAAGGTGATGAACGGCGCCCAGCGCATCTGCGAGGACACATCCTTGCCGCGCGGCTCCTCGAGCCAGTCGGGGCGGGAGAAGATCAGATCCGGCGACCACCAGACGATCGGATCCGAGGCGTGCTGGAGGTAGGCGATGCGCGGGGCCTGCCATTCCGGGCCGGGGACGGCGAGATCCGGTGCGGCGGCGGCGAACCGGACCACCAGCCCGTCGGCGTACACCGGCAGCACCTCCGGCGAGCCGGGGTCACGGCGCTCGACGAACTGCTTCCACAGCCGGTTGGAGTTCGGTGGCCCGACCCACAGCGCGCCGTCGACCTTGCTGCGCAGATCCGCCAGACCGTCGAACGCTTCTTCCGATCCCTGCGAACCCAGGCTCTCGCCGTAGACGAACAGCTTCGGCCTGGTCTCCACCGGCTCACGCGACCAGCGCTGATACACCGCGTCGAAGATCTGCCTACCCGCCGAGGCGGCCTTGCTCCTGTCCGCCAGGAACGACAGCACGCTGGGCAGATACGAGTACTGACTGGCCACCACCGCGGTGTCGCCGCCGTACATGTATTCGAGCGCGCCCGCGGCCATCGAGTTGACCCAGCCGGTGCCGGTGGTGGTGACCACGACCAGAACCTTCCGGTCGAACGCGCCCGCGCGGTCCAGCTCACGCACCGCCAGGTCGGCCTGGGATTCCTCGCCTTCGGCCGATTCCAGACCGACATAGGCGCGGATCGGCTCGCGGGCGGGTCGGCCGGTGACCGCCGCGATCCGGCTGGCGGTCGGCCCCTGCGAGACGAACCAGCGGCCCTCGAAACCCAGGGTGTCCCAGGCCGCGAACGACTCCGGGCTGCCCGAGCGTTGCGGCAGCAGCGGCTGCACCGCGTTGGGCGAGGTGTGATCGTTGCGCACGCTGAACGCCGAATTGGCGACCGCGAAAAAGGCCCGGGTGGCCACGCCGTTGAAGACGGTGGTCGCCAGCACCACCAGCACCAGCGCGCCGACCGCGGGAGCCAGTTCGCGCGGCACCCGGACCCAGCGGTTGAGTTCCTTGGCCAGGAACAGCACGATCTCGCGGAGCGTGCGGTAGACGGCGACCACGATGACGCCGATCGCCAGGCTCAGCAGCCCGGTGCGCAGATAGGCGGGGGTGGTGGTGCCCTCCATGCCCATCAGCGCGGTGATCTCGCGTTGCCAGCGCGCCGATTGCACCAGCATCAGTGCCGCGGTGAGCCCGGCGGTCACCAGCACCGCCGTCTTCAGCGCATAGATCACCCAGATCGGCGCGGGCGGAATCCTGGTGAGCCGGGGCCTGATCCAGGACCGGAATCCCCATTCCAGCAGGCAGCCGAGACCGTAGCCGAGCGCGGCGTTGACACCGCTGATCAGGCCTTGGAAGAGCCAGTCGCGCGGCACCAGCGACGGGGTCACCGAGAGCGCGAAGAACAGGGTGGCTACGACGATTCCGACGTAGTTGAGATCGATGACGACCTCTGCCCGGCGCACCAGGACTACGGCGCGCGCACGCAGCCTGGTCATGGTGTCCGCTTTCTCGAGCACCCGAACAGTATGCGTGGTCGGACCGGGCGATCGTCCGACGCGGCCCGATCACGGCCCCGGGGTGTCCCGGCGGCCGCGACCGGTTGCCGGTCGTTCGCTCAGGCCACCTCCGCGCCGAACAGCTTCGGCAGGGTGCCTTCGAAGGCCTCGCGCAGCTCGGTCATCGGGACGGAGAACTGGCCCTGCACCTCGATCTCGTCGGAGCCCTGGTCGACCACGCCGATGCGGACCCACGGCAACTGCCTGGCATCGCACATCTTGGTGAACCGGGTCTCCTCCGAGCGCGGCACCGCGACGAGCACGCGACCGGCCGACTCGGAGAACAACGTCACGAACGGGTCGGCGCCCTCGGGCAGCAGGATGCGGCAGCCGGTCTCACCGGCCAGCGCGGCCTCGACGACGGCCTGCGCCAGACCGCCCTCGGACAGATCGTGCGCGGCCGAGATCATGCCGTCGCGCGAACCGGCGACCAGCACCTCGGCGATCAGCTGCTCGCGGGCGAAGTCCACCTTCGGCGGCAGGCCGCCGAGATGATCGTGGGCCACCTGTGCCCAGATGGAGCCGCCGAACTCGTCGCGGGTCTCGCCGAGCAGGATCAGCGTCTCGCCGGGCTCGAGGCCGAGGCCGGTGGGGATGCGCCGGTGCACATCGTCGATGACGCCGAGCACGCCGACCACCGGGGTCGGCAGGATCGCGTCCTGACCGGTCTGGTTGTAGAAGCTGACATTGCCGCCGGTCACCGGAATGCCCAGGGCCACACAGCCGTCGGCCAGACCGCGCACGGCCTGCTGGAACTGCCACATCACGCCGGGATCCTCGGGCGAGCCGAAGTTCAGGCAGTTGGTGACGGCCTTGGGGGTCGCGCCGGTGGTGGCGACATTGCGGAAGGCCTCGGCCAGCGCCAGCTGTGCCCCGGTGTAGGGGTCGAGCTTGGTGTAGCGGCCGGAGGCGTCGGTGGCCAGGGCGATGCCGCGGCCGGACTCCTCGTCGATGCGGATGACACCGGCGTCGGCGTCCTCCGCGAGCACGGTGTTGCCGCGCACGTAGCGGTCGTACTGCTCGGTGATCCACTTGCGGCTGCACAGCTGGGGGCTGGCGATCATCGTCAGCAGCGTCTCGCGCAGTTCCTCGGCGGTCTTCGGCCGGGGCAGCGCGTCGGGGCTGTCGGCGATCAGCGCGTCCTGGTAGTCGGGACGCCGCACCGGGCGCTCGTAGACCGGGCCCTCGTGGGCCACGGTGCGCGGCGGCACGTCCACCACGGTGTCGCCGTGCCAGCTGACGACCAGGCGATCACCGTCGGTGACCTCGCCGATGACCGTGGCCAGCACGTCCCACTTGGCGCAGACCGCCATGAAGGCGTCCACGTTCTCCGGGGTCACCACGGCGCACATGCGCTCCTGGGACTCGCTGGAGAGCACCTCGGCCGGGGTCATCCCGGTCGCGCGCAGCGGCACCTTGTCCAGCTCGATGTACATGCCGCCGTCGCCGGCCGCCGCGAGTTCGGAGGTGGCGCAGGACAACCCGGCGCCGCCGAGGTCCTGGATGCCGACCACCAGCTCGGCCGCGTACAGCTCGAGACAGCACTCGATGAGCACCTTCTCGGTGAACGGGTCGCCGACCTGGACGCTGGGCAGCTTCTTGCGGCCGGAGCCGGACTCGTCACCGGAGAAGGTGTCCGAGGCCAGCACGGACACGCCGCCGATGCCGTCGAGGCCGGTGCGCGCGCCGAACAGGATGATCTTGTTGCCCGCGCCGGAGGCGAATGCCAGGTGCAGGTCCTCGACCCGCATCACGCCCGCGCACAGCGCGTTGACCAGTGGGTTGCCCTGGTAGGAGGCGTCGAAGACGGTTTCGCCGCCCACATTCGGCAGGCCGAGGGAGTTGCCGTAGCCGCCGACGCCGCGCACCACGCCGTCGACCACGCGACGGGTGTCGGGGGCGTCGGCCGCGCCGAAGCGCAGCTGGTCCATCACCGCGATCGGGCGCGCGCCCATCGCCATGATGTCGCGCACGATGCCGCCGACGCCGGTGGCCGCGCCCTGGTAGGGCTCCACGTAGGAGGGATGGTTGTGGCTCTCCACCTTGAAGGTGACCGCCCAGCCGTCGCCGATGTCGACCACACCCGCGTTCTCGCCGATACCGGCCAGCATGGAGGCGCGCATCTCGTCGGTGGTGGTCTGGCCGAAGTAGCGCAGGTGCACCTTGGAGGACTTGTAGGAGCAGTGCTCGCTCCACATCACCGAGTACATCGCCAGTTCGGCGTCGGTCGGCCTGCGGCCGAGGATCTCTTTGATGCGGGCGTACTCGTCGTCCTTGAGACCCAGTTCTTTGTAGGGTTGCGCGACCTCGGGGGTTGCTGCGGCTGCGCTGACGGTGTCGACCTGCGGAGTCACGGAGTACCAGGGTCCTTTCGGCCGGGCATTGTGAAGCGACGAGCTCGGTCCCGCCGACATGACGGGAGGGCGGCCTCAGTCTACGGGTCACCCGCGACCGCCCCGCAGGTGAGGGGGCCGCCCCGGGCCACACGCGCACACTCGGACATACCGGGCGCATCCCCCGGGAACCGATTCCGCATCACCTGCAGTCGCTGTGCCGTTGCCACAACCGCGCTCCCGGCCCGTGATCGCGCCCCGTACAGCCTGTCAGGGCGCCATCACCGCCCGTGACCGCCCGGTTGCCCGGACTTCGAGCACCGAGCCGGATCCGGGAGGCACCCCCGGTACGCTGGGCGGGTGAACGAACGATCGGGGGTGGCCGAGCAGGCCGCGAAGCCTGTCGAACCGGGCACCCCCCACCTCGACGGTGCCGCGCCTACCTCCCGCCGATCGCCGGAATCCACCGCGGTGCCCTCGGATTCAGGGGCGCCGCCGGGTTCGCGGGTGAGACTGCTGGCCGCGGCGCTCGCGCTCTTCGCGATCTCGGCGCTGGTCTCGCTGCTGGTGCACTGGTGGAACGGCTACATCGACCTGCAGGTCTATCGCAACGGCGCCCGGGTGTGGCTGGACGGCGGTGAGCTGTACGGACCGATGCCGCCGGTCTTCGGCATCGGGCTCCCGTTCACCTATCCCCCGCTGGCCGCGCTCTTCTTCGCCCCGCTGGCGCTCATGCCGCTGGTGCTCGCCGAGATCGTCGTGCTGCTCACCTCGCTCGGCTGCCTCGGCCTGACGCTGTGGCTGGTGCTCGACCGGCTGCGCCCCGGCCTGGACCGGCGACTCGCGCTGCCGCTGGTGATCGCCGCGCTGGCGCTGGCGCTCTACCTGGAACCGGTGCGCCAGACCTTCGGCTTCGGCCAGATCAACCTGGTGCTGATGGCCGCGGTCGCGCTGGACTGCCTGGCGCGCAAGCCGTTCTGGCCGCGCGGCATGCTCATCGGAATCGCCGTGTCCATCAAGCTGATTCCGGGCGGCTTCCTGCTGTACTTCCTGCTGCGCCGAGACTGGAAGGCCGCGGGCACCGTGGTCGTCTCCGCGATCGGCGCTGTGGGACTGGGTTTCCTGCTGTTTCCCAGCGATTCGGTCGAGTACTGGTTCCGCACGCTCGCCGACACCGGCCGCATCGGCCCGCCCTACTTCGCGGGCAACCAGTCGCTGAAGGGCCTGGCCTTCCGGCTCGGCCTGCCCGACAGCACGGCGACGGCGATCTGGCTGGGACTGGCGGTGATCGCGGTGGCGCTGGCGGCGGTGTGGATGCACCACCTGATCCGAGCGGGCGCGCACGTCGCCGCGCTGCTGGTGAACGCCTCGGCGATCCTGCTCGTCTCGCCCGTCTCGTGGTCACACCACTGGGTGTGGGTGGCGCCCGCGCTGCTGCTCGCGGTCGACGTGATCGCGCGCAGGCGCGCCGGGCAGGCCCCCTGGCGGCTGTTCGCCTGGGTCACCGGCACGCTCACCGTGTTGTTCCTGATCGGCCCGCAGTGGCTGTTGCCGCATTCCGACGACCGCGAGCTCGCCTGGTCGTGGTGGCAACAGCTCATCGGCAGCAGTTACGTGCTGGTCACCCTCGGCGTGCTCGCGGTCGCCGCGTTCACCTACCGGCCCGAGCCCGCGGACGCGTACCCGGGCGCGGAGAAGGCGGCCAGCGCCGCCGCATAGGAGACCACGTCGTCGGCGCCCATCAGCTCACGCGCCGAATGCATCGCCAGTTGCGGCGCGCCCACGTCCACGGTCGGCATGCCGGTGCGCGCGGCGGTCATCGGGCCGATGGTGGAACCGCAGGGCAGATCCGCGCGGTGCACATAGCGCTGGAGGCGGACCCCGGCCTGAGCGCAGGCCAGCGCGAACGCGCCCGCGCCGGTGGCATCGGTGGCGTAGCGCAGGTTCTGGTTCACCTTGAGCACCGGGCCGCCGTTGACCTCGATGCGGTGCGCGGGCTCGTGGCGCTCCGGGTAGTTCGGGTGGGTGGCGTGCGCCATGTCCCCGGACGCGCAGATCGACCCGGCCAGCGCGGCAAGGTATTCGGCGCGACCGCCGCCCCGGGTGAGCACGACGCGCTCGAGCACGGCGGGCAGCAGGTCCGACTGGGCGCCGCGATCGGACTGACTGCCGACTTCCTCGTGATCGAACATGGCCAGCACCGGAATCGCCGCGCCCGGCTCGGCGACCGCGGCCAGGAAGCCGTGCAGACCCGCATAGCAGGTGCCCTGGTTGTCCAGCCGCGGCGCGCTGACCAGATCGCGTTCCCGGCCGACCAGCCGGCTCGGCGCCAGATCGTGGGTCATCAGTTCCCAGCCGAGCACCGAATCCGGTTCCACCCCGGCGTATTCGGCGACCACGTCCAGGAACGCGCCGTCCGCTTCACCGACGCCCCAGATCGCGTTGAGGTGACGCTGCGGGTCCAGGCTCACCCCGCGCCGGTCCTCGGAGAGGTGGATCGCCAGCTGCGGCACCCGCAGGATCGGGTCGTCGATGCGCACGAGTTCGGTGCGCACGGCATTGCCGTCGCGAACCGTCAGCCTGCCGGACAGGCCCAGCTCGCGGTCCAGCCAGGAGTTCAGCCAGGCGCCGCCGTAGGGCTCGAGACCGACCATCCGCCACCCGGCCGAGGCCAGGTCGGGATGCTGCTTGACCCGCAGATTCGGGCTGTCGGTGTGCGCGCCGACCACCCGGAACGGAGCGGAGGCGGGCCCGGGGGTGTCGGCCCAGGCCACCAGCGAACCGCCGCGCACCACGTAGTACCTGCCCGGCTCCCCGGCGGTCCATGCGGCGGATTCCGACAGCCGGGTGAAACCCGCCGCGTCGAGTTCGGCGGCTACGGTCCGGCAGACGTGGAAAGGCGAGGGCGAGGCGTCGATGAAGGCACACAGCCCTTCGGCGGTGGCGGCGGTGGCGGCAACTGGCATACCGCCGATCCTAGGCAGCCCCGTCCACGAGCCCGGAACGACGCGGGATGGCTCAGGCCCCGGCGACGACCTCGAGCAGCCGCAGCAGCTCGTCGTAGCGGCGGGCGCCCAGCGTCGCCCTGACCCGTTGCTCGGCGAGCGCCTCATCGGCGCGCACGGCGTCGACCAGCTCCACCCCGCGCGCGCTCAGGCCGATCAGAATGCGTCGGCGATCCTCCTCGGCGGCGACCCGGAAGATGAGCCCGCGTTCGGCCAGATGGTCGGCGTGCCTGGTCGCCGACGAGGGCGCCAGCTGCGATTTCGCCGCCAGCTGACTCATGGTGATGCCCGTGTCGGCGGACAGATTGCACAGCATCGACCACTGGTCGGGCGAGAGCTGCCGCGCGCACAGAGCATCGTCGAGGTGGCGCAGCCAACGGCGTTCCGCGGCGCGCAGCGCACCGTGCAATGTCGCGGTGCGGCTTACAATGAGGGTCATCGTTTTCCCGCCTGCCATTTCGCTCGATCGAGAAGAAGAGTACCGAATGTCCGCGTACGGCGAGAGCCCCGAGGACACCCTCGAGATCCTCAACATAGTGCCGATGCGTGGACCGCTGGCGATCGCCGTCCCTTCGAGCGACAACGCCGTGTCGCTGGCCGGTGAGGAAATCAACTCCGGCAGAGGGATTCTCGGCCGTGAGATCCGCGTCACGAACATCGACGGCGGACGCTCGCCGGAACGAGTAGCGAACGAGATCTCGGCGCTGCTGGCGACCGGCATGGTGCACGCCATCACAGGATGGCACACCTCGGCCGTCCGGGTGGCGGTGGCGGAGGCCAACGCCGGGCGCGTCCCGTATGTCTACGCCGCCTGCCACGAAGGCCTGCCGACCCCGCCCGGGGTACTGATGCTGGGCGAGCATCCGGCCGAGCACACCCTGGCGGCGGTGTCCTGGGCCCAGCGCGAACTCGGGGTACGGCGCTGGGCGATCATCGGCGCCGATTACATCTGGCCGCGCGAATTGGCCCGATCGGTGCGCCGCGAGTGCGTCGAGTCCGGTGAGGTGGTGCTGGAGCGGTTCATGACGCCCGGCACGGGAGACTTCTCGGAATTCCTGGCCCATCCCGAACTGGACCGGGCCGACGGCGTGCTCGTCCTGCTGCTCGGCGCGGACGTCGCGGCGTTCAACCGGCAGTTCGCCGCCGCGGGACGCGACGAGACGCAGGTCAGGATCGGCCCGTCGGTCGACGAGAACGTCCTGCTCGCGGGCGGTCCGGCCGCACACCGCAATCTCTACGTGCCGTCGAGCTTCTTCGTCGACGGGTGCCCCGGCAGCGATCTCAAGACGCGTTACCGCCGCCGTTTCGGCTCGTTCGCACCGGAACTGACGACCTTCAGCAATGCCGGTTACCAAGCGTTGCACACGCTGCGATCGGTCGCCGATTCCGCCGGTTCCCTGGATGTGCCCGCCATCGAACGGACCGTGCGCGACGGCCACGCCTTCGAGGCACCGGACGGACCGTGCTACTTCCGCGGCAGTCAGGCGGTGCGCGCCAGCCAGCTGGCGCGAGTCGAGGGTGTCGACTTCGAGATCGTCGACACCCTCCGCAGCGTCGGGCTCAGGCCGTGACGAGGCTGTCGAGCACCGACAGGAACAGGCCGAGGCCGTCGTCGCTGGGGCCGGTCAGCGGCTCGGTCGCGTGCTCGGGATGCGGCATCAGGCCAACGACCCGGCCGTTCGCCGAGGCGATGCCCGCGATGCCGCGCTGCGAGCCGTTCGGGTTCTCGCCCGCGTAGCGGAACACCACGCGACCCTCGCCCTCGAGCTCGTCGAGCACCGCGGCCGAGGCCTGGTAGCGGCCCTCACCGGACTTCAGCGGCACCAGGATCTGCGCGCCCGGCTCGTAGCGGGAGGTCCAGGCGGTGTTCACCGATTCGACCGACAGCCACTGGTCGCGGCAGATGAAGTGCAGGCCCTCGTTGCGGGTCAGCGCGCCGGGCAGCAGGCCCGCCTCGCACAGCACCTGGAAGCCGTTGCAGATGCCGAGCACCGGCAGGCCCTGCTCGGCCGCCCGCACGACCTCGCCCATGACCGGCGCGAACCGGGCGATGGCGCCCGCGCGCAGGTAGTCGCCATAGGAGAAGCCGCCGGGCACGATCACCGCGTCGACCTTCTTCAGGTCGGCATCGGCGTGCCAGAGGTTCACCGCCTCCGAGCCGGCCAGCCGGACGGCCCGGGCGGCGTCGACATCGTCGAGGGTGCCGGGGAAGGTGATGACGCCGATGCGCGCGCTCACGAGAGCCGCACCACCTTCCACTCCTCGATGACGGTGTTGGCCAGCAGACGTTCGGCGATCTGCTCGAGCTCGGCATCGCTGACGTCGTCGGCCACGTCGAGTTCGAACCGCTTGCCCTGGCGGACATCCGAGATGCCCTCGAATCCCAGGCGCGGGAGTGCGCCGACGATGGCCTGTCCCTGGGGATCCAGGATCTCGGCCTTCGGCATCACCTCGACCACGACTCGTGCCACGAGTTGCTCCTAGCTCTGAGGACACCACCCGCACAGGGTGGTGGTTGCGGGGAATACCCATGCAGCCTAGTTGTCCTCCGGCGTGCCGCCACCTGCGGGGTCCGGCCGCATAGCATGGCGCCATGCGCATAGCCCATTTCGGACACTCCTGCCTGCTCGTGGAAATGCAGGGCAAGAAGATCCTGTTCGATCCGGGGACGTTCTCCCACGGATTCGAAGGCATCACCGGTCTGGACGCGATCGCGATCACCCATCAGCATCCCGACCACATCGATCCGGCCCGCATCGACGCGCTGGCCGAGGCCAACCCCGGCGCCCGGCTGCTGTCGGACCCGCAGACCGCGGCACAGCGCGGCGGCCGCTGGGAGGCGGTGCACGCGGGCAACGTGCTGGATCTGGACGGACTGCGGATCACCGGCGGGGGCGGCAGGCACGCGGTCATCCACCCCGAACTGCCCGTGATCGACAACACCGTCTTCCAGCTCGGGACCGCGCAGGATCCGGCACAGCTGGTCCACCCCGGCGATTCGCTGTGGGTGCCGCCGGTGCCGGTCGGCGTGCTCGCCACGCCCGCGGCCGCCCCGTGGATGAAGATCAGCGAGGCGGTGGACTATCTGCGGGCGGTCAAGCCACGCACCGCGATTCCGATCCATTACGGCATCATCGCGCCGGAGGCCAGGGGGATCTATTTCGGCCGGCTCACGGAGATGCGCCCGGAAGGAACGGTATTCGAAGTCCTCCCGGCCGAGGAGAGCCGGGAATTCCCGGCCTGATCGCGGGCGTAGACATAAGCCGCCCCGCACCGATTCGTCGGCGCGGGGCGGCTGTCACGAGAACGACGGACCGGCTCAGGGCTCGGTTTCCGCGCTCAGGGAGTCGATCAGGGTGGTGATCAAGGTGAGCAGATCATCAAGCATGGTTCATCCTTTCGATCTGTGTTGTGTGCCTTGCAATGTGAGTGTTGCTCGCCGGCGCGATCACAAACAGCGAGCGCACGAATTTTCTCGAAAAACTTTCCTGGACCACCGAATTGGCGGATCGACCTCGGTTGATTCCGTAAAAAACCGACCGAAACACCGGAAACGAACCCGATCCACAGAGTTGGCGGCAAATTCACGCACCCGAACTCGGACGCGCGGAATTCTGTGGCTGTAGCGGGGTTTCGGATTTCCCGGCAGGGGTATCGCGCGCGACTTCTGCGATCACCTGATCTTGTGGGTGATATGAATCACTTTCGGGACGGCGGTATCGCGCGGATCCGCTCACGCCGCGCGGGCGGCGGAATCCGGTTCGCGGCGATAGACCTCGCTGATCGCGCCGTGGTACAGAGCCAGGTCCACCGCGTCGAGGACCGCCTGGCGCGGACCCGAGCGCTGCAGCTGGGGGCCCGAGATCGCCAGCCGGAGCACCCCGCCCCGGCGCGCGGTCCTGGCCGCGCCCATCACCAGGGCCCGGCACCACCACGGCTCGGCACGGAAACCCTCACCGATGCCGTGCACGCGTGCCCGCTGCACGGTGCCGCGTTCGAGATCGTGGATGCCGGTCAGGCCGAGGGCGATACGGAAGCCGACCTCCGGCAACGCGTCCATGGCGCCCTCGGAGGCATTCCAGCGCGGCGCGGCGAACAGCCGGGTGCGCAGCTCCACCTGCTCCATCACCCGATCGGCCGCGGTCAGCCGCAACCGGGCTTCGTGCCTGGGCAGGGCGGCGAACTCCGCGCGCCGCTTCGCGGTGGCCGCCTGGTCGTAGCCGTGCAGCACGATGGCGTCGCCCGCGGCGCGCCTGCCCCGCAACCAGGCCTGGGTGGCGGGATCCTCGGTCAGCCGGTACCCGCCCTTCAGCCGTGGCGCCACCAGCAGGGACAGCCGCACCCGCCGACGATCCATCTCGGCGGCGAATTCGATCGCCGCGTCGCGCGTGGTGTCCCTGATCCCCGACACGGAAACGATCAGCTCGGCGTTCATGACCCCACGGTGCCGCACGCACATGTACGCCCCGTGCAGTCGACGTGACGAGGCGACGAACACCCCGTCACGTCCTCGGCAGGCCCGTCGCGGCGTACCCCCGTCATCCGGGCGGAACGGTCACACAGGCCGCTCCCGCACGGGGGCGTGCCTCACCTCGGCGGTCGGCTCACTGCGCCAGACCGACGGTGTCGAGCACCCAGGCGAACTCGAAGCCGACTTCCTTCCACTTCGCGTACCGGCCACTGACCCCGCCGTGCCCGGCGCTCATCTCGGTCTTGAGCAGCAACGGCGCGTCGCCGGTACGGGTCGCGCGCAGCTTGGCGACCCACTTGGCCGGCTCGACGTACAGCACCCGGGTGTCGTTGATGCTGGTGATCGCCAGGATGGCGGGGTAATCCTTGGCCGCGACGTTCTCGTAGGGCGAGTACGACTTCATGTACTCGTAGACGTCCTTGTCGGCCAGCGGATTGCCCCACTCGTCCCATTCGATGACCGTCAGCGGCAGCGAGGGATCCAGGATCGAGGTCAGCGGGTCGACGAAGGGCACATTGGCCAGGATGCCCGTGAACAGCTCGGGCGCGAGATTGGCGACCGCGCCCATCAGCAGGCCGCCCGCGCTCCCGCCGTCGGCGACCAGGCGGTCCGGCGCGGTCACCCCGGTGTCGATCAGGTGGCGCGCGCAGGCGACGAAGTCGGTGAAGGTGTTCTTCTTCGACAGCGTCTTGCCGTTCTCGTACCAGAGCCTGCCCATTTCACCGCCGCCGCGCACATGCGCGACCGCGAACACCATGCCGCGATCGAGCAGCGACAGCCGCGCCACCGAGAAGCCCGGGTCGATGCTGGACTCGTAGGAGCCGTAGCCGTAGAGCAGCAGCGGGCGCGCCTGCTCGCCCGGATCGGCTACGCCCTTGCGCCACACCAGCGAGATCGGCACCCGGGTGCCGTCCTCGGCGACCGCCCAGTCCCGGCGTTGTTCGTAATCGGCCGCGTCGTAGCCGCCGAGCACCGGCTGCTCCTTGCGCAGCAGCAGCGCGCCGGTGGCCGGCACGTAGTCGAAGACCTGCATCGGGGTGATGAAGGAGGTCAGGCCGATGCGCAGGGTCGGCTGCGCCCATTCCGGATTGCCGCCCATGCCGACGGAGAACAGTTCGAGATCGAACTCCAGCTCACGCAGTTCGCCGTAACCGGATTCGGTCAGCGGCCAGACCGCGACCCTGGTCAGCGCCTCACGGCGGTAGCTGAGCACCAGGTGATCGGCGAAGGCGTCGATGTCCTCGAGCCGCACGTCGTCGCGGTGCTCGATGAGGATCCGCAGGTCGGCCGGGTCGGTCACGGGCGCTTCGGCGAGCACGAAGTTCTGCGCCTTCACACCGTCGGCGCCGATGTCGTTGTGCAGGATCAGGAAGCGGTCCTGTCCCCCGATCACCGCGTGCTCGGCGGAGTACTCCACGCCCTCGCGGCGCGGCAGGATCACCCGGAACTCGCCCTCGGGATCGTCGGACTCGAGCACCCAGCCCTCGGTGGTGATCTTGGAGCCGACCCAGATCATCAGATACTTCTCCGAGCGGGTCGCGCCGATGCTGACCCAGTACCGCTCGTCGGGCTCGTGGAAGACCTTCACGTCGGCGTCGGTGGCGGTGCCGAGGCGATGGCGCCAGACGGTGTCGGGCCGCCAGGACTCGTCGACGGTCTGATAGAAGACGTGCGTCCCGTCCAGCGACCAGGTGGCGCCGGGCGCGGTACCCGTGACCTCGTCGGACAGCAGCTCGCCGGTGCGCAGATCCTTCACCCGCAGCGTGTAGCGCTCGTCGCCGACGGTGTCCACCGAGTAGGCGAGCAGATGGCCGTCGTGGCTGACCGAGAACGCGCCGAGCGCGAAGAAGTCGTGGCCTTCGGCGAGTTCGTTGCTGTCGAGCAGCACCTGCTCGCCGGGGATCTCCCGGTCGGCCTCGAGCTGCGGCGGCGTCCAGGCCTCCAGATCGCCCGCGGTGGTATCGATCGGGCACCGGCAGTGCACGCCGTACTGCTTGCCCTCGAAGCTGCGCGAGTAGTACCAGAAATCGCCCATCCGGGTCGGCACCGACAGATCGGTCTCCTGGGTGCGCGACTTGATCTCCTCGAAGATCTTGTCCCGCAGCCCGGCCAGATGCGCGGTCTGCGCCTCGGTATAGGCGTTCTCGGCCTCGAGGTAGCCGACCACCTCGGGGCTCTCCTTGTCGCGCAGCCACTCGTACTCGTCGACGAAGACGTCGCCGTGATGGATCCGCTCGGTCGGCACCCGCTTGGCGATCGGCGCCGCCACCTGACTCTCGACAGACATGGCAACCACCCTACTGATCCCGCGGCCACGCGCCCGGCGGATCGGCGCCGCCACCGCTGCCACGCCACTAGGCTCGCCCCATGCCCTTCGCCACGGCCGCCCGTCTCGTCGCCCTGGCGCTCCGGCGTCCCGCCTCCGCCCGCTCCCCCGGTACGCGAACCGGCTGCCGCGCCGCTGCAGGCGCAGCCGAGGTGGGGGGTACCACCCGGTTCCCGATCGCCGCGGCCCGGCTCGGCGCGGTGACGGCGATCCTGGGCGGCGCGCTCGCTCCCGGCGCGATCGGCCCGGCCTCGGCCTGCGCCTGCGGCGGCATCATCAGCCCGGGCGACGCCGCCACCGTCCAGCAGGAGACCGCGGCGCTGACCTGGGACGGCGACCGGGAGACCATCCTGCTGCGGCTGTCGCTGGCCTCGGACACCGAACACGCCGCGCTGGTCGTGCCCACCCCCGCGCCCGCGACGGTGACCGCCGGATCGGCGGACACCTTCGGCGAACTGGCCCGCCTGGCCGCGCCCGAATATGTCGTCGAGACCGAGTGGTTCGCGTGGCCGGAGGACGAGACGAGCACGGCCGCGCCGGGCAGCACCCCGATGGTGCTCGATCAGGTCCGGCTCGGCCCGCTGGAGGCCACCACCCTGCGGGGCGGCGATCTCGACGGACTGCGCCGCTGGCTCGGCGGCAACGGCTACGCCCTGCGCCCGGAGGTGACCGCGACCCTGGAACCGTATGTGCGCGAGGGCTGGTCGTTCGTCGCCGTGCGGCTCACCGGCGAGCAGGAACTCTCCGGCGCGCTCGACCCGGTCCGGCTCGACTTCGACTCCGACCGGCTGGTCTACCCGATGCGCATGTCGGCCGCGGCGCGCACCGCGCAGGCGGTCCACCTCTATGTGCTCGGCGATCATCGGATGCGGCGCACGGACCCCGATGCGGCACACCAGGACTCCGCCGTCGAATTCGCAGGCCGCCTGTCGCCCGGCGCCTCCGGGGACCCCTTCGTGGAGGAAGCGCTGGCCGCGGGCAGCGACTATCTCACCGAAATGCGGGTGCGCGTCGATGATCCCGCCGCCATCACCACCGATTTCGCCTTCGCCGCGGCGCCCGAGGACACCGGCTATCGCGAACGCGTCGTCCGGACCGACCGGGTGACGGTGTTCGGCCGGCCCGCGGGCTACCTCGTGCTCGGCGCCGCGGCGCTCGCCGCGGCGGTCGTGGTCGTCGCCGTCGTCCGGGTCGCCCGC
>NZ_BAGA01000020.1 GCF_000308595.1 Nocardia higoensis NBRC 100133 | reverse complement strand
GGGTCCGCGGAGCCGGCCGGCCGTGCCCCAGAAGGCCGATGTCCGGCCCGGCGGCGAGCCCGCGGCGACTGCCCCGGCCGTCTCCGGCGCCGCGCGGAACCCCGATGCCCGGCCGTGCGATCCGCAGACGGTCGTCTCGGAGACTCAGCCGCTGGAACCGCAGGACCCGGCGCTCGCTTCACACGCTCAGCAGCTCGAAGCGCAAGACCGGGCTCTCGCCGCACAGGAACAACCGGTCCAGCCCCAGCCGTCGGAACCCGACCCGCCAGCTCGGTCGCTCGAACCGCAGGACCAAGCGCTCGCCCGAGCAACTCGACCGCTCGAACCGCAGGAGCAGGCGCTCGCCCGGCAAGGTCAGCCGCTCGAACCACAGGACCGGGGGTCCTCACGAGATCAGGCGCTCGAAGCCGGGGCTCGGGAACTGGACTCGCGAACTCGGGAACTGGGGCCGCGGGAGCACACAGTCGCCCCGCGAGAGCAGCGACCGGATTCGCGCGAGCGGGCGGTCGATGCGGAGGATCGGGAGCTCGGCCCGCGCGGCCGTGTCCTCGATCCGCGCGTCCGGGCGAGCGGACCGCGTGAGCAGACGATCGGCCCGCGCGGCCAGATACCCGCCGCTCAACGCCAGGCTCGCGGCCCGCGCGGTCCGGTATCCGGGCCGCAGGCCCCGCTGGCGGGCGAGCAGGGGACGAGTGAAGCGGAACCGGTGATCGGGCCGCAGCAGCGCGTCTTCGGCCAGCGCGGGCCGACGACGGCCGCCGGGCAGACTCCCGCAGCGGACGCACACGGGCAGGAACCGGCGGACGACGCGGGCGCGACGGCGCCGCAGGAGAAGGAGCGGCGCGGCCTGCTCGGCTGGTTCCGCGACGCGACCCGGACCACCTGAGCCGATTCCGGTCCGGTTCGCCCGGGAACACCCGGCCGTGGGATCAGTACCGACACGCCCGGTCGGGCGGATTCCGACACGCAGACCGAATCGGCGTGGCCTGTTCAGCCCACTGGACGCCCGGCCGAAGGCTTCACAATGCGGCGAGTCCGGCGAGGACGAGCCCGATCCAGCCCAGCGCCACGCCCGACGTACAGCCGAGCAGCACCCAGCGGGTGACCGGAGTATGCCGCCAGCGCCAGGCCGTCGGCGCCGCGCCGCCCACCGCCACCACATTGATGAGCACCGCGAGCAACGGGTGCACCTCGGCCAGTGCGGAGCCGAACGCGTAGACGGCCACGGCCGTCAGGACGGCGACCAGCACGGCGACGGTGATCCCCGCCGACCACGGCGTGGGGTCGCGCACCGGTGGCACGGCGCGATACGGGTCGGTGCTCGGATGATCGGCCACGTTCTCACCCCTCACGAGTTGCGGACCCGTTCATAGAAGGCCATCGCGGCGGCGGTGGCGACATTGAGCGAATCGACGCCGGGCGTCATCGGGATGCGGGCTCGGACGTCGCAGGCGCGCATGGTCTCCTCGGTGAGGCCGGGGCCTTCCGCGCCGAGCAGCAGGGCCACCCGCTCGCCGGTCATGGCGGTCGCCAGGTTCGCCGCGGCCGGGTCCGGGGTCAGGGCGACGAGTTGGAACCCCTCGGCGCGCAGGGTGTCCAGATCCTGCGGCCAGACGGGCATGCGCGCGAACGGCACCCGCAACACATGCCCCATCGATACCCGCACCGAGCGCCGGTAGAGCGGGTCCGAGCAGCGCTCGCCGAACAGGACGGCGTCGACGCCGAGCCCGGCGGCATTGCGGAACATGGAGCCCAGATTCTCGTGATCGTTGACGCCCTCGAGCACCGCGACGGTGCGCGCCCCGGCGAGTACCTCGGCCACGCCGAGTTCCGCCGGGCGCGGCGCGACGGCGAGCACGCCCCGGTTCAGGTGGAAGCCGACGATCTCGGCCATGACGTGCGCGTCGGCCCGGTAGCAGGGCACGTCGACATCGGCGAGGTCGTCGGCGAGGTCGTCGAGCCGGCGTCCGACGCCGAGCAGGGCGCTCGGGACGAACCGCGAATCCAGCATGCGGCGCACGACGACCACGCCCTCGGCGATCACCAGGCCCTTGCGACCGGGCAGGTCGGGGCGGCGATCGGCGTTCGACAGGTCGCGGAAATCGTCCACTCGGGGGTCGGCAGGGTCGTCCACGTCGATCACTTCGGCCACGCAGCCATCCTGCCGGACCGCCGCCGGCGTCTCGGCGGCGGCCGCACGGCCCCCGCGACCTGCGCCGGGAGCGCACCCCGCCGGAAGCTGGCATGCTGGTGTGCGTGAAGCCGATTCAGCTGGTGCTCAACATCCTGTGGTTGATCTTCGCGGGATTCTGGATGGCGCTGGGCTACATCCTGGCCGGCATCATCTGCTGCATCCTGATCATCACCATCCCGTTCGGGATCGCCTCGTTCCGCATCGCCGTGTACGTGCTGTGGCCGTTCGGTCGCACGACGGTGGAGAAGCCCGGCGCAGGCGCGGGGTCGCTGATCGGCAACATCATCTGGTTCGTCGTCGCCGGCTGGTGGCTGGCGATCGGACACCTGATCACCAGTATCCCGCTGTTCGTCTCGATCATCGGCATCCCGTTCGGGTGGGCCAATCTGAAGTTCATCCCGCTGTCGCTGTTCCCGCTCGGGCGCGAAATCGTCGACAGCGACCGGGCTTTCGGCGCGCGCTGAATCCCGCGGCTCGACGGCCCCGGCTCAGCTACTCCGATTCCGCGACGATCTGCTTCATGATCGCGACGGCCTCGGTGAGCACTTCGAGTTGCGACTCCGAGAGCGTGGACAGCCGCTCGGTCATCCAGGCCTCCCTGGCGCTGGCCTCGTCGGCCAGCACGGCCAGGCCCGCCTCGGAGAGCGAGACGATGATCTGACGCCCGTCGGTCGGATGCGGCTGCCGCTCCACCAGCTTCATATCCGACAGCGAGGCGATCACCCTGGTCATCGAGGGCGGCTGGACACGTTCCCGGGCGGCGAGCATGCCCGGCGTCATCGCCCCGTCGCGGCGCAGGGCCGCGAGCGCGGACAGCTGGGTCAGCGAAACCGGTGAATCGGCGCGGCGGCCGCGCAGATGTCGCGTGAGCCGGACCACGGCCAGCGACAACTCGCCGGCCAGGGCTCTCACATCCGATGGCGTCGTCACCCGCCAAACGATACGGGAAGCGCCCTGGACGCTGCGCGCCTTCGCCCCGCTACCCTGGGGTGGTGACCCCCGAAGTACCAGAGATCCCGGCGCGACTGACCGATCCCCGGCCCGTGCTCGCCGTCGGCATCGCGTTGTGGGTGCTCGCCACGATCGTCGTGTGGGCGAGCGGGGAACGCTGGGAGTCGGTCCGCCCCGTCTGCCTCATGGGGATACTCGTCGGCGGGCTGGCCCTGCTGATCTTCCTGGTCCAGCGGCGCGGGGCCCGGCGCGGCGACAAGGGCGCGCAGACCGGGCTCTGAATGCCCTTGCGGCTCAGCCGATCGTGAACTCCGCGCTGGTACCGGTGAACGGACGCAGCGAGCCGTCGGCGGTGAGCTGGTCGGCGAAGTGCACGAAGCGGTACGAGCCCGAGCCGGCCTCGGCGGGGATGTCCCAGGTGAAGCGGGCCACCGATTCGGCCGTGCCGCGCTTGCTCCAGTGGAATCGCACCGCCCACTCCCCCTCGTTGGCCACCCGGACCCAGCGGTCGCCGGCGCGGCGCTGGATCTCCAGGAAGGTGCCGTTGCGGCGCGGATTGTGTTTGGGGTGGGCCGAGACGAATTCGACCGCGGCCTGCTCGCCCCGTGCGTAGGCCGCGGCGGGCTGGGTGAGCACGTCGCCGAACGCGCGGCCCGCGGGTGCGGCGTCCGGGCCGGGGGCGGGCACGAAGTTCGGTTGCGGCCCGGAGAGCTCACGCGGGGCGGGGCCGCGCCCGATCGGCGCGCCCGCCGCGAATGCCGTTGCCAGCCGGGTGAATTCCTGCAGGTAGGCGGGCAGCGTGTAGCGGCCGTAGAGGGTCGAGCCGCCTTCGTACTGCTGGGCGTCGTATTCCTCCGGCGTGGTCACGTACTGGTGGTAGGCGTTGGCGTAGCCCTGCATGAGCACCTGTTCGGGGGCCACGCCGAGGGCGGCGGCGACGGCCCGGCGCACGCGCAGCCCGGCGACGATGGTGAACTCCCCGCCCGCCGCCGCCAGATACAGCTCCCCGATCCGCACGAGCTGGATCGGCACCACGCTGGGCACCCACGGCACCGGCGGCAGCAATCCCAGCGGCGCGGCGATCACCTTGGGCGCCTGCGCGTCGGCCAGCCAGGACGGCGCGGGCCGCGCCGGATCGCCGAGGGCGTCGATCATCGGATTGCGCACACCCTCCGGCACGGGACTGCCGGGCAGGCCGGGGCCGTCCTCGACGCTGCCCGCGATCAGCGAGACGCCCGCGGCCGCGGTCGCGGTGCGGCGGGGCTGCCCGTCGGGGGTGAAGCACCCGTCCACGGCGATGTCGGAGAGGTCGATGTAGCACAGCAGCGCGCCGACCGGCCCGTCGATCGGCCGCGCGGCCGCCAGCGCGGATTTCGAAGCGGCGTACTGGCGTTCGCCGATGACGCGGGTGTTGTCGAACTCGTCGTCGGTCGGTCCCGAGCCCGGGGCCAGATTCAGGTTGGGCGACATGTCGCCCGCGTTGGTCTGGGCGAAGGCGGCGATGAAGTCCGGCTGTCCGTCGAGGTAGCGGACGCCGTGGTCGAGGTACTCGTGCGCGAACGAGGCGTAGCCCTTGTTGTCCGAGCTGATCAGCCGGTTCTCGTTGGTCATCGAGGTGTTGTGGGTGGCGAACCAGGTGATCGCGCCGACCCGCCTGCCGCCCCTGTCGATCGCCAGCGCGGTGACGGCCGGATCGATGGCGCCGGGGAACTGCGCCTTGTCGGCGTCGGGATTGCGCTCGAAGGCGACGCGGGACCGGTTCACACTCGCGTCGTGCAACTCCGCGCGCCCGAGCGCCAGCGTGGCCGGGGCCAGATCGTCGTGCGCGGCGGCGATGGCCTCGACGATGCCGTTCACCTCGGCGTCGTAGACCTGCTGCTGGAAGCCCAGGATCGACAGGTTGTAGGCGTAGTCGTGGCTGGACCCGCCGCAGCAGGCGTGCGAGTGGGTGGAAGTGAGCAGCACATTGCGCTCGCTGTAGAGATCGCCGTAGCGACGCCCGAGTTCGAGCAACACGCCGCGGTGCACGGATTGGAAGATCATCCCGTTCTCGGCGACGGCGAACACCACCCGCTCGCCGCCCGCCTCGAACACATAGGCGCGAGCGCGGGGGCGCAGATGGATGCCCGCGGTGTCCTGGCCGAGCTGGGAGTAGCCCATCATGCCGCACTCGGCAGCCGGGCCGGTGATGTCGGAGATACCGGCGCCGACCCGATATCCGGCCGTGGGGGCGGCCGATGCGGGCGCCAGGCCGCCGGGGGAAACCGTCGCGGCGGCCGCGATCGCGGCCGTCGCGGCCCCGGTGCGGGCGAACAGAGTACGGCGATCCATTCGTGCCGGGCGAGTTCCACCGACAGCTCTGCGCATCGATCCTCCCTTTCTCCAGGTCGCAGCGAACCACACAACTGGACAAACGTCCAGTGACGCCCCCGGTAACCGTGAATTGACTGGGCGAGTTCGGACGGCTTAACTCGCTGGAGTGTCCTCCCGATTGAGCGTCGAAGAACGACGGGCCCACCTTATCGAGGCGGCTATCGGCTTGGCCGAGAAGAAGGGCGTCGCGGGCGTGACCACGCGCGATGTCGCTCAGGCAGCCGGTGTTTCGCTCGGAGTGGTGCACTACTGTTTCGAAAACAAAGACGCGCTGATGACCGAACTGGCCAAAGCGCTGTCCATGGAATTACGCGATTCCGTGGACGCCGACGAAACGGTATGGCAAGACGCCGGAAGCGGAATAGAAGCGCTTCAAAAATTGGTGCGCGCCGGCCTGGAACTGATGTGGCTCAACGTCGAGGCGACCCCCGAACGTCAGCTGCTCACTTACGAGACCACGACCTACGCTCTACGCGAAGGCGAGTCGACGCCGGCGAAACTCGCGATCGCCCGCGAGCAGTACACCTTCAACGATTCCACCGTCGCCGACATCCTCGATCACGCCCGCGAGGCGACCGGCACCGAATGGTCGGTCCCGGTACAGACACTGAGCCGGTTCACGCTCAACATGATCGACGGGCTGGTGCTGCGCTGGCTGGTGGACAACGACAGCGCGGCGGTGCGTACCCAGCTCGACCTGACCACCGAGATGGTCACCCGGTACGCCGTCCATCATCCCGGCGACGCGTCCGCCTGAGTCCCCGAGCCGGTCGCCTCCTCGCCACGGGCGCGTACGCCCCGGCGCGACACAGGTTCCCGAGGCGGGACGATCGGCCGGCACACCGGCCCGATCTGGTGGCGCGCACGCTGGCCGGATCAGCCGAGCGGTTCGGGGGCGAGCACGTGGGTGGCCGTGCCCTCGCGCCACCACGGCACCGCGACGGTCCCGCGCACCGCGCCGTCGAGCCGGACCCGGAGATCGCTGTGCAGCACCAGTTCCCCGTCGGCTTGCGGCGCGGCGAACAGTTCGGCCAGCACCACGGCCAGCGGTTCCGCCGACCAGGTGGTGTGCCTGCCGTCGCCGAGGACTTCGGCCGTCACCGCCTCGGAGACCAGCGGCAGGTCGAGCAGGCTCGCCAGCGCCTCGGCGTGCTCGGCGGATCCGGCGACCAGCCGCTGCGGCGAGACGACCAGACCGAACCAGGGCAGATCGAGCACCATCGCCTCGCGCGCGTCCACCGCCGCGCCCGACAGCACGCGCACCCGTTCGGGCAGGTCCAGATCGGCCACATCGAGCTTGCCCGCGGCGACGGCGGCCGCCAGGCGGTGATGCGTGCCCGCGATCGCGGCGGGCCCGGGGCTGCGCCGCGGGTCGGCCAGGGCGTCGAGCAGGGCGTGCGCGAGGTCCGCGTCGATGACGGCGGGATCGGCCAGCACGGTGCGCAGCAGGGACAGCCGGGCGGGGTCGAGGTCACCGGCCGGGAATTCCGGTAGCAGACCGGCGAACTCCGGGTCACCGGGAAAGCGATGGTGGCCGAGCGGGATCCCGTCGTAACGCGCATGCTCACGCAGCCACCACGGGGTGTAGCCGTGCGGGTCGGCGAACAGCCCGGCGGTACGCGGATCGGTGAGCAGCAGACGCAGCGCCCGTGGCCAGGCGGCGTCGTCGACGAGGTCGAGATCGCGCACCGCGACGAACTGCTCGGGATCGGATTCCAGGCCGGACCACCAGCGGTCCTCGTCGTCGAGATGGTGATCGGGCCCGGTCGGATCGGTTTCGCCGACGATCCCGAAATTCCAGCCGACGCCGATGGCGCGCAATGCCTCCGCGCCGTACTCGTCCACCGTCTCGCCGGCGACCACACCGAACGGCGAATCGGCCACCAGCAGTTCGCCCAGCGGGGCACCCGGCAGCAGTAGTTCGTCGGCGGGCCGCAGTTCGCCTGTGTCGTCGGGCAATTCGAGCAACCCCAGCCAGTCGGGCAGGGATTGCGGCGCGGCATGCGGGACCAGCCGCAGGACCGCGTCGACGATGTCCTGATCACCGGGGTCGTCGTCGAGGTGGGCTCGCAACGCCGGGTCCGCGAGCAGATCACCGGCCGTCGCCGTGCGCGCACCCAGCCGCGCCAGCAACGGGTGCGCGGCCTCCGGATGGACCAGCCGGGCCCACGGCAGCGCGACCGCCACCCCCAGCCCGTCGTCGAGCACCACCGTGCGCGGGCCCGTCACCACCCGGTCGTCGGACAGCGGAACGGCCAGCGCGCCCAGCGCCTCCGCCGCGACCGGATCCACCACGAACGGTTCCAGTGCCGTGTACAGGGCGCGCCACCACGTCGGCGGCCGGTGCAGGCCCGAGGTCGATTCCGCGATGCGCGCCAGTCCCAGCCGGTGCACGTCGAGCACGGCCAGCGCCTCCGTGTGCGCGGGTCCCGAGAGTTCCGGGAGCACGAGCGGGCCGATCAGCTCGTCGAGCAGGACCGCCAGTTCCGGGGTGAGGCCGGGGAAGACGCTCGCCCGCGTCGGGAGGGCCACGGCTGCGCGGCGGTCGTCGGGCAGGCCACCTCCGGCGCCGGGGCCGTCCTGTTCCGCCGGGCCGAGGACCGGCAGCCAGGGGTGGGTACGTAGTTCCCGCAGCACGGCTTCGCGCAACAGGCCGTCGATCTCGCCGCGGGCGAATCCGGGGGCGGGGACCAGGGCCAGGCGGGCGTGTTCGGGCAGGGCGCGGGCGAAATCGGCGTAGCCGTCGGCGAGTTCGGAGACCCGCGCGCCGGGCAGGGCGCGGCGGCGGTCGGGCTGCATCGGGAGATCGGCGACGAGGAGGGCCGGTAGCGAGAGCTCTTCGTCGGAGCGGGTGGGTGCGCGCAGCACGTCCTCGACGACCGGAACCGGCCGGCCGTCGCGCACCGGCAGCAGCCAGCGCGACCTGGCGGTGCGGTACTGCCACCAGGTGTGTGAGCCGTCCGGGGTGTCCACCCGGACCACCTCGAGACCCGAGCCGCCCGCGTCGGCGGGGCACGGCTTCACCTCCGCGGTGAACACCTCTTCGCCGATGCGGATCTCGTGCAGGGCGGGCAGTTCCAGCAGCAGGTCCACGGCCTCGGCGCGCATCGCCGCGCAGAGGGCGGTCGCGTCCACCTCCGGGCGCAGCCGCAGCACGATCTCGGTGTCCCAGTCGTCGGCGGGGGCGTGCGCGGCGGGCCAGGCCAGGCGAAGGACCGGCGGGGCCGTGACGGTTTCGGGCACGGCCGCCTCGGTGAGCGCGATGCGCGTGTCCGCCAGGGAGAAGCGCAATCCGCCCGAGCGGGAGCGGAGTTCGATCTCGTCGCCGACCGAACGCACGGCGGTGAAGCCGACGCCGAACCGGCCGACGCTCGCCCCGGTATCCGCCTTGCCGGACGCACGCAGCGCGGTCAGCGCGTGCACGCCGGGAAGGTCCAGCGGCGCACCGGTATTGGCGATGTGCAGGGCGTTCCCGGCGAGGTGGACGGCGAGCCTGCCGGATACACCGGCCTTGCTCGCGGCGTCGGCGGCGTTCTGCGCCAGCTCGGTCAGCAGCCGGTCCCGGTACCCGGCGCGCACCAGGTCGGCTTCGGTGGCGGCGTCCTCACGCAGGCGCGTCGGCGAATCCCGCCACGCCGCGAGAATCCCCGCGCGGAGCGCCGCCGTCCCGAATGGATCGGCCGGATCGCTCAGTTCAGCGCCGATGACGACTCCGGCGACTCCGCGCCGGGCTCACCGGCCTGCGCACCCTCGGCCACCACGGACCCGGCCCGCTCGGCGCCTGCCTCGTCGGTCACGGGCGCATCCGAATCCGCGGCATCGACCGGTGGCTCGACGACCGCCTGCGCAGCGGACGCTCCGCCCGTCTCGGCCTCGGCGGCATCGGCTTCAGCGGCATGCGTCGCGGCGGTCTCGACCTCGGCCGTCTCGACCTGGGTGGTCTCAGCCCCGGTGGCATCGGCACCGGTGGCATCGGCACCGGCGGTGCCAGCCTCAGCGGTATCGACCTCGGCGGTCCCAGCCTCAGCGGTATCGACCTCGGGGGTTTCCGCCGCCGGCGCACCGCTCTCGTCGTCGCGGTCCGCCGACTGCCCGACGCTCACGCCCGCCGCATCGGCGACCTCGACAGCCTCGGACCGAACCGACTCCGTGCTCGCCGCCGGATCGGACAGCTCGTCCGACTCCTGCGTGGCCGACTCGGCGCTCAGCTCCGTACCGGACGCCTCCGCCGACGCACCGTCGTCGACCTCGGTGGACTCGACGGCACTCCCGGACTCGCCGTCGGACGGCGCACGGTCCGGCGCGGACTCGACGGACGACGAGGAGTCCACGGCCTCGGGCTTGCGCAGTTCCTCGGCGGGAACGAGATCCACCGCGGCGTCGTCGTAGGCCTCGTAGCGGGGCGAACCGCTGCCGGTGGGCAGTTCGACATCGGAGTGCGCGCCGCAGCCGTAATCGACATGCACGACCCTGCCGTCGGCGCCCATCGCATTGCCGCAGACGCCGAAGGCGACGCGCAGGGCGCCGGCCAGTGGAACGTAGAAGCCGCAGGTGCCGCAGGTGCCGGGGGCGGCCCTGGCCATGTCGGTGTCGGGGCCGTACTCGGCGTACCAGCGTTCGGCGGCCTCGGCGCGGCCTTCCGGGCTCAGCACCTTGGTGCGGCCGAGGCCGACCTCCCTGGCCAGCTCGTCGATCTCCGGGTCGCCGTTGGCGACGTAGCCGGGGACCAGGCGCGGATCGTCGGCGGGCGGGGCCAGCAGGTCGCCGGGAGCGAGGTCGCCCGGGCGGATGCGCTGCTCCCACGGGACGAAGTCGGGGGCGACCAGGGCCTCGGGGCCGGGCAGCAGCGCGGACTCACTGACCGTGGCGTGCTCGGCGCCCGGCGGCGCGGCCACCACCACAGCCCACTGCCAGCCGCGATAGCCGGGAAGAGTGGACTCGAAGCGGTGCGTGGCGGCGGAGTCCCCCTCGGCCGTGACGCCGAGATGGGTGCCGACACCGTTCGGTTCCAACTCCACGAGCGCACGCCGAGCCAGGTCGGCGGCATCGACCAGGACGGGACGCACGTCGGGCTCCGAAACAGAAACAGCGCTCACGGCCTACATTTTGCCGTATGGAACGCACTCTGCGTGCGTCGGCCGCCGGTGTGCTGGTCGGCGCGCTGGTCGCGGCCGGATGCGGTCAGCCGGAGGACCCCGCGCCGCGGCTGCGTGTCGAGGTCGTCGGCACCCGCCCGCACGACCGCGACGCCTTCACCCAGGGCCTGGAAGTCGTCGGCGACGTGCTGTACGAGAGCACCGGTCTCACCGGTCGCTCGGGGGTGCGCGCCACCGATCTGTCCACCGGCGCCGAACTCGCCCGGGCCGAGCTGCCCGACAGCTATTTCGGGGAGGGCATCACACACACCGGAGCGATTCTGTGGCAACTCACCTGGCGCGAGGGCGTGGCCTTCGCCCGCGACCCCGACACGCTGCGCGTCCTGCGTGAGGTCCGGTACGAGGGCGAGGGCTGGGGCCTGTGCGCGCGGGGCGACACGCTGGTGATGAGCGACGGCAGCGACACGCTGACCTTCCGCGATCCGGCCACCTTCGAGGCGACCGGAACGCTGCGCCTGCGCGACCGGAAAGGCACCCATCTCAACGAATTGGATTGCGCGCCCGATGGTTTCGTATACGCCAACGACTACCCGAGCAGCCGGGTGCTGCGCATCGCGCCGGACACCGGCGAGGTGCTCGGGGTGGCCGACCTCGGCGGGTTGCTGACCCGTGCCGAACGCGCCGAGGCCGAGGTCGCCAACGGCATCGCCGCGTTGCCGGGCACCGACCGATTCCTGGTCACCGGCAAATACTGGCCGACCGTTTTCGAGGTCCGTTTCGTCCCGGAATGACCGGCCCCGCGGGCCTCGGGAAAGAGCGCGAGTGAACCGCCCGCGACGGAGTGCGCCAGAATTGGGGGGTGACTACCTCCCGCGATCCGCACGGTCCCGAGCGTGGTCCGTGGGACGGCGGTCCGCGGAACGGTGACGAACCACCACCGATCGAACGGCATCCCGGGTACGACCGGTACCCGCCGCCGGTCTCCCCCGCGCGACGGCGCACCCCGCTGCCCCCGCTCGATCCCGAACGCTACGCACCCAGCCGCCCGCCGCTCGGCCCGCTCGAAAAGCGCGGCCCGCAGGGCAATTCCACGCCACCGACCACACCGTTGGGCCAGTCCACCGCACCAGGACGTGACCAGCCGCCGCGCACCGCGCAGTCTCCGGCCACACCCGCCCCGCCGACCAGGCCACCGGGCGGCCGGGACTCCGCCGAGGAGCAGGCCCGTCCGCTCGGTGAGCCGCAGGTGCCGCGCAAGCTGACCGTGACCAGGGTGGCCGCCATGCGCGGCAGGCAGCTGACCGAGAAGGGCATCGCCACCTTCCAGCGCGCGGCCAAGGCCGACGGCGCCGACAAGTCCGGCTTGACCGCCCTCACCTACGCCACCATGGCGAACTTCGCCCTGGACGCCGCCATCGCGGTCTCGCTGGCCAACACCCTGTTCTTCGCCAGCGCGACGGCTGAGAGCAAGTCCAAGGTCGCCCTGTACCTGCTGATCACCATCGCGCCGTTCGCGGTGATCGCCCCGCTCATCGGCCCGTTGCTGGACCGGTTGCAGCGCGGGCGCAGGCTGGCGCTGGCCACCTCGTTCGGGGTGCGCGCGGTGCTGGCGGTGATCCTGGTACTGGAGTTCGACTCCTGGGCACTGTATCCGCTGGCGCTGGGCATGATGATCGGCTCCAAATCGTTCGCCGTGCTGAAGAGCGCGGTGACGCCCCGCGTGCTGCCGCCGGAGATAGACCTGGTCCGCACCAATTCCCGGCTGACGGTCTTCGGCCTGGTCGGCGGCACCATCGGCGCCGGCGCGGTGGCCGGGTTGGTCGCCGCCGTCGCCGGCTCCACCGGATCGCTGATCCTGGCGACCCTCATCGCGATCGGCGGCGCCTATCTGAGCCTGCGCATCCCGCGCTGGGTCGAGGCCACCGAGGGCGAGGTGCCCGCCACCTTCGGCTATCACGGCGACGACGTGCGCACCGAGGTGCTGCGGCCGGGCACCGAATCCGCCGTGCCCGCCCGTAAGCGCAGGCAGCCGCTGGGCCGCGCGGTGGTCTCCGGGCTGTGGGGCAACAGCTCCATCCGGGTGCTGACCGGCTTCCTCACCTTCTACATCGCCTTCGTCGCCAAGGCCACCGAGCACCGGCCCCTCCAGCAGGCGCTGATGCTCGGCGCGGTGGGCGCCGCCGCGGGCATCGGCAACTTCGCGGGCAACGCCACCGGCGCGCGGCTCGCACTGGGCCGGCCCTCGGTGATCGTGGTCAGCTGCACCGCCGCCTGCGCGGGCGTGGCGCTGTTCGCGGTGTTCGCCGACAACCTGCTCGGCGCGGTGGTGGCCGCGCTGGTGGCCTCGGCGGCCAGCGCGCTGGCCAAGGTGTCGCTGGACGCCTCCATCCAGGACGATCTGCCGCCGGAGTCGATCGCGTCCGGCTTCGGGCGGTCGGAGACGGCGCTACAGCTGAGCTGGGTGATCGGCGGTGCGGCGGGCGTGCTGCTGCCGACCGAGTACTGGATCGGCTTCGCCGTGGTATCGGGAATACTCGTGCTCGGGCTGGCCCAGACCTTCCTGAGCTACCGGGGTCATAACCTGCTGCCCGGCCTCGGCGGCAACCGGCCCCAGCACGCGGAGCAGGAAGTGCACGCCACCGTCGCCCCACCGCGACGGCAATCCGGGAAGAGCCGAGACGAGTAGTGACGGGAGAACGCCGAGTTGAGTGATCCAGCGGTGAGTGGTCCAGTGGTGAGTGACCGGCGTGCAGAGCGGGCGGCACGATGAGCGGGACAGGGCGCGGACGTGTGATCGCGGCGCTGGTCGGTGTGGGACTGCTGGTGCTGGTCGCGGTCACCGCGGGTGTGGTGGCGATCGCGGTGCGCAACGCACCCCACCACGATCCGGAGATCACCGCGTACGCGCACGGCACCGCCGTCACCGTCGCCCCGTACCAGTACTGCGATCTGCGCCTGGTCGGCGAGGACCGGCTGGAGATGTCGGACTGCAGGCAGAACCCGGTCGTCGATCTGGAGACCCCACCCGGCTATCCGCTGCAACTGTCCCTGCCCCCGGCGATCGCCGACGCGCCGTGGCAGGGCCTGCTCGTCTACGCGTTGCCCGGCGACAACCAGATCCTCACCAGGGAGATCTACCACTCCGACTACGAGCCGGGCACGGTGGCGCTGACCATCGACTCCCGGCCCACACCGGACCTGCGCCTGATCGGCGTCGAGATCCAGCTCCCGGTCCCCGCGATCGACGAGACCGGCCGGGAGACGACCGTGCCGCACGCCTCCTGGTCCATCCGGACGGGCACGCTCGGCGGCGACGTCGAGCAGTGAGGCAGGCGCCCGCTCGGCCGTGACCGTCTGCCTGCGGCCGTGATCGCTTACGAACGAGGCCCCGCCGGTCGGCGGGGCCTCGTTCGTAAGCAGGTCGCGGCGATCAGGGTCTCAGTGATCGAGCTCGCGGGCGACCGCGCGGACGACATCGGAGATGGTGCGGGCGGTCTTGCGATCGGGATAGCGCCCCTTGCGCAGGTCCGGCTGCACCTTGGTCTCGAGCAGCGTGATCATGTCCTCGACCAGGCCGTGCAGCTCGTCGGGCGCGCGCCGCGGACCCGCGGGCTCCTTGCGACCGCGCTCGGAGCCCTGGCTCTGGCGCAGGGACGGCGGGGCGTCGATGAGCTTGAGGCTCAGCGCCTGCGGGCCGCGGCGGCCGGCCGCCATGCCGAATTCGACGCGCTGCCCCGGCTTGAGCCCTTCGACCCCTTCGGGCAGCGCCGAGGAGCGGACGTAGACGTCCTCCCCCTCGTCCTGGGACAGGAAGCCGAAGCCCTTTTCGACGTCGTACCACTTCACCCGGCCGGTCGGCACTGCGCTCACCCGTTCATCGTTTCGACACCCGGACCCCGCTGGTCCGAGCACAAGAACGCGCCCCACATATGGTGCAGGACGCGATTACCCCCGAGTCTACCCCGGTGACGATACGCCGAGCACATCAGTTTTACGGTGCAGCGGTGACCAACTCCCCCCGCTCCGGCTCGCCCCGCTCCGGCAACTGGCTGCTGAAACTGGCGCTCACGCTGTTCACCGCGGGCCTGCTGGCGATCATCGCCATCTTCGTCTTCTCGATCGTCTCCGACAGCGACCCGGCACTGTGGCTGTACCTGACCGCCATGCTCGCGCCGGTCGGCTTCCTGCTCGCACTGGCCTTCGCGCTGTGGTCGGGCAGGCGGTCGCGCTGACGCGCGAGACCGGTTACCCCGGTCGGCATCCGTTACGAACCATAGTGTGATCCTCATCACATAACGGTGAGATCACGGCCGGGTCTCGGCGACGCAGCCGCGCGCGTACCCGGCTTCTAGCTGCGCGTACGCCTGCACGTGCAGTCGAGACCGCCACGAGACCGGTGCGCACACACCGGTTACCAAATAGTGATTTTTCTCCGGAACCGTCGTACGGTCTATCCCAGCCGGGCATTCCCGGCACCACCGGCCCGCCGCACCGAACCTCGCCCCGCGGGTACCGGACACCCGACGGCCTCAGGGGTGAGGGCGGGACGGACGACCTCTCAGTCCGAACCCGAGCGAATCCTCGCAGGTGCGTACGAGAGGAAGACACCCGATATGAGTGGACGCCATCGCAAGCCGACCTCCACCGGGCGCACTGTTGCCAAGGTCGCCGTCACCGGCGCGATCTTCGGTACCGCTGGTGCCGCCCTCGCCGGAAACGCCAGCGCGGCTCCCGACTCCGACTGGGATCGCCTCGCGCAGTGCGAGGCCGGCGGCAACTGGGGCATCAATACCGGCAACGGTTACCAAGGCGGCCTGCAGTTCTCGCCCAGCACCTGGAAGGCGCACGGCGGCGGCGAGTTCGCTGCCACCGCGAACCAAGCCTCCCGCGAAGAGCAGATCGTGGTCGCCGAGAAGGTGCTCGCCTCGCAGGGCTGGGGCGCCTGGCCCTCCTGCTCCGCCAAGCTCGGCCTGAGCAGCGCGCCGACCCTGCGCGAAGCCCCGACCGCCCCCGAATCGTTCGGCTGGAACCCCTCGCAGCCGGCTCCGCAGGCCCAGGCCGATCCCAACCAGGACCTGTTCCAGGCCGTCGATCGCGCGATCGCGACCGTCCAGCAGCAGGGCGTACAGATCCCGCAGCCCGCGCTCGACTTCTTCAACGCCGCCAAGTCCAGCAATGTGCAGCTGGATCCGCACGTGGTCAACTTCTTCGAGGCGAACCAGGGCCTGCTGCCCTCCTGAGTTCCCCGGAACGGCTACAACGAACAAGGCCCCCGCCTCATCGAGGCGGGGGCCTTGTCGTACTCTGCGGCGTGTCCCGGATCAGCGGTTGACCACCGTGTGCGGGTGCCGGTACGGCAGGCTCTCGGCGGGCAGCGGGAATTCGGTGTCCTCCCCGTAGGGCGAGAGATTGCCGGCCCGGTTCGCAGCGAGTTCGGTGACCGCATGGTCTCCGTGCGCCACTTCGGGCCATCCATTGTCCACATAGGGCTTCTTCGATTTGTTCACCACACGGTCATTCTGGCACGAACCGATTCCGGCGTGCCTCCGGTGCGGCACCGGAGGCGTCGTAGGGTGGTCAGGATGAGCACGACCGATTCCCTGGCGGGGTGGCTGGCCGCCCGCAGCGATGCCCAGTTGGTCGCGCTGTTGCAGGCCCGCCCGGATCTGGCCGTGCCGCTGCCCTCGTCGATGACGGTGCTGGCGGCGCGAGCCGAGCAGCGGGCCTCGGTGCTGCGAGCCACCGAGGATCTGGACACCCTGGAATTCGCGATCATCGACCTGCTGGCCACCCGCGCTCGCGCCGACGCCGAGCCGCTGACCCGGAAAGCCCTGCACGCGTTGTGGAAGGGCCGCGCGACCAAGACCGCGATGGACACCGCGCTGGAGCGGCTGACCGGACGGGCGCTGGTCTGGCTCGACGCCGATACCCTTCGCCTGGTCCCGGCGGCCGCCGAGGCGTTGCCCTGGCCGCAGGGCGCGGCGGTGGAGCTCTCCGACGCGCTCACCGAACCCGAGATCGAGGCCGCGCTGGCCGAACTCGGCGGGCCCGAGCGCGCGCTGCTGGACAAACTGGCCACCACGGGCCCGCGCGGCCGCACCAGGGACGCCGCCCCGGACGCGCCGGCCGACCGGCCGGTCCCCCGGCTGATCGCCCGGCGCCTGCTCGACCGGATCGACGAGGAGACCGTGGAGTTGCCGGTGACCGTCGCGCAGATGCTGCGCCGGGAACCGGTGACCGCCCCGAACGTGTTGACCCCGCCGCGCACCGCGCCGACCAAGCACGCGCCGTCCGAGGTCGCCGCCGTCGCCGCCGGCGAAGTCGGTGAGCTGCTGCGCCATTGCGCCGATATCCTCGCGGCGCTGAGCCGGTCGCCCGCCCCGGCGCTGCGGGCGGGCGGGCTCGGAGTGCGGGAGCTGCGCCGCATCGCCAAGCAGACCGGTATCGATGAGAACCGGGCCGCGCTGCTGACCGAGGTGCTCGCCGCCGCCAAGCTCATCGAGAAGGGTTTGCCCGAGCCCGAGCCCGATTCCGATTCGGTGGACGACTACTGGGCGCCCACCCCGGCCTCGGACGCCTGGCTGGACGGTCCGCCCGCGCGTCGCTGGACGGTGCTGGCGATGGTCTGGCTGGACCTGGACCGGATGCCGTGGATGATCGGGATGCGCGACAGCACCGACAAGCCGCTGGCCGCGCTCTCGGCCGAGTTGCGCGCCCCGCACGCCCCGCGCGACCGCCGCGCGATCCTCGGCCTGCTCGCCGAGCAACCCTCCGGCACCGCACTGGATCCGGCCGACCTGGGGCGGGTGCTGGCCTGGCGGCAACCGCGGCGGCGCAGGCACTTCCGCCGCGAGGCGGTGGAGCACACGCTCGCCGAGGCTTCGGCGCTCGGCCTGCTCGGGCGCGGCGCGGTGGCCCCGGCCGCCAGGGCGCTGCTGCACGAGGCGGTCACCTCGGCCGCCGACGCCGAGGCCGAGATGGACGCCGCGCTGCCCGCGCCGGTGGATCACGTGCTGGTACAGGCGGACCTGACGGTGATCGCGCCCGGACCGCTGGTCGGGGAACTGGCCCAGCGGATGGCCCTGGTCGCCGACATCGAGTCGGCCGGCGCGGCCACGGTGTACCGGATCGGGGAGGGCTCGGTGCGCCGCGCGCTCGACGCCGGCCTGACCGCCGCCGAGCTGCACAGCCTGTTCGCCACCCGCTCGCGCACCCCGGTGCCGCAGGCACTGACCTACCTCATCGACGACGTGGCGCGCAGGCACGGGCAACTCAGGGCGGGCATGGCGCAGTCGTTCGTGCGCAGTGACGATCCGGCACTGCTGGCCCAGGTGCTGGCCGCGCCGGTGGCCGGTCTGCTCGCGCTGCGGGCGGTCGCGCCGACGGTGGCCATCTCCCAGGCGCCGCTGGGCGAGGTGCTCGAGCAATTGCGCGCGGCGGGTTTCGCGCCGGCCGGAGAGGATTCCTCCGGCGGCATCGTGGACCTGCGCCCGCGCGGGGCGCGCATCCCGACCCGGCCCAACGCCAGGCAGGCCTACCGGCCCATGCCGCCGAACAGCGAGCAACTCGCCCTGCTGGTCGCCGAGCTGCGAGCGGGCGAGCGGGCGGCCGGGGCGCGCTCGGGACAGGCGGTGCGCTCGGACGGCACCAGGACGACAACGGCCGCGACACTCGCGCTGCTGCAACTGGCGGCGCGAGCGCGGCGGCCGGTGAACATCGGCTACGTGGATGCCCAGGGTATGGCCTTGCAGCGGGTCGTCGAGCCGCTGAAGATCGGCAACGGCCAGCTCGACGCGCTCGACCCGGTGACCGGCGCGGTGCGGCACTTCACCCTGCATCGCATCGCCTCCGTGGCGCTGCTGGAGTGAGCGAACCGGCCCCCGCTCGACGAGCGGAGGCCGGATGCACGCCGAGCCCCGGTATGCGGCGCTCGAGGGGGGTACCGAGGGCTCTAGGGAGCGCTCAGGCAGAACAGCGTCTTGGGATCGGAGACGACGATGAACTCTTTGCCGCTGTCGCAGAGCAGTTCGTCGGTCTCGCCGTCGATGCGTTGCACGACCTTGAAGGTCGCGTCGGCGGAGGAGCAGTCCACCCACTTGTAGGGGGAGGTGCCGACGTCGTTGTAGCAGGCGTCCTGCGCGAAGTTCGGCGCCAGGCACAGGAACGTGGTGCCGCCGGTCGGCAACTGCTCGGTGTAGCTGGTGTACTCGTTGGAGGCGCACTCGGCCTGCTCGTCGGAACTCGAGTACACCTTGTAGACCGCCTGCGGCGCGGAGCAGTCGGCGGGTTCGCCTTCGGTGGCGGTCGGCGAATTGTCGGTGATGTTGATGCAGTCGCCGACCTTGGTCTTGGCCACATCGGACTTCGTCGCGTCGTCGATGGCCGAACAGCCACTCATCACGACCGCGAGCGCAGCCGCCGCAAGGAGGGCGAGCACAATGCGCGCCAGCAGCCTCGGTCCCCGGAACTTCACGTGAAAACCTCTCTCACCGAATGTCGTTCACGGTGATTTTCGTGAACGACGAGGAGAATACCCGCGCGTGCGCCGGAGACGTCAGCGCCGACCCGGCCTCAGCCGTTGAGACCCTGCAGACCCAGCAGAGACAGGCCGATGATGCGCGGAAGAAGCTGGCCGATGAGGAGGTAACCGGAAAGTTCCACTGGGAAAAGCCTTTCAGAGATCGCCCACGAGGTGGACGTTTGTCCAATTCATGGACAGTGTCGCGCGCCGGGGCCGGGTCGTTACGCTTGGGAAGTATGCCGCTGGAAGAGGTCGCCGTCGACTTGTACGGCCGGGTACCGGCCGATTTCGTCGCGGCCCGCAACGAGCATGCCGCCGCCGCGAATCGCGCCGGCGACAAGGAACTCGCCGCCGCCATCGGCGCCCTGCGCAAACCCACCCTCACCGCCTGGGCGGTGAATCTGCTGGCCAGGCAAGCGCCCGAGGAGGTATCGGCGCTGCTCTCGCTCGGCGATGCGCTGCGCCGGGCCCAGCGCGAACTGTCCGGCGACCAGTTGCGCACGCTGACCACGCAACGTCGGCAGGTCGTCTCCGCGCTCGCCCGCCGAGCCGGTGAACTCGCCGCCGACCAGGGAAAACGATTGTCGGAGAATGCGCTCCGCGAGGTGATCGGGACCCTCAATGCCGCGCTGGCCGACTCCGAGATCGGCGAGCGGGTGCGCACCGGGACACTCGCCACCGCCGAGACCTACTCGGGCTTCGGCCCCGCGGGCCCCGACCTGGTCGCGGTGGACGGCACGGACGACCGCCCCGCGCCCCGCGCGCACGACGCCGACAGGCGCCCCGCCGAGCAGCACGACACCGCGCGGACACGCCCGGATACGAAAACAGAACCCGAGAAGAAGCCGCGCGCGAAAAAGGCCGGGACCACCGCACGGACCGACCGGCAGACCCGCGCCCGGCGCGAACTCGACCGCGCCCGCGGGGAACTCGACGACCTGCTGGAAGCGCTCGAATCCGATCGCGAGGCACTGGAATCCGCCCACGCCCGGGCCGAGCGCGCAGATCAGGCCCTGCTGCACGGTGAGGCCGAGATCGAACGGCTGCGCGCGGAACTGGACCACGCCGAGCAGCAACGCCGGTTCGCCCGCACCGCGCAACGCTCCGCCCAGGACGAGCTGGATTCGGCGCAGCGGCGGACCGAACTGGCCGAGCGCCGGGTACAGCGGGCACGCGATCGGGTGCGGAAGCTGTCCGACGCGGCGGACTCCGCCCGCGACTGACCGCGTTCGGCTATCCCCGCGGGCGCAGATCCGCGGGGTAGAGATATTCCGTCGGCGGCGGGGTGGTCCCGTCGAGCCAGGCGGAGAAGAATCCGGTCAGATCCGTTCCTGTCTTCGATTGCACGAACGCGCGGAGGTCGGCCATGGTGGCGTTCCCGTACGCGTGGCGAGCCTGGAATTCCGGCAGCGCGGCGAAGAACACGTCGTCGCCGATCAGCCTGCGCAGGGCGTGCAGGAACAGTGGTCCACGGGAGTAGACCGACTTGAATTCCCGTCCAGCGCCGGGATTCTGCAGCGGGATTTCCCAGAATTCCGGCGAGCTGCTGTGATCGGCGAGAGTCGCGCGGTAGTGCGCGTCCACATCGAGCCCCTCGACGCGTTCCGGCCAGAGGTAGTCCGCGGTGTAGCTGGCGAAGCATTCGTGCAGGCAGATGTCGGACCAGTTCCGGATCGTCACCGAATCGCCCCACCACTGGTGGGCGATCTCGTGCACGACCGTGTTCAGGTCGGTCCACGGCGCGTACAGCGGGCGGGTCTGGGTCTCCAGCGAGAACGGCAGCACGGTGTCGAGGTGGATGCCGCCCGCGGTGTCGAAGGGATACGGACCGTAGAGCTGCTCGATGACGTCGAGGATCTGCGGCAGCCTGCGTTCGAGGGCGATCTTGTCCTCGGCCGCGGGGGCGAAGGCGCTCAGCAGCGGGGTGCCGTCGGCGCGGCGCTGGTCGAGGAAGGTGAACCGGTCGACGGCGACGGTGGTGAGGTAGCCGATCACCGGCTGCCGCGACTCCCAGGTGACGGTGCGCGAGGCACCCGTCACCGCGTCGCCGGTGCGCCTGCCGATGGAGACGACCTGCCACTCGGCGGGGACGGTGGCGCGCAGTGTGAAAGTCGCCTTGTCCAGCGGAGTGTCGTTGAGCGGGTACCAGCTGGTGGCCGAATGTGGCTCACCGGCGACGAAAGCGCCGCCGCTGGGAGAGAACGTCCAGCCCTCCCCTGAGTTCTCGATCACCTCGCCGCTGTAGGCGACCTCCACGATGACCGGCAGGCCCGGCAACAGGGGCAGCAAGGGGGTGACGGTGAGCTCGTGTTCGCCATTGCGGTCGAAGGCGGCCGGGAGCCGGTTGACCGTCACGCCGGTGACCGGCGGGCCGCTGTAGTCGAGGTTGAACGCGCGCAGCGGCTGAGTGGTCACCGCGTCGATGCGGGCGGTGCCGTCCAGCCGCCGGCTCGGCGGATCGTAGGCGATGGTGATGTCGTAGTGGCGCACGTCGTAGCCACCGTTACCGTCGAGCGGGTAGTAGGGGTCGCCGAGCCCCGGCGCGCCGACGAACGGATCCGGTTGCGCCGCTGCCTCGCTCGTGCCCGCGAGCAGCACGCCGACCACCACCGCGCCGAGAATCGCCGATCGCACCGCTGCCACCCCTTTTCCGCGCCGCCGCCCGGCCGGAGAGCCGGGTCCACCGTGCACGCTAGCGCTTCGGGACCACCCGGCCGCCCGACGCGCCGCCGCGCTCCGCCGGACGGCACCGAACCCGCGTGAATGCGCCGCGGCCCGGCGCCGGACTATCGAGCGAGTACCCGCGCTCCGCGTCCGCCGGATCAACCGCCCAGGTCGGGCAGTTGCCGGTGGTCGAGCAGCAGGCGTTTGGCGGTGGTTCGCCGCACTTTCTCGGCGAGCGCGAGATTGTCGGCGAGCAGTCGCCACTCCGCTTCGGTGATGGCCGCGCGGGCCCGCTCGATGACCGCCGCGTCGGTGGTGCCCCAGGCGATCGGCATGGCGTCCACCGACTGCCAGCGCTCCCCCACCGGCCGCGGCGCCGTGTCGATACGCACCGCCACCGCGGGCACCCGCTCGCCGGGACGCTTCTCGTGACCGGGCAGATCGCGGACCCGGCGGGTCACCAGCGCGTAGCGAGGACCGGGCGACTCCGGACCTGCCACATCGACCAGGGCCAGCAGCACCAGGGCGCGGGGCCGGATGTGGGCGACGACCGCGGGCACCAGTTCGCCGGTGGCGTAGAGGTGTTCGATGCTCGACCGGCGCGGCGCGCGCAGCGCCACCCACAGGGCGATGATCGTGCCGAGTGCCGAGGCCACCGCGAGCAGATAGGACCACGGATGGTCCAGGCGGACGAGCAGGGTGGTCACCAGTGCCGAGGCGATCGCGGCGGCGATCGCGAGCAGGCGACGGCGACGCATGTCGGCGAGCACCTCGTTCACCGCGTGTGCATGCCCCCGGTCCACCGCGAATTCGAAGCTTCGCACGTATTCTTCCTAGCACACGTTGTGGAGGTTTTGCCTCCACTTATCCGGCCGCGTCTGTTGCCCGACCGGCGCGCTCACCCGATCGCCGGACCGAGCAGATCGTCGGCGTCGGTGATGCGGTACGCGTAACCCTGCTCGGCGAGGAAGCGCTGCCGGTGCGCGGCGTAGTCGGCGTCGAGGGTGTCGCGGGAGACCACCGAATAGAAGTGCGCCTGGCCGCCGTCGTGTTTGGGACGCAGCAGCCGGCCGAGGCGCTGGGCCTCCTCCTGCCGCGAGCCGAAGGTGCCCGACACCTGCACCGCCACCGAGGCCTCGGGCAGGTCGATGGAGAAGTTGGCGACCTTGCTCACCACCAGCACCGGGATCTCGCCGCGCCGGAAGGCGTCGAAGAGCGCCTCGCGTTCCTTGGTCTTGGTCGAGCCCTGGATCACCGGCGCATCCAGCGCCGCGCCCAGTTCCTCGAGCTGGTCGAGGTAGGCGCCGATCACCAGTTTCTGGGAATCGGGATGCCTGTCGAGGATGGACTCGACCACCGCGACCTTGGTGTGCGCGGTCGAGCACAGCTTGTAGCGTTCCTCCGGCTCGGCGGTGGCGTAGGCCATCCGCTCGGCGTCGGTGAGCGTGACGCGCACCTCGATGCACTCGGCGGGCGCGATCCAGCCCTGCGCCTCGATGTCCTTCCACGGCGCGTCGTAGCGCTTGGGGCCGATGAGGGAGAACACATCGCCCTCGCGGCCGTCCTCGCGCACCAGCGTCGCGGTCAGGCCCAGCCTGCGCCGGGACTGCAGATCGGCGGTCATCCGGAAGACCGGCGCGGGCAGCAGGTGCACCTCGTCGTAGATCACCAGGCCCCAGTCGCGGCTGTCGAACAGCTCCAGGTGCTTGTACTCGCCCTTGGTGCGCCGGGTGATCACCTGATAGGTGGCGATGGTGACCGGGCGGATCTCCTTGCGCTCGCCGGAGTACTCGCCGATCTCGTCCTCGGTGAGCGAGGTGCGCGCCAGCAGTTCGCGCCGCCATTGCCTGCCCGCGACGGTGTTGGTCACCAGGATCAGGGTGGTCGCCTTGGCCTTGGCCATCGCGGCCGCGCCGACCATCGTCTTGCCCGCGCCGCAGGGCAGCACCACCACGCCGGAACCACCCGCCCAGAACGAATCGGCGGCCAGTTCCTGGTAATCGCGCAGCTGCCAGTGCCCGCCCTCGTAGTCGAGGTCGATCGCGTGCGCCTCGCCGTCGACATAACCGGCCAGGTCGTCGGCGGGCCAGCCGATCTTGAGCAGCATCTGCTTGATCCGGCCACGTTCGGAGGGGTGCACGATCACCGTGTCGTCGTCGATGCGCGCGCCCAGCATCGGGGCGATCTTCTTGTGCCGCAACACTTCCTCGAGCACCGCGCGGTCCAGGCTCACCAGGGTGAGCCCGTGCGCGGGATGCTTGACCAGCTGCAGGCGGCCGTAGCGGGCCATGGTGTCGACGATGTCGACCAGCAGCGGCTGGGGCACCGCGTAGCGCGAGAAGCTGACCAGTGCGTCGACGACCTGCTCGGCGTCGTGCCCGGCCGCGCGCGCGTTCCACAGCGCCAGCGGGGTCACCCGGTAGGTGTGCACGTGCTCCGGGGCGCGTTCGAGTTCGGCGAACGGCGCGATGGCCTGCCGGGCGGCGTCGGCCAGTTCGTGGTCGACCTCCAGCAGCAGGGTCTTGTCACTTTGCACGATCAGCGGACCGTCGGTCACAGTCTCTCCTCGTCTCGGCGCACCGGCACGGGTCTGCCCGCACAGCTCGGCGCTGCCCTGTCCCTGGTAGGGGGTTGTGCCCATTGTCCCCGACCCCGCCGACACTCCCCACGGCGCGTTCTCGCCGGTACAGCGTCCGGGGCGGCGGTTTTGTTCCGGACGGGTCCGCTCGGGAGGCCATGCCAGCCGGTGCCGAGTGGACCGAGACACGACAGGCGGGGCAGGTGAGGATCATGAGCATGATCGAGACGGCGGCGGTTCTCGGTGTCGCGGCGGCGGCGGCGCTGGCGATGGTGCTCACCCCGGGACCGAACATGATGTATCTGGTCTCCCGCACGGTCGCGCAGGGCAGACGGGCCGGACTGGTGTCCCTCGGCGGGGTGGCGGCCGGTTTCGCGGTGTACCTGGCGGCGGCGACAGCGGGCATCACGGCGGTGTTCGCGGTGGTGCCCGGCCTGTATCTGGCGGTGAAGCTGGCGGGCGCGGCCTACCTGCTGTGGCTGGCCTGGAACGCGCTGCGTCCCGGCGGGGTCTCGGTGTTCGCCCCGGCCGATCTCCCCACCGACCCGCCGCGCAGGCTGTTCACGATGGGGCTGGTCACCAATCTGCTCAATCCGAAGATCGCCGTCATGTACATGGCGCTGATCCCGCAGTTCGTCCGCCCCGGGCACAGCCCCGTCTGGTTGCAGAGCCTGGCCCTGGGCGCGGTGCAGATCACCGTGGCCCTGGCCGTCAACGCATCGATCGTGCTCGCCGCGGGCGGCCTGGTCGGCTTCCTGACCCGCCGCCCGCTCTGGTTGCGCACCCAGCGCTACGTCATGGGCACCATGCTGGCCGGCGTCGCCGTCTTCCTGGTCGCCGATCGCACCCGGCCTGCCCCCGCCTGACCATCCGGCGCCCGCAGCAGCGCGGCCCCGGGGACGTCGTAGCCCCCGGGGCCGACCGGCGCTGCGGCCGGGACCCGGTCAGGCCGGAGCGCTCACCGCATAGCTGAGCACGGCGAACTGACCCATGGTGGACGAGGAGGTCAGGCGCAGGCGGTCGGAGAGGATGCGGCGGGGCAGCAGGGGCGCGCCGGAGCCGAGGGTGACCGGGGCGATGGACACGATCACCTCGTCGAGCAGGCCGGCGTCGGCGAACTGGCCGGCCAGGTCGCCCCCGCCCACCACCCAGATGTGGCCCTCGCCCGCGACCTCCGCCATCTCCCGGTGCACGGCGGCGACGTCGCCGGAGACGAAACGCAGGTTGGCGCCGGGAATGGCGGGCAGGTCGCGGTGGGTGAAGATCCAGCAGGGCATATCGCCGTAGGTCTTCGTCCAGGTCTCCGGGGGTTCGTTGGCCAGCAGCCACTCGTAGGTGGTCGCGCCCATGCACATGGCGCTCAGGTCGGCGATGAACGCGGCGATCTCCTCGCCGCTGCGGCCGTCGTCGTCCACGGCGAAGAGCCAGGTCAGCGAGTTGTCCTCGTCGGCGAGGAAGCCGTCGAGACTGGAGGCGGTGTAGTACTTCGTCGTCATGCGACGATCGTCGCAGGCAGACCCGTCAGGGAGTGTCAGGTTTGCCTGCGACTTCGGTCAGGACCGGCTCGCTCCCTTGCGCAGTCGCCGGACGCCCTCGTCGAGGGTCTCGTCGCGCTTGCAGAAGGTGAAGCGCACCAGGCTCTGCCACGGCTCCTTGTTGTCGGCGAACACGCTCACCGGCACGGCCGCGACCCCGAGCGAGGCGGGCAGCGCGCGACAGAAGGCCAGACCGTCGGTCTCGCCGAGCGCAGTGATGTCCGCGCAGACGAAATAGCCGCCGTCGCTCGCCTTCACCTCGAAGCCGCTCGCTGCCAGCGCGGCGGAGAGACGGGTGCGCCTGTCCGACAACGAATCCCGCAGCCGGGCGACCCAGTCCATCTCCTCGGTCAGCGCGTGCGCGACGGCGGGCTGGAACGGGCCGCCGCCGACGAAGGTCAGGAACTGCTTGGCCGCGAGCACCGCGTCGAGCAGGTAGGCCGGGGCGCACACCCAGCCGATCTTCCAGCCGGTCACACTGAAGGTCTTGGCGGCGCTGGAGATCACCACGGTGCGCTCGGCCATACCGGGCAGGGTCGAGATGCTGATGTGTTCGGCCCCGTCGTAGACCAGATGCTCGTACACCTCGTCGGTGGCCACGAGAAGGTCGTGCTCGCAGGCGATCTCGGCGATGGCGGCGAGATCGTCGCGGGACAGGACGGCGCCGGTGGGATTGTGCGGTGAGTTCAGCATGATCAGCCGGGTGGCCGGGGTGACGGCGGCGCGCAGGCTGTCCAGGTCGAGGACGAACCGGTCGCCGTCGGCGACGAGCCGGGCGGTGCGGCGCCGCGCACCCGCCAGGGCGACGGCCGCGGAGTAGGAGTCGTAGTAGGGCTCGATGAGCACGACCTCCTGGCCCGGCTCGACCAGGCCGAGCAGGGTCGCGCTGATGGCCTCGGTGGCGCCGACGGTCACCAGGATCTCGGTGCCGGGATCGTATTCGGTGCCGTACCGGCGCAACCGGTCCGCGGCGATCGCATTGCGCAGCACCGGCATTCCGCGCCCCGGCGGATACTGGTTCAGCCCGTCGGCGATGGCCCGGCGGGCGACCTCCAACATCCCCGCTGGTCCGTCGGAATCGGGAAAGCCCTGCCCGAGATTCACCGCGTCGTGCGTGACGGCGAGTTCGGTCATTTCGGCGAAGATCGTGGCGCCGAACGGGCGCAGTCGTTCGACAGTGGCGGGACGTGCTGGCATATGTCGCAGAGTAGCCGAGCGGTCGCCAAAGTTGCGAACAGATAGCGAAAGGCTATATTTCACATTCATTTTCGCCCTTCTACCTGCATGGTTGTGTGGTTCCGGGGCGACGGCTAGCCTCCTCGTGTTCTACCTCACACCACTACCGCCGTCTCGGCGGCGGTGCATGAAAGGGGGCGCAGATGAGCGCCTATCTCGACCTGTTGCTGCATCCGGCCGCGTCGGAGGTGGCCGGAACGGTACTCGGCGCGATCCGCGAAGTGGCACACGATCTGATCGCGGGCACGGGCGACTTCTTCAACGGATCCTCCACCGGCGACGTGGGGCTGGGCTCGTCCACCCCCGATGCCGGCCTCGGCTCCTCGACCGGCGACTTCTTCACCGGCTCGACCTACCCGTGATCATGTGTCGCCGAGGCTGATTCGGCAGCCCGGGCCGATCAGGCGGCTGATGCGGATCCGACACCGAGCCGGACTCGGCAGCTGAGATGAGTTCGGCGCCCCTCGGACCTCCGCACGAAGGTCCGAGGGGCGCCGATCGGTAGGGCGCCGGTCAGTTCGCGGTCGCGCGACGCGCCGCGACGGCCTCGGCCAGCCGGTCGAGCTGAGCGGCGGTGGTATCCCAATCCAGGCACGCGTCGGTGATGGACTGACCGTAGGCCAGTTCGTCGGCGCGGCCCAGCGTCAGATCCTGACGTCCGGCGGCCAGGAAGCTCTCCAGCATGACGCCGACGACTTCGCGCTCACCGGCGGCGATGCGGTTCGCGATATCGGTGACCACGTCGACCTGCTTGTTGTGGTCCTTGTTGGAGTTGCCGTGGCTGGCGTCGACCACCACCCGGCGGGCCAGACCGGCCTTCTCCAGGCGCAGACCGGCATCGGCGACCGAGGCCGCGTCGTAGTTGGTGCCGTTGCTGCCGCCACGCAGGATGACGTGGCAGTCCGGGTTGCCGGAGGTGCGGATCAGCGCGGCCCGGCCGTCGAGATCGGTGCCGGGGAACACGTGGCTGGCCGCGGCCGCGCGCACGCCGTCCACCGCGACCTGCACATCGCCGTCGGTGCCGTTCTTGATCCCGACCGGCATCGACAGCGCGCTGCTGAGCTGGCGGTGCACCTGGCTGGCCGCGGTGCGCGCGCCGATCGCGCCGTAGGACACCAGATCGGCGATGTACTGGGGGGTGATCGGATCGAGGAACTCACAGGCCACCGGCAGCCCGAGCGCGGTGATGTCGACCAGCAGCTTGCGGCCGATACCCAGGCCGGTGTTGACGTCGAACGAGCCGTCCAGGTGCGGATCGTTGATCAGGCCCTTCCAACCCAGGCTGGTGCGCGGCTTCTCGAAGTAGACCCGCATCACGATGTGCAGGTTCTCGCCCAGCTCGTCGGCCTTGGCGGCCAGGCGGCGGGCGTAGTCCAGCGCGGCGGCGGGATCGTGCACCGAGCACGGCCCGACGATCACCATCAGGCGATCGTCGGCGCCTTCGAGCACATCGACGGTGGCCTTGCGGCCCGCACGGACGGTGTCGGCATGGGCATCGGTGATCCGGTGGACCATGCGCACCTCGGCGGGCGAGCGCAACGGGCTCACCGCGAGGGTGCGCTGGTGATCGAGGTCGGCATGGCGTGCGTCGATGTCAACCGCTGTGGTCATCGTGGTCGTTTCCTTTTCTTCAGGCCGACCCACGGAAATCAGGAACACCGTAGAGCCGGTCCATCATCCGGCTCGGGGTGGGATAGTCAGCGCAGGTGGTTGCCGCAGACCGGCCCACCCGGGGCCGGCTTGCTAAACCAGAAATACGCGCGCTGCACGACAGGCACTCTATCAGCAACCCACGCCACGGTGACGCGGGGGCGACGGACATCACCGCCGCGCCCCGCGCGGGCCGGTCAGTGGAACTGGCCGGGAACGTAGCCGCCCGCGGGCGTGCGGCTGATGACGTTCATCCGGTTGTAGGCGTTGATCAGGGCGATCAGCGAGATGAGCGCGGCGATCTGCTCGGCGTCGTAGTGCTTCTCGACCTGCGCCCAGGTCTCGTCGGAGACGCCCTGGTGCGCGTCGGCCAGCCGGGTGCCCTCCTCGGCCAGCGCGAGCGCCGCACGCTCGGACTCGGTGAACACGGTGGCCTCGCGCCAGGCCGAGACCATGTTCAGCCGGACCGGGTCCTCGCCGGCATGGACGGCGTCCTTGAAATGCATGTCGACGCAGAAGCCGCAGCCGTTGATCTGGCTGACCCGCAGCAGCACCAGTTCGCGGGTCGCGGGCGCCAGCGTGGACTCGCCGACGACCATGCCCGCGTTGTTGATCCGCTTGACGAACTTCGCGCCGAGTTCCTGTCCCGCGTAGTCGAACCGCTGTTCCATGATCTGCTCCTCGATGTCCGGCGCCCGGCGTTCCCGAGCGGCTCACACACAGACGACGCCGCGGACCATCGAGGTGTGACAGGCCGGCGAGTGATGCCGGTCACAGGACGCTCAGATCGAGTAGGTGACCCCGGTGAGGCGCTCGGACAGGGCGAACAGCTCGCGCGCCACCGTCTCGTCGCGGGAGGCCTCGGTGGACCCGACGCGAACGGGATGGCCACGCAGGCCGCCGAACTTGTCCGGACCGTAGAACGCGCCCGGCTCCACCGGCATCGTCGCGGCGAAAAGCTCCGGCAGCGCGCCGTTCTCGGCGCTCTGGGCCAGCAGCCGGTTGCCGACGGCCATGATCGAATCCATGAAGGTCTCGGTGTGCGATTGCAGACCGGTCGAGGCATAGCCGGGGTGCGCGGCGACCGAGAGGATCGGCGAACCCGCCGCGGTGAGCCTGCGCTGCAATTCGTAGGCGAACATCAGGTTCGCCAGCTTGGCCTGTCCGTAGGCCCGCCAGGACTGGTACTTCCTGCGCTCCCAGTTCAGGTCGTCCAGATCGATGGCGCCGATGACGTGCGCGCCGCTGGAGACGGTGACCACCCGATCGGTGATCTTGCCGAGCAGCAGCCCGGTGAGCGCGAAGTGGCCGAGATGGTTGGTGCCGATCTGCATTTCGAAGCCGTCGGCGGTCCGGCGCTGCGGCACCGCCATCACCCCGGCGTTGTTGATCAGCACGTCGACCCGCTCGACGCCCGCGGCGAAGGCGCGCACCGAGGAGAGATCGGCCAGATCGAGGGACCGGACGTCGGCGTGCGGGCCCAGCTCGGCGGCAACGCGTTCGGCCTTGGCCAGATCGCGGCAGGCCATGACGACCTGCGCGCCCTTGGCGGCCAGTGCCCGGGCGGCGGCTGCGCCGAGTCCGCCGTTGGCGCCGGTGACGACGAAGGTCCGACCGGTCTGATCAGGGATATCCGTGGCTTCCCAGCGGCTCATGCGAAGAGTCTAGCCCGGATGATCAGCGCCCACCGGGCTTTGAGATAGGGTTACCTAACTCGATCCGACCCGACCGGACCCAGTGAGGGAATCGTGACCACAACCACCGACCACCGGGACGGCTATGTGCCCTTCCCCGCCGAGACGGCCGAGGCCTACCGCGCCGCGGGCTACTGGACGGGCACGCCGCTCGGCGACCTGCTGCGCAGCACCGCGACACAGCACCCCGAGCGCATCGCCCTGCGCACCGACGCGGGCCCCCGCGACTACGCCTGGGTGGACGCCGAGGCCGACCGGATCGCGCACGGCCTGATCGCCCTGGGCATCACCCCCGGCGATCGGGTCGTCGTCCAACTGCCGAATGTGCCGGAATTCCTGACGGTCCTGTTCGGCCTGCTGCGCGCGGGCGCGATCCCGGTACTCACCCTGCCCGCGCACCGCAGGGCCGAGATCGAGCATCTCACCGCGTTGTCGGAAGCGGTGGGCTACATCATCGCCGACACCTTCGGCGACTTCGACTACCGCGAACTGGCGAAGACGGCGCAGCAGCAGGTCCCGAGCCTGCGCCACGTCCTGGTCCTCGGCGACCCCGGCCCCTTCACCGACCTGAACAGCATTGCGCGTGACGGCGATTCGCTGCCCGAGATCGATCCGTCCGATATCGCGCTGATGCTGGTCTCCGGCGGCACCACCGGCCTGCCCAAGCTGATCGCGCGCACCCACGACGACTACGTCTACAACGCCACCCGCAGCGCCCAGATCTGCGAACTCACCGCCGAGGACGTGTATCTGGCGACCCTGCCCGCCGCGCACAACTTCCCGCTGGCCTGCCCGGGCATCCTCGGCAGCGTGAGCGTCGGCGCCGCGGTGAGCTTCGTCAGCGATCCGAGCCCGGAGAACACCTTCGCCGCCATCGAACGCCACGGTGTGACGGTCACCGCCGTGGTGCCGCCGCTGGCCCAGTTGTACTGCGCGGCCGTGGAATGGGAAGAGGCCGACCTGAGTTCGCTGCGGCTGCTGCAAGTCGGCGGCGCCCGGCTGGCCGATGTGAACGCCAGGGAGGTCACCCCCGCGCTCGGCGCGAAGCTCCAGCAGGTGTTCGGCATGGCCGAGGGCCTGCTCAACTACACCCGCCTCGACGACCCCGACGAGCTGATCTGCACCACCCAGGGCAGGCCGATGTCGCCTGCCGACGAGCTGCGTGTCGTCGACGGCGAGGGCAACGACGTGGCGCCGGGCGAGGAGGGCGAGCTGCTGACCCGCGGGCCCTACACGCTGCGCGGCTACTACCGCGCCCCCGAGCACAATGCCCGCGCGTTCACCCCCGACGGCTACTACCGCAGCGGGGATCTGGTGCGCCGCCTGGAATCCGGGCACCTGATCGTCTCCGGCCGGATCAAGGACGTCATCAACCGCGGCGGCGAGAACATCTCCTGCGACGAGCTCGAAGAGCACCTGCTGACCTACCCGGCGGTCCGGCACGCGGCCGCCGTCGGCCTGCCGGACGCGGCGCTGGGCGAGAAGGTGTGCGCGGTGCTGGTGGTCGACGGCGAGATGCCGAGCCTGCCCGAGATCAAGACCTTCCTGAGCGAACGCGGGCTGGCCACCTACAAGCTGCCCGACGTGCTGCGGCAGACCGACGTCCTTCCGGTCACCGCGGTGGGCAAGATCGACAAGAAGGTCCTCGCGGCCACCTACAGCTGATCGACCTCCGCACGGACCCGGAAACGCGCACGGGCGGCACACCGGAAAGGTGTGCCGCCCGTGCGCGTTTCCGCAGGAATCAGGCCTTGACCACGTAAGGGGCGATGCTGCCCAGCTTCTCGCAGGTCTCCTCGAACTCGCGCTCCGGCTTGGACTGCCCGACCACGCCCGCGCCCGCGCGCAGCCACGCGCCCTCCGCGGTCTGGTAGACCGCACGCAGGACCAGGGTGGCCTCCAGCGCGCCGGTCGGCGAAACCGTCACCACCGCACCGGAATACAGCCCGCGGGGCGCACCGTCGAGGCGGAAGACCGAGTCGACGCCCTCGCGCTTCGGGATGCCCGAGGCGGTGACCGACGGGAACAGCACCTCCAGCGCGTCCCAGCCGGAGCGGTCGGCGGCCAGCGTGCCGCGCACCGTGGAGGCCAGGTGCTGCACGCTGCCACGCTCGCGCACCGCCATGAAGTCCGACACCGCCGGGGTGCCCGGATCGGCGACCGAGCTGATCTCGGCGAAGGACAGCTGCACCGAGATGGCGTGCTCCACGATCTCTTTCGGATCGCTGACCAGATCCGCGCGCGCGGCCATGTCCTCGGCGTGACCGCGGCCGAAGGCGCGGGTGCCCGCCAGCGGCTCGGTGGTGACCACCCGGTCGTCGTCGACGGACACGACCAGTTCGGGGCTGAAGCCGGCCGACTCCAGACCGCCCAGGCGCAGCAGGTAGGAGCGCGCGGGAGTGTTGTTGGCGCGGCCGAGGCGGTAGGTCGACGGCACGTCGACGGTGAAGGGCAGATCGACCTTCCGCGACAGGATGACCTTCTGGTACTTGCCCGCGCCGATCTCGGCGACGGCCTCGGCGACCCGGTCCCGGTACCCGGTGGGATCGACGCGGACATCGATCGGATGGGCCTGCGGCAGTTCGGTTTCCTGTGAGGCGGCGACGAGATCGTGGATCTCGGCGGCTTCTTCGGGGGTCGCGCCTTCGATCCGCAGACCGGATTCGTCGACGGTCACCTGGACGCGCGGAATCATCAAGTGGGCCAGGGAGGTCCGCTCGTCGACGTGCGCGATCGCCTCCAGCGCCCAGGCGCAGAACTCGAAGCCGATCCAGCCGTAGGCGCCGGTGGCATGCGCGGGCAGCATGGCCAGGGCGCGATCGATGGCACGGGCGGGCGAGCCCTCCCAGGCCGACACCGTGGTCTCACCCGCCCAGGTGACCCGCAACTCGGTGGCGTCGAGTTCGATGCTGCCGATCGGGTCGGCGGCGAAAACCCATTGCCCGGGGCGCTCGTACATCACGTACTCGCCGAAACGATCCGCGCTTGCCAATCGGGACATCGCTGCCGCCGGATCGGTTACATACTCCACGCGCGAGCGCTCATCCGTCGTCGACAACGATCCTCCAGAATCAAGATGACCTACCTAGTGCGAGGTAAGGTTAGCATTACCTGTCCAAAGCGGAGGTGTGCTCGGGAGCACAGCACCGGGCCGGCCGACTCGGGGTCGCGAACTCACGCCGCAAGATCACCCCGCGCGGGACAATGGAGGGCCGCGACTTCACGTCCCCGCCGCACCGGGCGGCGGGGCGACAGGCAGACGGAGGCCCCATGATCGAGCCCGCCGAATCGCAGCCGCTCCGACCGGCCCCACGGTCGGTCGTCGCGCTGGTGGACGCTTCCTCCGGCGTCGAGCGCGAGCTGATCGGCACCTGGCTCGCCCGAGGCGGCATCGCGAGCGAGTTCGGCACCGACGCGCCCGTCACCCAGCTCGATCTCGACGCCGCCGCGGTCGCCGCCCGGCTGATCGGCCGCCGGGACGATCCGCTGGTGGTCCCGGTGCGGGTGCTGTGGCTGCCACCGGAACGCGACGGTGTGCGGCGCATGAGTTTCGGCGACCTGGCCCTGCTGACCGATCCACGCAAGCCCAACCGGCTCGTGCAGCGCAAGCTCGCGCGCAAGGATCCCGAGCGCCATGTCGTCCTCACCGGCGCGCCCGCCCTGCTCAGCGAACTGCGCGCCAACAATCCCGAGGCCGCCGCCCTGCACGCCGCGGGCAGCGGCGAGCCGTTCGCGCGCGCCGTCGTGCGTGCCGCGGTGGTGGCGCTGGAACGCGCCGAGCGCACCGTCATCGGCGACCGCTACAAGGTGCCCCGGCTGGTAGCCGAGGAGATCCTGGACTCGCCGGAGTTCCTGCGCCGACTGGAGCTGATCGCCGATCAGCTCGGCGCCGACCCGCAGGATGTGTACCGGCGCGCGGAGAAGGGACTCAACGAGCTGGTCGCCGCCCAGTCACGTCTGGTCTCGGACCTGTTCACCCAGGCCATGCGCCCGGTACACGCCTCGACCTGGAAAGTCGACACCGACGCCACCGGCCTGGCCCGCCTGCGCACGCTCAACCGCGACTATCCGCTGGTCTTCCTGCCCTCGCACCGCTCCTACGTGGACCCCTTCGTCCTCGGTGACGTGCTCGCGCGCAACGACTTCCCGCCCAATCACGTCATCGGCGGAGCCAACCTGAGCTTCTGGCCGATGGGTGCCATCGCCCGGCGCACCGGCACGGTGTTCATCCGCCGCAGCTTCGGCGACGACGAGGTCTACAAAGCCGTCGTCGAGGAGTACTTCGCCTATCTGCTGAGCAAGCGCTTCAACCTGGAGTGGTATTTCGAGGGCGGGCGCACCAGGACCGGCAAACTGCGCCCGCCGCGCTACGGGCTGCTGAACTACCTCGCGGCCGCGGTGCGCGGCGAACGCATCGACGACGTGTTGCTGATCCCGGTCTCGATCACCTACGAACGGCTCAACGAGCTCGGCGCCATCGCCACCGAGCAACTGGGCGGGCGCAAGAAGCCCGAGGGCCTGACCTGGCTGGCCCGCTACATCCGCTCGCAACAGCATTCGGCCGGGCACGTCTACGTCCGCTTCGGCGAACCGCTCTCGGCGCGCGATCGTCTGATCGCGCTCGGCGACCCGATGCACAAGCCGCCGGTGAGCATCCCGCTGCACGGGACCGACAGTGCCGACGCCGCGCCGATCGCGACCGCGGCGGAGCAGGAGATCGCCGAGAAGGAGCGACGCGCCGTGCAACGGCTGGCCTTCGAGGTGGCGGTCGGCATCAACAACGTCACCCCGATCACGGTGAACGCACTGGCCACCCTGGCCCTGCTCGGCGTCGAACAGCGCGCGCTCACCCTCGCCGAGGTCCGCACGCTGCTGACCCCGGTGATCGACTACATCGGCCGCCGCGGACTGCCGAGCGGCGAACTCGCCGCGCTGACCGAGGAGCGGTCGCTGGCCGTCGTGCTCGAGCAGCTCTCGCTGGCCAAGGTCGTGACCGTCTACCGCGGCGGCATCGAGCCGGTGTACTCGATCGAGAGCGGCGCGCATCTGGAGGCCGCTTTCTATCGCAACAGCGCGGTGCACTGGTTCATCGACCGCGCCATCATGGAACTGTCGGTGCTCACCGCGATCGAGCCCGCCGAAGATCACCTGCGCGCGGGCTGGCAGGAAGCCTTCCGGTTGCGCGACCTGCTCAAGTTCGAGTTCTTCTTCCCCGACCGCACCGAATTCTCCGAACGGATCACCGCCGAGATGCTGCTGGTCGACCCGGAATGGAACAACCGGGGGCGCGAGACGCGGGGCAGCGAGATCGTCGCGCGATTGCGCGGGTCGGGGTTCATGATGGCCCACCGGGTGCTGCGCTCGTTCTTCGACGCTCAGCTGGTGGTCGCCGAGCGGCTGGCCGACAAGGACGCCGCCGCGCCGATCGACCGCAAGGAGCTGATCGCCGAATGCGTGTCGGTGGGGCGGCAGATGCTGCTGCAGCGACGCCTGCACAGCCCCGAGTCGGTCTCCACCGAGCTGTTCTCCAGCGCGATCAAGCTCGCCGACCACTACCACCTGATCGATCCGGCCGAGGCGGCCGCCGCCGACGAACGCGCCGACCTGAGCAGGCGGCGCTCCGAGTTCGCCGCCGAACTGCGCGCGATCAGCTCGCGCATCTCGCTGGCGGCCACCCTCGATCCGTCCAACACGCTCGGCCCGGTGACGCGATGAGCGCACTGCTCGACCGCATCCGCTCCGGCCCGGCGGGGCCCGAGGTGCTCGCGGTCTTCGACCTGTCCGCCGTGCTGGACGGCTTCGCCGGCCCCTCGGCACTGCGCGCCGCCCTGCCCGGCGGCGTCCGCGACACCACCGCCCGCACCCTGCTCGACGGCTATCGACCCACGCTTTCCGACGGCGGCTACAGCCGCTTACTGCACCGGGCCGCCGCACGACTGGCCGGACGCCGCCGCGACGAAGTCGCCGAACTCGGCGTGCGGCTGTTCCGGCGCGGCGTCTTCGGCCACCTGTTCCCCGAGGCCTGGCAGCTCGTCCGCGCGCATCTCGCGCAGGGGCACACCGTGGTCCTGGTGAGCGCGCTGACCGAGTTCCAGGTGGCGCCGGTGGCCGCCGAACTCGGCATCGAGCACGTGTTGTGCACGGCCATGGACACCGACGCCGACGGCACGCTCACCGGCTACGTGCACGGCAAAACGCTCTGGCGCAACGGCAAAGCCCAGGCGGTGCGGGCCTTCGCGGCCGAACGCGGCCTCGACACCGCGGCCGGTTACGCCTACAGCGGCGCGACCACCGACCAGCCGCTGCTGGCCCAGAGCGCACACCCGGTGGTGATCAACCCCGACCGCATCCTGAGCGCCGCCGCCTGTGATCACGACTGGCCCGTGGTGATTTTCCGGCGCAGACGCGATCCCCGGTTCGTCGACTACGTGCGGACCATCGCCGGATTCGCCGCGCTGCTGCTCGGCGCGGCCGCCGGCGTGCTGGCCAAGTCCTACACCCGCAGACGGCGCGCGATGGCCGACGGGCTGATGTCGTTCGGGACGGCGGCCACCCTGGCCACCCTGGGCGTGCGGGTCCGGGTCAGCGGGGCACACAACGCGCGGTCACCGCGCCCTGCGGTGTTCCTGTTCAACCACCAGAGTCAGTTCGACGTGATCATCGTGCCCCACGTCCTCGGCGGGGGCGTCACCGGAATCGGCAAGAAGGAGCTCACCCGGAATCCGATCTTCGGGCCGCTCATGCGCTTCGTGGGAGTCACCTTCATCGACCGGGCCGATTCCGACAAGGCGAGGGCGGCACTGGCGCCGGTGGTCGGCACCCTGCGCGACGGACTGTCCATCGCCGTCGCTCCCGAGGGCACCCGGTCCTACTCCCCCACGATCGGCCCGTTCAAGAAGGGGGCCTTCCACATCGCCCATCAGGCGGGCGTGCCGGTGATTCCGGTGGTGATCCGCAATGCCGGAGAGATCGCATGGCGCAATTCGATGATCGCGCGCGCGGGCACGGTGGATGTGGCGATCCTGGATCCCGTCGATGTGCGCGACTGGGATCTCGCCGAGCTGGATGCCAGGGCAGAAGAGGTTCGGCAGTTGTTCCTCGACACGCTGCTCGACTGGCCCGACCCCGACGAGCCCGCGCAGTATCAGCTCGGGCACGGTGCCGGTTCGGAGGCGTCCGGCTAGACCGAGCGCCCGAGCAGCAGCTTCCACGGCATCAGGGCCGATTCCAGCTGCACCTTCAGGCTCATCTTGGACGCGCCGAGGGTCCGCTCCTCGAACCGGATCGGCACCTCGGCGATGGTGACGCCCTTGCGCACCGCCCGGTAGTTCATCTCCACCTGGAACGAGTAGCCGTTGCTGCGGATGGAGGCGACGTCGATGGCGCGCAGGGTGTCGGCCTTCCACGCCTTGAAACCGGCGGTGGCGTCCTTGACGCCGAGACGCAGGATGAGATTGACGTAGAAATTGGCCCAGGCCGAGAGCGCCTTGCGGTACCACTTCCACTCCTCGGCGGTGGAACCGCCGGGCACGTACCGCGAGCCGAGCACCACCCCTGCGTCGGATTCGCTCAGCTTCGCCAGCATCGCCGGAATCACCTCGGCGGGATGCGACAGATCGGCGTCCATCTGGATGACCACGTCGGCGCCCTCGTCGAGCGCACGGGTGATGCCCGCGACGTAGGCCCGGCCCAGGCCGTCCTTCTCGGTGCGGTGCAGCACCCCCACCACGTCGGGCAGTTCGATGGCGAGCTTGTCGGCGACCTCGCCCGTGCCGTCCGGGGAGTTGTCGTCCACGACGAGGATGTGCAGGTCGGGTACCGCCAGTGCGGTCAGCCGGTCCACCGCCACCGGCAAGTTCTCCCGCTCGTTGTAGGTCGGCACAACAACGGTAACCCTCAAGGGTCGCCCTCCCTGCTCACCTGTCCAGCCCGTCGGCCCAGGCCGGACCGTACGAGCGATAGTCGATTACCGAGAAACCGTACTCGATCCGCCTGATGAGGAGCTGAGCGGCCGCGCGCGCCGCCGCTGGTCAGTCGCCCTCGCGCCAGGATCGGTCGCGGGCGTCCTCGCGCTCGTTGCGCGCCCGCGCGATCTCCAGCGCCCGTTCAGCCGTGGCCCGATCCGGATACGGGCCCATCCGGTCCTGGAACCAGCACTGCCTGCCCTGCTCGGCTCGCTGGTGCTTCAAGCAGTAGTACCACCGTTCAGCCATGCCTCCAGCATTCCATCTCCCGGCCGGGCCCGACGTAGGTTCTCGGCAGGTGGCGCGCCGATCGGCGGAAGTCGGCGCAAACGCTCACCGCGCCACTCGATTCGGAGAGGAAGTCTCCGAGATGTGCGTCACACCGCAGCAGGGATCGGGCCCGCGATAAAAGAAAAATCCCCCTGGCCGGTGAGCCAGGGGGATGGACGTGGCCAGGGCCGGGATCGAACCGGCGACCTTCCGCTTTTCAGGCGGACGCTCGTACCAACTGAGCTACCTGGCCGCAGGCACCCGTTCCGAATGCCATACGCGAAGCGCCGGATTTCTCCGGCGCTTACTTGCGACCCTGACGGGACTCGAACCCGCGACCTCCGCCGTGACAGGGCGGCGCGCTAACCAACTGCGCCACAGGGCCTTGCTGTGCTACCAACAGTCCGAAGACCGTACCCCCTACGGGATTCGAACCCGCGCTACCGCCTTGAAAGGGCGGCGTCCTAGGCCGCTAGACGAAGGGGGCTCGTCCCGGATTTCTCCGGACCGGCTTTCAACGGTGTTCCGTTGGGAGCTCGCATAGCTTATGACAGCTCTGCCGAGAGTTCCAAATCGGCTGGTCAGACGCCCAAACCGAGCTCTTCCAAGCGTGCTGACGCAGCCCAGCCGTCGACGGCGAACTTTTCCCGCCATTCCGGCGTCGCCATCGACTCGATGACGACCTCGAGCGCTTCCTGGAACCGGGCACGCAGATCGGTCGTGCCGCCGGGGAGCTCGACCAGGTAGCGCTGCCCCGCCAGCGCCGCGATCAGCGTCCGGGTGAAGCGATCCGGATCCGCGTCCTCGCGCAGCTGCCCGTGCTCGACGGCCCGCAGCGCGAGCGAGCGTGTCGCCCGGATGAGGATGCGCCCGGCGCCGGCCCGGACGTCGCGATAGAAGTCGGGCTCGATGATGAGCCGGTACTCCGCCTGCACGATGATGTCGTGCTCGAGCCGGAGGGCCAGCTCGTCGATCATGCCGTGCAGCACGTCGAGCGGCCCGAGATCGGTTCGGGCCAGCCAGCGCTCGGCCGTGGCGCGATAGCGCTCCACGGCCGTCTCCAGCACCGCCCTGGCCAGTTCTTCCTTGGAGTCGAAGTGGAAGTACATCGCCCCCTTGGTCGCGCGCGACCCTTCCAGGATTCTGTTGAGCGATGCCGCGGCATAGCCGCTCTTGCCGAATTCGACGGCCGCGGATCTGATTATCGCCGCCCGTGTCCGGCGGGCCCGCTCTTGCTGCCGTGCCATGCTCGAAACGCCTCCGAAGCTACTCACCGCCACTCGAAGCCCCCCGTAGGAACGGACCCCTGGCGCAATAGTTGATTGAATTGAATACTTCGAGCCGGTTTTTCCGGCCAATTCATACTTTCGGTATGCAAAAGGATGAATTACGAATAACACACCGGCTGGTATAATTTGTCGTGCCCGGGTGCGCCGCAGGGGGTGCACACCCGGGCACATCTACGTCTCGGACCTGCCTCCGATCGGCCTCCTGTGGCAATCGTTGCTGTCTGCGGACTCCACAATGACGGCTCGAATTCCGATCGCCGACCCCCTTTGCGACGGCGACTCGCCGGCATCACACCACCGAGTACCGCGCCGACGGGGGATGTATCACCGAAAGCGGCGATTCGCTCGGAATTCACCGATGCGTCACGGTACCTGCAATCATGTCCCGACACGCGGCAAACCGATGAGTCGGATAGCCCACTCGACACGCATCGCACACAGCTAACATTTCGCAATCGAAAAGGGCTGGGCGGCCGGTATTTACAATTCCGCGCGGCGCCCGCATCGCGTCGGCACGACGCCGGATTCGAGAGCTGAACCGGCCGCGCCGGCCGCGCGGCACGGTCCGTCCCGAGCACCGCGCTCACACTCCCTCCGGGCGACCTACCGAGACGAAACCAAACTGGTTGGTAGGCAACATGATTGGATACTATCCAGCCGACGCCCGAATGAACAAAGCTGACCCCCAACGCTTTCCCGCTCGCCACTTCGGCCGGCCACGCCCGGCCCCGCGCTCCGCACGGCCCGGGATGTCCCCGCTCCCGGTTTTCCGAACGGCGCCCCCGCCCACTACACTTGCCGCACGCGCCCCTATAGCTCAGTTGGTAGAGCTACGGACTTTTAATCCGCAGGTCCCAGGTTCGAGCCCTGGTGGGGGCACGTCCGACAGGCGCCCGGCCCCCGGGCGCCTGTCCTCGTCTCCGGCCGCATCCGGCTGCCACGTCACGCCCCGCGAGCAGCGCGGACGGGCTGTGGCGTAGTCACAGCAACTATGAAACCGGGTATCGCAAACGGGCTTTCCTTTACTGTGAGGCGGTCACGGGCATACTCGTGGCTTACTTCTAGACAGGCGGAGCCGATGACTTCCTTCGACGAACTGCTCTCCAACGTCCCGGTCGCCCAGATCGCCAAGCAGCTGGGCGTGGACGAAGCCACCGCGAACACGGCCGTGCAGGCCGCACTGCCGACCCTGCTCGGCGGGCTGCAGGCCAACGCGACGCAGCCCGAGGGAGCATCGGCACTGCTCGGCGCGCTGACCAAGCACGATCCGAGCCTGGTGGCCGGCGAGGGTTCGGTCGACATCGACAAGGTCGACGCGGCCGACGGCGAGAAGATCGTCGACAAGGTGTTCGGCGGGGAGAAGAACACCGTCATCAGCGCGCTGGGTGCGACCGAGGGCACCGGCGGCAACCAGCTCGTCGCCCAGTTGCTGCCCATTCTGGCGCCGATCGTGCTGGCCTACCTGTCCAAGCAATTGCTGGGCGGCAATGCGGCGCCGCAGGCCCAAGCGCCCGCGCCGGCGCCCGCGCCCTCGGGGGGCGCCCTCGGCGACATCCTCGGCGGGCTGATCGGTGGTAGCACCGGCAACAGCGGCATCGGCGGCGCGATCGGCCAGGCCATCGCCAAGAACGCGGGCGGCGCGATCGGCAACGTGCTGGGCGGATTGCTCGGCGGCAAGCGCTGAACCGAAGCCCGGCCGGGGCGTCGGCCCGGCGGTTCGAGCACAACGGCCTGTCCACCTCGTCGGTGGACAGGCCGTTGTGCTCGAACGGACTGCGCGATACGCGGACCCGGCGCGGATCGGTGCTAACGAACCGGGCGCCGCGGCGATAGAGACCGGAACGAGGACCGCGGTGGGTGGACTCACAGCCCACCCACCGCCTTTCGGCACATACACTCGGGGTGGTCGCATCCTGCGGCAATGCCGCTGTGAGGACCATCGTCGTCCGGCGTGGGGACTTCGGTCCGCACTTCGCATCCGCAGCGCCGATGCGTTTCGCATCACACCTACGGTGCCGTAAGGTATGGCCGCATCGGGCACGGTCCACTCCGATGAAACGAACCTGCAAAGCGTGCACGCAGACTATGAAGGGCTGATACATGGCAAGGGATCTGACTCAACTCGAGCTGCTCACGGAGTTGGAGCCGGTTGCCGAGGAAAACGTCAACCGTCACCTTTCCTTGGCCAAGGAATGGCATCCGCACGACTACGTCCCGTGGGACGAGGGCCGCAACTTCGCGGCGCTCGGCGGCGTGGACTGGGATCCGGAGCAGTCGAAGCTGAGCGAGGTCGCCAAGGCGGCCATGATCACCAACCTGCTCACCGAGGACAATCTGCCGTCCTACCACCGTGAGATCGCGGAGAATTTCTCCCAGGACGGCGCCTGGGGCACCTGGGTCGGTCGCTGGACCGCCGAGGAGAACCGCCACGGCATCGTCATGCGTGACTACCTGGTGGTCACCCGCGGCGTCGACCCGGTCGCCCTCGAAGAGGCCCGGATGATCCACATGACCAACGGCTTCGCCTCCCCGGCCGAGGCCGACGCGGGCTTCCTGCACTCGGTCGCCTACGTCACCTTCCAGGAACTCGCCACCCGGGTGAGCCACCGCAACACCGGCAAGGTCTGCGACGATCCCATCGCCGATCGCATGCTCCAGCGCGTGGCCGCGGACGAGAACCTGCACATGATCTTCTACCGCAACATGTGCGGCGCGGCCCTGGACCTGGTCCCCGACCAGGCCCTCGAGGCGATCACGCTGATCCTGGAGAACTTCCAGATGCCGGGCGCGGGCATGCCCAACTTCCGCCGCAACGGCGTGCTGATGGCCAAGCACGGCATCTACGACCTGCGCCAGCACCTCGAAGAGGTCGTGCAGCCGGTGCTCAAGAAGTGGAATGTCTTCGAGCGCACCGACTTCACCGCACGCGGCGAGCAGACCCGCGAGCGGCTGGCCGCCTTCCTGGAGAAGCTGTCCCAGGACGTCGTCAAGTTCGAGGAGCAGCGCGACCGGATGCTGGCGCGCGAAGCCAAGAAGCGCGAACTCACGGGCGCGGCCGCGAGCTGACCCACCCCACAGCACAGCGCACTACGAACACCGCCGCCGGACTTCCGGCGGCGGTGTTCGCGTTCCGGCGTCTCCCGCCCTCCGCGGCGTGTGGCGCGTGCGACAGCGGAACGGGCGTCCGACCGGCCGGGAGCGCGTGGATGAGAGACTGGACCTCGTGACGATGACTACCGAGGCGAAGACCACGCTGCGGATCGGCCCGTATCCGGTCGACCCGCCGGTCGTGCTCGCGCCGATGGCGGGCATCACCAATCTGGCGTTCCGCAAGCTCTGCCGGGAGTTCGGCAGCCCGACGTCGATCTACGTCTGCGAGATGATCACCGCCCGCGCGGTGGTGGAGCGCAACGAGAAGACGCTGCACATGATGTCCTTCGACGCCGACGAGCATCCGCGCTCGATGCAGCTCTACGGCGTCGACCCGGAGACGCTCGGCGAGGCCGTGCGCATCATCGTCGGCGAGGGCTGGGCCGACCACATCGACATGAACCTCGGCTGCCCGGTGCCCAAGGTGACCCGGCTCGGCGGCGGCGCGGCGCTGCCCTACAAGCGGGCGCTGTTCGGCCGCATCGTGCGCGCCATGGTCGCCGCGGCCGAACCGGCGGGCGTTCCGGTGACGGTGAAGTTCCGGATCGGCATCGACGACGACCACCTGACCTACCTGGACACCGGCCGGATCGCCGAGGCCGAGGGCGCGCAGGCGGTCGCCCTGCACGCCCGTACCGCTGCCCAGCGCTACTCCGGGCAGGCGGATTGGTCGGCCATCGCCCGGCTCAAGGAGGCGGTCACCACCATCCCGGTGCTCGGCAACGGCGACATCTTCGCCGCCGAGGACGCGGTGCGGATGATGGACGAGACCGGCTGCGACGGCGTCGTGGTCGGGCGCGGCTGCCTGGGCAGGCCGTGGCTGTTCGCCGAACTGCAGGCCGCGCTGCGCGGTGAGCCGCTGCCCGCGCCGCCGAACCTGGGCCGGGTGGGCGAGATCCTGTACCGGCACGGTGCGCTGCTGTCGGAGCATCTCGGCGAGGACAAGGCGATGCGCGATCTGCGCAAGCACATGGCCTGGTATCTGATGGGCTTCCCGGTCGGGGCCGACCTGCGCCGCTCGTTCGCGACGGTGTCGAGCCTGAACCAACTCGGCGATCTGATCGGGCAGCTGGATCCCGACGCGCCGTTCCCACGCGACGCCGAGGGGCCGCGCGGACGTCAGGGCTCGCCGGGCAAGGTGGCGCTGCCGCACGGCTGGCTCGACGATCCCGACGATCCGGCGGTCCCGACTGCGGCCGATGTCATGCACAGCGGCGGCTGATCTGCGGAAACGCTGTTGTGGCGTAGCCGAATTCGGACCGGACTGCCTGACCGTGGCGGAATCGTTATCATTGGCGAAATCGTTCCGTGCTGGTCGAGCTCGGCCCAAGCGACAGCAAAGATGTGAAGCGAGGTTCGTTGGTGGGTGACGATCGGCACGGGCATGCCCAGCGGCCCGGAGGTCGTGCCCCGTGGGAGCGCGCTCCCGCGGCGGAGAACGAACGCGAGGGCGCGTGGACCTCGCGGCGTTCCAGGCACGGTGAGCCCGACGACGACGC
>NZ_BAGA01000021.1 GCF_000308595.1 Nocardia higoensis NBRC 100133 | reverse complement strand
CCGACGACCATCCCGGCCGTTCCGGTCCCGGTCGCGCCGGTGACGCCGCCGACCCCGGCCGCCCCCGTGGCCGGTGGTTCGAACGGCGCCGTCGCGCCGGAGCCGGCCCCGGCCGCCGAGATCGCGACGCCCGCGCCCGCCGCCGAAGCTCCGGTCAAGGCGCCCGCACCCAAGGTGCCCGCGGCCGAGGTCACGCCCGAGCCCGCCGAGAAGGACGCCAAGGCCGTTGCCAAGCCGGCCAGGACCAAGCGCGGCAAAGCGCCGATGCCCTCCTGGGAGGATGTGTTGCTCGGAGTGCGCAGCTCCGGCCACTGAACCACGGGACACACCGGCATCTCCCCGATTCTCCCCCGCGACCACCCGCTCGCAGTACATTTTCACCATCCGATTCGCCCGAACCGCCGGATGGAACGTACGGTTGCGGGTAGTTAGCGAGGGGACTCGCTCAGCACTCGGGAGGTGCCGCTAGATGGTGTCCACTGCCTCGACGCTCTGGTATGTCGACGCCGATGATCCGGCGGCCGTGCTGCGGGAACACCGCGATCCCGATCCGGGTGCGGCACAAGCGCTGGCCAAGCAACTGTTCGACGACTACGAGATCGTGCCGAAGATGATCGGCACACTGGCAGGCTGCGCGGGCCCGGACGCCGACGAGGTCTATATCGGCTGCTATCCCGGCCTGACCGTGGTGTGCTCCCGCGAGGCCCGCCTGCCCGACCCGGTCACGCTCCCGGAACTGCTCGTCCGCCCGCTGGCCTCCGATCACACCTACCTGGTGTCCTTCGACGCGAGCATGGGCTGGGGCAGCTTCGCGCACTGGGAGCGCGGCGAATTGCGGCGCTGCTTCTCCTCCTCCCGGATGAAGATCCTGGCCGACGCCGGGCTGCCGCTGGTGTGGGAGCGCCCGTTCTGGGCCGGTGAACGCCCGGTGCTCTGGCGTGCCGACGAGCTGCCCGACCCGCAGTGCCTGCCCTTCGACCCGCCGGATTTCGCCGACGAGGCCAACAGCCGGTGGCTCGGCTTCCAATATCGGGCACCGGTGGTCGCCGGCGCGCTGCTCCCCCGCGACATCGCGGTCTGCGGATTCACCTTGATACCCAAGGACCCGCCGCTGGAATCGCCCGAGCCCGAGCCGGATCCGCGAGCCGCGCGGGACCGGGCCCAAGGCGCCGGT
>NZ_BAGA01000022.1 GCF_000308595.1 Nocardia higoensis NBRC 100133 | reverse complement strand
ACCCGCATTCGTACCGGGGTCGCGCTGCGGCAGACCGCCGGGCTCGGCGACGGAGGGCGCCTCACGCACGGTGGGGCCGGAGACCGGCGGCAGCGGACCGGAGGGCGGCTGCGTACCGGGGGCCGCGGGACCGCCGTTGCGCTTGGGCATGCTGGCGGCGGCGAGCTTGCCGCGCTGCGGGCCGTTGGCCGCGGCGGACGCGCTCGACTCGCGCAGGCTGGCCGAATGCGTGCCGCTGCCGTTGCCGCTCTCGGTGGACATGCCCGCCGAGGCGGCGGCCGTGCCGGGCTGACGTTGCGGTAGTCCGCCGGATCCGCTCGCGGCCGGAGCCACCGGGGCGATCGGACCGGAATCGGTCCGGATCGGACCGCTGACACCCGGGTCGACGGTCACCACCATGTTGCCCGCCGAGGTGCGGGTGACCGCGCGGGTCTGCATGGTCGAAGCCGGACGCTGCGGGTTCGGCTGAACCGGCGCGGCCTGCACGGCCTGCGCCCCGGTGCCACCCTTGACCGGCACGATCAGGCCGACCGGCACGTGCACGGTGACCGTGACGCCGGGGTCGCGGGCGGTGTCGAAGGTCGGGCGCAGCCGGACGGTGAGACCGTGCCGCTCGGCCAGCCTGCCGACCACGAACAGGCCCATGTGGCGGGCGGTGTCCGGGCCGGGCTCGGCGGTCTGCTCGAGCTTGCGGTTGATCTCGGCCATTTCCGCGGGCGGCATGCCGATGCCGCGGTCGGCGACCTCGATGAGCAGCCCCTGGTCGTGCGCCTGCGCGAAGGTGAACTTCACGTCCGTCTCCGGCGGCGAGGCGCGCAGCGCGTTGTCGAGCAGCTCGGCGAACAGGTGCGCGAGGTCGGAGGCCGACGGCTCCTTGAGCGCGCCGCGCGGGGTCGCGCCCAGCTTCACGCGCTCGTAGTCCTCGACCTCGGAGATCGCGGCGCGCAGCACGTCGGCGATCTCGACCGGCGCGGACTTGGCGCGGCGCTGCTTGGTGCCGGCCAGAATCAGCAGGTTGTCGCCGTTTCGGCGCATACGGGCGGCGAGATGGTCGAGCCGGAAGAGGTTTTCCAGCAGGCGCGGATCCTTCTCGTCGTACTCCATCGCCTCGATGAGGGTCAGCTGATGGTCGACGAGAGACTTGGAACGCCGGGCCAGGGTCTCGAACATGTCGTTGACCTGGGAACGCATCTGCGCCTGATCACTGGCCAGGCGCAGCGCCTGACCGTGGATGTCGTCGATGGCGCGGGCCAGCTGGCCGATCTCCTCGTCCGAGCGGATCGGCATCGGCTCCAGCGGCACGTCCTCCGGAGCGGCGCCGGTGCGCAGCTGGGCGACCTCGTGCGGCAGATCGCTCTCGGCCACGCGCAGTGCGGCCAGGCGCAGCCGGTGCAGCGGCACGATCATCGACCGCGCGACGAAGACCGCGAGCAGCAGCGCCGCCAGGATCGTGGCGAGCACGACCGCGGTGTAGGTCCAGGCCTCGCGGTTGGCGCGACCGGACAGATCGGCCATCGCGACATCCAGGTCGTGGGTCGCCTTGGCGATGACCCGCTCGTAGACGTCGACGCTGGTGGTGAGCGAGGTCTTGAAGTCGCCGAGCGGGATCTTGCCCGCCTGCGCCTCCGGCCCCTCGATCAGCGCGATGCGCAGGTCCACGCCCGCCCGCAGGTCGGCGATGGCGGTGTCACCCTCGGGGAAGCGGTGCGCCAGCACGTTCAGCAGGTGGCGCTCGGCCTCGGAGGCGGCCACGAAGGCCTGCACGCCCGCCTTGAAGTCGTGCAGCACGATGTTGAAGGCGGCGAGTTCGGAGACCAGGGTCGCGCGGGTATTGAGCGAGTCGACGAGGCGCAGCTTGGCCGCGTCCACCGCCGGATCACTCACCTGCGAGACGGTGGCCTCGACGATGCTCACGTTCTCGTTGCGGATCCGGTCGATCCCGCCGAGCGCCTCGGTCGAGTCGGCGGCGGCCTTGCCCCTGGCCAGGATCGCCCGGGACTCGGTGATCATGGTCTGCAGCGAAGCCTGCGACTCGGGCCTGCCCTCGAACTTCCCGACCGCGGACTCCGCGGTCGAGATGGCCTGATCGAGCTCGGTGAGATCCTGATCGGTCACCACGGAGGCGCCGGGTATCAGCGAGACCATCTGCGAACCGGCGACCGTGGCGGCCGCCGCGCTCAGGCCGGTGACGGCCGGAATGACCTCGATGTTGCCCGCGACGTTCTCGAGCCGGTTGGCTTGGCCGAACTCCGTGGTAATCCTCGACACTCCGAGACCGACCGCGACGGCCAGCGGCACGGCGAGAACCGCCGTAACCTTCCAGCGCAGGTCCCAATTGCCGAGCGCCCAGCGCTTCTTGCCGGACCTTGCGGCGTCACGCATCTCCCACTCACTTTCCAAACTGGCCCCATCCACGCGCCATCAGCGAACCTCCACAATCGCACTGGCTCGACAGGTGGAGCTGGCCGAGAACTGCGGCTGGCCGAGAAATTGCGTCTATGACGGCCGAAATAAGTGACATCAGATTCTAACGGATCAATAACAGCTTGGGCGACATCAGGTAGCGCCACGGGACTTGACCTGCCTGTTCCAGGCATAACCAAAGGTCGCGGCGCCCTCCCGGGCGTCGCGTGAAGTCTGCCACAATCACACAGATCTATCGAGGCGGGCATCGAAGCGAGGGCTAGGGAGTCACCGGAGTTGAACGAACAGCGCGAGTACCGGCCGATCTACCAGACGAGTCTGGTCGATCCGGCCGGTTTCTGGGCAGACGCGGCCGAGGCCGTCGACTGGGATGTGCCGCCCACCCAGATCGTCGACCCGGGCGTGAAGCCGGTCGCCCGGTGGTTCGCCGATGCCCAGCTCAACACATGTTTCAACGCCCTGGACCGGCACCTGCCCGAGCGGGCCGACCAGCCGGCCCTGATCTACGACTCGGCGATGACCCACACCAAGCGCACCTACACCTACGCCGAATTGGTCGACGAGGTCGCGACCTTCGCCGGCGCGATGCGCCGACTGGGCGTGCAACGCGGTGACCGGGTGGTCGTCTATCTGCCGATGATTCCCGAGGCCGTGATCGCGATGCTGGCCTGCGCGCGGATCGGCGCGGTGCATTCGGTGGTTTTCGGCGGTTTCGCCGCGCCCGAACTGGCCGCCCGTATCGATGACGCCGAACCGGTGCTCGTTCTCACCGCGGCCGGCGGCCTGGAACCGAATCGCAAGATCGAATATCCACCCATCGTGCGCCGCGCCCTCGAACTCGCCGAGACCGATTCCGTGCGGCACGTGGTCGTCAAGAAGCGCGCGCCGCAATTCGCTCCCGGGACCGACGAGGACGGCCGTCCCGGCGACCCGGTGCGCTGGCTGGACTGGGACGAGACGGTCACCGACGCGCCGAAGGCCGATCCGGTCGCCGTCGCCGCGACGGACCCGCTCTACATCCTCTACACCTCCGGCACCACCGGTAAGCCCAAGGGCGTCGTCCGCGACAACGGCGGACACGCGGTCGCGCTGACCTGGTCGATGCGCAATGTCTACGACATGGGTGCGGGGGACGTGATGTGGGCCGCCTCCGATGTGGGCTGGGTGGTCGGCCACTCCTACATCGTCTACGCGCCGCTGCTGGCCGGGGCGACCACGCTGCTCTACGAGGGCAAGCCGGTGGGCACCCCGGACGCGGGCGCGTACTGGCGCATCGTCGAGGAATACAACGTCCGGGTGCTGTTCACCGCGCCGACCGCGCTGCGCGCGATCCGCAAGGCCGACCCCGAGGCGAAACTGGCCCACACCCACGACCTGTCGTCGATGCGCGCGCTGTTCTGCGCGGGCGAGCGGCTCGACCCGGCCACCTTCGAATGGGCCTCGCGCACCCTGCTCGCGGACCTGCCGGACTGCCCGGTGGTCGACCACTGGTGGCAGACCGAGACCGGCTGGCCGATCTGCGCGAACCCGCTCGGCCTGCAGCAACTGCCGATCAAGGCGGGTTCGGCATCGGTGCCGGTGCCCGGCTACCGGCTCCGCGTGCTCGACGCGGTGGGCAATCCGGTGGCCCCGGGCACCGAGGGCAATATCGTGATCGGCCTGCCCATGCCGCCCGGCACGCTGTCGGGGCTGTGGCGCGACGACGAGCGCTTCGTCCGCTCCTACACTTCGGCCTTCCCCGGTCACTACGCCACCGGCGACGCCGGGTACTTCGACGAGGACGGCTATCTCTACGTCCTCGGCCGCAGCGACGATGTCATCAACATGGCCGGCCACCGGCTGTCCGCGGGCAGCATGGAAGCCGCCGTCGCCGGGCATCCGGCCGTGGCCGAATGCGCCGTCATCGGCCTGCCCGACGAACTCAAGGGGCAGCGGCCGATCGCGTACGTGGTGCTCAAGGAGGGCATCGACATCGACCCGACCGACCTGCGCGACGAACTGATCGCGCGGGTGCGCGAGCAGGTCGGCGCGATCGCGGCGCTGTCGGACGCGGTGATCGTGGCCGGGCTGCCCAAGACCCGCTCGGGCAAGATCCTGCGCAAGACGATCCGCCAGATCACCGCGGGCGAACAGATCGAGGTGCCCTCCACCATCGAGGATCCCGCGGTGCTGGCCGCGCTGGAGGACCAGATCCTGACCAGCCGGGCCGACGCGGCCGCCGAAGCCGCGCAGGCCGCGGCGACCAACGGGGGCACGCCGGTCACCGAGGATCCGCAGCCGAGCACCTGAACGAGAGACGAGCCGGTCTCCCGGTAGCCGGTTGCCCGAGAGCCGGGCGAGCGGCCGGACCGAACGCGAAAAGCCCGACGTGGGTGGCGTTTTCGACCAGCGCGGCGCGATCCTCAGAGTTTCCTGAAGAAACTCTCACCCCCGCGCACCGTGTTCGCGCCTACCGTCGGGGTAGTCGGACACCGAACACCCGACAGGATATGGAGACTCGACGATGAATTTCGTGCGCACCCGAACCCGGCTCGCCGGACTGACCGCCGCCACCGCTGCCACCGCTGCGGTATTCCTCGGCCCCGCGCTCGCTTCCGCGGGCCCGGCGGAGCTGGCCGAACCGCTGCTCAGCAGCGACTGCTCCTTCGCGCAGGTCGAGGCGGCACTGCGGGTCGAGGCGCCCGAGCTGGCCCAGCTGCTCGACGCCAACCCGAGCCAGAAGGCCATGCTGCAACAGCAGTTCGACCGGCCGGTCGAGGAGCGGCGCGCGGAGTTCCAGCGTGCGCTGGAGCAGAACCCCGAGGCCGCTCAGCAGGCGCAGACCGACCCGCGAGCGGCCCAGCTGAGCCAGGTGCTGGCGCAGGTCGCGGCGACCTGCCACAACTACTGATGCCGGTGTCGCTCTGATGCCGTGGGCCCGTTCGCGCGGAGAATGAGTGGCGTGAGCGCCGACAACCTGCCGACCGTCCTCGTCGTCGACGACGACGAGGACGTGCTCGTCTCGGTCGAACGGGGGCTGCGGCTGTCGGGCTTCCGCGTCCTGGTGGCCCGCGACGGAGCCGCCGCGCTGCGCAGCGTGACCGAGCACAGCCCCGACGCCGTCGTGCTCGACATGAACATGCCGCTGCTCGACGGCGCCGGGGTGGTCACGGCCCTGCGCGCCCTCGGCAACGAGGTGCCGGTCTGTGTGCTCAGCGCCCGCGCCTCGGTGGACGACCGGATCTGGGGTCTCGAGTCCGGCGCCGACGACTACCTGGTGAAACCGTTCGTGCTCGCCGAATTGGTGGCCCGGATCAAGGCCCTGCTGCGCAGGCGCACCGATACCGCGCCACCCGCCGCGCCGGGAGCGATCACGGTCGGCCCGCTCGCGGTGGATGTCGCCGGATACCGCGCGCTGCTGCACGGCCGCGAGATCGAGCTGACCAAGCGCGAATTCGAACTGCTGTCCACGCTGGCCCGCAACGCGGGGGTGGTGCTGAGCCGGGAACGGCTGCTCGAGCTGGTGTGGGGCTACGACTTCGCCGCCGACACCAATGTGGTGGACGTGTTCGTCGGCTATCTGCGCCGCAAGCTCGAGGCCGACGGCACCCCGCGGCTGCTGCACACCGTGCGCGGGGTGGGGTTCGTGCTGCGAGCGCCGAAGTGAGTTCACCCGCACCCCGCGGCGGCCGACGCCGGACCTTCTCCCTGCGCACCCGGGTGGCGGGCGCGGCGGCGGCGGGTGCGGTGATCCTGGTGCTGCTGGTCAGCGCGGTCGCCGTGCGCGCGATCGAGCGCATCAACCTGCAACAGAGCGATCGGCAGCTGGCGGTGGCCTCGCGGCTGGTGCTGATCGACCCGGTGATCGCGGTCGGCGTGCTCGGGCTGACCGGGCTCAACGACGATATCGCGATCACCGTGCGCGAAGACGGCGAGGTGGTGGCGAGCAGTGCGGTGCGGCTGCCCGACCTGCCGGCGGGTTCGCGCACCGTCACCGTCTCGGGCACCAGGTACCGGGTGCTGACCACCACCGAGAACCAGCCCGCCGGGCGCACCGTCTCACTGGGCATTCCCGCCGACGAGGCCGCGCGGGTGACCGCCGAGCAGCAGCGCTGGGTACTCGGCGGCGCACTGCTCGCGGTGGCCGCCGCAGGCGCGCTGGGCTGGCTGTTCGCCGGCCGGGCGGTGCGTCCGATCGTCGATCTCACCGAACAGGTCGGCGCGCGAACGGCTTTCGGCACTCCCGAGCCCGCGCGACCGCCGGTGGACGGTTCCGGCGTGCGGGAGGCCGAACAACTGGCCGAGGCGGTGAACACCATGCTGGCGCGGGTGGACAGGGCCCAGGCCGAGACCGCCGCCGCCCTGGCCACGGCGCGCGATTTCGCCGCCGTCTCGGCGCACGAGCTGCGCACCCCGCTGACCGCCATGCGCACCGACCTCGAGGTGCTGCGCACCCTGGACCTGACCGCCGAGCAGCGCGCCGAGATCCTGGCCGACCTGCAGCGCGGGCAGGGCCGGGTGGAGTCCACCCTGGCGGCGCTGGAGCGGCTGGCCACCGGCGATCTGACCCAGGACCGCGACCATGTGGACACCGATGTGGGCGAGCTGTGCGACCAGGCCGCCCACGACGCGATGCGCCACTTCCCCGGTCTCACCGTGCGCATCGACACCGACGCCGATCTGGTGACCCGCGGCCTGCCCGCCGGACTGCGTCTGGCGGTGGACAACGCGCTGGCGAATTCGGTGAAACACGGCGGCGCGACCGAGGCCGCCGTGCACGCGCACCGCACGGAAAACCGAACAATTGTGATAGCCGTCGACGACAACGGCAGCGGATTGCCCGTGGACGAACGGGAATCGGTGTTCGAGCGTTTCCGGCGTGGCCGTCACGCCGGAAAAGGCGGCTCGGGACTGGGGCTCGCACTCGTCGCGCAGCAGGCCCAATTACACGGCGGGCGAGCCTATTTCACCGACAGCCCGCTCGGTGGCGCACGGCTCGTACTCGAATTGCCGCAACGTCGCGGCAATTCTGGTCGCGCGTAGCCCTCATCGAACTCTCATAGTTCTCACCGGAACCGGCCGGAAATCGCGCCATAGAGTTCGACTCATGAAACCGATTCGAACCCGATGGGTGATTCCCGTGACGAGCATCCTGGCCACAGGCGCGGCACGCACCGGTGGCACGGCCGGTCCGGTCCCGGCCGCGATCGCCCTGATGGACACCGAGGCCGGACCGGTCGGCGCGCGCGTGGCCGACTCCCCGCGCCGCGACGGCGGCGCTGCCGATGCGCAGTAGCGCCCGGCAGTCCGCCATCGCCTCGGCGTCGACCGATCCGGCCGAGATCAGTGCGGGAACGGGTCCCGAACGGAAACCTCAGGCGTGGCCGACGCTCGACCAGCCCGCGACCTCTTCGGGCTTGCGCGGGCCCGGCCCGGTGTAGATGGCGGCCGGGCGGACCAGCTTGCCCAGGCGCTTCTGCTCCAGGATGTGCGCGCACCAGCCCGCGGTCCGGCCACAGGTGAACATGGCGGGCATCATGTGCGCGGGCACCTCGGCGAAGTCGAGGATGACCGCGGCCCAGAACTCGACATTGGTCTCGATAGCGCGGTCCGGCCGGCGCTCACGCAGTTCGGCCAGCGCGGCCTGCTCGAGCGCGGCGGCGACCTCGAAGCGGGGCGCGGCCAGCCGTTCGGCGGTGGCGCGCAGCACGCGAGCGCGGGGGTCCTCGGCCCGGTAGACCCGGTGGCCGAAGCCCATCAGCTTCTCCTTGCGGTCGAGGATGCCCTTGACCAGCGCGCGGGCGTCGCCGGTCTTCTCGACCTCCTCGATCATCGGCAGCACGCGGGCCGGGGCGCCGCCGTGCAGCGGACCCGACATCGCGCCGATCGCGCCGGACAGCGAGGCCGCCACGTCGGCGCCGGTGGAGGCGATCACCCGGGCGGTGAAGGTGGAGGCGTTCATGCCGTGCTCGGCCGCGGAGACCCAGTAGGCGTCGATGGCCTCGGTGTGGCGCGGGTCCGGGTCACCCTTCCATCGGGTCATGAAGCGCTCGGTGACCGTCTTGCACTCGTCGATCGTCTTCTGCGGTACGGCGGGCTGGTAGATGCCGCGCGCGGACTGCGCCACATACGACAGCGCCATCACCGAGGCGCGCGCCAGGTTCTCCCTGGCGGTGGCGTCGTCGATGTCCAGCAGCGGCTGATAGCCCCAGATCGGAGCCAGCATGGCCAGACCGGCCTGCACGTCGACACGCACATCGCCGGTGTGCACCGGCAGCGGGAACGGCTCGGCGGGCGGCAGACCGTGCCCGAACTCGCCGTCGACCAGCAGAGCCCAGACGTCACCGAAGGTCACCCGGCTGCCGACCAGATCCTCGATGTCGACACCGCGGTAGCGCAGCGCGCCGCCGTCCTTGTCCGGCTCGGCGATGTCGGTGGTGAAGGCGACCACGCCCTCGAGACCACTGACGAAATCAGCGGGGACGGCGGCTTTTCCACCGGACACCGCGGGGCTGGTAGTCATGGTGTGACTCTCCTTGCACTTCGGTCGCATGTATGCGAGGGCGCATGAGGTCTCGCCGAGGTGGGTGCTTCGCCGAGCCCATGCCGATCAACCAGCACCTTATCTCCCCGCTACCGCGGAGTAACGTCAGCCCCATGCCTGACCTGCACAATTCCCCGCCCCGCGCCGACCGGCCCGACGATCGGGCGGGGCAGCCGAAGGACCTGGAGGCGACCCTGCGACAGGTGGCGGCGGACCTCGCCGCCATGCGGGTGGACTACGTCGGCACGCCGTACGGCTCCGGCGAGGACGTCGATCTCGACGAGACCTGGCTGGCCGGCGGCTGGGAACCGTTGCTGCGCAATTGGATCGAGCAGGCGACGGCCGTGGGCGTCGCGGAGCCGAACGCGATGGTGCTGTCCACCGTGGCGATGACCGACGGCGTGCCGAGACCGTCCTCGCGGACGGTGCTGTGTAAAGGCCTCTCGCCAGAAGGTGTGACCTTTTACACGAATTACGACAGCGCCAAGGGCACGCAGCTGCGCGAGGTCCCCTACGCCTCGATCACCTTCGTCTGGCCCGCCCTGGCCAGGCAGGTACACCTGCGGGGGGCGGTGGAGCGGGTCGGCGCCGAGCAGACGCGGGTGTACTGGCGTTCCCGGCCGCGCGATTCCCAGCTCGGCGCCTGGGCTTCCCAGCAGTCCCGGCCGATCGCGTCGCGCGCCGACCTCGACCTGGCGCTGAGCGAGGTCACCGAGCGATTCGCCGAGGTCGAGGAGATCCCGGTGCCGCCGCACTGGGGCGGATTGCTGCTGCGACCCGAGGACGTCGAGTTCTGGCAGGGCCGCCGGGGCAGGCTGCACAACCGGCTGCGCCTGCGCATCGAGCCCGACGGCACCCGGATCGAGCGGCTCCAGCCCTGAAAAGGCCCGAACCGGCTCGTGATATTTCCCACGGTTTTCCTCTTGCGCACCCCCGGGTAGCGCCCTGGGACCGCGACGCGCGGGGCGCATCCGGCACCGCGCGGCTCCGGCCGATCGCCCACGGGCACAGTGCGCCGGCCGCTTGCCGCGGCAGGCACGGACCACCTGCCCGGGACGGGGCGGCGGTCCCCGCCGCACGGCTCGGCCCGGCCGCGCCCACGTGCCGCTCGTCACTCCCGCGACGGCCGGTTACCAGGCAAATCGGGTTACCCGCCGGTACTCCTCCTGCGCTCGCGCCGATTGTGAGCGCAACGGGTATGTTCGGCCGTGGGCCCACCCGCGTCGGACCGGTTCCGGTGACCCGCCCGGGGCCCGCGACTGTCCTCGGGCCGCACCGGCGGGCAGCCCCGAACGCCCCGCGATGTCCGGCGGGCGTGAAACGTGCGCACCGGACCCCTCATGCCGAGGGAACTCCCCTCAGCGACTAGCGTCTAAGTGATCGCACCGCCGTGCCGACCGCACTCCGATGCCGACGGTCCTAGCCTGAGAGGGATCCTTCCGTGCCCGAGAACCACAACGACGCCAAGCCGGTATTGAGCTACCCCGGCGGCGAATACGCCATGACGATCACCGAGGCCACCGAAGGCAACCACGGTGTCGATCTGGGCAAGATGCTGGCCAGCACCGGATACGTCACCTACGACCCGGGCTTCATGAACACCGCGCCCACCAAGTCGGCGATCACCTACATCGACGGCGAAGCGGGCATCCTGCGCTACCGCGGCTACCCGATCGAGCAGCTCGCCGACTCCTCGACCTTCATCGAGGTCAGCTACCTGCTGATCTACGGCGAGCTACCCACCCAGGCGCAGCTCGACGACTTCACCGACCGCATCCGCCGCCACACCCTGCTGCACGAGGACCTCAAGCGGTTCTTCGACGGCTTCCCGCGCAACGCGCACCCGATGCCGGTGCTCTCCTCGGCGGTCAACGCGCTGTCGGCCTACTACCAGGACTCGCTGGACCCGCGCGACCCCGAGCAGGTCGAGCTGTCCACCATCCGCCTGCTGGCCAAGCTGCCCACCATCGCGGCCTACTCCTACAAGAAGTCGGTGGGCCAGCCGTTCCTCTACCCGGACAACTCCCTGAGCCTGGTCGAGAACTTCCTGCGGATGACCTTCGGCTTCCCGGCCGAGCCCTACGAGGTCGACCCCGAGGTCGCCGCCGCGCTGGACATGCTGCTGATCCTGCACGCCGATCACGAGCAGAACTGCTCGACCTCCACCGTGCGCCTGGTCGGCTCCTCCGACGCCAACCTGTTCACCTCGGTCTCCGGCGGCATCAACGCGCTGTGGGGCCCGCTGCACGGTGGCGCGAACCAGGCCGTGCTGGAGATGCTCGACGACATCAAGGCCGCAGGCGGCGATGTCAAGGAGTTCATCCGCAAGGTCAAGAACAAGGAAGACGGCGTGAAGCTCATGGGCTTCGGGCACCGCGTCTACCGCAACTACGACCCGCGCGCGGCCATCGCCAAGAAGCACGCCGACGCGATCCTGCGCAAGCTGGGCGGCGACGACGAGCTGTTCGACATCGCCCAGGCGCTCGAGGAAGCCGCGCTCACCGACGATTACTTCGTCGAGCGCCGGCTGTACCCGAACGTCGACTTCTACACCGGCGTCATCTACAAGGCGATGGGCTTCCCGACCCGTATGTTCACCGTGCTGTTCGCGATGGGCCGGCTGCCCGGCTGGATCGCGCACTGGCGCGAGATGCACAGCGAGCCGCTGAAGATCGGCCGCCCGCGCCAGATCTACACCGGGTACCCTGCTCGCGACTACGCGCGGATCACCGAGCGCTGACCCGCTCGACCGGTGATCCGGTCGCGTCGATCGACCAGCAACACTCCAACAGTCACTGTCGAAGGGGATAGCGAATGACCAAGCCGGTAGTCGAATTCCAGGCCGGGCCGCCGCCCGCCGAGCTCGTCGTCAAGGATCTGATCGAGGGCGAGGGCGCCGAGGCCGTGCCCGGCGGCACCGTCGAGGTCCACTATGTCGGCGTCGAATTCGAGACCGGCGAGGAGTTCGACTCGTCGTGGAGCCGCGGCGAGTCCATCACCTTCCCGCTGCGCGGCCTGATCCAGGGCTGGCAGGACGGCATCCCCGGCATGAAGGTGGGCGGCCGCCGTCAGCTGACCATCCCGCCGGAGCTGGCCTACGGCCGGGCCGGTGGCGGTCACCCGCTGTCGGGCAAGACCCTGGTCTTCGTGATCGACCTGATCAACGCCGAGTAGCGCGCGGTAACTCGCGCGTCGCATCGAGGCCCGCACCCCGTTCGCCGGGGCGCGGGCCTTCTCGTCGTCCGGCTTCAGCCGACCGCGAGTGATGCCGTCCAATCGACGGCGACGGACTCGCCGCGGTCGACGGTGAAGAAGGCGACCTGCAGCCGGGCGCCGAGGTCGACCAGCCCGAGCGCGGCCAACGGCACCGGCTGGGTGATCCGGACCCGCCACGGCCGCGGCTCGTCCCATGCCCGCAGTTCCAGGTCCAAACGCAGCACCGGATCCGCTTTCCCCGCGAAGTCGGCGGCGACCGGGGCGGCCGCGAGCACCGTCGCCTCGGCCCGGCGCCCGTCGCGCAGGATGCGATGCAGGCTGACGGCGGCTGCGTCGCCGGCGTCGACCAGATAGAGCACGACGCGATTCGGATCGCCCGGGTCGACCCGGCACAGCACGGTGTCACCGGCCCGCATGGACGCCAGATCCTCGCGCGGCACGGGTTGACGCACGAGCGTCTCGTAGGGCAGCTCGCCGTCGAGGCGCACGCGCACCTGCAATACCCGTTCGCGATCGTCGCCGCCGGTTCGCCCGCCGGTCGTCCGGCGAGCGGCCCGCCCGGCGAACGGCCATACCGAGCGCTGCCGCACCGGCCGCACGCCCATCACGACCGCGGTGCCGGGGGTGCCGCGCAGCAGGAGTTCGCGTCGCGCCTCGGCCGTCAGACCCGCCGGATACCTGCGGCGCGAACGGGTGTCGCGTGGCTGCCACCGGGAGTTCGCTGCCGCCTTGCCCATGGTCGCTACGTTAGCCGCCGGGCGTCCCGTGCGATACCGGTCACATGCCCGACCGCGGCCCGGCGTGTCCCCGCCGCGCCGACCCCCACCCACTGTGATCGGGCAGGTCGGACACGCTTTACCCTGGTGGCCATGACCTCTGCGTTCCCCACCATCCCCGACGACCTCAAGCCCGCCGACGGACGCTTCGGCTGTGGCCCTTCCAAGGTTCGCCCGGAGCAGCTCGAGTCCCTCGTGCGGGTGGGCGCCTCGGTGTTCGGAACCTCGCATCGGCAGAAGCCGGTCAAGGACGTGGTCGCCCGCGTGCGCTCCGGTCTGCGCGATCTGTTCTCGCTGCCCGACGGCTACGAGGTGGTGCTCGGCAACGGCGGCACCACCGCCTTCTGGGACGCCGCCGCGTTCGGCCTGATCCGTGAGCGTTCGCTGCACCTGACCAACGGCGAGTTCTCCAGCAAGTTCGCCGCCGTCGCCAAGGGCAACCCGTTCATCGGCGATCCGATCGTCGTCTCCTCCGAGCCGGGCAGCGCGCCCGAGCCGGTCGCCGATCCCTCCGCCGACCTGATCGGCTGGGCCCACAACGAGACCTCCACCGGCGTCGCCATCCCGGTGCAGCGTCCCGCCGGCTCGGAGAACGCGCTGATCGCCATCGACGCCACCTCCGGTGCGGGCGGCCTGCCGGTGAACATCGCCGATTCCGACGTGTACTACTTCGCCCCGCAGAAGTGCTTCGCCGCCGACGGCGGTCTGTGGATCGCCCTCATGAGCCCCGCCGCGCTGGCCCGCGTCGAGGAGATCAAGAGCAGCGGCCGCTGGACCCCGGAGTTCCTGTCGCTGCCGGTCGCCATCGACAACAGCAGCAAGGACCAGACCTACAACACCCCGGCGCTGGCCACCCTGCTGCTGTTCGCCGACCAGATCGAGTGGCTCAACGGCAACGGCGGCCTGGACTGGGCGGTCAAGCGCACCGCCGATTCCTCCTCGCGCCTGTACAACTGGGCCGAGGCCAGCGAGTACGCCACCCCGTACGTGGCGGACCCGGCGCACCGCTCGCAGGTGGTCGGCACCATCGACTTCGCCGACAGCGTCGACGCGGCCCAGGTCGCGAAGATCCTGCGCGCGAACGGCATCGTCGACACCGAGCCCTACCGCAAGCTGGGCCGCAACCAACTGCGCATCGGCATGTTCCCGGCCATCGACCCCGAGGACGTCTCGCAGCTGACCCGCGCCGTCGACTGGGTCGTCGGACAGCTCTGATCTGTTTCCCCGTCCTGTCCCCTTTTCGGCGGACGAGGACAGGGGCAGACACGCCGCCTCCTGCAGCGCCGGATCGCACCAGCGGTCCGGCGCTGCAAGGTTTTTCGAGGATTTCGGGGTGCGTTCCCCGGCTGCGAAATCCACAAACATTAGCGCCTTCTTCGCCGCTTCGCCGAAGTTTCCGCCCGCGTGTCTTGCCCCGGACCACTGTTGTGTGCACTACTGTTGCGAACCAGTGGGCGGTGTCGCGAGTCGGCGCGATAAGGAGGTAGCGGTGCGTGAACTTCGTGTGATCGGGGTGACGCCCGACTCCACGCACATCGTGTGTGTCGACACCGAATCCGGTCAGAAGTTCCGCCTCCCCGCGGACGACAAGCTCAGAGCCGCCGCGCGCGGCGACCTTGCCCGGTTCGGCCAGATCGAAATCGAAATGGAAGCGTCTATGCGTCCTCGCGATATTCAGGCCCGTATCCGTGCCGGTGCGTCCGTGGAGCAGGTGACCGCCGAATCGGGGATGCCCGCCAGTCGCGTGGAACGCTTCGCCTACCCGGTGTTGCTGGAGCGCGCCCGCGCGGCCGAACTGGCTCAGAAGGCACACCCGGTGCGCGCCGACGGCCCCGCCGTCGCGACCCTCATCGAGGTGGTGACCGCGGCGTTCACCGAGCGCGGGCACACCCTGGAGAACGCCGAGTGGGACGCCTGGAAGGACGAGAAGGGCTTCTGGGTCGCTCAATTGCAGTGGCAGAACGGACGATCCGAGATCGCCGCGCACTGGCGCTACCAGCCGGACGCGCACGGCGGCTCGGTCTCCCCGCTCGACGATCCGGCCTCGGACCTCATCGATCCGGATTTCGGTCGCGCACTGCGCGGGCTGGCGACGATCCTGCCGTCCGAACCCGAGATCGACGTGACCACTCCGCAGGAGCCCGTGCTCGAGCCGCGCCGCGAGATGGCCGCGCCGCCCGCGCGTCCGGCCAAGCAGGCCGCGCCGGTGGTCGAGGAGTACTTCGAGAAGCGCGCCGTCGCCG
>NZ_BAGA01000023.1 GCF_000308595.1 Nocardia higoensis NBRC 100133 | reverse complement strand
CGGCGACGGCGCGGATGCGCTCAGCCTGAGCCGGCGCGGCCCGGTGCCGGGCGGGACGGGTCGCGACCGCGGTGGCTCCCGAGCCCTCGGCGCCGGAGCCGAGCAGGCTCGCGACAGAGATGGAACTGGGGCTCACCCGGTGCTGCGACATAACTCGTCCTCGCGTCGGTCCTACAGTTGCCAACGAACGCCGCCGCGTCACACCTGCTCACCCCGGACGAGCATGTCGTCGGAGATCGTCCGGAACTCACAATGTGTAACGTTTCGGCATCCGTTGTGACGGGAACTCTACCCGGTCGTGACCATTCCGCAACCTTCGAGCTCGAGCCGGCGACTGAGGCACGTGTCACAGCCGAGGGCGGCGCACGCCGATCACCGGCACGCACAGATGCAAGCACATCCCCGCCGGGGAGCGAAAGTTGGCCCGGTCTAATACTTTTGACGCGAATATAGACTTGTTGACAATAATTTTCGTTTAGACTCGAACGCGCACCGCCCCCGACCTACTGGAGGAGAGCGCCATGTCCCTCGATGTACCCGCCGCCCTGCTCGAACGCGCCGAACGCGGCGATATCGACGATGCCGAGTTCGTCGACTGCGTGAAGAACTCGCTGCCCTACGCCTGGGAGGTGGTCAGCCGGGTCGTCGGCGAATTGCGCACGGGCGCGGACGAATACGCCGACAACACGATCGCGCCGCCGGACGAGAAGGCCCGCGGCGAACTGCTGCGCGCGCTGGCCTCCGATGCCATCCGCGGCGGCCTCGAGCGCCACTTCGGCGTGAAGCTGGCCTTCCAGAACTGCCACCGCGTCGCGGCCTTCCCGCTGTCCTCGGTGGGCGGCGAGACCTACTCGACGTTCATCAGCACCCGCGCGCAACTGCTCAACCAGAGCCCGGAACTGCGCAACTGCTGATCCGCGGGGCGGGGCCGCTCAGACGCGGGCCTGCCCCACCTCGTATTCGCCGGGATCGAATCGCCGTGTCTTCCAACGGAACAGCGCGGTGACGGCCGGCCAGTTGTTGGTGATCCGCCCGGCGGCATTGCGATACCAGCTCGAGCAGAAGTTCCACGGCGTCTTCTTCAACCGGCGTTGCAGCCAGTCGTCCCAGTTCTGTTCGACATCGGCGCGTACCGCCAGATACCGCCCGGGCCGCGCCGTGACATAGGAGACGACCTGCCGGATATAGCGGGCCTGCGATTCCAGCATGTAGATGATCGAGCCGGCGCCGACATTGGTGTTCGGCCCGTACATCATGAACAGATTCGGAAAGCGCGGCACCGACATGCCCAGATAGGCGCGCGCGCCCGCCGACCCCCACACATCGGCCAGCTTGGTTCCGCCGAGCCCGTAGATGTTCATCGGCGCGAGGAATTCGGTGCCCTTGAAGCCGGTGCCGTAGATGATCATGTCGACCGGATACTCCGTGCCGTCGACGGTGCGCACCCCGGTCGCGGTGATCTCGGCGATGCCGGTGGTCTCCACCGTGACATTCGACTGTCCCAGCGCGGGGAAGTACTCGTTGGAGAACAGACCGCGTTTGCAGCCCGGCTCGTAATCCGGCGTCAGCTTCGCCCGCAGCACCGGATCGGGCACCTGTGTCTCCCGGTGCCGGTCGGCCAGCGCGACCACCGGCCGCTTGATCCACGGCAGGTCGGTCAGTCCGAGCGAGAGGAATTCGAAGGTCAGCCAGATCAGGAAGCGCTCGGCCAGTCGCACCGGCGGCACATACCTGAACAGCGCGTGGTGCATCGGCCGGTACTCCACATCCGGCTTGGGCAGCACCCACGCCGCCGAACGCTGGAACAGCGTCAGCTCGAGCACCTGCGGCTGGATGCGCGGAATGTATTGGATCGCACTGGCTCCCGTGCCGATACACGCCACCCGCTTACCGGTCGGGTCGATATCGTGATCCCATTCGGCGGAATGGAAGGCCGGTCCCGCGAAGGTGTCGATGCCGGGAATGTTCGGCAGTGCGGGCCGCGACAACTGGCCGACCGCGGGCACCAGGATCGTGGCGCCCCACTGCTGCCCGTCGGCGGTGGTGACCATCCAATCGCCGGTGGCCTCGTCGAATTCGGCGTCGGTGACCTCGGTAGAGAACCGGATGAAGCGCTCCAGATCGTATTTCCGCGCGACCGTGCGCATGTATTCGTGGATGTCGCGCTGCTCGGAAAAGCGGCGCGGCCAGTCCGACCGGGGCTCGAACGAGTACGAATACAGCGGCGACGGCACATCACAGGCCGCGCCGGGATAGGTGTTCTCCCGCCACACGCCGCCCAGATCCGCGGCGCGTTCCAGAATGACGAAGTCGTCGAACCCGCTGCGCAGCAATTCCAGCGCGAGGCCCATACCGGCGAAGCCGGCTCCGATGATCAGGACGGACGGCGTTCTCATGGCCCGAGCCTAGGCGCAGAACCGGTCACGGGACAGGGGTCTGACGGCCCCCGCCGTCACTTATTCGCGCGTTGCCTCGCGACGACCCGGGTTCGAGGACCGGATACCCCCGTTCGGGGGTGGCATTTCCACTATGGCTTCGGCCACCCTTATCGGGCGTAGCATCCCGGTGTGACGTGGCTCATCGCTGTCCACGAGACCGGGCAGCTGCCACCGATTAGTTAGGAGTTCCCGCGAAATGTTGAGCACCATGCAGGACGAGCCGCTGTCGCTGACGACACTGCTCCGATACGCGTCGACCTTCCAGGGCGACAGCACCGTCTCCACCTGGACCGGCACCGGCGTGCGCACCATCACCTACCGCGAGCTCGGCGCCCAGGCTGCTCAACTGGCGAACGCCCTCACCGGCCTCGGCATCGGCCGCGGCGACCGCGTCGGTACCTTCATGTGGAACAACACCGAGCACATGGTCGCCTACATCGGCGTGCCCGCCATGGGCGCCGTCCTGCACGCACTCAACATCCGCCTGTTCCCCGAGCAGCTGGTCTACGTGGCCAATCACGCCGAGGACCAGGTCGTCATCGTCGACGGTTCGCTGCTGCCGCTGTTCTCCCAGCTGCTGCCGAACATGAAGACCGTGCGCCATGTCATCGTGGCCAACGGCGACGCCGGCGAACTCACCGCCCCCGAGGGCGTGACCGTGCACTCCTATACCGAACTGCTCGACGCGCAGCCCGACACCTACGACTACCCGGTGATCGACGAGCGCGAAGCCGCCGCCATGTGTTACACCTCCGGCACCACCGGCGACCCGAAGGGCGTCGTCTACTCGCACCGCTCCAACTGGTTGCACGCCATCCAGGTGCTGACCCCGATGAGCATGGGCCTGAGCGGCACCGACAATGTGCTGTCCATCGTTCCGCTCTTCCACGCCAACGCCTGGGGCATGCCCTATGCCGCGCTGATGTCCGGCGCGAACATGCTCATGCCCGACCGCTTCCTGCAGCCCGGCCCGCTGCTGGAGATGATGGCCGACCAGAAGCCCACCTTCGCCGCCGCCGTGCCCACCATCTGGGGCGGGGTGCTCGCCGCGCTGGAGGCACACCCCCAGGACGTCTCCCACCTGCGCACCGCGGTGGTCGGCGGCTCGGCCGTCCCGCCGTCGATGATGCGCGCGTTCCAGGAGAAGCACGGCGTGCGCGTCCTGCACGCCTGGGGCATGACCGAGACCTCCCCGCTCGGCTCGGTCGCCAACCCGCCCGCGGGCGTCACCGGCGAAGAGGAATGGGAATACCGCTACACCCAGGGCCGCTTCCCCGCCGCCGTGCAGGCCCGCCTCGTCGGCGACGACGGCGAGATCGTCCCCAACGACGGCAAGTCCCTCGGCGAACTGCAGGTCCGCGGCCCCTGGATCACCGGCTCCTACTACTCCCCCGACGGCGCCCAGGTCGACCCCGACAAGTTCGACGACGGCTGGCTGCGCACCGGCGACGTCGGCAAGATCACCCCCAACGGCTACCTCACCCTCGTCGACCGCTCCAAGGACGTCATCAAGTCCGGCGGCGAATGGATCTCCTCGGTCGACCTGGAGAACGCCGTCATGGGCCACCCCGCCGTGGCCGAGGCCTCCGTCATCGGCGTCCCCGACGAGAAGTGGGACGAGCGCCCCCTGGTCGCCATCGTCCTCGCCGACGGCGCCACCGCCACCCCCGCCGAACTGCGCGACTTCCTCGCCGACAAGTTCGCCAAGTGGCAGCTGCCCGAGCGCTGGACCTTCGTCGACGAGGTCCCCAAGACCAGCGTCGGCAAGTTCGACAAGAAGCAGCTACGCACCCGCTACGCCGACGGTGAGCTGGACGTCGTCACCCTCGACTGACCCGCTCCGAGCCCGGCGGTCCCACGGCCGCCGGGCTCGTCCCGGGACAATTCGGCTCCCGGCGGCCGGACCCGGTAGACTCTGCCTCGTCCATACCGGCCTTCGTAGCTCAGGGGATAGAGCACCGCTCTCCTAAAGCGGGTGTCGCAGGTTCGAATCCTGCCGAGGGCACATATATAAGCGCAGCTCAGACTGTTTTCCTCTCCTTCGCTGCTGTCGCCGAGTCCGGCGCGGTACGCAGGGAGTACGCAGTAGCGAAGTTCCCCCGCGCGGCATCCAACTTCGATGCCACATCATCGAGATCGTCATCGAAGAGATCCGCGTAGAAGTCGAGCGTCCGCACTGAGCGTCCATACCTACGCCGAAGCCGCCGAAGCACATCTCGCCCACCTGCGCCATGAGGTCGACCTGGTGATACAGCGCTCCGACGGCAGAGTTCTCGCCATGGAGGTCGAGCTCGGAAGTGCTTCGCACCTACCCGTGGCGGGCGACGTCCTCGCACAGGATGCTCGGCCAGCGGGCGAGGTCGGCCGGGGTGTGCGCCACCTCCAGCGTGGCGTTCGGCAGCAGGTCGACCAGCGCCTCGGCGGTCGACACCGGATGCGCGGGGTCGTCGATCCAGGCCAGCACCGTGGTCGGCACGTCGATCGCGGCGATCGCCTCGGGGGCGGGCAGGTCGCTCATCGCCGCCCCGCGGAACAGGGACGGCAGGAGGTGTTCGGCGACGTCCGGCACGGTTTCCGGGGTCCCGACGGTGGCGGGCGGGCGGGGCGCGGCGAGGTCGGCGCCGAGGAAGGCGTCGAGTCCCTGCTCTTCGATCAAGCGGGCGTTCTTCAGGTAGATCTCCGCCTTCGCGGCGCGGGTTTCCCAGGCGGTCGCGGGCACCAGCAGGGTGAGGCCGGCGAATCGGCCGGGGTCGCGGACGGCGGCGTGCAGCAGGGTGCCGGTGCCCATCGACGGGCCGACGCCGTGCACCTGTTCGCCGGGGAACCAGTGGTCGAGCAGCTTCAGCAGGTCGTCGGCGAGCACCGGCCACCGGTAGTCCTCGGGGACGGCGCGGCCCGTCGAGTGGCCGTGGCCGCGCGCGTCGTAGCGCAGCAGCCGGGTTCCGCTGAGTCCGCGGCCGAGGTCGAGGTCCATCAGGCGGTCGCGGTGGCGGCTGGAGGTGAGACCGTGGAGCTGGACGACGGGGTGGCCGCCCTCGTCGCTCAGTTCCACGTCGAGGTCGGCGCCGGGAACGCGGAAAGTCGGCACGGGTGACTCCAGTGGTGGTGAGACAGGTTGGTGAGACAGCGCTGGTGAGACGCTGGCGAAGGAGCCTAGGATACGCGCATGCGGCTGACCAATGTCGCGCATCTGCGCCTGCCGTTCGGCCGCTTGCTGGGCTACGACGTCACCCCGGGGAGAGTGGGCCGTTCGCTCCCCGTGTCCTTCGACCAACGCCGCCACGTCGCTGCGGGCGACCGGGCGGGATCCTGGATGGCGTTGTCCTTCAAGCTTTCCGCGCCGGTTCCGTCCGGCGACCTCGCGACCGCCTGGCTTGCGGTCATCCAGCGGCACGGCACGCTGCGGTCGATCTTCGTCCCGGGCGAGGACGGCGAGCCGCGGCTGCACGAGGTCGAGATCCTGCCCGGCGAGTGGGTCGAGCACGAGATCGCTCCGGGGCAGGCGGTCAACGACGCGCTGCGGACTGTGCTCGACCGGGCTTGTTCGCCGTACGGGCGCCCGTCGCATCGGCTGTGTGTGCTCGAGACCGCGGTGGGGCCGACGGTGGTGGTCGCCGCCGACCACTCGCACGTCGACATGTGGTCGATGCTGGTGATCGCGCGCGACCTGCTCGTCGCGCTGGCCGCGGTGCAGGAGGGCCGGTCGCCGTCGTTACCGCCCGTCCCGGCCTTCGCGGAGCACACCCGCGCGCTGCGGGACCGGCCCGCCGCGCCCGCCGAGGTGCACCGCCGGTGGGCCGAGGTGCTGGCGAGCAGCGGCGGTGTGATGCCGCGGTTCCCGCTGTCGCTGGGTGCGGCGGCCCTGCACGAGGAGCGCGTGGAGGTGCGCGACGTCCTCGACGTCGACGACAGCGCCGCGTTCTCGGCGCAGGCCCGCGACGACGGCGTCTCGACGCTGGCCCTGGTGGTGGGGGCGATGACCGAGGTGACCGGCGAATTGGCCGGCACGGCGCTGCGGGCCGTCTTTCCCGTGCACAGCCGGTACGACGCGACCTGGCACGACTCGGTCGGGTGGTTCATCACCAACTCGGTGCTCGAGTCGGCCGACCCCGACCCCCGTGCCAGCGCGGAAGCGGTGAAGGAGGCCGTCCGGATGGGGTCCTGGCCGCTGGAGGACATCCTGCGTCCGTGGGGTGGGATGCCCGAGGCGCCGGGGATGTTCGCTATTTCGTGGCTGGACCTGCGCCGGTTGCCGGTGCGCGTCGACGCGACCGGGTTGGAGGCGCATTACGTCGGCGCGACGATCCGCACCGACGGTGTGATGCTCTGGTTCATCTTCGACGAGGCGGGACTGCACCTGCGCTGCCGGTACCCGGACACGCCCGAGGCCCGGCGGCACGTCGGCGCCTGGCTGGACACAGTGATCGCCCGGTTGCAGTCACGGGCGCGGGCCTCGGTCGGTGGCCTGCTGCGCCTCGGCGACCGGACCTATCGTGTGCAGCGGGCGGCGCGTGCCGACGTGCCCGCGCTGGTCGCACTGCTCTCCGACGACGAGATCAGCCGTGCCCGTGAGGTTTCCGAGATCGCCCGCTACGAGGAAGCCTACGACGCCGTCACCAGGGACCCCTCGCACTATCTTGCCGTGGTCCGCGACGAGGGCGACCGGATCGTCGGCACCATGCAGCTCACCATCATTCCGGGACTGTCCCGCGGCGGCACCACCCGCCTCCAGATCGAAGGGGTCCGGGTCGCCGCCGCGGAACGCTCCCAGGGCATCGGAACCGCGATGCTGGAATGGGCGCACGCCCACGGCAGGCACCGGGGCGCGACGCTCGCGCAGGTCACCACGGACCGGGTTCGCGAGCGGGCGCACGCCTTCTACGCGCGGCTGGGGTACGCCAATGATCACGTCGGGCTGAAACGGGCGCTCTGACCCATCGGTCCCATCGACGATCTTCCTCCAGAAATGCGCGCCGAATTCCGAACGCCGTAATCTCTGCCGCCGAGGCATTCGTCCGGCGACAAAAGCGGCGCCCTCGCGTTCTCCGGTATCCGAACTCACCGGAGAACGCGAATCATTCACCCCGGAGAGATCAGGGCAGGACCTGCGGAACGAGTTCCGGGGCGATCGCGCCGACGATCAAGCCGACCAATGCACCCTGGAGCGCGGGGCCGAGGGCGCAGAGCGGAACGAGCGGAAGACCGACAAGAGTCACCGCACAGGCGACAATCCCGACGGCGCCTCCGACGACCGCGCCGGCCGCAGCGCCGTTGGCCATCGGATCGGAGTTGGCCGCATTCGGATTCGTGGCGATATCCCCCACTTCCGCGATGGGCTGCACGATTTCGGGCGTCACCGTCGTGGCCTCGATCGGCGCCTCCTGAGCCGCCGCCATCTGGATGACGGCGACCGACTGCGGGGCCACAGCCTCGGCAGAAGCCGCTCCGGTGCCGGCGAAGGTCACCGCGACCGCGAGCGGCAAAGCCGCGACGAGACCCTTGATTCCGAAGCGTCCGATAGTCCTACGCATGATTTTCATCCTCCCGACCGCACGCGAAAACCTTTGGCGTGCGGGATGTTCGAAGTTGCGAATTGCAATGGCCAAGTTCTATCCGATATTCGCCACCGAATCAACTCGAGCCGCCGGCGTCGCACGCGGACGAGTCTTGTTCTGCGACAATAGATCGACCGCATAGCCGGTTTTTCGGCCGCAGGCGGTCCGGCGCGGAAATACGCGAAATGTTTACCGACGAGTATGCGAGTGAGTTCGTGCTCCGAATCGAAATCCTGACGTCCGATTGCGCCGAGTACGTCAGAACTTGCCGGTGTGGTGCACGAATCGATGTCCGAGCCGGGCACCGAATTCGGCGACGAACTCCTCGGTGAGCGGCGGCCAGCCCCAGAAATCGAACGCGAGGGACCCGAGGGCGAAATCATCGGCCCAACGCCAGGTCGCGACCGGGCTCGCGGCGCCGCAGGAGACACAGGTCGCCGCGCCGGCGCCGGATGCCTGCCACCTGTCGATCGCGTCCGAAAATGGTTGCCAGACAGCGCGATACGGTTCCCATCGCTGCGGGTAGTCGATGATCACGGTCGCGGCCCGGCAGTGCGGGCAGTGCGCCGCCGCCGGTGCGACTTCGCCCTGCCCCGGATAGTGGGCGTGCCTGCCGACGACGACCGCGACCGGACCCGGTTTCCAGTCCTCGCCCCACTCCTGAGTGATCTGCCGCCACTCGACTCCGGCCACATAGCCTTCGTCGGCATGGCGGCTGTACATCCCCTCCGGCGAGGTCTCGCGGGACAATCTGCCCTGCGACACCATCCAGTCGATCATCTGCCCGGCCAGTGCGCCCGCATCGTCCGCGCCGACCTCGACGTCGACTATCCGTTCGAAGAAGTCACCCACACCCGCATCGTGCCACCGCACACCGACAGGCACGTGTGACTCGTTCCCGGTGAAGCCCTTGTGCGCAACAACATTGCCGATACCGTCACCACTGCACCGCCCGGGGCGCGCCTGGATCGCGGTCGTCCGGCAGCGTCGGGGCCGGCGAGGGACCGAGCCCGGCAGGACCCGGTCCGTATTTCACGGGCGCATCAGCGAGCGTTGCTCGTGCACACGACATCGATGATGCGCGCGCCGCTCAGATTGGCGGAGCCGACATTGGCCAGCTGCGCCGTCGGGGTGACCTCGGAGAGCCGCTGGTAGGCGGCGCGTTCGGCCTCGGCCCGGTTCGGGCCGGACGCCACGGCCACGCCCTCACGGCTCTCGATGATCGCGCCGCAGCCGTTCGCCCAGGCGGCGGCCACCGCGCAGTCGCCGCCACCGCAGTCGGCGATCGCCAGGTCGCGCGCCTCGTCGAAGCTCGCCGCGTCGACACTCAGGCCGTAGGTCCACCTGTCGCCGCTGATCGCGATCGCCGCGTGCAAACCGGCCGCGTCGGCCGACCCCGCGCCGAGCACCGATCCCACCGCAAGGCTGGTCACCGCCACGGCGAAGCCGACCTTACCCATCAATCTCATCGAACGTCTTTCTCTCGAGGGTGTTCCGGAGCGGAACCGTGGGATCTTTCCAGCTGCAAGCTGTTTCGTCCATTCGAGCGCGGATGTTGTCGGTGTGCGGGCCTACCATCCCGGCTATGGGACTGCTTTTCGGAACACGCGAATCGGATTCGCCGTGGGTGCAGTCGGTGTGGACGTGCCGCAGCGCGGCGGTCTCGGAGATGACCTCGGTCGCGAGTGAGACCTGGGGCCTGGTGTTCTGGGAGCAGGAGGGGCGGCCGTATGCGGCGGTGACCGGGCCGGAGAGCCGCACCGCGACCGCGCCTGTGCCCGAGGGCGCGCAATTCGTGGGAATCCAGTTCGCGGTCGGGACGTCGTTGCGCGCGGTCGCCACGGCAACGCTGGTCGACGGCGGGATCACGCTGCCGGATGTGACCGGGCGGCGCTTCTGGTTCGACGGCGCCTATCGGGAGACACCGCGACCGGACGACGCGGAGACGCTGGTCGAACGGCTCGTCCGCGAAGGCGTCGTGGTTCGGGATCCGGTGGTGGCGGCGACGCTTCGAGGCGCGGCGCCGGAGGTGACGGGGCGGACGCTGGAGCGCCGGTTCCGCGCGGCGACCGGACTCACACAGGGCGCGGTCCGGCAGATCGGGCGGGCCCGCACCGCCGCCGTCCTGCTGACCTCGGGCGAGACTCCGGGCGAGGTGATCGACAAGCTCGGGTACTACGACGAGCCGCATCTCGCCCGCGCGCTGCGGCGATACGTCGGGCGCACGGCCCGGCAACTGCGCGACCGGACCGGCGGGGCGATCGCGCTCGATCCCGGTCAGCGCACGACGTCGTAGACGAGCTTGGTCACGCCGTTGGAGTAGGACGCCGAGTCCCGCAGGCGCAGTGTCCGCTTGTCACGGTCGGCGCGGGTGAACAGGCTCTTGCCCGCGCCGAGCAGCACCGGGAACACCAGCAGGTTGTAGCGGTCGATCAGGTCGGCCTCGGACAGGCTCCTGGCCAGCTCGGCGCTGCCGTGGATGTAGATCGCGCCGCCCTCGGACTGCCTGAGCTTCGCGACGTCGTCTTCCGAGCGCAGGATCGTGATCGGGCCCCACCCCTCGATCAGCTCGTCCTCGGTCAGGCTGCCGGAGACCACGTATTTGGGCAGGTCCTTGTAGGCGGCGTGATCGTCGGAGTCACGCCAGATCGGGGCGAACGCCTCGTAGCTGCGGCGGCCGAACATCAACGCTGTGGTGTCGGCGAGCTCCTCCCCCTTGAGCGAGAACGCCTCGGGGACGAACTCGGTGTCCAACACCCAGCCGCCGCTGCGGTGGCCCTCGACCTTGCCGCCCGGCGAGTCCACGACGCCGTCCAGCGACATGAAGCCCGTATAGACGAGTTCGCGTGTCATCGATTCTCCTCCTGCGTGTCAGCATCGCGTTCTGCCTGCGGGTCAGCCTAGGGACAGTCGCTGCCCGCTGTCTTGGACGAAACCGACACCTGGCGACGGCCGTGGGCCACGGGGTCCGCGCCGGAATCGCGGGTCCGGGCGAGGACCGACATCGGCTGGGTCATGCTTACCCGGGTGACGGACACCGAAGAACCGAACGCCCTCGCCCGGGGCATCGCACATCGCATGGTCCCGATGATCGGGCGTGACCCCCAGGAACAGGGCAGGGCGGCCTCGCCACTGGAACTGCTGGTCGATCTGACGTTCGTGGTCGCGGTCGGCACGGCGGCCTCGCAGCTGGCGGAGATGGTGGCGCACGGCCACATCGGCCCGGCGGTTCCGGCGTTCGTGCTGGCGATGTTCGCGATCGTGCTGGCCTGGCTGAGTTTCAGCTGGTTCGCCTCGGCGTTCGACACCGACGACTGGCTCTACCGCGTGCTGACGATGGTGCAGATGTGCGGGGTGGTGGTTTTCGCCCTCGGGTTGCCGCCGATGTTCCATTCGCTCGACGGGGGCGATCGACTGGAACTGCGCCTGATGGTCATCGGCTATGTGGTGATGCGGGTGGCGATGGTGCTGCAGTGGGGCCGGGTGGCGCGCCAGACCAGCGCGTACCAACGGGTCGCCACGGCGAACATCCGGTGGATCACCATCGTCCAGATCGGCTGGGTGCTGGTCGGTTTCGTGCCGATGCCGATTCCCGCCGCGGTGGCCGTCGTGATCGGGCTGGGCACGCTGGAGGTATGTCTGCCAAGGCTCGCCCAGGGCCTCGCCACCGGCACGCCGTGGCACCCGCACCACATGGCCGAGCGGTACGCGCTGTTCGCGATCATCGCTCTCGGTGAGGGAGTGGTCGGCACCGTGGCCTCGTCGTCGGGGCTGCTCGGCGGCGAGAACGGGCTGCAGTGGTCGACCGACACGATCGCGGTCGTCGTGGCGGGCACCGGATTGACCTTCGGCATGTGGTGGGTCTACTTCATGACGCCGTTCGGCGAGATGCTGGCGCTGCGCCGGGACCGCGGGTACCTGTTCGGCTTCGGGCACATTCCGCTGTTCATCGGCATCGCCGCCGCGGGGGCGGGCCTGCACGTCGCCGGCCTCTATCTCGAACACCACTCGGAATTGGACGAAGTGGCTGTCGTGCTCTGCCTGGCCGTACCGGTCGGCCTCTACGTGTCGATGGTGTATCTCCTGCACACGGCGCTGATGGCCGCTGTCGACCCGTTCCATCTGCTGTTGCTCGGGCTGACGCTCGGCGTGCTGGCCCTGGCCGCGGTGTTGTCCGCGCTCGGGGTCGGGATCGCGGTGTGCCTGCTGGTGGTGATGATCGCCCCCTTCGTCGCCGTCGTCGGCTACGAGACCATCGGGCACCGCCGTCAGCGCGACATGCTGGCCCGGCTCCTCGCCGAGGACGATCGGTAGGCTCGCGGCCCGCAGCGGCACCCGGTTCTCGGGCCTGTCCCGACCTCTCGGCGAGGACGCCGCGGGCCCCGCCCCGCACCGATGAAGTGGTGATCCGGCCGGCGCAGGCCGCACCGGAGGCGTGCCGAGGGATGCAGCGGACCGTGTGCACCCGACGGGCGCGCGTAGATTCGCTGGGTCGGGAGTTCGGGCCAGTCCGGAAGGATCTTGTACCGGTGGGCGTAGTGGTGGGTTTGCTGATGGTGGCCGTGATGGTCGCCGTCCTCGTCGGGCTGCACTGGTACGTGTGGCGGCGGCTGGTGCGCGACAGCACGGTGGCGGGGTCGGCGGCCCGGCGCGCCGGGACCGCGGTGGTGGTGACCGGCGGGCTGTTCCTGGTGGGCACGCTGGTTTCGCGGATCGACGCCGTGCCGTTCGGCGTCGTTCGGGTGGTGTCGACGGTCGGCTATCTGTGGGCGGCGGTGCTGATCTATCTGCTGCTCGGGGTGCTGATCGGTGAGGTGCTGCGGCCGCTGCTGGTGCGACTGGCGGCACGGCGCGCAGCGCCCCGGCAGGCGCCGGCGACGACCGCGCCGCAGACGCAGGCGCAAGGGTCGGCAACATCGGGAGCCGGCGAACGAGCGGCGGACGCGCGGACCGTCTCCCGCCGGATGTTCGTCGACCGGGCGCTGGCGGGCGCCACGGCGGTGGCGGCCGTCGCCACTGTCGGCGGCGGCACCTACGGGGTGCTGAAAGGGCCTGCCGTCAACCGGGTGACCGTGCCGATCCGCAGGCTGCCCGCCGAGGCGTCGGGGTTCCGCATCACCCTGGTCAGCGACCTGCACCTCGGTCCCGTACTCGGGCGCGATTTCGCGCGGAAAGTGGTCGACACGGTCAACGGCACCCGGCCGGACCTGATCGCCATCGCCGGCGACCTGGTCGACGGCACCGTCGCCGACCTGCGCGAGCACGTCGCGCCGCTGGCGGACCTGCGCGCCCCGCAGGGCATCTTCTTCTGCCTGGGCAACCACGAGTACTACTCCGGCCCCGACGAATGGATCGAGTACCTGCCGAGCCTGGGCATCCGCGTCCTGTTCAACGAGCGCGCCGAACTCCCCTGGTTCGACATCGCCGGCGTGGACGACCTGGCCGCCGAGGCCTACGACCGTGCCCCCGACTTCGACGCCGCGCTCGGCGGCCGCGACACCTCGAAGCCCTGCGTGCTGCTGGCCCACCAGCCCGCACTGATCCACGACGCCGTCGACCACGGCGTCGACCTGCAATTGTCCGGCCACACCCACGGCGGGCAGATCTTCCCGGGCAATCTGATCGCGGCCCTGGCCAATCCGACCCTCGCCGGGCTCGAACGCTACGGCGACACGCAGCTCTACGTGAGCCGTGGCGCGGGCGCGTGGGGTCCGCCGGTGCGGGTCGCCGCGCCGTCCGATATCGCGGTCATCGAACTCGTCCCCGCCGATCCTCGGGCCTGACAGCTCGGACCAGGCGCACCACGCCACGAAACCCGGCGGAGCAGGACCGGACGGGCCGAGCGTGATCCCTTGCGCCGCAGGGGCACCGGCCGTAGCGTCGATCACCGGTAGTTGTCAGGCGGGCTGAACACGGTGGCGTCTGGCCGGACACGAGGAGGCAGAGCCGTGGGTGGTCGTCTGGACGGCAGGGTCGCGTTCGTCACCGGAGCCGCGCGCGGGCAGGGGCGCGCGCACGCGGTCCGGCTCGCCGGGGAAGGCGCGGACATCATCGCGGTGGATCTGTGCGCGCCGCTGCCGGAGGCGGTGCCCTACGACTCCGCGACGCCCGACGACCTCGCCGAAACCGTCGCGCTGGTGGAGGCCACCGGGCGCAAGATCGTCGCGAAGGCCGCCGACGTGCGCGATATCGACGCGCTGCGGGCGGTCGTGGACGAAGGATTCGCGGCGTTCGGCAGGCTCGATGTGATCGTCGCGAACGCGGGCATCTGCATCCCCGAGCCGTGGGACACGATCACGCCGCAGTCCTTCCGCGACGTGATCGACACCAATGTCACCGGAACCTGGAACACCGTCATGGCGGGCGCGCAGCGGATCATCGAAGGCGGTCGCGGCGGGTCGATCATTCTGATCGGCTCGGCGGCCGGGGTGGGCATGCAGCCGTTCATGGTGCACTACACCGCCAGCAAGCACGCCGTCACCGGTATGGCCCGGGCGTTCGCCGCCGAACTCGGCAAGCATTCGATCCGCGTCAACAGTGTGGCCCCCGGACCGGTGGCGACGCCGATGGGTTCCGGCGACATGGTCGGGGCGCTGGTGCGGGCCGGGCAGACGAACGAACTGCTGGGCAAGATGAACACGCCGATGCTGCCCGACGGCGTCGCCATGCCCGACGACATCGCCGACACGGTGGCCTGGCTGGCCAGTGACGAAGCCCGATTGGTCACCGCCGCAAGCATTTCCGTCGACCTGGGCGCGTCCCAGTACTGATCACCACTGCGGGGCGGTGCCGTAGATCTCGCGGTACTCCTTGCCGTAGGCACGACGGCCCATGAAGCGCCAGGCCAGGCGGGCGGGCAGGGGCATCACCGAGAGGAACTTCTTGCCGTCCGCGGCGGGCGCGCCGTGCAGGATGTAGCCGAGGAAGACGAGCTGGCGCTCCTTGGACATGTGCGCGCGGCCGTTCTCGGCGAGGTGCTCCCACTCCGCGACGGTCATGACCTCTTCGACGACCGGGAGGATACGACGTTCCTCCTCGTCGAGATGTTCGTCGAGGGCGACCGACAGCAGGCGCAGGGTGGCGGCGAAGTGGTCTCGGGCGACGGTGTCGGCGGTCTCGGCGAAGGCCTCGGCTTCGCGGTCGGCGCGCTTCATCAGGCCCGCGATGCGCTCGTGCTGTTCTTCCATGCGCTCGATCAGGGCGGCGTCGCCGGGGGCGCGCTCGAGCAGGATCGGCCACATGAGTTCGTCTTCGCCGGTGTGGTGATGGTGCAGGCCGCTGACCAGCTCCTTCATGAAATCGACCAGGCGCCGGGCGCGAGTGGTGTCGGCGGCGTCGACCTGCGCGACGAGATCGGGCAGGGCCGAGAGATGCCTGCGGAAGGCGTTGTGGACCATGACCATCTCGGCGGTGTCGGGGCGGGCGGTCGGGGCGAGGGCGGTACTCATGGGCTGACTCCTGTGCGTGAAGGGGATGGCCATCAAGGTGCCCGCCGCACCTTGTGAGCGGCTTAACGATTCCTGGCAGCCGCCACTGCGGTGACCTGGCGGAGTACCACCGCTTCGACCGCTACGGGTTCACCCCGCCGGATCACCGGCAGGGCCGCGGAATCGACGAGCGGGTGCCCGAGGTGATCGGGGCCGACGCGTTCCGGGCCGACCTGCTTGCCTCCGGCGGCCGGCATTCCCGCCGCGCTGCCGGGAGAAGTCCTCGACGAGGCGGTGGTCGAGTACGTGCGCTCCGGGCACGACGCGGGCATGAACATTCCCGACGCCGCCGACGAGGAACTGAAGACGCTGCGCGTGGTGGCCGGTGACAGCTGATCGCGCGGGTGTGGCCGCGGCGGGCGAAAAGCGTGCGGGCGCGGGGGAAAAGGAGGCTCTCGCCGGGCGCGACGGCGGGCCGTAAGGTGACGGAATGGCGTCGTCGCATCGCAGTTCCGAGCTGGTCCAGTCGGTGGTGGAATCGTATCTCCTGCAGGGCGAGCGGAAATACGACCGATATCAGGTCGCCGAACTGTCCGGGGTGGCGCCCGCGGTATCGCGCAGATTGTGGACGGCCCTGGGCTTTCCGGCCAATGACGATCACGCGGTCGACTACACCGACGGCGATATCGAGGCGGTGCGCGAGTTCCGGTCGATGAGCGTGGTCGGCGGCGCTGACCTGCGGTCACAGGCCGCGGCCGCGCGCACCATCGGCAGGCAGATGGCGCGGCTGGCCGAATGGCAGGCCGATCTGGTGCTCGCCGAGATCTACTCCCGCATCAACGCCGAGGGCGATTCGCCGGAGGATGTGCGCCGGATCGCCGAGGAGACGATGACCGCGCTCGAGGATCTGCTGTCCTACACCTGGCGCAGGCATCTGGCGGCGGCGTTGAACCGTTCCTTCGACGGCGAGGTGGCCCCGCTCAGCGAGGACTCCACCCGGGAACTGGCCGTCGGATTCGCCGACATGGTCGGTTACACGCGGCTCACCAGGCATCTGCATCCCGACGAACTGTCCACGTTGCTCGAGGCGTTCGAGTCGACCACCACCGCGGCCATCACCGAGAACGGCGGCTGGGTGATCAAGAACGTCGGCGACGAAGTGATGTTCGCCGCCGAGACCGCGCACGCCGCGGCCAACATCGCCCTCGACATCCAGGAGTCGACGATGGTGGTGGGTTCGACCCCGGAGTTGCGGGTCGCGGTGGCCTACGGGCCGGTGTTGCAGCGCTTCGGCGATCTGTACGGGACGGTGGTGAACATCGCGGCCAGGCTGACCGGTGTGGCCAGGCCGGGCACGGTCCTCGTCGACGACGGGGCCGAGCTGCGGCTGCGCGAGGATCCGGCCTTCCACCTGCGGCAATTGCGCAGCGTGCGGCTGCGCGGGTTCAACCGGTTGCGCCCGCATCTGCTGCGCCGGGCCTGACAGACCGCCGCCGGCCCGCCTCCGTAAGGTCGACGGCGTGGATGCCGGAGTGGAAACGGACTGGTCGCGGCTGCGGGAGCGATATCTGCTCGCCGAGGACGACGCGGTGCTCGCGCTGAACAAGCCCGCGGGCATCTCGGTCACCGGGGAACGTCACGACACCGACATCGTGGAATCGGCCGCCGCCGCGGGCGAGACGCTGTATCCGGTGCATCGCATCGACAAGGTGACCTCGGGGTTGGTGCTGCTGGCCAAGGACCTCGGCGCGCACGGCACGCTGACCAGGCAGTTCGCCAAGCGCACGGCGGAGAAGGCCTATCTCGCGGTGGTCGAGGGGGACGCACTGCCGGACCGCGGCGCGATCGACCTGCCGTTGAGCGTCGGGCGCAAGAACCGGGTGCGGATCGCCGCGCCGCGCGAACGCATCCGGTCGGCGGACGGGCGCTGGTTCGTCGAGGAGGCCGACCTGCTGGCCGCCAAGAACTACCCCTCCCGCACCGAGTTCACCACGCTGGCCCGCACCGGCGGCCGCGCCGTGCTGGCCCTGCGTCCGGTGACCGGGCGCAGGCATCAGATCCGGGTGCACCTGGCCTGGATCGGACACGCCATCGTCGGCGATCCGCTGTTCGACAAGTCCGGGCCGCCGCGGGCGCATCTGCACTCGTGGCGACTGCGGCTGGACGCCCCCTGGCGTGAACCGGCCACCCTCGATCTGGTCGCGCCGCCGGGCGCCGATTTCTGGTCCGCGGTCCCGGATCTCGCCGAACCGGCCGCACTGCTCGACCCCCGCGCGCCGATCGGGCCGTGAGGCACCGGCGGCGCTCTTTCCACGAGCGTGCACAACCGCGACACGGCCACGGCCGTGGTGAGGCTCATGCGGACCGGCTGCCCGCGGGTCGTTAGCCTGGACAGGTGCATGTGCTCGCGTGCCAGCCCCGCCGTGACGCGACGCGGCGACTCCGCAGAGAAAGCGACCGCCGATGATCCTGCTGGCTCAGGTCAGCGACACCCATTTCGACCTCGGCGCCCGCAACGCCCAACGGGTCGAGAAGGTGATGGCCTTCCTGGCGGACCTGCCCCGCAGGCCCGACGCGATCCTCCACACCGGCGATGTCACCGAGTCGGGCAGCGCCGCGCAGTACGCCGAGGCGCGCACCGCGCTGAAGTCCGACATCCCGGTCTATTCGATTCCCGGCAATCACGACGAGCGGGCTGCCTTCCGCACCGAATTGCTCGGCGTCGAAGCCTCCACCGAGCCGATCAACCACGTCCATCGCATCGGTGAGCTGACGGTGGTCATGCTGGACACGACGATTCCCGGGGAGCCGGGCGGGCGGATCGACGAGCAGAGCTACGACTGGCTGCGCGCCGTCCTGGCCGACGCTCCCGAGCGCGGGCCGATCGTGCTGGCCATGCATCATCCGCCGGTCCGGCTGCACAGTCCCATCGTCGACGACATCGCGCTCGCCGAACCCGGCCGGCTGGCCGAACTGGTAGCCGCCGACACCAGGATCCGCGCTGTCTTCGCAGGTCACGCACACACCTCCGCGACCGCTGTGTTCGCGGGCCTGCCGCTGCTGGTCGCGCCGAGCACCGCCTCGGTGCTCGGCGGCAGCTGGGAGATCCGGTTGCCCGACCGCGTGATGGACTACTCCCCCGATCCGGCGATCGCCCTGCACGCGTTCGACGAAACCGGTGCGCTGACAACGCATTTCCGCACCGTGCCGATGGCCGGAAGCCTCGGCGTCGCGCCGTCCTGAATCCGGGCGGAGTATTGCCACGCGTGGCCGTTTGACCCGGTCCGGTCCGGGCACCCCGGCCACATGACCCAGCTCTTCCGTCAGTTCTTCGCGGGCGTGGCCCGGCTGCGGCACGCGCGCGTCTTCCATCCGAACGGCCTGCCGCTCTCGGGCAGACTGCACCCCGAGCCCGAGGTCGAAGACCTGTTCGGCGAGGGCGAGCGCGCCGTGCTCGCGCGCATGTCCAAGGGCATCGGCACCCCCTCCGGACTGCCCGACGTGCTGGGGCTGGCGCTGCGGGTGCTCGATCGCGACGACAAACCGTTCGATCTCGCGCTGGCCACCACCGGCGAGGGCCTGCTGAGCCGGTTCCTGGTCACCCCGGCGCGCGGCTGGCGCAGTGCGCGCTACGGCAGCCTGATGCCCTACCGGCTCGGCGCCGACTCCCCGGTCTGGCTGTTCGCCGAGCCGACCGGCGAACAGCCCGCGTCCCCGTCGCTGAACGATCTGGCCGCACATGTGCGCGCGACGCCGCTCGAGTTCACGCTGTTCGCCGCGGGCCTGGCGGGACGACCGCGCAAGATCGCCGAGGTCACCCTGCACCCGGTGGACGCGGGCGACTATCGGACCGACTTCTTCGATCCGGTGATGAACCATCCCGACGATGTGCGCCTGCTGCCCGAGGTGGTCGGCCGGGTGCGCGAGCTGGCCTACTCGGGCAGCCGGGAAGGGCGCGGCGAGCACGCGTGAGCCACGGCTGATCTCCGGATATCCACAGCGCGGTCGTTGTCCACAGGGCAGCGGCCCGGCCCGCTGAAAGGGCATGGGCGGGACCTGCCGCACCTCTACAGTTGAGGCATCGGCCAGGGTGAGGAGAGTCACATGGGTCCAGCTCCTTCGGTGCTCGTCATCGGCGCCGGTTTCGGCGGAATCGGCGTGGCGATCGAATTGCGGCGCCACGGGTTCGACGAGGTCACCATCCTCGAACGCGCGGGCGATCTGGGCGGGGTGTGGCGGGAGAACACCTATCCCGGCGCCGCCTGTGACGTGCCGTCACCGCTGTACTCGTATTCCTTCGAGCCCAAGCCCGACTGGCCACAGCGCTACTCGGGGCAGGCCGCGATCCACGATTACCTGCGCGAAGTCGCGCGCAGGCACGGGCTGCTCGAGCGCATCCGGTTCGGCGCGCAGGTCACCGAGGCGGTATTCGACGAACGGCAGGCCGGCCACGATGGGCAGCCGGGCGCCGACGGGGACGGCCAGGGCCGGGCCGCGCCGGGCGCCGGACGGTGGACGGTGCGGACCACCGACGGGAACACCTACCGCGCCGATGTGCTGATCGCGGCGGTGGGGCAATTGTCCCGGCCCGCCATGCCCGACATCCCCGGCGTGGACAGTTTCCGCGGGGCCTCCTTCCACTCGGCGCTGTGGGATCACGAGGTGGATCTCGCCGGGAAGCGGGTGGCCTGCATCGGCACCGGGGCCAGCGCCGTCCAGTACGTGCCGCGGATCCAGCCGCAGGTCGAGCATCTGACGCTGTTCCAGCGCAGTGCGGCCTGGGTGGTGCCGAAGTTCGACACCGATTACACCCCGATGCAGCACAAGCTGTTCGCGCGCATTCCCGGCGCGCTCTCGGTGGAACGGCTGGGCTGGTGGACGCTGGCCGAGTTCCTGTCGCTGGGACTGGTGGAGGCGCCGTGGATCGCCTCGGTGGTGACGAAGATTGCGACCAGGCACCTGCGCAAACAGGTCTCCGATCCGGTGCTGCGGGACAAGCTCACGCCGGACTATCCGATCGCGTGCAAGCGAGTCCTGTTCTCCGAGGACTACTTTCCCGCGCTCACCCAGCCGAATGTCACCGTGGAGACCGAGCCGATCACCGAGATCACCGAGACCGGAGTGCGCACCGCCGACGGAACGGTGCACGAGGCCGACGTGATCATCTACGGCACCGGGTTCAAGGGCACCGAGTTCCTGTGGCCCATGCGGGTGCGCGGGCGGGACGGGCGCGAGCTCTCCTCGGCCTGGGCGGGCGGCGCGCACGCCTACTACGGCATGGCTGTGCCGGACTTCCCCAACATGTTCATGATCTACGGGCCCAACACCAATCTGGGCGTCGGGTCGATCATCGCCATGATCGAGACGCAGGCGCGCTACATCGGCCAGGCGGTGCGGCTGCTCGCCGAGCGCCCGGGGCATGTGCTCGAGGTGAAGGCCGAGCGGGAGGAGAAGTTCAACCGTGACCTGCAGGATCGGCTGGACCGCACCCCGTGGAATTTCTGCTCGAGCTGGTACCGCGATGCCGCCGGGCGGATCACCAACAACTGGCCGGGCACGGTCACCAGCTACCGCCGCCGGGTCAGGACCCTCGACCCCGACGACTATCTGCTGGCGCCCGCCTCCTGACGAGGAACACCCGGCGCCGGCACGGCAACGCGGCGTCGCGGCACCGCCGGCGGCGTTGCCGGCCCGGCCGCCGCGATCGGCGCGTGCCCTGCGTGCCGGGCCTCGGTGAAGTCCGCCGCGCCGGGTGCCCCGGTGGCCCGGCTGGCACACTTGTCGCGTGAGTGAAACGCCGACCGAGCTCGTCACCGGTCCCGGGCAACGCGGGCCGCTGCGGCCGATCGAACTGGCCGTGGGCGCGGTACTCGGCGGCGTCACCGTCGGCCTGATCACCGTCGGCTCGGTGGTGCCGTTCGCGGCGGCGCTGCAGTTGGTGGCCGCGGTGCCGATGGGCATGCTCGCGCATCGGTACCGGATCCGCGCGCTGGTCACCGCGACGGTCGCGGCGACACTGGTGACCTTCGTGGCGGCCGGCGTGATGCCCGCGCTCGGCGTGGTCAGCACCGCCACCATCGGCGGCATCATCGGCGGGGTCAAGCGGCACGGTCGCGGCCTGCCGACGGCCTGCCTGGCGGCACTGGTGGCCGGGCTGGCGTGGGCGGCGTTCTCGGTCGGGTCGCTGCTGGTGTTCGCCAAGACCAGAGAGCTGCTGTTCGACACTGTGCGCAACACCGCGGGCGGGGTGCGCAAGATCGCCGAGAGCAGGCCGGAACTGGAGTCGCTCGGACGGGCGGTGGACTCGGCCACTGAGGCGGTGCTGCACTGGTGGTGGCTCTATGTCGGCAGTGGTGTGGTGGTCGGCGTGCTGGTCAGCGCGGTGTGCTCGTGGTTCGTGCTTGGTTCGATCCTGGACCGGCTGGCCTGGCTGCCCAGCCGCGACCGGCTCGACGCCCCCGCCGACGAGCGGCCGATCGGTCCGCTGCCGGTGACCTTGCGGGGAGCGGGCTTCCGCTATCCCGGCGCGCACGTCGACGCGCTGTCCGGGATCGATCTGACCGTGGCCGCGGGCGAGTTCGTCGCCGTGGTCGGGCACAACGGCTCGGGCAAGTCCACGCTCACCCGGCTGCTGGCGGGTCTGCCGCCCACCAGCGGCGAGGTGCTGCGGCCCGGGTCGGCGGGGCTCGGGCATCTGGGCGGCACGGCCCTGGTGCTGCAACGGCCGGAGAGCCAGACGCTGGGCGTGCTGGTCGCCGACGACGTGGTGTGGGGGTTGCCCACCGAGCTGGCCGCGCAGGTGGACGTGGACGGGTTGCTGCGCGAAGTGGGCCTGGACGGCATGGGCGGGCGGGAGACCGCGACGCTGTCGGGCGGTCAGCAGCAGCGCCTCGCGGTGGCCGCCGCGCTGGCCCGCAGGCCCGCGCTGCTGATCGCCGACGAGGCGACCTCGATGATCGACCCCCGGGGCCGCCGGGATCTGGTCGCGCTGCTACGCGAACTGCCCGCCCGGCACCGCATGGCGGTGGTGCTGGTGACCCACCACGAGGCCGACGCGGCCGCCGCCGACCGGGTCGTGCACCTGGGCGCGGGCCGGATGGTCGAGCGCCTGCCCGCCTGGCCGCAGCCCGCGCGCGGCGCGCGGCGTACGTCGATGGGCCCGCCGGTGCTGGAACTGCGCGATGTCCGGCACACCTACAACCGGGGCACGCCGTGGGAGGCGCCCGCCCTGCACGGACTCGACCTCACCGTGCGTCAGGGCGAGGCACTGCTGGTGGTCGGGGGCAACGGCTCCGGCAAGTCGACGCTGGCCTGGATCATGGCGGGGCTGGTCACCCCCAGCTCCGGCGAGTGCCTGCTCGGCGGCAAGCCGGTGGCCCGGCAGATCGGCCGGGTGGCGCTGGCCTTCCAGCATTCGCGGCTGCAATTGCAGAAACAGACCGTGGGCGCGGAGATCGGCGACTGGGGTGGGCGGGCCACCGGATCGGGCGCGGTCGGGCGGGCGCTGGACGCCGTGGGGCTGGACCGGGCGCTCGCGGCCCGCTCGATCGAGGAGCTCAGCGGCGGACAGGCCAAGCGGGTGGTGCTGGCGGCCATCGTGGCCAGTCATCCCCAGGTGGTGGTGCTCGACGAGCCGCTGGCCGGGCTGGATCCGGAGGGCCGCGCCGATATCGTCGAGCTGCTGGCACGGCTGCGCGATTCCGGGCTCACCCTGATCGTCATCTCCCACGATGTCGAGGACATGTCCGCGGTGTGCGATCGCACCGTGCATCTGCGCGAGGGCCGGATCGTGGCCGACCCGGCCGCGGCGCGTCCACACCCCGCGCACACGTGGGAATACCAGGACGGGAGTCACCGATGAGCACCATTCTGCTGCGCCGCGTCCCGGTGGACAGCCCGGTGCACCGGCTGTGGGCGGGCACCAAGATGATCGCCGCCTTCCTGCTCAGCCTGCTGCTGATGTTCTGGCCGTCCTGGACGGTGCTGGGCGTGATGACCGTCTTCCTGATCGCGGTCGGTGCGATCGCGCGGCTGCCGCTGGGCACGGTGCCGCGCCTGCCGCTGTGGTTCTGGGCGTTGATCGCGGCGGGCGCGCTGATCAATCTGCCCATGGGCGGGGCGGCGGTGCTGCGCTACGCACAGGTGGTGCTGTTCGGCTTCGTCCTGGTGGCGGCGTCGTTGCTGATCGCGTGGACCACCCCGATGGGTGAGATCGCGCCTGCGCTGGCCAAACTCGGCGCTCCGCTGCGCAAAATCAAAGTGCCGCTGGACGAGTGGGCGGTGGTGGTCGCGCTGACGCTGCGCGGCCTGCCGTTGTTGCTCGAGGAGATCCGGATCCTGCGGGCAGCCCGCAAGCTGCGGCCCAAGGAGCGGCTGCTCGATCGCGCCACCGACAGCCCCGTCATCGACATCCTCACCGCGGCAATGGCGGTGGCTTCACGACGAGCCGTCGAACTGGGCGAGGCGATCACCGCGCGCGGCGGCACCGGCGAGCTGACCGCCCACCCGGCCGCCCCGACCCGTCGCGACGCGCTGGCGCTGGCCCTCGTGGTGCTCGCGGGCGCGGGGGCGGTTGCGGTCGATCTGCTCGTCTGAGCCCGGCGATTCCGGCCCGAGAGCGAGGTCGGAATCGGGGCTCGCCCGGGTGCGACGCCGGCCGATCACAGAGTGGACAAACGACCAGTAGCTGACCGATTGCAGAAACAGACCGTCCAGATTGTGGATGCCCCCAGTTTCGGGCTGGACACCGGTGCCCGTCGCCGATTTCGAGCGAGATTCCCAGCCGAAAATAGCCGCCCCACATAACGCGACGTCGCCGAAGTCGGCACCGCGGCGCGATGTTGCGGCGATCACAGAACGGCGCTCTCACCTATTACGAGCTGGCCTCATTCGGGGCGGCTATCACCCGGGTCCGCTGTCGTGCGAACGAACTACTTTTTTTCGAATGCCCCTGAAACCGGGGTTTCATGTACGAGAATGCATAAGGGTTCAGTAAGGTTACGGTGACGTAGCTGTTCTGTGGATCACATCACGTCCATCCCGGCGTCGAGGGGAGCTTTTCTCGCCGGAATGGACTTCGTAGGGCTCGACCTCATGAAGATTGGATTCCTCGCATGCGCATGCGCAAGCTCTCCGCGGTCCTGGTACCGCTGATCGCCGCCGTCACCGTCGGCGCGAGCACCGCCCACGCCGAGCCGGCAGCGGTACCGGATGTCGGTTACGAGGCGAAGCTCGTCGGCGAGAAGATCGTCACCACTCTCACCAACGGCACCTTCCGGACGGACAACGGCATCGTCGAGGTCAAGGACGCGGCCGACAACACCCTGGTCTCCTTCCCTCTGGCATTCCGGCAGGACGGCTTGGAGTACCCGCTGGGACATCAGGTCAGCGACGAGAACCGGACGCTCGAACTCACTGTCGTGAAGGACGTCTCACAGGCCCGTCCGGTGCCGGTCACCCCGGTCGCCTCGCTGGAGGAGAACCGGCGGGCGATGGACACCTTCGCCACGCAGTTCGGCATCGCCACCGCCATCGGTGGATTCGTCGGGCTGGTCGTCGGTGGTGTCGTCGGCCTGATCGGCCTGGCCGGCGGGGCGCTCGCGCTCGCGACGGTGCCGACCTTCGCCTCGGTCGGCGGCATCATCGGAACGATCATCGTCGGCGGACCGGCCCTGGTCATCGCCGGTATCGACCTCATCCAGACCCTGACGGCCGAGCCCGGCACCACGAAGTGGATGGATCAGACCGGCCGCGCGGCCAACTGACCACCCCCACACGAAAGCGGCGCGCGCCGGGCAGTCCCGGCGCACGCCGCTTTTTCGTCTCCGCCGCAGCGGTACGAGATCAGCCCTGCTGGCGGATCGCGTTCTTCGCGGCGTCCTGAGCCGCGTCCACCTGCCCGGCGAACTTGCCGCCGGTCTTCTCGTCCACCACGTCGCCGGCCTTGTCGATGACCGCGTCGACCTTGTCGGCATTCTGCGCCGCGAGGTCCATCGCCTTACCGGCCAGGTTCTTGAAATCCACCGTGTACTCCTCGTTCTCGATAAAGAATCACCGCGCGCTCACCATACTCAGCACCGCCGACCGGTCGCCAGCTATCAGTGAGCGAATTCTCCTCCGACGCGATGGCCGCGGGCTCAGCGGTCTTCGCCGAGCCAGGCCGGATGCCAGAGTCGCCCGGTCTCGGTCCATTTCATGAACCGCACCCGGCCGGTGATCACCGGATCCACCCACACCGCGTCCTTGCGCTCGGCGGCGGTGAGTTCGGTGGTGAACGGACAGGACGAACGCCGCGAGGACCGCAGCCGCGGACCCAGTTCGCGCATGTCCGCATCGGAGAAGCCGGTGCCGACCCGGCCCGCGTAGATCAGCTTGTCGTCGAACGGGATTCCGACCAGCAGCGAAGCGAAGTCGCGCGCCGCGCTGCGCCGGTACCCGCCGACGACCACCTCGCGCGTGCGCCAGTTGCGGTGCTTGAGCCAGGCCCGGCCGCGCTTGCCCGGCAGGTAGACCGAGTCGTACCGCTTGGCCAGCACGCCCTCCAGCCCGCGCTCCTCGCTGAGCCGCACGGCCTCGGCCCCGTCCTCCGCCAGCGGCGGCGGGACCCGCAGCGACGGAGCTATCGCGGCGAGGGCTTCGAGCACCCGGCGGCGATCGGCGAACCGCTTGCGCACCAACGAGGTTCCGTCCAGATACAGCAGGTCGAAGGCCACGAACTCGGCGCGAGCCGGATCTGCTTGCAGCAGACCGATATCGGGCACGCCGTGTTCGTCGAACACCACCATCTCGCCGTCGAGGACCACCCGGTGGCCGGACAGTTCGGCGGCGGCCGCGGCGAATCGGGGGTATCGGGCGGTCACGTCCGCGCCGGTGCGGCTGCGCAGGACGAGATCTTCGCCGTCGAGGCAGGCCAGGACCCGGAAGCCGTCCCATTTCGTCTCGAAGCACCAGTGCGCGGGGTCGAGTTCGGCCACCTCGCCCGGAGTGGCCAGCATGGGCGCGAGATCACGCGGGAACGGTGCGGCGACCCGCCCGGCAGCGCTGTCGGAGCCGTGGCCCCGCGCATCCGCAGGCCGTTGCGCCCCGGGCGCCACGCCCGCTGCCGGGGCCTCGGGCGGTTTCACCGCCGGGGGTTGATCCCGCATCAGATGCATCAACCACTGGTCGGCCCGGGTGCGGATGAGGGCGAAGCGGCCGGTGAGGATGTTGCCGTGGAAGCGGACGATCACCTCGTCGTCACGCCACTTCTCGGTCTCGTAGGTGCCGGTGTCCCAGATGGTCATCTCGCCGCCGCCGTATTCACCTGTCGGAATGGTGCCGTGGAAGGTGAGATATTCCAGCGGGTGATCCTCGGTGCGCACGGCCAGGCGGTTCTGCGACGGGGAGGTGGGCGGGCCCTTGGGCACCGCCCAGGAGGCGAGGACGCCGTCGCGTTCCAGGCGCACATCCCAGTGCAGACGGCGGGCGTGGTGCTCCTGGACGACGAAACGGTCGCCGGAGCCCGGGGCAGGCGGATCGGCCGGAACGGGTTCGGGGGTGCGGGCGGGGTCGCGCATGGAGCGGTACTTCGCCAGCGCGTCGTCGTCGTGCCGGGCGGCGGAGACGGTGAGCGGCGGATCGAGCTCGGCGAGCAGATCGCCGTCGTCGCGCCAGCGCGCCAGCACCTCGTCGAAACGCAGGTGGCGCAGGGTCGCGGTGTCCCCGATCTCGGCCCAGGTGCGCGGGGCGGCCACATCGGGATGGGCGCGGCCACGCAGCGAGTACGGCGAGATGGTGGTCTTGGCGGGGTTGTTCTGACTCCAGTCCAGCAGCACCTTGCCCTTGCGCACCGCCTTGGCCATGGTGGCGGTGACCAGATCGGGACGCAGTTTCTCCAACTCGGTGGCCAGCTGTCTGGCGACGGTGGACGCGCCGCCGGAGCCGATCTCCCGATCCAGCGGGACGTAGAGGTGAATTCCTTTGCTGCCGCTGGTGACCGGGTACGCGCGCAGGCCCGCGCCCTCGATGATCTCCTTCACCGCGAGCGCCACCTCGGCGCATTCCGGCAGGCCGGCGCCGGGACCGGGATCGAGGTCGAACACGATCCGGGTGGCGGGTCCCGGCCGATGCCCGGCGATACGCCATTGCGGCACATGGATTTCGAGCGCGGCCTGCTGGCCGAGCCAGGCCATGCCCGCCTCGGACTCGAGCAGCGGATAGGTGACCCGGCGGTCGCTGTGCTCGATCACCCGGCGGGCCAGCCAGGCCGGCGCGTGCTCCGGCAGGTTCTTCTCGAAGAAGGAGGGCTCGTCCACGCCGTTGGGCCAGCGCTTCCTGGTGACCGGGCGCCCGGCCAGATGCGGCAGGATCGCCGGGGCGATGGCCGTGTAGTACGCGATGACTTCGCCCTTGGTGGTTCCGGTTTCCGGGTAGAGCACCTTGTCGAGGTTGCTCAGCGCCACCTCGATCGCGGCTCCGCCCGGACCGCCGTCGAACTTCGCGCGCACCACCGGCGCGGCCTCAGCCAGGCCCGGGCCGGACCGGTGGGCGATCGTCGGGAGAACTCATCGCCTGCGTTCCTTCCAGTCGACGTGCCGGGGAACTACCGATCAGCCCACATTCTCCCACCAGGGATCGGTTCGGGCCGGATCCGCCGGGCTCACCCGCTCGCCCGGTTTGGGCACCGCGATCGCGGCGCCCGCCGCATCCGCCGCGGCGACCAACCGGCGCACCGGCTCGGACCAGCCGTGCATGGCCAGATTGAAGGTGGCCCAGTGGATCGGGACGAGCAGCCCGTGACCGGCGTCGCCGAGGCAGAGATCGCCGTGGGCGCGGACGGCTTCTTCGGGATTCATGTGGATGTCGGGCCACTGATCACCGTAGGCGCCGATGGGCAGCAGGGTCAGATCGAACGGCCCGAGCGCGGTGCCCGCTTCGGCGAAGGCCTTGGTGTAGCCGGTGTCGCCCCCGAAATACACCCGCTTGGTCGGCCCGGCGATCGACCACGAGGCCCACAGCGTGGTGTTGCGGACCAGCCCGCGACCGGAGAAGTGCCTGGCCTCCGAGCAGGTGAGGGTGAGGTCGGCGCCGTCGCGCTCACGACCGAGCGCGGACAGCGAGATCGAAGCGCCCCAGGCCAATTCGACGATGCGATGTTCGGGCACGCCCCAGTGCCGCAGGTGCGCGCCGATGCCGAGCGGCACCACGAACGGCGTGGACTGCCGTTCGACCAGGGTCATGATCGTCGCCTTGTCGAGGTGGTCGTAGTGGTCGTGGGAGATGACGACCACGTCCACCTCGGGCAGTTCGTCCAGCGGCTGCGGCACCGGATGCAGCCGAGCCGGACCGACCAGCGCCGACGGCGAGACCCGATCGCTCCACACCGGATCGGTGAGCACCAGGAACCCGTCGACCTCGACCAGCGCCGAGGCGTGGCCGTACCAGGTGACTGCCAGGTCGGCCGGCGTGCTCGGCGGCTGGGGGCGCACGACCGGAACCGGCTTGGCCGGGTGGCCTTCCTTGCGCTTGCTCCACGCCGTGAGCAGCAGTGCCGCAATCGACCCCGTCTCCAGCTGCACGCTGGGTTCGGTGTTGTGGAACCGGTCGCCACGGTAGTTCGCCGTGCCGCCCGCGTAGGGCTTGATCGCCGAGACCGAGGCGCCGAGCGCCGAAGGAATGTCCCACGCGGCGCGGGCCGCCCACGCCGCCGCGGCCGCACCGGCTGCCAGCAGAAGAGGTTTCATTTCTCCATCATCCTCCTGTGCTCGGCCCGGGCCGGGCATCGCGGCCGCTACCGGGTCGTGGTGTCACCGCCCGGTGAACCTGGCCCGTCGCTTCTCCGCGCGGGCCAGCCGGGCTTCCTTGGCGTCCTCGCTCGCCCAGGCCGCCGCCAGCGCCTCGCGCTGGACCGCGGAGTCCGGGTCGCGGGTGCCGTCGTCGTTGAGCACCAGCTTCATGTGCCGCAGCGAGAGCGGGGCCAGTTCGGCGATCGACCGGGCCCACGCCTGAGCGTCGGCGAGGGTGCCGAGGCGGTTGGCGAAACCGAAGTTGTAGCAGTCGCGCGCCGACACCTGGTCGAGGCCGAGCAGGATGCCGCGGGCCGGGCCGCCGCCGATCAGCGACACCAGCCGGTGCATGGTCCAGCGGTCCACCGACACACCGATTCTGGCGGCGGGGATGCCGATGTAGGAGTCCGGCTCCATCACCCGTAGGTCCGAGGCCAGCGTGAGCTGCACGCCGCCACCGATCGCGGCGCCGTTGACCGCCGAGATCACCGGCACCGGGGCGGATTCGATGGTGTGCAGCATGTCCATCAGCAGTTCGAGGAACTGGTCGGAATACACCCCGTTCAGGTCCGCGCCCGCGCTGAAGATCGGGCCGCGCCCGGTGAGCACGATCGCCCTGGCCCCGTCGGCGACGGCGGCGAGGACGGCCTCGCGCAGCGCCGTGACCAGTTCGACGTTGAGCGCGTTGCGACGCTCTTCGCGCTGCATCTCGATGGTGACGACATCACCGTCGCGGCTGACTCCGAGCATGTTTCCTCCCCGCACCGGCTGCTTGCTGTGGATGCCCCAACTCTGCCACAGCGCCGCCACGGCCCCGGACAGGCGTTACCATCGGCCGTTGTGCCGGACGATTTCGACATTCTGGTGATCGGCGCCGGACAGGCGGGATTGTCGGCCGCCTACCATCTGCGCAGGCTCGGCCTGGTCCCCGAGCGGGACTTCCTCGTGCTCGACCACGCCGAAGGTCCCGGCGGCGCGTGGCAGCACCGCTGGCCCTCGCTGACCCTGAGCACGGTGAACCGGGTGCACGACCTGCCCGGCATGAGCTTCCAGGAGACCCTGCCGCCCGGCTCGGAGCAGGCCCAGGCGTCCACGGCCGTGCCGCATTACTACGAGCTCTACGAGAAGCGCTTCGACCTGCGGGTACACCGGCCGGTCTCGGTGCGGGTGGTCTGCGATCGCACCGGCGACGGACAGCGCTGCGACGGACGCGGCGAGGTGCTGCACGCCGAGACCGACACCGCGGGCACGCTGCGGGTGCGCGGGCTGATCAATTGCACCGGCACCTGGGAACGCCCGTTCGTCCCGCGCTATCGCGGCCAGGAGGAATTCGGCGGCAGGCAGCTGCACACCCGCGACTATCACGACGCCGCCGAGTTCGCGGGCGAGCACGTGATCGTGGTGGGCGGCGGGATCTCGGCGGTGCAGCTGCTCGACGAGATCTCCCGGGTCACCTCGACGACCTGGGTGACCAGGACCGAACCGGTCTTCCGGGACGAGCCGTTCGGACCAGAGGACGGGCGCGCGGCCGTCGCCCGGGTGGAGGACCGGGTGCGGCGCGGGCTGCCGCCCGGCTCGGTGGTGTCGGTGACCGGGCTGCCGTGGACCGACGCACTGCGCGCGGCGAGGGCGCGCGGGGCGCTGGCACGCAGGCCGATGTTCGACCACATCGAACCGGGCGGGGTGCGCTGGGCCGACGGCAGTTTCCAGGCCGCCGACGTGATCTTGTGGGCCACCGGGTTCCGCAGTTCGCTCGATCACCTCGCGCCGCTGCGGCTGCGCGGGCCCGGCGGCGGCATCACCATGACCGGGCGGCTGGCCACCCGGGTCGCCGCGGACCCGCGCATCCACCTGATCGGCTACGGGCCCTCGTCGAGCACCATCGGCGCGAACCGGGCCGGGCGGGCGGCCGCGGTCGAGCTGACCGCCGAACTCGGGCTGTCCGGGCTCAGAGACCGGCGCTGAAGGTCTCCGGGTCGCCACCGATCCGGTGGCCGCGGTCCAGGGCGTCGATGGCCGACATCTGCTCCTCGTCGAGCTCGAAACCGAAGACGTCGAAGTTGGATTCGATGCGCGAGGGTGTCACCGATTTCGGGATGACGATGGTGCCGGACTGCAGATGCCAGCGGATGATCACCTGCGCCGGGGTGCGGTGCAGCCGCTCGGCGATCGCGACGATCGCCGGGTGGTCGAGCATGGTGCCCTGCCCGAGCGGCGCCCACGCCTGCGTCGCGATCGCGTTGTCGGCGTGGAACTCTCGCAATTCGCGCTGGGCCAGCGCCGGATGCAGCTCGATCTGGTTGACCGCCGGGACGGTCCCGGTCTCGGCGATCAGCGTGCGCAGATTGTCGACGGTGAAGTTGGAGACGCCGATGGAACCGACCCGGCCCTGGCGCTGGAGCTCCTGGAAGGCGCGGAAGGTGTCGACGAAGCGACCCGCCTTCGCCACCGGCCAGTGGATCAGATACAGGTCCACGTAGTCGAGGCCGAGTCTGGCCAGGCTCGCGTCGAAGGCCTTCAGCGTCGAGTCGTAGCCCTGCTCGGAGTTCCACAGCTTGGTGGTCACGTGGACTTCGTCGCGGGGTAGACCGAACGCGCTGATCGCGCGGCCAACGCCCTCCTCGTTGCCGTAGATGGCGGCGGTGTCGATGCCCCGGTACCCCGCTTTCAGGGCCGCGGAGACCACGTCGACGGTGGTCTCGGGCGGAACTTGGAACACCCCGAAGCCGAGCTGAGGGATCACGTTGCCGTCGTTGAGCACGATCGACGGCACGGCGGAGGTATCGCTGCGGAAGGTCACCTTCCGACCGTAGAAGTGTGCGGGCGAGCCGTCAACGAAGGTTGCGGGTGTGTTCGCCCGGCCCCTTCAGCCCACCAGACCGGGCACACCCAGCCGGCGATACCGCAGGTGGCGGCGGTCCCGCAGCTCGTCGGCCGGTATATCGCGCAGACCGGCCAGCTCGTTCGCGACGGCCGCGACGACGCGCCGGGCGAACTCGACCGGCTCGTCCGCCGCGTCCGGGAATTCCGGCACGATGCGGTCGACCACCCCGTCGGCGTGCAGTTCGGCGGCGCCGATGCGCTGGGCGGTGGCCAGTTCGGAGGCGTGGTCGACATCGCGGTACACGATCGCGCTCGCGCCTTCCGGCGGCAGCGGCGCCAGCCAGGCGTGGGTGGCGGCCAGCACGCGGTCGGCGGGCAGCAGGGCGAGCGCGCCGCCGCCCGTGCCCTGGCCGAGCAGGATCGAGACGGTAGGGGTGTCCAGAGTGACCAGGTCCGAGATGCACCGTGCGATCTCCGGGGCCAGGCCGCGCTCCTCGGCTTCCTTGGACAGGGCGGCGCCCACGGTGTCGATCACCAGCACCAGCGGCAGCCGCAGTTCATGGGCCAGCGCCATGCCGCGACGGGCCTCGCGCAGCGCCGCCGGCCCCATGTGCTCGCCGTCCCTGCCGGCGCGGTCGTGGCCGAACACCACGCACGGCTGTCCGCGGAACCTGGCCATCGCCAGCAGGGTGGTGCGGTCGGCCTCGCCCTGGCCGGTGCCGCTGAGCGGGACACGCTGGGTGGCGTGGCGCAGCAGCTCGCGTACGCCGGGCCGGTCGGGGCGGCGGGAGATCAGGACCGAACGCCAGGTCGGCGAACAGGTGTCGTCCCCGTGCGCCGTGCCGTTCAGCGGAGTGCTCCCGCCGCCGTTCTCGCGCGCCCGCGGTCCGCCCGGCGCGGGCACGGATCCATTCGTGCCCCGGTCGGGCAGGGCGTTCCCCTGGTCGGGCAGGACGACTCCGCTGCACACGCTGAGCGCGCGGTGGGCGATGCGGCGGAAGACCGGGACCGGCAGCACGCCGTCGATCACGCCGTGGCGGTACAGGTTCTCCGCGGTCTGCACGCCCTCGGGGAAATCCCGGCCGTAGAGCGCCTGGTAGACGCGTGGGCCGAGGAAGCCGACCATCGCGCCCGGCTCGGCGAAGGTCATGTGGCCCAGCGAACCCCAGGAGGCGAAGACGCCACCCATCGTGGGGTTGCGGAGGTAGACCAGATAGGGATGGCCCGCCGCCTTGTGCGCGGTGACGGCGCCCGCGATCTTGATCATCTGCACGAAGGCGACCGTGCCCTCCTGCATGCGGGTGCCGCCGGAGGTCGGCGAGGCGACCAGGGGCAGGCCGAGTTCGGTCGCGCGCTCGACGGCCAGCACGATCCGCTCGGCCGCGGCCACCCCGATCGAACCCGCGAGAAAGCCGAACTCGCAGGCGATCACGGCCACCCGCCTGCCGCGCAACAGTCCCTCGCCGGTCAGCACGGACTCGTCGGTGCCCGCGGCCTCACGCGCCGCGCGCAGCTCATCGCGATAGCGCTCGGAAGCGTTCACCGTCACCGGTGGGCGATCCCAGCTGACGAACGACTCCGCGTCGAGCAACTGCCCGAGTAGTTCCCGCGCCGATATCCGCATCGCGCGAGCGTATCGCGCCCGGCACATCGAGCCGACCGGCTGTGGGCAGCACAACATCGCGGCACGGCCTCTCGGCGTGCCGCGATGTCCTGTCCCCGCGCGGGTGCGACGACCCCCGGACCGCCTGCGGACGGACTCGGTACTGCTACCCCACAGCACCTCCGGTTCCGCGGCGAACGAACTCCACGACACCTCGGGCATCCGCAGTGCGTGCCGGCACCGCGGCTGCACGGCGGCTCAGTAGCCCTGCATCACCTTGCGCAGCGCATACTCGGTCAGCGCCACCAGCGCCTGCTTGGCAGGCTCGCGCCGACGCGCGTCGATGGACAGGATCGGCACGTCGGCGGAGACCGCCAGCGCCTGCCGGATGTCCTCGATCGGGTACCGCGGCGCGTCGTCGAACTCGTTGAGCGCCACCAGGAACGGTAGGTTGCGCGCCTCGAAGTAGTCGACGGCCGCGAAGCTGTCCTCGAGCCTGCGGGTGTCGACCAGAACCACCGCGCCGATGGCGCCACGGATCAGGTCGTCCCACATGAACCAGAAGCGGTACTGACCCGGCGTGCCGAACAAGTACAGCACCAGGTCGTCGGCCAGGCTGATCCGGCCGAAGTCCATCGCCACCGTGGTGGTCGACTTCATCGGAATGCCGGTCAGGTTGTCGATACCCGCACTGGCGTTGGTGACCAGTGCTTCGGTGCGCAGCGGAACGATCTCCGAGACAGCACCGACCAACGTGGTCTTACCGACACCGAAGCCGCCGGCGACGACGATCTTGGCCGAGGTCGGCTTGCTGGTGCGGGTATCGACCTGCGCCGTCGAATCAAATACGCCGGAGTCCACTGAGAACCCTTTCGATCAACTCGCGACGTTCATCGTCGCTGGAATCCTCTTTCAATGTCGCCGAAACGCGCACGTGCCCGGCATCGATCAAGTCCGCTACGAGTACCCGCGCAACTCCGATCGGAATCCCGAGCCGCGCCGCCACTTCGGCGACGGACGGCGATTCTCTGCACAACTCCACGATCGACGTCTCGATGTTGGTCAGCTCGAACTGCCGCTCCAAAGCGACCGGCTGTGAGGCGACGAGCGCCTCGAGCGCCAACTCGACCTTGGGCCGGGTACGGCCCGCGGTCAGCGAGTACGGCCGGACGAGGCTCGGCTCGGCGCTCTCCACGTGGTGATCTTCTATGTCCATCCCACCATCAGGAACCCATCGTGACACGCGGCGTGGCCTGTACTGTCTGGCCCACCCGTTCGACCAGCAGCGCCATCTCGTAGCCGACCTGTCCGATATCGCAGGACGTGTTGGTCAGCACCGCGAGGTAGGAGCCGTCGCCCACTGCCATCAGCAGCAGGTAGCCGTGCTCCATCTCCACGACGGACTGCAACACCGTGCCGCCTTCGAACAGGTTGGACACACCTACCGAGAGGCTGGCCAGGCCGGCGGTCACCGCCGAGAGTTGTTCGGCGCGATCGACGGGCAGCTGGGCGCTCGCGGCCATCAGCAGGCCGTCAGCCGAGACCAGGACGGCATGAGCTACGCCAGGAACCTCGTTGGCGAAGTTCGAAACCAGCCAATCCAGCTGACGGTTCGTACCACCTAGATCGGGGTTCATCGGTCTCCTTTATCTCCGGTTAGGTTCATTGCTCTCATTGCGCGGCCATCCCGGACGCCCTTCTGGTGACGACTCAAGCTGGACCTGATCGACTCCGGATCACGCCTTGGCGCGCGATCCGCGGCGCCAGTTACGGCACCGGGGACTAGCCTCCCGCCCGGATCGCGTTGCGGCAAGCCCGCAGCGGTCTTTTTCTCGGCTCGGGCCTCACTCGCCTGTTGCGCGGCACGCCAGCCCTCGTCGGCGGGCGAGTCGAACGCCTGGACCACCTCGGAGCGGTCCGGGTTCGGATCGGCCAGCCACGCCGACATCATCTCGGCGAAGATCGGGCTGTCCATCGAGGTACCCGGCTCGGCAGCGGGCTGCAGCCGGGTCTGGAAGAACGAAGCCGTCTTGGCCGGATTGGACTTGTAGCTGTGCTTGCCGGGGTCGCGGGCGGGCGCACCGGCGTCCGCGCCTTCCTGGCCGGGCGCGCGCTGCGGCAGACCGACACCGGGG
>NZ_BAGA01000024.1 GCF_000308595.1 Nocardia higoensis NBRC 100133 | reverse complement strand
CCTGGGTGGCGATCAGCGAATTGCCGCCGCGGGCGAAGAAGTCGTCGTCGGCGCCGACGGGTTCGGAGGTGCTCAGCGCCTCGGCGTACAGCGAGGCCACCAGCTCTTCCAGCCTGCCGCGCGGGGCGCGGAAGGTGCTGACCCGCAACACCGGAGCGGGCAGCGCGGCGCGATCCAGCTTGCCCGCGGGGGTGACCGGGATGGTGTCGAGCACGGTGATCGCGGCGGGCACCATGTGCCGGGGCAGCGCGCGGGCCGCGGCGGCCAGCAGTGCGTCGGCGTCGATGTGCGCGCCGGCGACGGGGTGCACGTAGGAAGCGAGAATCGTGCTGCCGTTGTCGAGTTCGTGGCCGACGGTGACCGCGAAATCCACCTCCGGCTGCGCGCTCAGCGCGGCGTCGATTTCGCCCAGCTCGATGCGGAAGCCGCGGATCTTGACCTGGAAGTCGTTGCGGCCCAGATATTCCAGTTCACCTGCCGCGGTACGGCGGACCAGGTCGCCGGTGCGGTACATGCGCGTGCCGTCGGCGGCTGTAGTAGCGAAGGGGTTGGCGACGAAGCGGGTGGCGGTGAGCACCGACCGGTCGCGATAGCCGCGGGCCAGGGCGGGACCGGCGATGTAGAGCTCGCCGCTGACCCCGGCCGGCACCGGGCGCAACCGCCGGTCCAGCACGTAGGCGGCCGTGCCGCGAATGGGCGCGCCGATGGTGATCGGGGCGTCGGGCAGCATCGGGCCGGTCGCCGAGGCGACCACGGTGGCCTCGGTGGGGCCGTAGGCGTTGTGGAACGCCAGCGCGCCCGACTCGATCGCAGCGGCCCAGCGCCGCACCAGTTCCGGCGGGCAGGCCTCGCCGCCGGTGATCAGCACGCGCAACTCGTCCAGGCCGTCGGGGTCGAGGCCGGCCAGCGCGGCGGGGGTGACGAAGGCATGGGTGACCCGCTCCCGGCGCAGCACCTCGGCCAGGTCGCCGCCGCCGAACACGCTGGGGGCGACCACGACCATGGTCGCGCCCGCGCCGACGGCCAGCAGCAGTTCCAGCACCGAGGCGTCGAACGACGGCGAGGCGAAGTGCAGGGTGCGGGCGTGCGGCGACAGCGCGAAGCGCTCGCGCAGTTCGTCGGCCAGGGCGGCCAGCCCGGCGTGGGTGACGGTGACGCCCTTGGGGGTTCCGGTGGAGCCCGAGGTGTAGATGACGTAGGCCGGGTGCCCCGGATGCAGCGGGCGGCGCCGGTCGGCGTCGGTGAGCGGCCTGGTGTCGAAACGGGCCAGGCGCGCGACGAAGGCGATGTCGTCGAGCAGCAGCCAGCGCACCCGCTTGGGCAGCGCGGCCACCTCGTCGCACACGGTGAGGCCGAGCACCGCGCCGGAATCGGCGAGCATGTGCGCGATCCGCTCGGCCGGGTAGGCCGGATCGATGGGCACGAAACCGGCGCCGGTCTTGGCGACCGCCCAGATGGCCAGCACCGATTCCAGCGAGCGCGGGACCGCCACGGCGACAAGGTCTTCCGGGCCTACGCCGCGGTCGACGAGTTCGCGCGCCAGCAGGGTGGAGCGGGCGTCGAGCTCGGCGTAGTCCAGACCGCCGAGCCGTTCGACGGCGTCGGTGAACACCACCGCGAGATTGCGCGGGGCGGCCTCCACGGCCTGAGCCAGCAGCTGCGGCAGCGTCAGGTCGGTACGGACCGCGACCTCGGCCGGGCGCAGGTGTTCGCGATCGAGATCGTCGAGCAGGTCGATATCGCCGACCGGCTGCGCGGGATCGGCGGCCACCTCGGCGACCAGCCGTGCGAAGCGATGGGCGAAGCCCTGCACGGTGACGGTGTCGAAGATGTCGGTGGCGTAGGTGAGCGCCGCGCCCAGCGGACCGGGCGTGCCGTCGGGGTTCTGCCGCGGCTCGACTTCCAGCAGCAGGTCGAACTTGGCGGCCAGCGGGCCGGAATCCATGGCGGTCACGGTGAGGCCCGGCAGTTCGAGCACCGGCTTGGTGAGGTTCTCGAAGCCGAGCACCACCTGGAACAGCGGGCTGCTCGTGCCTGCCCGGTCCGGGGCCACCGCGTCGACGACCCGCTCGTAGGGCAGTTCGGCGTGGTCGAAGGCGGCCAGGTCGGCGTCGCGCGCGGTCTCGATGAGCGCGACGAAGCTCGCGTCGACGTCGACCTCGGTGCGCAGGGTGAGCGTGTTGACGAACATGCCGACCAGGTCGTCGAGGGCGCGTTCGCCGCGACCGGCGACCGGCGTGCCGATGGCCACGTCGGATTCGCCGCCGAGGCGGGCCAGCAGCGCGGCGAGCGCGGCGTGCACGACCATGAACAGCGAGGCGCTGTGCTCGCGGGCCAGCGCGGCCAGCGCGGCGTGCACCTCGGCGGGCAGTTCGAAGCGCACCGACGCACCGCGGGCGGCGGCACCGGCGGCCCTCGCGCGGTCCGGGGTCAGGATCGGGCCGGGGCGCAGGCCGTCGAGCCGCTCACGCCAGAAGGCGAGCTGGCGCGCCGCGCGCGAATCCGGGTCGTCCTCGGCGCCCATCACCTGGCGCTGCCACAGCGCGTAGTCGGCGTACTGGACGCGCAGCGGCTCCCACACGGGCTCCTGCCCGGCCGAGCGGGCGGCATAGGCGGTCACCAGGTCGCGGGCCAGCGGGGCCAGCGAGGCGCCGTCGGCGCAGATGTGGTGGGTCACCAGCACCAGCAGATGCTTGTCCGGCACACCGCCGTTGAGCAGGGCGATGCGCACCGGCACCCGCTCGGTGACGTCGAAGCCCGAGGTCATCAGTTCGATGACCCGCCCCATGATGTCGCGGGGCCGTTCGACGCGCAGGCCGCCGGGCAGCACCTCGTCCAGCGGCAGGATCTCCTGATAGGGCAGTTCACCCGCGCCGGCCGGGTAGCGGGTGCGCAGCACCTCGTGGCGTTCGAGCACGTCGTCGACCGCGCCGCGCAGCGCCTCGACATCCAGGGCGCCCGCGATCTGCAGGGCGAACGGGATGTTGTAGGCCACCGAGGACGGATCCATCCGGTTGAGCACCCACATCCGCTGCTGCGCCAGCGACAGCGGCACCGTCGCCGGGCGCGGGCCCGCGGTCAGCGCGACGCGACCGCCGCCCGCACCGGACGAGGCGGAGCCCGCCCCCGGCACGATGCGCTGTGCCAGCGCGGCGACGGTGGGCGCCTGGAACAGCGCGCGCACGTCGAGGGCGGCGTCGTGGGCCTCGTTGAGCCGGGCGATCACCCGGGTGGCCAGCAGCGAATTACCGCCGAGGCCGAAGAAGTCGTCGTCCAGGCCGACCTCCTCACGACCGAGCAGCTCGGCGTACACGCCCGCCACCGACTGCTCGAGATGCGTGACCGGGGCGCGGAAGCTCCTGGTCTCGAAGACCGGGTCGGGCAGCGCCTTGCGATTCAGCTTGCCCACCGCGCTCAGCGGGAACTCGTCGAGCACCACGATCGCCGCGGGCAGCATGTAGTCCGGCAGGCTCGCGGCCAGTCCGGCGCGGACGGTGTCGACGTCGACCGCGGTGAACGAGTTCGCGGTGACGTAGCCGACCAGCTGCTCGCCGAGTTGCGGATCGGTGCGCACCAAGGCCACCGCGTCGCGCACGCCCGGCTGGGCCCGCAGCGCGGCCTCGATCTCGCCGAGTTCGATCCGCAGGCCGCGCAGCTTCACCTGGAAGTCGCTGCGCCCCAGGTACTCCAGTTCGCCCGCACGGTTCCACGACACCAGGTCACCGGTGCGGTACATACGCGAGCCGGGCGGGCCGAAGGGATCGGCCACGAAGCGGTCCGCGGTGAGATCCGGCCTGGACAGGTAGCCGACGGCCAGCTGATCGCCCGCCAGATACAGCTCGCCGGTGAATCCGGGCGCCACCGGGTGCAGGCGCGCGTCGAGCACGAACACCGAGGTGTTCCACACCGGGCGGCCGATCGGCACCGACGCCACATCGGCATCGGTGACCTCGTGATAGGTCACGTCGACCGCGGCCTCGGTGGGCCCGTACAGATTGTGCACGCGGGCGCCGGTCAGCTCGCGCATCCGCTGCGCCGTGGACGCGGGCAGCGCCTCGCCCGAGGCGAACACCTGCCGCAGGCTCGACACCCCGGCCCGCAGCTCGGGGCTGTGCTCGGCGAGGGTCGCGACGAACACCGCCAGCATCGGCGGCACGAAATGCACGGTGGTGACCCGGTGTTCGGCGATGAGCCGGGCCAGGTAGACCGGATCGCGATGACCGTCCGGGGCGGCGACGACCAAGCGGGCGCCGGTCTGCAACGGCCACAGGAACTCCCACACCGACACGTCGAAGGTGGCGGGCGTCTTCTGCAACACCGCGTCGTCCGGGCCGATCGGGTACTGCGCCTGCATCCACAGCAGCCGGTTCACGATCGCGGCCTGACTCACCGCGACGCCCTTGGGGCGACCGGTCGAACCGGAGGTGAAGATGACGTAGGCGATATCGGCGCCGGTGGCCGCCCGCGGCCGCTCGGCCGGGGTGATCGGACCGTCGGGCACGCCGTCGAGATCCAGCGCGTCGATGGCGATGCGCGGCGCGGTGGACGCGGACGGGCCCGCCATCAGGGCCGCGTCGGCGCGGGTGGTCAGTACCAGGGCCGGATCGGCGGTTTCGAGGACCGCTTCCCGGCGTTCGGCGGGCTGCTGCGGATCGAGCGGCACGAATCCGGCGCCCGATTCGAGCACCGCGTACATGGCCACGACCAGGTCGACCGACCGCCGGATGCCCAGCGCCACCAGTGCGCCCGGCCCGACGCCGGACAGCAGCAGCGCCCTGGTCAGGCGGTGCACACGGGTGCCGAACTCGGCGTAGGTCAGCGTCTCCTGCTCGCCTGCCACGGCGATCAGCCGCGGGTCCGAGGCCAGGCGCGCCTCGAACAGATCGACCAGCGTGGTCTCCGGCACCGGGTAGGCGGTGGCGTTCCACTCGGTGAGCACCGCGTGCCGTTCGGCGTCGGAGAGCAGGTCCAGATCACCCGCCACGTTGTGCATGCTCGCGACCATGGCCGAGAGCACCCGGCGGTAGCGCTCGGCGAAGGCGCGGATGGTGTCGAGCTCGAAAAGATCAGCGGCGTAAGCGATCTCGGCGGCGATGCTGGCCGGGGTGCCGTGCTGATCGGCGGACTCGGCCAGCGTCAGCTGCAGATCGAATTCGGCCAGCGGACGCGCCGAGGTGACGCCTTCGACGGTCAGGCCGGGCAGATCCAGCGCACCCAGGCGCAGGTTCTGGAAGGTCAGCATGACCTGGAAGAGCGGGTGGTGCGCGGTCGAGCGCGGCGGGTCGATGAGCCCGACCAGGCGCTCGAAGGGCAGGTCGGCGTGCTCGAAGGCATCCGCGTCGGCGGCGCGCACCTGGGTGAGCAGCTCGTCGAAGGTGGCCTCCGGGCGCACCGAGGTGCGCAGCACCAGGGTGTTGACGAACATGCCGACCAGGTCGTCGAGCGCGGGCTCGCCGCGGCCCGCCACGGGGGTGCCGATGGCGATGTCGTCGGCGCCGGACATCCGGGCCAGCAGCACGGCCAGCGCCACGTGCGCCACCATGAACAGCGTGACGTTGTGGCGGCGGGCGAGTTCGGCCAGCATGGCGTGGAATTCGGCGTCGATGCCGAAGGTCAGCGTGCCCGCGCGGTAGGAGGCCTCCTGCGGGCGCGGCCGGTCGGTGGGCAGCGTGGACAGCTCGGGCAGGTCGGCCAGCGCGGCGCTCCAGTACGCGCACTGGTCGTTCAGCAGCGAGCCCGGGTCCTCCGCGCCGCCGAGCAGCTCGCGCTGCCACAGCGTGTAGTCGGCGTACTGCACGGCCAGCGGCGTGAAATCCGGCGCGCGGCCCGTCATGCGGGCCTGGTAGGCGAGCATCAGATCACGGGTCAGCGGGCCCATGGAGAAGCCGTCGGCGGCGATGTGGTGCACCACGCAGACCAGCACGTGCTCTCGCGGCGACAGCTCGACCAGCCGCAACCGCATCGGCGGCGCGACGGCCACGTCGAAGCCGGTGCCGATGACGGTGTGCATCAGCTCGGGGACCCGGTCCGGCGCGACCGTCACGACGGGTAACTCGGGTAACGCGCGCGGATCGTCGGCCGCCAGCACCACCTGGGTGCCCTCGCCGTCGACCTCGGGATAGACCGTGCGCAGCACCTCGTGCCGGGCGACGACATCGGCGACGGCCGCGCGCAAGGCCGCCACGTCCAGTTCACCCGAGAGCCGCACGGCCACCGGGATGTTGTTCACGCCGCTGGCGGTGTCGAAGCGGTTCAGGAACCACATGCGCTGCTGGGCGTAGGACAGCGGGATCCGTTCCGGGCGCTCGACCGCGCGCAGCGGCGGGCGGGCCGGGGCGTGCAGTCCCTCCACCAGCGCGGCCAGGCCGGACACGGTGGCCGCGTCGAACATCAGCTTGACCGGGACCTGGACGCCCGCGGCACTGCCGATCCTGGCGACCGCCTGGGTGGCCGACAGCGAGTTGCCGCCGAGTTCGAAGAAGTCGTCGTCGGCGCCGATCTGGATCGGCGCGGCGCCTTCGGGCGCGAGCACCGATGCGAAGACCTCGGCGACGATCCGCTCCATCGGCGTGGACGGTTCGCGATAGGTCCTGGTCGCGAAGACCGGCTCGGGCAGTGCCTTGCGGTCCAGCTTGCCGACGGCGTTGAGCGGCAGCTCGTCGAGCACCATGATCGACGAGGGCACCATGTAGGTCGGCAGCACCTTGCGGATGTGCTCGCTGACCTGGGCGATATCCGGTGCGGTCCCGGCCCGCGCGAGAACGTAGGACACCAGCGCGGTGCTGCCCGAGGGCAGCGTGGCGCCGAGAGTGGCGGCGAAGTCGATGTCGGGGTGCGAGGTCAGCGCGCTGTCGATCTCGCCCAGTTCGATGCGCAGGCCGCGGATCTTCACCTGGAAGTCCGAGCGTCCCACGTACTCGAACGCGCCGTCGGATTCGCGGCGGCGCACGAGGTCGCCGGTGCGGTAGAGCCTGCTGCCCTCGCCGTCGAACGGGTCGGCGACGAAGCTCGCCGCGGTCAGCGCGGCCCGGCCGTGGTAGCCGTGCGCCAGTCCCGGGCCGGCCAGGTAGAGCTCGCCCACCACGCCCGCGGGCACCGGACGCAGCAGGGCGTCGAGCACGTACGCGCCGACCCCGGGCAGCGCCGTGCCGATGGTGATGTCCTCGTCGACGTGCAGCGGTTCGGACACCGACAAGATCACCGTCGTCTCGGTCGGGCCGTAGGCGTTGTGCATGGTGCGGCCGGGATGAGCCCAGCGGCCGACCAGTTCGGGGTTGAGTTTCTCGCCGCCGACGACCAGCGTGCGCACCGAGGTCAGGCCGAACGGATCGACCGATTCCAGGGCCGCGGGAGTCATCATCAGGTGCGTGACGCCGGTGCGCTCGATCAGCGCGGCCAGTTCGGCCCCGCCGTAGACCTCCGGCGGGGCGACGACCATCGTCGCGCCCTGCGGGAAGGTGAACAGCGCCTCCATCAGCGAGAAGTCGAAGCTCGGCGAGCTCAGGTGGGTCACCAGGTCGCCGACCTCGATGCCCAGATTCGCCCCGGCCGCGGCGACGGCCGCGATACCGGTGTGCGGGACCAGCACGCCCTTGGGCATGCCGGTCGAGCCGGAGGTGTAGATCATGTAGGCGGGGTGCGCCGGGGTGAGGGTGCGGACCCGGTCGGCATAGGAGATCGGGTGCGCCGGATGGGCGGCGATGCGCTCGGCGCGCACCGGATCGTCGAGTTCGATCCAGTAGGTCCCGGTACCGAGCACCGGGCGGTGCGCGGAGGTGGTGAGCCCGAACTCGGCGCCGGAATCGGCCAGGATGTGCGCGATCCGCTCGGCCGGGTAGTTCGGGTCGACCGGCACGTAGGTGGCCCCGGTCTTGGCGATCGCCCAGAGCGAGAGCACCGATTCGATCGAGCGCGTGATGCCCATCGCGATGGTGTCGCCGGGGCCGAGATCGCGGCTGATCAGCTCCCTGGCGATCCGTGAGGAGGCTTCGTCGAGTTCCCGGTAGGTGAGCTGACGCCGGTCGGCGGGATCACCGGTCGGGTCGCTGTAGACCGCCACCGCGTCGGCGGCGGACTCCACCGCCGCGGTGAGCAGCTGGGCCAGCAGCGGCGAACCCGACCGGCGGCGGCGACCTTCACGGCTGGAACGTCTCGCTGTTTCCATCGCGCCTGTTCACCTCTCGGGTCGAGCAAAAACCACACCGCACGGCAGCACGTGCGGACCTACACGGCGACCTCGGGCACGCAACAATAACCGCCCGCGATGATCTGCACATCGCTGTGCGCACGCGGTTTATTGCACCCGAGACCCCGGTAGGTTACTCACACCCCTTAACAGACCGTCAGGTCTGGTCGGTGCGGGAGTACCCCACGGCGAGCAGGGCGTCGAGAACCCGGCCGATCACGGACAGCCCCGCCACACCGGTCATCCGCCAATGTGTCGTGGGCACAGCGATATCCCTGATCGGCCCGTCCACGGCCGCGCCCCAGGTGTCCGCGCCGCCTCGTCCGCTGGGATCATCCCCCGCCGCGGCGAAATACACCAGTTCTCCGACGAACGGACGCGGCCGATAGCGCGCGGTCACCTCCGCCGACCACGCGGCGCCCTTCAGCGCGCGGGCGATGCGGCGCTCGCCGAAGGAGGCGAACGGTTCGGGCAACCGCGCCAGCTGTCGCGCCACCGTCGCGACATCGGCGCCCTCCTCGATGGCGGGCCACGCCGCCTCGTCACCGAGCAGGCCGCCCAGCAGCTCGGCCACCGGCACCGGAGCGGAGGTGGCCGCCCCGTCGCCTCCGGACGCCGGGCTCAGGTAGCTGTCCATCATCGCCAGCAGTTCGACCCGCTCGCCCTCGGCCTGCAATCGCACGGCGACGGCATGGGCGAACACCCCGCCCAGCGACCAGCCCAGCAGGTGATAGGGGCCGTGCGGCTGCACCTTCCTGATCTCCGCCAGGTACCGCGCCGCCCACTCCTCGGTCGAACCGGGCAGCGGCTCGTCCGACGACAGGGCAGGCGACTGCACCCCGTAGATCGGCCTGCCGTCGTCCAGATGCGCCGACAGGCCCGCGAAGGACCACGCGAAGCCGCCGTACGGGTGGAAGCAGAACAGCGGCGCGCCCGCACCCGCCCGCAACGGCACCAGCACGTCGAATGCCGAATCGACCGGGACGCCGCCGCTGCGCTGGGCGGCCACCTGCGCGGCCAGCTCCGCCGGGGTCGGCGCGGTGAACAGCCACATGACCGGCATCGCCCCGAGTTCCGCGCCGAGCCGGGAGGCGACGCGCGTGGCCACCAGCGAATTGCCGCCGAGCTCGAAGAAGTTGTCGTCCAGCCCCACCGAGGCGACGCCGAGCGTCTCCGCGAACACCTCGGTGATCCGGCGCTCCAGCGGCGTGCGCGGCGCCCGGTGCGCGCGGGGGGCGAGCCCGGGCCGGGGCAACCGGGCGCGATCGAGCTTGCCGCTGGCGTTCAGCGGCAGTTCGTCGAGCACGACGAAGGCGGCGGGCACCATGTAGGAGGGCAGCAACGCACGCAGATGGGTGCGCAGCGCGTCGAGATCGATTCCCGCCTCGAGGTCGACGGCCGCGCTGTCCGGCGATCCGCTGTCCGGGACCACATACCCCACCAGCGTGCCGCCGAGCCGATCGTCGTCGTGCACGGTCGCCACCGCCTGCCGTACCCGGTGGTGGGCCAGCAGCGCGGCCTCGATCTCGCCGAGTTCGATGCGCAGGCCGCGCACCTTCACCTGCTGGTCGGTGCGGCCGAGGAAGGTCAGCGCGCCGTCCGCCGCGCGGCGGACCAGATCGCCGGTGCGGTACATCCGGGTCCCCGGCGCATCGAACGGGTCGCCGACGAAACGGTCCGCGGTGAGCTCCGGGCGGGACAGGTAGCCGCGGGCGAGCTGCGCGCCCGCGAGATAGAGCTCGCCCGCCACGCCGTCGGGGACCGGATGCAGCCGGTCGTCGAGCACGTAGGCTCGCGCGTTCCACACCGGCGTGCCGATCGGGACCGGACCACTCACCCGCGCGTCCACCGCGGCGTAGGTGGCGTGCACGGTGAACTCGGTGGGCCCGTAGAGGTTGTGCAGCGCCGCGCCGGTCACCCGGCGCGCGGCCGCGACCGTCTCGGCGGTGAGCGCCTCCCCCGCCACCAGCAGGGCGCGCAGCGAGGTCAGTTCGCCGGGCCGGGCGTCCTCGGCGAAGCGGGTCAGCATCGAGGGCACGAACGAGGTGATCGTGACCTGTTCGGCGGCCACGACCTCGGCCAGATAGCGCGGATCGCGATGCCCGTCGGGTTCGGCCACCACCAGCCGGGCGCCCGCCGCCCACGCGCCGAACATCTCCCAGACCGACACGTCGAAGGTGACCGGCGTCTTCCACAGCACCACATCCGCCTCGCCGAGGCGGTATTGCTCGACGAGCCAGTGGATCTGGTTCACCACCGCCGCATGCGGCACCGCGACGCCCTTGGGCTGTCCGGTCGATCCGGAGGTGAACAGCACGTAGGCGGTGCGCGAGGGATGAAGCGGCGCAGAGCGTTCCGCGTCGGTGATCGGGCCGCAGGGATAGGCCGACAGATCGAGCGTGTCCAGGCGCACGATCGGCGCCACGCCGGAGACCGATTCGCCGTCGCCGCCGCGTCGCCCGTCGAGGCCGGGCAGTTCCGTCCCGGTGCGGACGAGCACGCAGTCCGGCGCCGACAACTCCAGCACATACGCCGTGCGCTCGGCCGGATGATCCGGGTCGACCGGCACATAGGCGCCGCCGGCGCGCAGCACGGCGTGCACGGCGACCAGCAGATCCACCGAGCGCGGAATCGCCACCGCCACCCGTGATTCCGGGCCGACGCCGATCGCGATCAGATGCCGCGCGAGACGATTGACCCTGGCGTCGAATTCGGCCCTGGTCGTCTCGGTCCGCCGTGGTGACCGGGGGTCGGACACGAGCGCGACCGCCGACGGATCGAGCCGCGGGCTCCGGGCACCCGGCGGCACAGACGTGGCCTGCTCGCCGGCGGGACGCCGCTCGCCGACCGTCGCGGTCAGCACGGCGCGACGTTCCTGCGCGGAGAGCCATTCGATATCGCCGACCGGGCGGTCCGGCTCGGCGGCGACAGCGGCCAGCACCCGCTCGAAACGGCGCGCGAACGTCTCGATCGTCGCCTCGTCGAAGAGGGCCACCGGGTAGATCAGCCCGCCCTCGATCCCGGCGGGCTCGCCGTCGCCGTCATAGCGGTCGACGAGCGTCGCGTGCAGGTCGAAGGCGGTGTGCAGCGAGCCGTAGTCCACCCCGGAGATGGTGAGCGCGGGCAGTTCCAGCGCCGCGCGCTGCTGGTTCTGGAAGGACAGCAGCACCTGGAAGAGCGGATGCCGTGAGCGCGACCGCGGCGGGTTGAGCACCTCGACGAGTCGTTCGAACGGCACATCGGCATTGGCGAAGGCGGCCAGGTCGGTGTCGCGTTGCCGGGCCAGCAGTTCGCGGAACGGGCACGCCGGGTCGACACCGGTCCGCAGCGCCAGCGTGTTGACGAACATGCCGATCAAATCATCGATCTCGGCTTCGCCGCGGCCGGCGACCGGCGTGCCGATCACCACGTCCCGGGTCCGGGCCCAGCGTCCCAACGCGGCGGCCAGCGCCGCGTGCACCACCATGAACAGCGACGCTCCGGCCGAGCGGGCCAGCGCGCGCAACTGCCGGTGGATGTCCGCGTCCACGCGCAGCGGCACCCGGCGCGCGGCCGACTCGTGGGCGGGCGGACGGGGGCGGTCGAACGGCAGGCCGATCGCGTCCGGCAGGCCGGCCAGCGCCGATCGCCAATAGGCGAGCTGGCGCGCCATCTGCGATTCCGGATCGTTCTCGTCGCCGAGCAGTTCGTGCTGCCACAGGCTGAAATCGGCGTACTGCACCGACAGCGGGCTCCACACCGGCGCCTGCCCTGCGGCGCGGGCCTGATAGGCGGTGACCAGATCCCTGGTGAGCGGGGCCATCGACCAGCCGTCGGCGCAGATGTGGTGCATGACGAAGACCAGCACGTGCTCACCGGCTCGCTCTTCGGCGGCGAACAGCCGAACCCGCACGGGCACTTCGGCGGTGACGTCGAAGGGTGTCGCCAGCACGCGGTCGATGCGGGCGCGCAATTCCTCGAGCGGCGCCCGGCGCACCGCCAGGTCGAGCGGTACCGAAGCCGTCGGGACCACCACCTGGTGGGCCACGCCGTCGGTTTCGGGATAGACCGTGCGGAGCACCTCGTGGCGCTCCATGACGTCGAGGGCGGCCTGCCGCAGCGCCGCGACGTCCAGTTCGCCGCTCAGCCGCAGCACGACCGGGATGTTGTAGGTGATGTTGGTGCCGTCGAAGCGGTTGAGGAACCACATCCGCTGCTGGGCCGGCGACAGCGGCACCCGGGCCGGACGGTCCTTGGCGATCAGCGTCGTCCGCGCGCCCTCCCCCGCCCGTTCCGCCAGCCGCGCGGCGAGCGCGGCCACCGTGGAGGCCTCGAACAGCATCCGCACCGGCACCGCCGTCTCCAACGCGGCGCCGAGGCGGGCGGCGACCCGGGTGGCCACGAGCGAGTTGCCGCCGAGTTCGAAGAAGTCGTCGTCGGCGCCGACCCGGGGCAGGTCGAGCACCTCGGCGAAGACCTCCGCCACGGTCTGCTCGACCGGCGTGGCGGGCGCGCGGAACTCGCGAGCCCGGAATTCCGGTACCGGCAGGGCCTTCCGGTCCAGCTTGCCCGAGGAGTTGAGCGGGAACTCGTCGAGCGCCAGCACCGTCGAGGGCACCATGTAGGCGGGCAGCCTGCGGCGCAAAGCGGTCTTGACGGCCTCGACATCGAAGGCGGCCCCGGCGGTGTCGTTCGTGGTGACGTAGGCGACCAGATGCTCGCCCGCCGAGGCGCCGATCACCCGCACCGCGGCGCGGTCGATCTCGGGCAGATCGAGCAGCGCGGCCTCGATCTCCTCGAGTTCGATGCGCTGGCCGTTGAACTTCACCTGGAAGTCGGTGCGGCCCAGGTATTCCAGCACGCCGTACTCGAAGGGCGCGGACCCGTTGCCCGCGTTGCCCTTCCAGCGCGCCAGGTCACCGGTGCGGTACAGCCGCCCGCCGGGCTCGCCGAAGGGGTCGGCGACGAAGCGCTCCGCGGTCAGATCCGGGCGGGCGTGGTAGCCGCGCGCGGTCTGCACGCCGCCCAGATACAGCTCGCCCGCCACCCCGGGCGCCACCGGACGCAGGGCGTTGTCCAGGACGTAGGCGCGCGAATTCCACACCGGGCGGCCGATGGGCACCGGGGTGATCTTCTCGGCCACCTGCCATGAGGTGGCGTTCACCGTGAACTCGGTGGGCCCGTAGCTGTTGATCAGGACCGCCGGGGTCACCGCGCGCAGCAGGCCGACGACATGCGCGGTGACCGCCTCCCCGCCCACGAAGATCCGCCGCAGCGAGGCGCATTCGGCCGCGGAGGCGGTGGTGGCGAAGACCGCGAGCAGCGTGGGCACGAAGGATGTGATGGTCACCCCGTGCCGCGCGATGGTCCGCGCCAGATAGCGGGCGTCGCGATGTGCCTGTGGCGCGGTGAGGATCACCCGCGCGCCCATCATCAGGGTGGCGAACAGTTCCCACAGCGAGGCGTCGAAGGTGAACGGCGTCTTGTGCATCACCACATCGGTCTCGTCGAGACCGGCCGCCTCGATACGCCAGGCCAGCTGGTTGACCATCGCGGCATGCGGGACCGCGACGCCCTTCGGCCTGCCGGTGGACCCGGAGGTGTAGAGCACGTAGGCGATGTTCTCCGGCCGGAGCGCGCCTCGCCGCTCGGCGGGGTCGATCGGCGCGTCGTCGTAGCCGTCGAGATCGGTGGCGTCGACGTGGATCACCGGGCACAGCGGGGTCCGCAGCTCGTCACGGGTGGTGGTGAGCAGCACCGCGGGCCGGGCGCTGTCGAGCACGTAGCCGGTGCGTTCGTCCGGGTGGTCCGGGTCGATCGGCACGTACGCGCCGCCCGCGGTGAGCGCCGCGTACACCGCGACCAGCATGTCGACCGAGCGGCGCATGCCGACGGCTACCCGGTCGTCCGGGCCGACGCCGAGTTCGATCAGCTTGCGCGCCAGGCGGTTCACCCGCGCGGAGAACTGCGCGTAGGTGAGTTCGGCGGGCAGGTCCGATCGGGCGCCCGGCGGCTCGGCGCCCGGCTGCTCGCTGTCGCCTCGATCGACGAGCACCGCCGTCCGGTCCGGGTACCTGCGCACGCTCTCGGCGAACAGGTCGAGCACGGTGGTGACCGGCGGGACCCGGTGCGTGGTGCGATTCCATTCGCGCAGCACGACCGCGCGTTCGGCCGGATCGAGCACATCGATGTCGCGCACCGCCACCCGCGGCGAGGCGGCGATCACGCGCAGCACCCGCTCGAAGCGCCGCGCCAGGTCCTCGACGGTCGCGTGGTCGAACAGGCTCGTGCGGTAGGCGATCGCGCAGGCGATGCCCTGCGGGACGCCCGCCGCGTCGTAGTCGTCGGCGAGCGTCACCTGCAGGTCGTACTCGGTGTTCTCGGAGTCGAATTCGATCGCCGAGACCGACAGCGCGGGCAGGTCCAGGCGCGGCCTGGTCAGGTTCTGCAGCGCGAACATCACCTGGAACAGCGGATGCCGGGACTGGGAGCGGGCCGGATTGACGACCTCGACGAGACGGTCGAAGGGGATGTCGGCGTGCGCGAAGGCCGCGAGGTCCGATTCCCGTTGCGCCGCGAGGAAGTCGGCGAACGTCGCGCCGGGGTCCACACGGCTGCGCAGCACCAGCGTGTTGACGAACATGCCGACCACGTCGTCGAGCACCTGCTCGCCGCGGCCCGCGAACGGGGTGCCGACGGTGAGGTCGTCGGCGCCGGAGATCTTGCTCAGCAGCACCGCCAACGCGCTGTGCAGCACCATGAACAGCGTGGTGCGCTCCTGCCGCGCGAGGCCCGCCAGGGCGCGATGGACCGCGGCGTCGATCGGGGCGGTCACCACGCGCGCACGGGTGTCGCGCTCGGCGGGCCTGGGCCGATCGAAGGGCAGCGGCAGACTGTCGGGCACGCCGGCCAGCGTGGTGCGCCAGAACTCGAGCTGACGCGCGGCCGGCGACTCGGGATCGGTCTCGTCGCCGAGCACCTCGTGCTGCCACAGACTGAAGTCGGCGTACTGCACCGGCAGCGGGGCGTACCCGGGCTTCTTGCCCGCGACCCGGGCGGCATAGGCGGTCATGAGATCGCGGGTCACCGGGGCCATCGACCAGCCGTCCGCGCTGATGTGGTGCACCACCAGCACCAGCACGTGCTCCGCCGGATCCTCGGCGACCCGGAGCAGGGTGATCCGCAGCGGGACCTCGGAGGTGAGATCGAAGGCCACCGCCATCTCGCGCGCGATCCGCGCCCGCACCTGATCGGCGGGCATCGGCTCCGGTGTCAGGTCGGGCACCACCTGCTCGGCGGCGACGATCACCTGGCGGGCGAGCCCGTCGTGCGCCGGGTAGACGGTGCGCAGCACCTCGTGGCGGGTGATCACGTCGAACAGCGACCGGCGCAGCGCGGGTACCGACAAGTCGCCCGACAGCCGGATGGCGACCGGGATCGTGTAGGACGCCACACCGCTGTCCATCCGGTTCGCCAGCCACATCCGCTGCTGGGCGAGCGAGAGCGGGATGTGTTCCGGGCGCGGCCGGGCGATCAGCGGCGGTCGCCGATCCTGCTCGCCGTCGCGCTCCCCCGCGCCGAGCCGGGCCGCCAGCGCCGCCACCGAGGGCGCCTCGAAAAGCCAGGGCACCCGCACCTCGCTGCCGGTCGCCACGGCCAGCCGGGCGGTGGCCTGGGCCGCGAGCAGCGAATTGCCGCCGAGGGCGAAGAAGTCGTCGTCGGCGCCCACCCGCTCGACGCCGAGCACGTCGGTGAAGATCTTCGCGACCGTCTCCTCGAGCTCGCCGCGCGGCGTGCGGAATTCGATGACGCGCAGGACCGGGGCGGGCAGCGCGGCGCGGTCCAGCTTCCCGACCGGGTTCAGCGGGATCTCGTCGAGGACCGTGATCGAGGTGGGCACCATGTGGGCAGGCAGGCTGCGCTCGGCCAGCGCGGTCAGTTCGCCGGGATCGAGCGCCGCGCCGTCCACGCCGTGCACGTAGGCGACGAGCACGGTGCCGCCGTGGTCGAGCTCGTGACCGACGGTGACCGCGAAATCGACCTTCTCGTGGCCGGCCAGCACCGCGTCGATCTCACCCAGCTCGATGCGGAAACCGCGGATCTTGACCTGGAAGTCGTTGCGTCCCAGATATTCCAGCGCGCCCATCGGAGTCCGGCGCACCAGGTCGCCGGTGCGGTACATGCGCGCGCCTTCGTCGAAGGGGTTGGCCACGAAGCGGGCGGCGCTCAATCCGGGGCGATTGCCGTAGCCACGCGCCAGCGGCGGTCCGGCCAGATACAGCTCGCCGATCGCCCCGGGCGGCGCGAGCCGCAGGCGCGGGTCGAGCACATAGGCCGTCACGGAGCGGATCGGCGCGCCGATCGTCACCGGCTCGTCCGGGCGCAGCGCGTCGCTGATATTGGTCATGATGGTGGTCTCGGTCGGGCCGTACCCGTTGTAGAACTCCCGCACCGAGCCGCTCGGCAGCGGGACCGCCCAGCGCCGCACCAGATCCGGCGGGCAGGCCTCGCCGCCGGAGATCACCACGCGCAGTTCGTCGAGCCCGGCCGGGTCGACGGAGGCCAGGGCCGCGGGGGTGACGAAGGCGTGTGTCACCGCGTACCGCCGCAGGATCGCGGCCAGCTCGGGACCGCCGTACACCGACGGGGCGACCACCACCATGGTGGCCGCGCCGCCGACCGCGAGCAGCAACTCCAGCACCGACGCGTCGAACGACGGCGAGGCGAAGTGCAGTGTGCGCGAGTGCTCGCTCACCCGGTAGCGCTCCTGCTGTTCGGCGCAGAAGTTCGCCAGACCCGCCTGGGTGACGACCACACCCTTGGGCAGACCGGTCGAGCCGGAGGTGAAGATCACGTAGGCCGGATGCTCCGGACGCAGCGTGCGCACCCGGTCGTCGTTGACCACGGGACGGTCCGATTGCCCGGCCACCAGTGCCTCGGTGGAAGGATCGTCGAGCACCAGCCACTCCACCGTGGCGGGCAGGCCCTCGCGCACCGCGCCGACCGTGATGCCGAGCGCCGCGCCGCTGTCGGAGAGCATGTGCGCCACCCGGTCTTCGGGATGGTTCGGGTCGACCGGGACGAAACCGGCCCCCGTCCTGGCCACCGCCCAGCAGGCCAGCACCGATTCCAACGATCGCGGAATGCTCAGCGCGACAAGGTCTTCCGGGCCGATGCCACGGGCGATCAGCGCGCGGGCGAGCCGGGTCGATCGTTCATCCAGTTCCCGATAGGTCGCTTCGCTCAGCACGCCGTCGGCGTCGACGCCGAGCACGGCGAGACCGGACGGCGCGGTGTCGACCGCCCGGTCGAGCAACTGTGGCAGCGTCACCACCCGGGGACGGCGGGTGCGGGACTGGCGCGCCCGGGCGGGTCGGGTCATCGGCGCACCTCCGCGCGGAGCACGCGCCGCGAGACCGAGGTTGCCGTACTGGTGCTGGGCCGATCGAACATAGCGAACTACCTCCCACTTCGTACTGACGTACACCCCTCGGACAGCGCCTGTGCCGAACCCCTGCGCGCTTGCCCGAGGCCAAGAGTGAATGTCCTGCCTCGCCTTCAAGAGTGGCATGCCCGGAACACCCGGGAATTCCAGGGCAGGTGCGCGGCGGGCACGAGAGGGTCCAGCGAACGTCGGCGGACCCGCGTACTCGTGGCGAATTCGACCGGTTGAGACGGGGCCGAATTCCGGCCCGAGACCGGCATGTTCGCCGCGGCTCCGACCCGTGGTGATTATGCAGCACAGTACGGCACGCGGACAACGAAACAGCAGGTAGACGACTCGACGCGGAAAAATCATCCGAACGATCGAGGTAGCGGTAAATGCGCTGAGCGGCAGACCGTCCGAGGGCTCGCCGCCCGACTCCGTACCGCACGGCCACCCGCCCGCCCGATGCGGACCGCCTCCGCAATGTGACGGTTACCACATGGGCGTGGCGAAATCCGATGGTGAGGCGCGGGTTTGACCCCGCGCCTCACCGGGTATCGAAGGGAGGTGCCCTGCCTACCGCGTCCCGTGCACCGCGTCGATCACGCGACCGATCTCGGCGAGCCCGGCCTCGGTGGCCATCCGCCAGTGCGAGGTCGGGACCCGATGGTTGCGGATCGTTCCCTGGACGGCTCCGATCCAGGTGTCGGCGCCGGTGCGCCCGCTCGGATCGTCCTCGGCGGCGGTGAAGTACAGCAGGTCGCCGAGGAACGGACGCGGGCGGTAAGCCGCGGTCACCGCCGCCGAATGCACCGCGCCCTCGAGCACCCGCGTGATGCGCGCGGCGCCGAAGGAGGCGAACGGCTCGGGCAGCTGCGCCAGCCGCTCGGCGATCTCGGCGGGACCGAGGTCGGCCACATCGCCCGCGGCCGCGAGATCGAGTTGCGCTGTGTCGCCGAGCAGACCACCGAGCAGTTCGGCCAACGGCGCGGGCCCGGACGCGATCGCCGACTCCTCGATCTCCGACCGCAGATAACTGTCCATCATCGCCAGCAACTCCACCCGCTCCCCCTCCGCCTGTAGCTGCACCGCGATGGCATGGGCGAGCACGCCACCCAGCGACCAGCCGAGCAGATGGTACGGCCCCTCCGGCTGCACCCCACGAATCTCCTCGAGATAGCGCAACGCCCACTTCTCGGTGGAGTCCGGCAGCGTCTCCTCCGAACCCAATGCGGGCGACTGCAACCCGTAGATCGGGCGATCACCGTCCAGGTGCGCGGCCAGCCCGGCGAAGGACCAGGCGATGCCGCCGAAGGGGTGGATGCAGAACAGCGGCGCACCCGACCCCGGGCGCAACGGCACGAGCACGTCGAATGCCGACTCCGGTGCAGCCTGCGCGCCGGACTGCTGGGCGAGCACCTGAGCGGTCAGCCCGGCCGGGGTCGGGGCGGTGAACAACCACACCACCGGGACCCGGAATCCGAGTTCCTCGCCCAGCCGGGTGGCCGCGCGGGTGGCGACCAGGGAGTTGCCGCCGAGTTCGAAGAAGCTGTCGTCCATGCCGACCGCGTCCACGCCGAGCACCTCGGCGAACACCCCGGTGATCGCGCGTTCCAGCGCCGTCTCCGGTTCCCGGCGCGAGCGGGCCGTGAAGACCGGTCGCGGCAGCTGCTTGCGGTCGAGTTTGCCGTTGGCGTTGAGCGGAAGCTCATCGAGCAACACGAACGTGGGCGGCACCATGTAGGAGGGCACGCGCTCGGCCAGGTGCGCCTTGAACGACTCGGGGTCGGCCGCACTCGCCTCGCCCGCGGGCACCACGTAGCCGACGAGTTGGTCGCCGAGTTGCTCGTCGCTGTGCACGATCACGACCGCCTGACGCACGCCCTCGTGGGCGAGCAGCGCGGTCTCGATCTCGCCCAGTTCGATGCGCAGGCCGCGGATCTTGACCTGGAAGTCCGTGCGGCCCAGATACTCCACCCCGCCGTCGGCCTGCCATCGCACCAGGTCGCCGGTGCGGTACAGCCGCTCCCCCGGCGCGAACGGGCTGGCCACATACCGCGAGGCGGTGAGATCGGGACGCCCGAAATAGCCGTGCGAGAGCTGGATTCCGGCGTGGTAGAGCTCGCCGGCGACACCGACCGGCACCGGGTGCAGCCGGTCGTCGAGCACATAGGCGCGCACATTCCAGATCGGCGCGCCGATGGGCACGATGCCGGTGGCGTCCTCGGGGACCCGCGCGGTCATGGTGACCACAGCGGTCTCGGTCGGGCCGTAGAGATTGTCCAGCCTGGCCCGCGAGACCCGGCGCGCGGCCGCGGCGGTCTCGGCCGAGAGCGCTTCGCCGGCGAGCCACATCACCCGCAGCGAGTCCAGCGAATCGCCGTCGAGGGTGTCCACGATGGCACGCAGCATGGACGGGACGAACGGGGTCACGGTGACCCGTTCGGCCGCGATCACCTCGGCGAGATAGCGCGGATCGCGATGCCCGTCGCGGCTGGCGACCACCACCCGGCCGCCGGTGATGAAGGGCACGAACACATCCCAGATCGACATGTCGAAGGTGATGGTCGTCTTGAACAGCGAGATGTCGGCCGCGCCGATGCTGTAGTCGGCGATGAACCAGCGCACGTGGTTGGCCACCGCGCGATGCGGCACCGCGACGCCCTTGGGCCGTCCGGTCGAGCCCGAGGTGAACAGGATGTAGGCGGTGTTCGCCGGGCGCAGCGGCGCGAGGCGTTCGGCGTCGGTGATCGGCTCGTCGCGGTAGCCGGACAGATCCAGCTCGTCGATGCGGATCACCGGCGCGCGGTCGGTGCGCAAGCCCGCGGCCGCGTGGGTGAGCACGCAGGCCGGTTCGGACAGTTCCAGCACGTAGGCGGTGCGGTCCTCGGGATGGTCGGGATCGACCGGCACATAGGTGCCGCCCGCGCGCAGCACGGCGTGGATGGCGACCAGCAGGTCGACGCTGCGATGCAGCGCGACAACCACGCGGGTTTCCGGGCCGACGCCGATCGAGATGAGGTGGCGGGCCAGGCGATGCACCCGCGCGTCCCAGTCCGCATAGCTGATCTCGGTGCGCCGATCGGTGAGCGCGCCGTCCACGATCGCCGTGGCACGCGGGTCGACGCGCGAGCCGAGCGCGGAGAGCGAGACCAGGGTGGCCGCGCCGTCGAGCGGGTGGTCGGTGGCATTGCGGGTGGCGAGCACCTCGGCGCGTTCGGCCTCGGTGAGCCAGTCGAGGTCGCCGACCGGGACGACGGGCGCGGCGGCCAGCGCGGCGAGCAACCGTTCGAACCGGCGGGCCAGCGTCTCGATGGTGGATTCGTCGAACAGGCTGACCGGGAACAGGATCCGGCCCGCGATGCCGGTCGGATCGCCGTGCTCGTCGTAGCCGTCGCCGAGCATCAGCTGCAGGTCGTACTCGGTCTGCTCGGCGTCGAATTCCATCGCCGAGACCGACAGACCGGGCAGTTCCAGTCCGGCGCGGGCCTGGTTCTGGAAGGCCAGCATGATCTGGAAGACCGGGTGCCTGGCGGTGGAGCGCACCGGATTGAGCACGTCCACCAGGTGTTCGAACGGCACGTCGGCGTGCGCGAAGGCGGCCAGGTCGGTCTCGCGCTGCCTGGTCAGCAGTTCGGCGAACGACGATCCGGTGTTCACCTGGGTCCGCAGCACCAGCGTGTTGACGAACATGCCGATGAGGTCGTCGAGCGCGGCGTCGCCACGGCCGGCGATCGGCGAGCCGATGGCGATGTCGTCCGAACGCGACCAGCGCGCCAACAGGACGGCCAGCGCGGTGTGCACCGCCATGAACAGGGTGGCGTTGCGCTCGCGGGCGACGGCGAGCAGGGCGCGGTGGGTGGCCGCATCGATGTGCAGCGCCACCGAGCGGGCCACGGTGTCCTGCAGGGCCGGTCGCGGGCGGTCGAACGGCAGGTCGAGCGCGTCCGGCAGTCCGGCCAGCGCGGTCCGCCAGTAGCCGAGCTGACGCGCGGCCAGGGACTGCGGATCGTTCTCGTCGCCGAGCAGTTCGCGCTGCCAGAGGCTGTAGTCGGCGTACTGCACCGGCAGCGGCTGCCACGCGGGCGGGTTGCCCACCGCGCGCGCGGCGTAGGCGATCATCAGGTCGCGGGTGAACGGGGCCATCGACCAGCCGTCGGCGCTGATGTGGTGCACAACCAGCACCAGCACGTGCTCGGCGGGCTGTTCGGCGAGGCGCAGCAGTTCCACGCGCACCGGCACTTCGGCGGTCACGTCGAATCCGGTGGTCACCGCACGCACGATCCGCTCGGGCACCTGGTCGGCGGGCACCACCTGCGCGGTGAGCTCGGGCGCGACCCGGTCGGCGGGCAGCACGACCTGGTGAGCCAGGCCCTCGTGCGCCGGATACACCGTGCGCAGCACTTCGTGCCGGGCCAGCACATCGGCCAGCGCCTCGCGCAGCGCGGAGACCGACAGCTCGCCGGACAGCCGCACCGCGGCGGGGATGTTGTAGACGGCGGTGCTCGCGCCCATGCCGTTGAGCAGCCACATGCGCTGCTGCGCCAGCGAGAGCGGAATCCGTTCCGGACGCGGTCGGGGCGTGAGCGCGGGGCGGCCGCCCGCACCCGCCAGACTCTCCACCCGCATCGCGAGCGCGGCGACCGTGGAGGCCTCGAACAGCAGCCGCACCGGCACCTCGGCGTCCAGCGCCGCGCCGAGGCGGGCGGTGACCTGGGTGGCGATCAGCGAGTTGCCGCCGAGGGCGAAGAAGTCGTCGTCCACGCCGACCCGCTCCAGGCCGAGCACATCGGTGAACACGCCCGCCACGATTTCCTCGATCGGCGTGCTGGGCGCACGGAACTCGCGGGCTTCGAAGACCGGGTCCGGCAGCGCCTTCCGGTCGAGCTTGCCGTTGACATTGAGCGGCAGCGCGGGCAGCACCACCCACGCGGTCGGCGTCATGTACGAGGGCAGACGGGCCGCCAGCGCGGCGGTGATCGACGGGATGTCGAGTTCGGCTCCGGCCTGGGCGGGCACCAGATAGCCGACCAGCAGGTCGCCGGTGTGCGGATCGGACTTGGCGGCCACGGCCGCGGCCGCGATGCCGGGCTGCGCCAGCAGCGCGGCCTCGATCTCGCCGAGTTCGATACGGAAACCGCGCACCTTCACCTGGAAGTCGGTGCGGCCGCGGTAATCCAGTTCCCCGGCGGCGTTCCAGGCCACCAGGTCGCCGGTGCGGTACATGCGCGCGCCCGGCTCGAAGGGGTTGGCCACGAACCGGTCCGAGGTCAGATCGGGGCGGCCGAAGTAGCCGCGGGCCAGCTGGTCACCGGCCAGATACAGCTCGCCGGGCACACCGACCGGCACCGGCCGCAGCCGCGCGTCCAGCACGTACACCCGGCTGTTCCACTCCGGCGCGCCGATCGGCACCGACACCCGATCCGCCTCGGTCACCGGGTGATTGGTGATCGAGACGGCGGCCTCGGTGGGACCGTAGAGGTTGAACAGCGCCACCCCCGCGGCGAGCGTGCGCCGCGCGGTGCTCGCGGGCAGCGCTTCGCCGATGGCCAGGATACGGCGCAACGACTCGGGCAGCGCGCCACCGGAGACGGTGAGCAGCGCGTCCAGCATGGAGGGCACCGCGTGCAGGGTGGTGACGCCCTCGCGCTCCATCAGCTGGTTCAGGTAAGCCGGGTCGCGATGGCCGTCGGGGCTCGCGATGACCAACCGGCCCGCGCAGACCGCCGCCGACCAGAACTCCCATACCGACAGGTCGAAGGTCGCGGCCGTCTTGAGCAGCACCGCGTCGTCGGCGGCGAGCCCGAATTCGGCGGCCTTCCAGCGCAACTGGTTGACCACCGCGGCGTGTGGCACCGCGACGCCCTTGGGCCTGCCGGTGGAGCCGGAGGTGAAGATGACGTAGGCGGTGTTGTCCGGGCGCAGCGGCGCGATCCGGTCCGCGTCGGTGACCGGGTCCGCCGGGCCGGAGGTGAGCGCCGGCCCGTCCACGCGCAGCACCGCGGCATTGCCGGAGACGAAATCGGTCGCGGCATCGGTCAATACGAGCACCGGCGCGGCGGTGAGCAGGATGTAGCCGGTGCGGTCGGCGGCCTGATCCGGGTCGACCGGCACGTACGCGCCGCCCGCGCGGGTCACCGCGTACATCGCGACCACCAGGTTCACCCCGCGCCGCATGGCCAGCGCCACCCGGGTCTCCGGGCCCACGCCGCGCGCGATCAGCTGACGGGCCAGCCGGTTGACGCGGGCGTCGAGCTCCGACCAGGACACCCGGCTGCCGTCGTCGGCCACCAGCGCGACCGCGTGCGAGGAGGCGGCCGCGACCGAGGCGTCGAGCAGTTCGGCCAGCGTGCCGGGACGCAGCGGGTAGCCGGTGGTGTTGGCGCGCACCAGGATCCGCTCGCGTTCGGCGGGATCGAGCAGGTCGATGTCACCGACCGGAGTGCCCGGGGCGGCGGCGATCTCGCGCAGCAGGCGCACGAATCGGTCGACGAAGCCGGCGACGGTCGGGCGGTCGAACAGTGCGGTGGCGTAGGTGAGGCCGCCGCCCAGGCCCAGCGGCGCGCCGCTGTCGTCGTAGCTGTCGCCGATGATCCAGTGCAGGTCGAACTGGGAGACGTGCACGTCGACGTCCAGGGCGGCGACCTGCAGGCCGGGCAGCGTCAGACTCGCCTCGGCGATGTTCTGGAAGGACAGGCCCACCTGGAACAGCGGGTGCCGCGCGGTGGAGCGCACCGGGTTGAGCACCTCGACCAGGCGCTCGAACGGGATGTCCGCGTTCGCCAGCGCCCGCAGGTCCGCTTCGCGCTGACGGCCGAGCAGTTCGGTGAACGGCTCGCCCGCGTCGATGCGGCTGCGGAAGACCAGCGTGTTGACGAACATGCCGATCAGGTCGTCGAGCGCGGCCTCGCCGCGGCCCGCGATCGGTGTGCCGACCGCGATGTCCGCCGAGCCGGACAGCCGGGCCAGGAACACGGCGAGCGCGGTGTGCACCAGCATGAACAGCGTCGCGCCCTGGGACCGCGCGACCTCGAGCAACGCCCGGTGCAGCTCGGCGTCGATGCGGATGTCGACCACGCCGCCGTCGAAGGACTGCACGGCCGGGCGCGGACGGTCGGCGGGCAGGTCCAGCTGGTCGGGCAGACCGGCCAGCTCCTCGGTCCAGAAGGCCACCTGATCGTGGGCGAGCGAGCCCGGATCGTTCTCGCTGCCCAGCACCCGGCGCTGCCAGATGCTGAAATCGGCGTACTGCACCGGCAGCGGCGCCCATTCCGGGGCCTGCCCGGCCGCCCGCGCGACGTAGGCGGTCATCAGGTCTCTGGTCAGCGGGCCGCCGGAGGAGCCGTCGCCGGAGATGTGGTGCACGGCGACGGCGAGCACGAATTCCTGTGCCGTCACCCGGAACAGCACCGCGCGCAGCGGGACCTCGGCGGTCACGTCGAAGCCGGTGCCGAGCAGTTCACCGACCGCCTCGCGCACCCGCTCGGGGGTCACCTCGCGGACTTCCAGCCGCGGATTGCCCTCGCCCACGGGCAGGATCACCTGGGCGGGCCCGGCCTCGGTCTCCGGGTAGACGGTCCGCAGCACCTCGTGGCGCGCGACGACATCGGCGAAGGCCTCGGTGAGCGCGTCGATGTCCAGCGCGCCGGACAGCCGGAGCGCGACCGGGATGGTGTAGGCCGCGGAGTCCGGGTCGAAGCGGTTGAGGAACCACATGCGCTGCTGGGCCAGCGACAGCGGAATGTGTTGCGGGCGTTCACCAGCCCGCAACTCCTCGCGACCGCCCTCGTCGAGGCCGGACAGCCCGGCGAGGGCTTCGGCCAGGCGGGACACTGTGGAAGCGTCGAAGAGCAGCCGCGCGGGGACCGTGATCCCGAGCTGCGCGCCGAGCCTCGCCGCGACCTGGGTCGCGATCAGCGAGTTGCCGCCGAGTTCGAAGAAGTCGTCGGCCGCGCCGATCGGCGAGCCGTCACCGACCAGATCGCCGAAGACCGCCGCCACCAGTTCCTCGTAGCGACCGGAGGGCGCGCGGAATTTCCTGGTGTGCAGGCCGGGCGCGGGCAGCGCGCGCCGGTCCAGCTTGCCCGCGGGTGTCAGCGGGATCTCGTCGAGCACGGTGATCGAGGTCGGCACCATGTGGGCGGGCAGATGCTGCTCGGCCAGGGCGGTCAACTCGCCGGGGTCGACCGCCGCGCCGTCTTCGGCGTGCACATAGGCGGCCAGGATGGTGCTGCCGTTGTCGAGTTCGTGGCCGACGGTGACCGCGAAATCCACGCTCGGGTGCTCGGTGAGCACCGCGTCGATCTCGCCGAGTTCGATCCGGAAACCGCGGATCTTCACCTGGAAGTCGTTGCGCCCCAGGTACTCCAGCGCGCCGGTGGCGGTGCGGCGCACCAGGTCGCCGGTGCGGTACATGCGCACGCCGGAATCGGAGAACGGGTTGGCCACGAACCGGCCACCGGTCAGGGCGGGCTGGTTGCCGTAGCCGCGGGCGAGCAGCGCACCGGCGATGTACAGCTCACCCACGACGCCGGTGGGCACCAGCCGCAGCCGGGAGTCGAGGACGTAGGCGCCGACATTGCGGATCGGCGCGCCGATCGTCACCGGCTCGTCCGGCCGCATCGGATCGCTGATATTGGTGACGACGGTGGCCTCGGTGGGACCGTAGGCGTTGTAGAACTCCCGGGTCGAGCCGTCGGGCAGGCCGACCGCCCATCGGCGCACCAGCTCCGGCGGGCAGGCCTCGCCGCCGACCACCACCACGCGCAGCGCCGCCAGCCCGGCCGGGTCGATCGAGGCCAGCGCGGCGGGGGTGACGAAGGCATGGGTGACGTCGTGACGGCGCAGTACCCCCGCCAGCTCCGCGCCGCCGTAGACGGTGGGGGCGACCACGATCATGGCCGCCGCGCCGCCGATCGCGAGCAGCAGTTCCAGGATGGATGCGTCGAACGACGGTGAGGCGAAGTGCAGCGTCCGCGAGGATTCGGTCACCCGGTAGCGCTCGCGCTGCTCCTCGCAGAAACTCGCCAGGCCGGCCTGGGTGACCACGACGCCCTTGGGCATACCGGTCGAGCCGGAGGTGTAGATGACATAGGCCGGGTTCTCGGCGCGCACGTGCCGCACCCGGTCGTCGTTGGTGACCGGCTCGGCGGATTGCGCGGCCAGCAGGTCGCCGGTGGCCGGATCGTCGAGCACCAGCCACTCGACCTCACCGGGCAGATGCGCGCGCACGTCGGCCACGGTGATGCCGACCACCGCACCGGAGTCGGACAGCATGTGCGCGACCCGGTCGGCGGGGTAGTTCGGGTCGACGGGCACGAAGCCCGCGCCGGTCTTGGCAACCGCCCAGCACGCCAGTACCGACTCCACCGAACGGGGGATGCCGAGGGCGACCAGGTCCTCCGGGCCGATGCCGCGGGCGATGAGCGCGCGCGCCAGCCGGGTGGAGCGCTCGTCGAGTTCGGCGTAGGTGAGTCGGCCGAGGGTGCCGGTGGCGTCCGCGCAGAGTACGGCCACCCCGTCCGGGTTGGCTTCCACGGCCTTGGCCATCAGCTGGGGCAAGGCGGTGAGGCGTGGACGGCGGGTGCGTGTCGGCCGTACTCGAGCGGCCCGTGTCACGCCACCGCTCCCTGTGTCGCGACCCGCGAGGTCGTCCGCCAGCAAACCAACCGATCCACCATCCGAGAACTTCCTACCCACTTCTGCCGAGCCATCGGCACCTGCCCGGTAACCGTCGTACCGGGCGATGCCGCGTCGGCGGCCACCACTCGAGTGCTGTGCGCCGACACCTACCCTGTCACGACATGGTTGTCGTTTCGTGACCAGGGCGCGCTACAGGGAGCAGGCGCCGGCGAGCGCCATATCTTCGCACCCCGATCATTCCGGCAGGTGAACCGAGCGCTACACAGAGCGGGCGCCCGGAGTGAGATCACTCACTCCGGTGCGTGAGCCTCAGGAAATCCGACACCGCGAAGACCTCCGCCTCCCCCGCGTCCGCCGACGGCGCGGGATCGTCGAGCACCACGGCCTGCAGATCGGCGGCCACGGCGAGATCGATCGAGGCCGGACCGTCCCGGTCGGTGAGCAGGTGGGTGACCCATTCCTCGGCCAGCGCTTCGCCGCGCTCGGCCGGGTCGAGCCCCGGCCGGTCCACCGGCGCGAGCACCAGCGTCGCGCCCGCCGCGCCCGCCGCGACGACCTCGAGGAACGCCGCCGCCGTGGTCGCCGGGCCGTACCGGAAGGTGCGGGATTCGTAGGTCAGCTTCGTGCGGGCCTGCAGGCGGTCGCTCGCGGCGGCCAGCTCGTCGTAGTCGACCGTCTCGCCGGACGACGGCACGAGTGCGGGATGTTCGCCCCGCAGCACGCGCACGCGGTTGGCGTAGGTGACGGGCCGGTTCGACTCCGCGGCGATCTGCGCGCGCGCCTCCGGGGTGTCCAGCCGCAGCCACTGCTCGCCGGAGAACTCGTCGAACGCCCCGACGACCAGGCCGAGATCGGCGGGCGTGCCGTCGGCGGGTTCCGGCTGCGCGGGCGACACCGGCGCCAGCGCCGCGCCGGTCTTGAGCACCGCCCAGACCGCCACCACGAATTCGGCGCCGCGTTCGGCCGCCAGCGCGACCGTGCTGTCCGGGCCGATGCCCCGCCCGATCAACACCCTTGCCAGGCGCGAGGATTCGGCGTCCAGCTCGCGGTAGCTGATCTCGGTGTCGCCGCCCGCGATCGCGGGGGCGTCGGGATCGTCCTCGACGACGGCGGTCAGCAGCTGCGGCAGTTCGGTGCCGCCGGTGGTGACGAACTCGTCGTCATCGTCGGCGGAGCCCGCGACCGCGTCGAGCACCGCGTCGGTGACCAGTCCGCGCTCCTCCGGCTCGAGGATGTCGATATCGCCGACGATCGCGTCCGCGTCGGCGTGCACCGCGCGCAGGATCCGCTCGAAGCGCCGGGTCAGCGCCGCGATCGTCGCCTCCTCGAACAGGTCGGTGGCGTAGGTGAAGGAGATCCCCAGCGGGCCAGGGGTGCCGTCCTCGTTCAGCCTCGGCTGCACGACCAGTTGCAGGTCGAACTTGGCGCTGATCCGGTCGGAGTCCAGCAGCGAGATCGCCAGACCGGGCAGTTGCGCGCTCGGCGGGGCGTAGTCCTCGAAGGCGATCGCGACCTGGAACAGCGGGCTCTGGTCACGATTGGCCTGCCCGACGACCTCCGCCACGCGCTCGAACGGGATGTCGGCGTGGGCGAAGGCGGCCAGGTCGGTCTCCCTGGCGCGGTCGAGCAGCGTCTGGAACCCCTCGGCCCGATCGACCTCGGTGCGCAGGGTCAGCGTGTTGACGAACATGCCGACCAGGTCGTCGAGCGCACGTTCGCCGCGCCCGGCGATCGGGGTGCCGACGGCGATGTCCGAGCTGCCCGACATCCGCGCCAGCAGTACCGCGAGCGCGGCGTGCACCACCATGAACAGCGAGGCCCGATGCTCGTGGGCGAGCGCGACCAGGCCCGCGTGCACGTCCGCCTCGACCTCGAGGCCGACCGTCGCACCGCGTTCGGACGGCACCGCCGGGCGCGGATGATCCAGCGGCAGATCCAGCGCGCCGGTCAGCCCGGCCAGCTGTTCGCGCCAGTAGGAGAGTTGCCGCGCGGCAGGCGAATCCGGATCCTCGTTGGAGCCGACCACGGCGCGCTGCCACAGCGCGAAGTCGGCGTACTGCACCGGCAGCGGTGTCCAGGCCGGCGCTTCGCCGCCGCTGCGGGACAGGTAGGCGGTGACCAGGTCGCGGGCCAGCGGGGCCAGCGAGATGCCGTCGGCGCAGATGTGGTGCACCACCACCACGAGCACGTGCTCACGGCTCCCCGCGCCACCGGACCCGCCCGACAACAGCCGGATGCGCACCGGCGCGGCCGCGGTGACGTCGAAGCCCGTCGAGAGCAGTTCGCCGATGCGGGCCACCGGGTCGGCCGGGGTCTCGATCTCGAGGCCGTGCGGCAGCACGTCGGTGACCGGGAGCACCTGCTGGTAGGGCTGTTCACCGGGGGCGGTCACCGGGAAGCGGGTGCGCAGCGCCTCGTGGCGCACCAGCACGTCCTCCACGGCCAGGCGCAGCGCCCCGGTGTCGAGTTCGCCCGACAGCCGGATGGCGAAGGGCAGGTTGTAGGCGGCCGAGGCCGGATCGAGCTGGTTGAGCACCCACATCCGCTGCTGGGCCAGCGACAGCGGAACGTGCTCCGGGCGCGGGCCCTTCACCAGCGGCGGGCGCACGGCGCCGCCCGCGCCGGGGACCAGGCGGGCGGCCAGTCCGGACACCGTCGGCGCCTCGAACAGATCACGCACGGCGACATTCGTCTCCAGCGTCTCGTTCAGCCGGGCGACCGCGCGGGTGGCCAGCAGCGAGTTGCCGCCGAGGGCGAAGTAGTCGTCGTCGGCGCCGACCCGTTCCAGGCCGAGCAGTTCGGCGTAGACGCCGGCGATGAGTTCCTCGATCGGGGTGCTCGGGGCGCGGAACTGCCTGGCGCGGAAGGTGGGTTCCGGCAGCGCCTTGCGGTCCAGTTTGCCCGAGGTGTTGAGCGGGAAGGCGTCGAGCACCATCACCGCGCCGGGAATCATGTACGCGGGCAGGCTCTTCGCGGCCGCGTCGAGCAGATCGTCGACGTCGACGGTCTCCCCCGGCCGCGCCACCACGTAGCCGACGAGCTGGTCGCCGGTGGCCGTCGGCACCACCAGCGCCACCGCCTGGCTGATCGCGGGATGGGCCAGCAGCGCGGTCTCGATCTCGCCCAGCTCGATGCGCTGACCACGGAACTTCACCTGGAAGTCGGTGCGGCCGAGGTACTCCAGCCGATGCGGCTGATCGCGCCAGACCACCAGGTCGCCGGTGCGGTACATGCGCGCACCGGGCTCGAAGGGGTTGGCGACGAAGCGGTCGGAGGTCAGATCGGGGCGGGCGACATAGCCGCGCGCCAGCTGGTCACCGGCCAGGTACAGCTCGCCGATCACACCGGCAGGCACCGCGCGCAGGCGTGAATCCAGCACGTAGACCCGGGTGTTCCACTGCGGCAAGCCGATCGGAACGGTGACCGTGTCGGCCTCGGTGGCCGACCAGTAGGTCACCGAGACCGCGGCCTCGGTCGGGCCGTACAAGTTGTGCACAGCGGCGCCGGACATCGCCCGCACCTCGGCAACCGTCTCCGGCGGCAACGCCTCACCGATGACGAACACATCACGCAACGACGGCACCGAACCCGGCGCGATATGCGTGGCGAAGACCGTCAGCATCGACGGCACGAAATCGGTCACCGTCACCCGCTGCGCAGCAATGGTTTCCGCGATATACGCCGGGTCACGATGCCCGTCGTGGGTCGCCACCACCAGCTTCGCGCCCGTCCGCAACGGCATGAAGTACCCCCACAACGACACATCGAACGTCGTCGCCGTCTTCTGCAGGTACACATCACCCGGACCCATCGGGTACTCCGAGAGCATCCAGGAGGTCTGGTTGTCGATCGCGCCGTGCGAGACCGCCACACCCTTCGGGCGACCGGTCGAGCCGGAGGTGAAGATGACGTAGGCGGGGTTGTCGCGGCGCAGCGGGCGCAGCAGTTCCGCGGCCTCGACCGGCGCCGCGGACACGCCGGACAGGTCGACGGTGTCCACGCGCAGCACGTCGATGCCCGCGGGCACGGCATCGGAGTCGGCGGTGGTGGACAGCACGCACACCGGGTCGGCGGTGTCGAGGATGTGCGCGATGCGCTCGGCCGGATGATCCGGATCCAGCGGCACGTACGCGCCGCCCGCGGTCACGATCGCGTACATGCCCACGACCAGATCCAGCGAACGCCGGATGGCCAGGCCGACCAGCGATTCCGGGCCGACGCCCTGCGAGATGAGCAGCCGGGCCAGGCGGTTGACCCGCTCGTCGAACTCCCGGTAGGTCAGCTCGGCGCCCTCGTAGGCGACGGCGACCGCGTCGGCATGCTCGGCGACCGCGCGCCGGTAGGCCTCGTGCAGCAGGTCCGGGGCGAGCTCGTGCGCGGTGTCGTTCCAGTCGCGCAGGATGCGCTGCTGTTCCCAGCGTTCCAGCAATTCGATGCCGCCGACGCTGCGCTGCGGATCGGCGACCACCGCGGTCAGGATGCGGCGCAGGCGCTCGGCGAAACCGGCCATGGTCGACTCGTCGAACAGGTCGGTGGCGTAGATGAAGGTGGCGGCCAGACCGGCGGGCGCGCCGTCGATCTCGTGCGGCACCAGGGTCAGTTCCAGGTCGAACTTGGCGGGCGGCGCGCCCAGCTCCAGCGCCGAGGCGGTGAGGCCGGGCAGCCGCAGCTCGGTGTGCGACATGTTCTGGAAGGTCAGCATGACCTGGAACAGTGGATGGCGGGCCATCGAGCGGGCCGGGTCGAGCAGTTCGACCAGCCGCTCGAAGGGCAGGTCGGCGTGGGCGAAGGCGGCCACATCGGTGGCGCGCACATCGGCGAGCAGCTCGGCGAAGCTCTCGTCGGGGTCGACCTCGCTGCGCAGTACCAGGGTGTTGACGAACATGCCGACCAGATCGTCGAGCGCCTCGTCGCCACGTCCGGCCACCGGAGTGCCCACGGCGATATCGGTGGTGCCCGAGAGCCGGGCCAGCAGCACTGCCATCGCGGCATGCATGACGAAGAACAGCGTCGAGTTGTGCTTCTTGGCCAGTTCGCTGAGCGCGTTGTGCAATTCGGCGTCGAAGGCGAAGGAGTAGCCGGCCGAACGGTTGGACATCACCGCGGGGCGCGGGCGGTCGGCGGGCAGGTCCAGCTGCTCGGGCAGCCCGGCCAGTTGCTCGCGCCAGAACGAGACCTGCTGGGCCAGCACGGAGTTCGGATCGGACTCGGCGCCGAGCGTCTCGCGCTGCCACAGCGTGAAGTCGGCGTACTGCACGGGCAACGGCTCCCAGGCGGGCTCCGCCCCCGCCGCGCGCACGGAGTACGCGGACATGAGATCCCGGGTCAGCGGGGCCATCGAGAAGCCGTCGGCGGCGATGTGGTGCACCACGCACACCAGCACGTGCTCCTCGGGCGCGAGTGCGTACAGCCGCAACCGGATCGGCGGCGCGAGCGTGACGTCGAAGCCGTCCGTCGCCAGTGCGACGACCTGCGCGACCAGGTCCCCCTCGGTCGCGGACACCAGGTCCAGCGTGGGCACCGCGCGCGGATCGGTCACCGGCAGGACGACCTGCGTGCCCTCGCCGTCGACCTCCGGATACACCGTGCGCAATACCTCGTGGCGGGCGACGAGATCGCCGACCGCCGTGCGCAGCGCCGCCACGTCGAGCGCGCCCGACAGGCGCACCGCCACCGGGATGTTGTTCACGCCGCTGTCGGTGTCGAAGCGATTCAGGAACCACATCCGCTGCTGCGCATAGGACAACGGCACCCGGGCCGGACGGGTCACCGGACGCAACGGCAGTCGGGTGGTCCCGCCCGCCTGCTCCCGCAATCGCGCCGCCAGGTCGGCCACGGTGGGAGATTCGAACAGCAGCGGCAGTGGCACGCGGGTGTCGAGCTCGGCGGAGATGCGGGCCACCGCCTGGGTGGCCATCAGCGAATTGCCGCCGAGGGCGAAGAAGTCGTCGTCCGCGCCGACCCGGTCCTGCGGTCCGGCCTCGGGCATCAGCAGTGCGGCGAACACGTCGGCGACGATCTGCTCGAAGCGGTCCGAGGGAGCACGGAAGGCCCGGCCCGCGAACACCGGAGCCGGCAGCGCGGCGCGGTCCAGCTTGCCGACCGCGTTGAGCGGCAGCTCGTCGAGCACCATGATCGACGCGGGAACCATGTACGCGGGCAAGGACTTTCCGACGAACTCCGCCACCTCGGCGGTGTCGAGCGCGCCGCCGACGCGGCTGAGCACGTAGGCGACCAGCGTCGTCGCGCCCGAGGGCAGCGTGACACCGAGGGTCGCCGCGTAGTCGATGTCCGGGTGCGCGAGCAGCGCGTTGTCGATCTCGCCGAGTTCGATGCGCAGACCGCGGATCTTGACCTGGAAGTCGGTGCGGCCCATGTACTCGAACGCGCCGTCGGACTCGCGGCGGCGCACCAGGTCACCGGTGCGATACATGCGCGCCCCCGCGCCGTCGGACTCGGCGACGAAGGGATTGGCGACGAACCGATCGGCGGTCAGATCGGGCCGGCTGCGATAGCCGTGCGCCAGCGAGGGCCCGGACAGATACAGCTCGCCGACCACTCCGGCGGGCACCGGCCGCAGCAGCGGGTCGAGCACATAGGCGCCGACGCCCGGGAAGGCGCTGCCGATGGTGATCGTCTCGCCCGCGCGCAGTTCGGTTCCGGTCACGATCACCGTGGTCTCGGTGGGGCCGTAGACGTTGTGCACGATGCGCCCGGGCGAACGCCAGCGGTTCACCAGCTCGGCGGTGACCTTCTCACCGCCGACGACCAGGGTGCGCAGGCTGTCCAGCCCCGCCGGGTCCACCGATTCCAGTGCGCCGGGGGTCATCATGAGCACACCGACCTGCTCGCGGCGGATCAGTTCGGCCAGTTCCGCGCCGCCGAACACCATGGGCGGCGCGACCACCAGCGTCGCACCGTGGGGGAAGGCGAACAGCATCTCCATCAAGGAGAAGTCGAAGCTCGGCGAGCTCAGGTGGGTGATCCTCGAACCGAGGCCGACGCCGATCCGCGCGCCGGCGCCCACCACCGGGGCCAGGCCGTGATGGGACACCTGCACGCCCTTGGGCTTTCCGGTGGAGCCGGAGGTGTAGATGATCCAGACCGGATGATCGGCGGTCAGCGGCCGGACCCGGTCGGCGTAGGAGATCGGGTGCGCGGGATGCGCGGCGACGCGGGCGAGCTGATCGGAATCGTCGAGCTCGATCCACTCCAGCTCGACGCCCGCGGCGATCAGCGTGCTCCGGTGCGCGGAGGTCGTCAGGCCGACCCGGGCGCCGGAGTCGGTGAGGATGTGAGCGATACGGTCGGCCGGGTAGGCCGGATCGACCGGAACGTAGGTGGCGCCGGTCTTGGCGACGGCCCACAGCGAGGTGACCGATTCGACCGAGCGGGCGATTCCCATGGCGATGCAGTCACCGGGGCCGAACCCACGGGCGATCAGTTCGCGCGCGAGCCGCGAGGAGTTCTCGTCGAGTTCGCGGTAGGTCAGCTCACGCTGGTCGGCCGGCTCGCCGGTGGGGTTGAATCGCAGCGCCACCGTGTCCGGCGCGGACTCCACCGCCGCCGTCAGCACCTGCGGGAGTAGAGACGCACCCGAACGCCGGCGTCGACCGCCCGCAGTCCGTGTACCCGCAGTCCGACGAGCGCTTTCCATCCGGCTGCACAACCTCTCGCGTCAGTCATGGCCCCCTCGGGCCGTTCTCCTGCGCCGGCGCAATCCGGACCAGTCCGACCGAAGCGCCATTGCCCCCGACCACCGTCGGTAATCGTTGTCTAATCGTCCCCCCGCTCCGAGCCGTTGCCGGGCCGTGACATAGATCACACCACCCTGCGGCATGGGAGCGAGGACTTGGGGTACCCGTATCCGACGGAGGGCACGACGGACGATCCGCCCCGGACATCCGTGCACCATCTCGACCCCGGCGCCCGTTCCTCCCTTCGGATACGCCGTGGCCGGAGCGTGGTACCGCCCGGATCGGCAACGCAGTTGCCGTGAGCCACCCCTGCTCGATACCGTACCGGCCCCGGGCGAACCCACCGAATTCAGCAGGTGGCGGCACGTGCCCCGGGTAGAAAGCCGCGACCCCCTCACGGCCGGGGAAGGCGTGAGGGGGTCGCGGCGGCAACCCGTACGGGCTCAGTGGTCGTGCGAGGGACCCCACTGCATGGGCACCCCCTTGGCGGCCAGGTACGGATGCGGATCGATCTTGTTGCCGTTCTGATCCCAGATCTCCAGGTGCAGGTGCGGACCGGTGGACTGACCCCGATTGCCCACGGTCGCAATGACATCGCCCGCGTTGACCCGCTGACCGGCCTGCACGTACATGTCGTTCACGTGCCCGTAGACCGCGGTGGTGCCGTCGTCCTGGAGCACCCGGACCCACAGGCCGAATCCTGACGCCGGACCGGCCTCGATCACGGTGCCGCTGCTGACCGACTTGATCGGCGCGCCGATCGCGTCGGCGAAGTCGATGCCGTAATGCATGGTGCCCCAGCGGGCGCCGTAACCGGAGCTGATGGCCCCGGCGACCGGACGCACGGCCACGGGGGGCGCGAGATGCTGCTGCACGCTCTCGAGGATGTCCTCGACCTGGGACAGCGGTCCGGCGATC
>NZ_BAGA01000025.1 GCF_000308595.1 Nocardia higoensis NBRC 100133 | reverse complement strand
TGATAACCCTGGACGCCTGCCTCCTGGAAGGTGCCGATCATGGTGTCCAGCGCCAGGTGCCGGACGACGAAGGTGGCCACCTTCTGCCCGACCAGCTTGGCGACCTGCTGGATGATCCGATTCATCAACCGCTGGGCCAGAATCCGGATGCCTACCCGGGTGAGCCCGATCGCCGTCGCCTGCACCGCGGGCGCGGTCGGCGGGAACGCCCATGCCGCCGCGATCTCGATGGCCAGCAGAGCCAGCGACGAGATCATCATCAGCTGGGCGTATTCCATCTCGGTGCCGACCGCGTCGGCCGATTCGGCCATGCCGTCGAAGTACTTCGCCAGCGCTTCGAGCGACTGGTCGCCGCTGCGCAGATCGTCGAAGACCTCGGTCATCTTCTCGATGCCCTCGCCCTGCGGGTAGGCGGCGATCGAAGCGGCCTTCGCGGCGTCGATGTCGTCGAGGATGGCGCGCAGTCCCTCGGCCGCGGTGCGCCAGTCGTCGGCGATCCCCCACATGCCCTCGGGTTCGCCGGCCGGCCAGTCCGAGCCGGCGACCCATTCCAGCCAGCGCAGATACCCGGGTAACTCCGCCATCAGCGGCTACGCGATCCGTGCCGGTCGATCAGTCGAACTGACCCTCATTGCCCGTTTCCAGGTCACGCCACTGCCGGGCCGTGTCGTACTGCGTCGTGCTGAACCTGTCGAAGGAACCGGCGATCGCGGCCGCGCTGGTCTCGAGGTTCTTCTTGGACGCCAGGTAGCCGTCGGGGCCGTCGGCGAACTGCGACCCGATCGTGTCCCGGCCCCACGGCTCGCCACGACCGGCCAGCGAGGAGGCGAGGGTGCTCATCACCGTATTGATGGCGTCGCGCACGCCGCCGGTCTCACCCGCCGCCGTGTCCAGCAGATGGGGGTAGTTCTCGACAGTGCTCATGAACTCGCTCCTAGGACCGCGTGCTGCGAACGGCCGCCACCTGTTGCCTCCACGATTGCGTCCATCGACGGTGCCAGCGCCGGACGACGAACAAGTGGCGCCGACATGAACGGTCGGTGCCCGCTCGCCGACGACGACCCGAATCCTGCCCTCCCGCAACGGCCCGGCGCCGTCGGTCGTCGCGCAGCGCGGTCACCGCGAGGGAACCCGTCGGTCGCGTGCGAGGATCGGACGATGCGTGTATTGCTGCAGCGCGTCACCTCCGCCCAGGTCACCGTCGACGGTGCGGTCGTCGGCCGGATCGAGCCGGACCCGCACGGCCTGGTCGCCCTGGTCGGCGTCACCCACGGCGACGACCTCGCGACGGTGCGGGCGCTGGCGGACAAGACCTGGCGGTTGCGCATCCTCGACGGTGAGCGCTCGGCGGCCGATGTTTCCGCACCGATCCTGGTGATCAGTCAGTTCACCCTCTACGCCGACACCGCGAAGGGCCGCAGACCGTCGTGGTCGGCCGCTGCGCCCCGTCCCGTCGCCGAGCCGTTGGTCGATGCCTTCGCCGAGGAACTGCGCGGCCTCGGCGCCACCGTCGCCACCGGGCGGTTCGGCGCGCACATGAGTGTCGAGCTCACCAACGACGGCCCGGTGACCGTGCTGCTCGAGGCATGACGCGAATTCGCCTGCCCGACACCGGTGATTCATTCCGCTGAGCTGTAATCGCGGCGTCCGACCGGGTTCCGAGGAGGTTGTCGTGCGTTCTCGGGCCAGGATCCCGGAAGCGGCGCCGTGAGCATCGACCTTCCCCCGGAATTGCATTGGCTGGGCTGGATTGCGGGCGCCCCGTGGCCCAAGGGCGACGAGGACACGGCGTGGGCGGTAGCCGACGCCTGGCGGGACGCCGCCACCGAACTCGAGGCCATGATCGTCGGCATCGAGACGGCCAGGCGGGCGACCATGCAGGCCTATCTCTCCGGCGCCGCCCGCGAGCAGATGGGCACCCGATTCGACCAATTGCTCGCCGGCGAGCAATCCGTCGAATCGCTGGTGGCGAACATGCGCGAGACCGGTGACTCCGCCTTCGACATCGGCACCGAGATCCAAGCGCTGAAGCTCACCGTGGTCGTCACCCTCGCCTGGCTCGCCGTGGAAATCGCTCTGGCGTGGCTGTTTCCGCCCACCGCGCCCGCCGTCGAGGCCGCCGCTGTCGGCACCACCCGCGCCGTGCTCTCGGCCGCCTCCCAGGCCACCCAGAAGGCCATCGCCAATCTGGCCCTGCGGCTGGGCGCACCGGCCGCCAAGAAGTACCTGTGGAAAGGCATCAGGATCGCGCCGACCGCCAAGGGCTGGGGCGTCATCGTCACCACCACGGTCAAAGGCGCGGCGGTGCCGGCGATCATCGACGGATCGATCCAACTGGGTCAGATGGCCGACGGCAAGCGCGACGAGTTCAACGGCAAGCAGTTCGGCCTGCAGATACTCGGTGGCGCGGCGGGCGCCGTCCCGGCCCGCGCGATCGGCAAGTACTTGGACCGGGGCCTCGGCAACGGCTTCGGACGCAACCCGAACTTCGGCAAGCACTTCGACAACAACTGGGGCAGGCCGTTGCGCGCGGGCTTCGTCGGCTCGATGTCCGACGGCGTCGGCGGTCTGGTCGGCACCATCGCCGCCGGCGTCGTCACCGGCGACATGGCGGGCGCGTTGGAAGCCGAAGGCATCGTCGGCGGCTTCGTCCAGGGCGGCCTCAACGGTGGATTCGGACGCGGTCTGCGGAGCAATTTCGGTGGCGCGAACAGCGGTTTCGGCAGCGCGGGCGCCCACGGGGCGGGGTTCGGCGGGGACGCCGGCGGGTGGCTGCCCGGCGGGGGTGTCACCACCGGGGCGACGCCCGCGCCCACCGACTCCGGCCGTTCTCATTCCGCCACCTCGCCGGCCCCCGAGGCCTCACCGGCATCGGAATCGGCAGCAGCAGTGGACCCCGAGGCGGTGACGACCGAGACACCGCCTCCCGGACCCCGGCCGAACTCCACCACGGTCGACACCCGGTCGGCCATGCCTGCGGCATCGACATCGAATTCCGCCGGCACCCCGCCGGTCTCACCGATATCGACCACTTTCGACGCCGCGCCGATCACACCGGTCGCGTCGACCTCGAGCCACTTCGACAGCCCGCCTGTTTCACCGATCTCCAGCACCTTCGGCCCCACATCGACAGCACCGGCCGCAGCGACCCCGGGCGGCGCTTCCGTCTCCGAAACCTCGCCAACCACCGGCATTTCCACTGCGTCCGGCACCTCGACAGCCACCAGACCGGGGCCGCACAGCGCTCTGCCCGCGAGCCCGGACCCCACACCCGCCGCGTCACCCGAATCCGGTCGGCCCGCGCACGCCCCGCTGACGCCCGCCGCTGATCCGCCGACCACCGAACGCGCCCCCGAATCGCCCGTCGCCTCGCCACATGCGACGGCCGACGACCCTTCTGCGACACCGAAAGCCGCTCCGACAACCGGGACGGACGCCGCGCCCCAGCCCACTCCCGCTGCCCAGCCCACCACGGCCGATGGGACCACGACAGCGATATCCGGCCCCGCATCCGATCGGACAGCAATGCCCGAGTCGTCGGCAGAATCCACTCCGCCGGCATCGACGACCTCCGTCGCCACCCCCATGAGCACGCCGCCCGCACCCACAACGCACGCACCCACAACGGCTGAATCCACGGTCACCTCAACAGCACCCCCGGCACCCACAGCCACCACCGGACCCGTCTCGCCCACAGTCACCTCCGGCCCTGCCTCGGCCACAGTCACCTCCGGCCCCACCTCGGCCACAGCCACCTCCGGCCCCACCTCAACCACAGCCACCTCCGGCTCCGCCTCACCCACAGCCCTCGCCGGCACCACCGCGCCCACAGCCACCTCTGGCCCCGCCTCACCCACAGCCTCCACGAGGGCACCCGCCTCGACCGCCGTTGCCCAGGGCAATGCGGCCACTCCGTCGTCCACCGGACGCGCGGACGTCTCGACCTCCGCCGCCGACCGGACGACCAACGCGGGACCGAACGCCCGTACCGGCGGCGACGCGCCCGCCGCGGCCAGGCCCCGGTCCGCCGGTACCCATGCCGACCCGGCGGGCGGATCACCGGCCCGCCCGCTGACATCGGCCCCTCGGTTCCCCATGTCGTTCACCACCCAGAAGGGCAGCGCGGCCTTCGACTGGCGGCCACCGGCGCAATCGGACGTCGTGGACGGCAGCTCCCCCGACCGGACGGTCAGCGCCGACGGCGACACCCGGACGGTATCCGGGCCGTCGGGCACGGATCGTCAGGTACCTCTGTGGGAGGCTGCCATGCTGATCCCGCCGACGAGGCGCGTGCTCGTCGGAGCGTCCCCGGCTGCCTCGACGCCGAGCCGCGGCACGAGCTCGGATCCGGACTCCGATTCCAGCCCGGCGTCCTCCTCGGAGGGCTCGGATACCTCCGGTCCCTTGTTCGAGCTGACACAGCCGAGCTATCCCCCCGCGGTACTCGCCGACCCGGCGGACTACCGGCTGTACGGGCCGAACTTCCTCGCCGGCATCGAGAACGCCTCCTACCAGCGGGATCTGGAGGCCGCACTCAGCGACGGCCAGGGCGGGTTCCGACGCTACGTCGACCCGCGCACCGTGCCACCGGGCGGCGACAAGCCGATCGCCGAACTCGTCAACGGCCCCGGCATCCAGGCACCGGGCCGCAACACCAACTGTTTCGACGCCAGCCTGTCGGCCCTGTCGACCTTCCTCGGCAAACCCTTGGTCGCCGCACCGGCCTACAACCCGTATTTCGGACTGGACGGCCCGACCGAGGATGTCCATCAGACCCGCGCGGAGCGATGGCTCGGCGCCGCGGAGATGTCCTTGCGTCCCCGCGGGCCTGCGACGAAGGCACAGGAGTACAGCACCGTCTACGAATACGCCAGGTCCCTCGGCGAGGGCTCGGCCCTGCTGGTTCTCCATGACTGGGCAGCGGTGGATCCCGCGACAGGTGCGTGGCTGATCGACGATTCGGGTCAGCCGGTATCGGCGGGCGGGCACGCCAACGTCATCGTCTTCCCCGAAGGCGCCGACGCCCCACTCTGGTGGGACCCGCAGAGCGGTACCGTCAGCAGCTCGTACTCGCCGGACGAGATCGACAGGACCGTGTCCATCAGTTTCCTGCCGATCCCGCCCGGCCGGGAGATCGGCGACGGATTCTTCGGACTCGACCCCGACAACCCGCGCATCGCCGCCGAACCGTCCGTTCCGGTGCCGACCGAGGCGATCACTCTGCCGCATCCCAGCGGCAGCCGCACCTTCGGCCCCGGCCACCTCGCACCACTGGAGAACCCCGCATACCAACAGCGCCTCGAACAAGCGCTCGACGACGGCAACGGCGGCTACCTCCGCTACGCCGACCCACGCAGCAACGAATACGGCCGCCTCGTCAACGGCGACGGCCACACCGTACGCGGCCGCAACAACAACCCCATCGACGCCACCATCGCCGCGATCTCCTCCTTCCACGGCGTCCCCCAGGTAGCCATGCCCCGCTACCCCGACATCATCGACGGCCACCTCCTCACCACCGGAGAAACCGACGGCCTCGCACGCATCGACACCTGGGTGGGCCGCGAATCCTCGAACTTCGTATTCGAACACGACAGTCTGACCATCGCCGAACAGATCTGGTCGGTACACGAATTCGTCCGCGATCTCGGACCGGGATCCGCGGCGATCGCCGCCGTGCACAACGGGGTGATCGACCCGGCGACCGGGAACCCGACCGTCGACGAGAACGGGAATCCGGTGCAGGGGTCCACCACTCTCCTCGCCGTCGTCTTCCCCGTCGGCGAGGGCATCGACGGTCCGGTGTGGTGGTCACCGGCTCGCGCCATGGTCACCGAAACTCCCACCCAGGTACTCGGCACCGCCATCGGCATCGAGTTCTGGCCGATCCCGGCGGGCAGTTCGGTCGCCGACGGTCCCGTGGTCACGCCGCGTCCATCGGCCCGACCGGCCACTCATGTGCCCGGCAGCCATCCGCCGGCTTCCGCGGCGGACACAGCGGCGCAGAGCGGACCGCCGAAGCGTTCCGCCTCTCCCGCCGACGACGGTCCGGCCAAGCGAGCTCGTCTCGATTCCCCCGAGGATCTCGATGTCTCCTCGACACCCAGCTCGCCGGCGCCGCTCGCACCGTCGCTGGACCCCCTGCCGACGAAAGCGCATCCGGTCCCCGCAGATCGCGAACTGCCGCCGCTGTCGAGGACCCGCCCGCTCGGTCCGGGCGACTACGCGCCCGTCGAGAACCCCCGGCACCAGAGACAACTCGAACAGTTCCTCTCCGACGGCAACGGCGGTTTCCTCCGTCATGTCGACCCGACCAGCACAGACGACAACGGTGTCGTCGACTACGCCGATCTCATCAATCCCGACCGCGACAGCCACCCAGGACGAGCCACCAACCAGCTCGAAACCACGCTCGCCGGCCTGGCCACCTACCTCGGCGCCCCCACGGTCGCCGCACCCCGCTACCCCACCATCACCGCCGACGGCAGCGCATTCCACTACCCCACCGAACCCACCGGCCGGAGCGTGCAGCGCATCACCGACTGGCTCGGTGTCGATTGGCACAGCTATCGCGGCGTGCCCGTGGCGGATCAATACCGGAACTTGTTCGCCGCAGTCGAGGACATGGGAGAAGGGTCGGCGGCGCTCATCGTCAGCATCCATCCCCGCCTCGACGCCACCGGAGCCCCGCTACACGATCCCGGCACCGGTCGCCCGGTCCGCTACGCCAAGTACTCGCTGGCCCTCTACCCGCCCGACAGGTACCACACCATCTGGTGGAGCCCGCACGACAATCGCGTGTCCGACGAAGGGCCACCACCCGATATCGTCGCCGACACAGAGGGTTTCAACTTCATCCCCATTCCGTCCGACTGGACCGTGTCCGTGGATCCCGCCCTGGACGGGCAGTCCCCGAAGCCGGGTACCTCCACCACAGCCACGCGTCTGGGTCCCCCCGTAGCCGTGTCCTCCACCGGACATCCGAAAATCTCGGCTTCCCCCGTCGCCGACCGCGCAACCGACAGCGCCCCGGGCGCCCGCGACACCGGCCCGGCGGCCCCGGAGCCGAGAACGAGCCGGCGACCGCCGCTGTCGGGAGCTCCGATGCTGCGCCCGCCGGCGAGCAGCGCCCCCGTCGACGCCTCGACGGCCGACGCATCGGCCTCCCCCGCTACCAGCCCGGATCGGGATTCCGAGCCGGGATCGACGCCGGACCGCTCGGATACACCCGAAACGCCCGAGGTCACGCTCACACCGGTGATCCCGCTGACCGATCCGCCGATGCGCCTCATCGATCCCTCGACTCTGCGCGCGTTCGGGCCGAACTTCCTCGCCGGCGTCGAGAACGCCTCCTACCAGCGGGATCTGGAGGCCGCACTCAGCGACGGCCAGGGCGGGTTCCGACGCTACGTCGACCCGCGCACCGTGCCACCGGGCGGCGACAAGCCGATCGCCGAACTCGTCAACGGCCCCGGCATCCAGGCACCGGGCCGCAACACCAACTGTTTCGACGCCAGCCTGTCGGCCCTGTCGACCTTCCTCGGCAAACCCTTGGTCGCCGCACCGGCCTACAACTCGCATTTCGGGCTGGAAGGTCCCGCCGGGGACACGCTGCTGAACCGGGCGACCGTCTGGCTCGGAGTCGAGGAGCCGTCCTACTTCCACGACGGGCACGCGACGATGGCACAGGAATACGACGCCATCTACCGGCATGTCGCCTCGCTCGGTCCGGGCTCGGCGGCGTATGTGCAGTACCGCTGGGCGGCAATCGATCCCGAGACGGGCGCGAAGATCATCGACCCGGACGGGCTGCCGAGGATGGCGGGCGGGCACGCCAACGTCATCGTCTTCCCCGAAGGCGCCGACGCCCCACTCTGGTGGGACCCGCAAACGGGTGAGGTGCGCACTTCGCCCGCACAGGCCGATATCGACAAGACCGCGTTCATCAGATTCATCCCCATCCCGCCCGGCCGGGAAGTCGGCGACGATTTCTTCGGACTCGACCCCGACAACCCGCGCATCGCCGCCGAACCGTCGGATGCCGTATCGACCGAGGCGATCGCCCTGACACATCCCAGCGGCAGCCGCACCTTCGGCCCCGGCCACCTCGCACCACTGGAGAACCCCGCATACCAACAGCGCCTCGAACAAGCGCTCGACGACGGCAACGGCGGCTACCTCCGCTACGCCGACCCACGCAGCAACGAATACGGCCGCCTCGTCAACGGCGACGGCCACACCGTACGCGGCCGCAACAACAACCCCATCGACGCCACCATCGCCGCGATCTCCTCCTTCCACGGCGTCCCCCAGGTAGCCATGCCCCGCTACCCCGACATCATCGACGGCCACCTCCTCACCACCGGAGAAACCGACGGCCTCGCACGCATCGACACCTGGGTGGGCCGCGAATCCTCGAACTTCGTGTTCGAACGGAACGGTCTGACCATCGCCGAACAGTTCTGGTCGGTACACGACTACATCCGCGATCTCGGGCCCGGATCGGCCGCGATCGTGGTCTTCGACAGAGGAATCGTCGACCCGGCGACCGGCTCGCTGGTGGTCGACGAGGACGGCGATCCGGTGACCGGCTCCACCAGCATCCTCGCCGTCGTCTATCCGGTGGCCGAGGGCGTCGACGGGCCGGTGTGGTGGGACGCGACCCATGCCACGATCACCGCGACACCCGCGCAATTGCTCGACTCGGCGATCGGTATCGAGTTCTGGCCGATCCCGGCGGGCAGTTCGGTCGCCGACGGCCCCGTGGTCGCGCCTCGTCCGGCGCCGCCCGTCGCCGACCGACCGGACACGCCATCGGAACCGGCGGACCGGCCGTCCAAACGTTCCGCCGATTCCCCCGACGACGCCGGTCCGGCCAAGCGCACCAGGACCGATACGGCGGCGGCCGACGCGTCGGCAGGACCGAGCAACGCACCAGCCCCGGCCGCGGCACCCGGCGCGCAGCAGCAGCAGATGGCGCCCGCCCTCGATCCCCCGCCGGTGGTCCCCATCTCGCTTCCCGCCGACAGGGAACTTCCACCGCTGTCCACGGTCCGCCCACTCGGCCCGGGGCATTTCGCGCCCCTGGAGAACCCCCGGTTCCAGCGGGACATCGAGAAGGCGCTCGCCGACGGCAGCGGCGGATTCGCCCGCCATGCCGACCCGTGGGCCCATACCGGCGCGGCCGAGCACGCCTACGCCGATTACCTGAATCCCGGCCGCGACACCATCGCCGGCCGAGCAGGCAATACCGTCGACACCACCCTCGCGGGCTTGTCGTCCTATCTCGGCCGGCCCACCGTCGCCGCACCGCGCTTTCCCGGCATCAGCGCCGACGGCAGCGCATTCGCTTACCGGCCGGAGAGTTTCCCGGAGGGATACCAGCGGATCAGCACCTGGCTGGACACGCCGTGGCTCAGCTACGCCGGACCGGAGACCACGATCGGCGAGCAGTACGACTCCGTCACCACCGCCGTGGAGAACATGGGTGAGGGGGCTGCCGCCGTCATCGTCAGCATCCACAGTGTCGGCGACGGCGATCCGTCGCAGAATCCGCGAGGCGAAGTCCGGTACTCGCTGATCCTGTTCCCCGAAGGTGGCGACGGGCTCGTGTGGTGGAGCCCCCACGAGGATCGGCTGGCCTACGACGGCCCCCCGGACGAGATCGTCGACAGCACCACGGATCTGCGATTCATCCCGATCCCGCCGGGATGGACCGTCGCGGCCGACCCCGCCCCCGCGGACAACGCCGGGCACATCCCACCGGACGCCCCCACCGGCAACCCGAGACGCGAACATCCGACGCCACCGACCGAAGGAGGAACTCGTGACCGCTCCCCTGGAGACCAGCGATCAGGTCAGGCAGTACATCGAGGAGGTCCTGCCGACCGAGCGGACCTTCCACATCGGCCGGATGCCGGTGGGAGCCTGGCTGCTCCAGCCGCTCACGACACCACAGGAGCGGGACAGCGGAGCGGCGATCGGCCTGACCACTCTGGTGGTGATCCCGGACAGCGGCGTGGTCCTCGAGTACCCGAGTTGGCCGGGGAACAAGGTGATGGACGACTACACGAGGTCGGTGCGGGAGGGCACGCCGCCCCGCGCCCGACAGATCCATCCGCCCCAGCACCGGATAGACCTGCAACTGATCCGCGAGAACCCGGACCGGATCGAGTACCGGATGATCGCGACATCCCCGCTGCATCCGACGATCGAGTACGCGGTGGAGATCCGGAAGCAGCCGCTGAGCTACACCCCGGTGAACACCGACGTGACGATGGCCGTGGCGTGGGCCCACTGGAAACAGGAGCAGGACGGAGGGACCTGGCCGAGCACGGGGACGACCTGGTACTGACCCCCGAGGACGCTCCCGCAGCCTCCTCGCCCGCAACCCCGCCGGTCTTCCGGCATGTTCCCGGCACGCCACGACCGCAGCGCTGGTGGCCGTCCGACGACCGGTCGCAGGCGCCCGGCTACCGGGCCCCGGTCGACACGGGACATTCCTGGCTGCCCGGCGAACAGGCGCCGACCACGGGCTCCCCGCGGGACGACGATCAACAGGGTGACCAGCACGGGCCTGACGAGCGGCCGGGCGACCGAGCGCCTGATGTCGACGTGCCCTTCACCCTGCGCTGAGCCCATCGCACGCGCCGGAACATCCGGCGGCGCACGGGCCGGTCGGCCCTCCGGCAGCGTCGGCGCGCCCGATGTGGCACACTCGGCGAGCACACGGCCCGGACCGCCGTGTCGGAAGGTGTAGCGAGAGTTGAAGATCGCGATGGAACTGAGCGCGATCGAGCGCCAGGTGGCGGTGGATCGCAGCGCGGCCAGGGATCGCACGGCCGAAAGCGAACTGGCGCTGGCGGCCTCGCTGTGCGAGCTGGCCAAGGCACTGATCGCGACCAGGACCAACGGCGCGCCGCGCGACCGCACGTCCGAGGCGATCGCCCCGGCTCAGGAGTCCGTCGGCATCCGGCTGCACTGGCTGATGAACGGCTATGTCACCGCCCAGCACGCCGGAGCCGTGCAGGAATCGCTGCGCGTCTTCGAGACCGTCACCCGTCAGACCGGTCATCGCGAACTGGCGGTCAACACCATTCGCAATGCCTGCCACACCTACCGTGAGGTGGCCCAACACTATCCGCACGTGGCGGGCACCTGCGCCGACGGTCTCGGCAAGTGCGGGGTGTGGCTGGGCAGGCTCGATCAGGACTCCGCCGTCGCCGCCACCGTGGACGCCGCGCGCATCCGGGCCGAGCTGGCCGCCGCCAATCCCGAACTGGCGGGCAAGTACCTGGCCAGCCTCAGCACGCTGCTGCGCACCCTGATGGTCGGACGCTCGCGTAAGCAGGCGATCTCGATGTACCGGGAGCGGTATTCGGCGTTCACCCCGATGAGCCTGCAGATCCGGTTGCGCGCCTGCGGAATCCGCGACCTCGATCTGACCCCGAAGTCGCTCGCCGCGCTGACCGAACTGGAGTGCCGCACCCTCGAGGCGGCGGGCAGGCTGACCCAGCAGCAGATCCTGCGCAAGACCTCCGGCGATCTGTCGACCGTCGAGGAGATCAACTGGCGGCTCGCCCTGGTCGGGCTGCGACCGCTGGTCCCCGGCTCCGATCCCGAGCCGCCGTCCATGCCCGTGGAGATCGGCCCCACCTTCGGCGCGCTCGGCGTGCGCTGCGCCGATCGCGACGCCGTCGACCAGATCAAGAAGGCCATCGTGGCCGCCTACGCGATGGACGACGCGCGGCCGGTGGACTCGAGCACCTTCCGCGCGGAATCCGACTCGTACTGGGCGATCGGCGAGGCACAGATCAACCGCGCCACCGCGCTCGGCGACGATATCGTCCTCATCGAGATGTCCTACGGCGGCTGGGTCACGGTGATGAGCCTGAACTGGGAACTCACGCCGGTCGGCATGCATCCGCTGGCGCTGCGGCTGTCCACCCAGTGGCCGGTGGTCAGCGTCTGCGCGACCGAGAACACCACCTACGAACTGTGCCGCTACGACCAGGGCAAGCCCATCCAGTACGCCGCGCTGGGCCGGGTGCCCGGCGGCGGCACGACCGAGCCGCTCGGCCCGCTGGATTTCGAGTGGCTGGCCACCTACGGCGCGCATTTCGCCACCGAGAACAAGCTGCGGGTGGCCTTCGGCAACACCCAGAGCTTCGCCAACCTCACCTACCTGCCCGGCAACGGCCTGCGCCAGATCCGCAAGACCATGCCGCTGATCGACCACGACCACGTGCTCTTCTTCCGCACCGATCCCGTGAACTGAGTTCCGCCACAGGCGAATTCACCGCACGGTCACCTCCGGTTCGACTTCCCGCCCCCAGCGGGTCGCCCGTCGCGGCGACGCTGGTCGCCAGGCCGGGCGATGCGCGCTGTCCGGCATCCGTTGCCGCGCAGAGGAGGAACGGCGTGCTCGGTGGGCCGCGGACACTGACCGAACTGCTGGAGACACTGCACCACAGCGAGCACACCGTCACCTTCGCCGACAGCGGGCTCACCCTCGCCCACCGGGACCTGCCCGCCGGGGCACGGCAGGTCGGATCGCGGCTCCGCGCCCTGGGCGCCGGTCCCGGCGACATCGTCGGTCTGCTCATGCCGACCTGTCCGGCCTGGGTGACCGGGTTCTTCGGCGCGGTCACCGTGGGCGCGGCGGTCACCGGATTGCCACTGCCGCCGGTCGCGCCCGCGGCCGCGACGGCGCAGCTCATGGCGATCGTACGGGCGGCCGGTGTGCGCTACCTGCTCGCCGCGGGGGCGGGTGTGCCGGTGGCCGTGGCACTGGTCGAGCAGGTTCCGGGACTGCGCTACATCGACCTCGACGAGCCCTTCGACGGGACCCACGATCGCGGTGCCGAGCCCGCCGCGATCGAGCCGGACGCCCTCGCGGTCGTGCAGTTCAGCTCCGGCAGCACCGCCCGCCCCAAAGGTGTGCTGCTGACCCACGCCCAGTTCCTCAGCGGCGTCACGGCGCTGATCGAGCACACCCTGCTCACCGGCGACGACGTTCTCGTGCAATGGGTCCCGCTGTTCCACGACATGGGCCTGGTCTCGCTGATGACCTCGCTGCTCACCCCCTACGACGCCCACCTGTTCATCGCGAAGACCTTCATCACCGATGCCGCCGAGGTGCTGCGGTACACCGCGCGGGTGGGCGGCACGCGTATCTCCGGGCCGAATTTCTCCTACGACCGGTTCATCGCCGCCGCGGCCGAGGCCTTCGACGGCACGACCGGCGAGCCGTTGGCACGCTGGCGGACGGCGGTCAACGGCGCCGAGCCGGTGCGTCCGCACACCGTGCGCGAATTCGCCCGCGTCTTCGGGCCACTCGGGGTGTCCGAGGCCGTGATGACTCCCTGTTACGGCATGGCCGAGGCAACGCTCGCCGTCACCATCCCGCACCCGGACACCCCACCACGCATCCTGAGCGTCGACCGCGACGCCTTGGTGCCCGGCCACCCGTACCGACCGGTGGCCGCGGACGCGCCGAACGCGCGGGAACTCGTCGGCGTCGGTGTGCCGGTGCCGGGTATCTCGTTGCGTATCACCGACTTCGACGGCGCGCCGCTGCCCGACGGGTACGTGGGCGAGATCCGCGTCCGAGGGCAGGCGGTCACCTCCGGATATCTCGGTGACGACGAGACCACGGCGGCCACCATCGTCGACGGCTGGCTGTGCACCGGCGACCTGGGCTTCCTCGCGGACGGCGAACTCGTCGTCGCGGGCAGGCTCAAGGAGATGATCATCGTCGCGGGCCGCAATTTCTTCCCCGATGACGTGGAAGAGGCCGCGCGTGTGGTCCCCGGGGTCTTCCGAGGCCATTGCGTCGCCGTGGCCGATACCGAGGCCGAACGCATGATCGTCGTCGCCGAGACCGAGGCCGGGCCGGGCAGCCCGGAGGCCGACGCCGCCGCCGAGGCGATACGGCGCGCGGTGTCCGGCGCACTCGCGCTGTCGGCGGTCACGGTGCTGGTCGTGCCCGCCCGGGCGCTGCCGCGCACGACCAGCGGTAAATGGCAGCGCGCCGTGATCGCCGAACTCGCTCTCACCCATATGGCCGACCGTTCCCCCGCCGAGGTCACCCGCGTGCTGCGCGAGGAGCTGGCGCGACGATTCCACTGCCGGGTCGACCGGATCGATCTGGGCTCGCCCCTCACCGATATGCCCGGCGCGGATTCGATCCGGATCCTGGAGACGGTAGTGGCCTGCGAGAAGCGCTGGAAGATCCGCTTGGACGAGGACGCACTGGCCTTCGTGCACACCGGCGTGGATCTGCGCGATCTGCTCGTCCGCACCCTGGCCGCCGCGTCCTCGATGCGGATGTGAACCGAACTGTGACCGGCTCGTCGGAAAGGACCGGCCTGTCGAGAGAGGAGGGCGGCAATGGCTGATCGCATCGAGGTGGACCCCGAGGAACTGGGCAAGGCAGCCGAGGTGACCGGCAGTGTGGCGCGCGGAGTCGAGGCGGTGGGAGCTCGGCTGCGCAGCCGGCTCGACGCGCTCGAGAATCCCGCCTCGGGGCAGCCGTGGGGCGACGACAAAATGGGCAGGTCGTTCGTCGACGGCAAGAACGCCGACGGCTACGGCGCGGCCAGGACCAACCTACTGACCGGCCTGGACAATGTGGGCGCCACACTGACCGCGTTCGCCGAGGGTCAGAGCGACGCGGTCAGGACGCTCGTCGATCTCGAGGACGGCTCGACCGTCAACTTCGACACGCAGGTCGGCAATCGTGGCGGCCGCCGCCACGGGGCCGGCACGCCGTCGGAGTGACCGGCCGGAGTCTCCCCCTCGCGCTGCTGTCGATGAAGCGCGCCATCGACCGCTCCTCCGCGGACACGACCGAGGAACTGCGCCACCGCGTCGCCCATCGAACCCTGATCGGAAGGTACGGCGGCGAATCCGGTGTGCGCGCCCATAAGGGCGGTTACAGTGCTGTCGCGGCCGACCCGTGGTGACCGGGAGGCCGTGCCGTAACCGCTACAACAGTGAGAAATGTGTGATGAAGCCGCGCAACACAGTTCCCGGAGCCCTGCGAAGAACCGACGGCAGGCTTTTCCCCCGGCTCGTGCCCACCTGGATCGTGCTCGTGCTCAGCGCGGTGTGCCTGTTCGGTGCCGGCTGCGGCAGCGACTCGAACGCCGCATCCCAGGGCAAGCCCACCCAGATCCCGGTGCCGGCTCGCAGCAGCTTGCCGATCAGCGACGGCCAGTTCGAATTCATTCTCGCCCGCACCGAAATCGGCGTGGGCAAGATCGGCGGACCCACCTCCGGGCGCGAACCCGACGGCCAGTTCGCCGTCGTCCATGTCCAGGTCACCAACACCGGCGCCACCCGCAGCGTCTTCGACTACTCCTATCAGGAACTCGTCGACGACAAGGGCGCCACCTACGCCCCCGATCTCGTCGGCAACATGTCCCTCAACGGCGAATTCCGCCACGAGTACAACCCCGGCGCGGCCACCACCCTGCAACTGGCCTTCGACATCCCCGCGGACGCGACCCCGGCCACCCTCGTCATGCACGCCACCGAGAGCTCGCCCGGCGCCCGCATCGCCCTGTCCTGACCCGGCCCCGCGCCTGCCTCGCCCCGCCGGGCGGGCGCGGTCGGCCCGGCGCCACCGGAAATCGTGACGACGATCGGTGAGCGGGAGATCCTGAACCCGCCGCCGTGATCTGCTGTCGAGCCCGATTCCGTCGCATCGGGCACCGGCCGTGTCAGTCTTGCGAGACAGTCTGTTCGACGACTGCTCACTCACCGCGAAACGAATCGGGAGAACACACGATGCCGACCCTCGACGTCGCGCCGGCCTGGCGCGAACGCGCACTGCTGGTCATCTTTCTGACCGCCTTCATCGGCCAGAACGCGATCGCCATCCCGTACGTGCAGAAGAACGGCCCGCGATCGGTCGCCGACTTCTTCGTCGGCGACATCCTCCGGACGACGCCGGGCCGCTTCGCGATGACCGACCTCGGCTTCGTCGTCGTCGGCTTCCACACCTGGGCCTTCGGCGAGGCCAAGCGCCTCGGCATCCTCCGGTGGTGGGCAGCGTCGATGGTGCTCACCTTCGGTGTCGGCATCGCGACGGCGATCCCGTTCTTCTTCCTCGCCAGGGAACGCGCGCTGACACGGACCGTGTGAGCCCGATCCGCTACCGCGAGGCCTCGGCCAGGTGGACGCGGGCGTCCTCGTAGCTCCCGTCACCTGCCGCGGCGCGGGTGTAGACCAGGTTCAGCACGCCGGTGCCGAAGGTCCGCGACGACAGCAGCCGCAACGGCATGGTAGAGGTCCCGTCCTCGAACAGCCGCTCCCCCTTGCCCACCACGATCGGATGCACCAGCAGGTGCAATTCGTCCAGCAGCCCGGCGGCCAGTAGTTGCCGCACCACCGACACCGACCCGCTCATGGCGATATCGCCACCCGGCTCGTTCTTCAACGCGGTCACGGCCTCGATCAGCTCGCCACCGATGACCTCGGAGTTGCGCCAGTGGAACTCGAGGTTCTGCCGAGTGACCACGATCTTGCGGGCATCGCCGAGCTTCGCGGCGAAGGCGGCATCGTCGCCGCCCGCCGCCTCCCGCTCCGGCCACGCACCCGCGAAACTGTCGTAGGTCTTGCGACCCAGCAGCAACGTGTCGGCACTGCCGAGCTGGGCGTCCACCGCGGCCCCCATGTCGTCGTCGAAATAGGGGAAGTGCCAATCCTGCGGGTCCTCGACCACGCCGTCGACCGCAATGAACAAGCCCGCGGTGATCTTCCGCATCGTCTACTCCTCTGTCGGTGAATCGCTGTCGAGAGTTCAGACGAAGCGAGCGACAGGGATTCATCGGCGCCGGGAACGCGATATCGGCCGCGGCCGTGCCTGCCCTTCGTCTCGGTTGGATGGCGAACGGAATCGGCTGCGCGGGTTCAGAACTCGAGTTCCGACCAAGGGATGCGGATCGGGAAGGGAATGTCGAGGTCGATCCCGTCCGACGCCCCCATGTCCATGTGCCGACCAGCAGATAGTCGGCCGGATACAGCGGACGCACGCCCGCGGGCAGCCGCCCGTGGGTGGTCTCCAAGGCATAGGCGTGGACGTAGCGGAGGGCACTGCGCTCGCGGTCCAGCGCTACCTCCCAGTACCAGGGGATGCCGTCCTTCGCGTAACACCGCGCGCAGGCTGCGCACCTGCCGGCTGCGGCGCGGATCGCTCCACCGACGCACGAGGGCACGGACTTGTCGAAAGTCCGTGCCCTCGTGGATGTTCAGTTGGTGACGCCCGGTCCGGGCGTCAGCTCACCAGGAGCTCTTGTGCACGCCGGGCAGCTCGCCCTTGTGCGCCATGTCGCGCAGGCACACGCGGCACAGGCCGAACTTGCGGTAGACCGCGTGCGGCCGGCCGCAGCGCTGGCAGCGGGTGTAGGCGCGAACCGCGAACTTCGGCTTCCGGTTGGCCTTGTTGACCAGAGCTTTCTTCGCCATGGCTCAGTTCTCCTTGAACGGGAAGCCGAGGTGCTTCAGCAGGGCACGGCCTTCTTCGTTGTTGGTCGCGGTGGTGACCACGGTGATGTCCATACCGCGCGGACGGTCGATGGAGTCCACGTCGATCTCGTGGAACATCGACTGCTCGCTCAGACCGAACGTGTAGTTGCCGTTGCCGTCGAACTGCTTCGGCGACAGGCCGCGGAAGTCGCGGATACGGGGCAGCGCGATGGAGACCAGGCGGTCCAGGAACTCCCACATGCGGTCGCCACGCAGGGTGACCTTCGCGCCGATCGGCATGCCCTCACGCAGCTTGAACTGCGCGATGGACTTGGTGGCCTTGCGGACCAGCGGCTTCTGGCCGGTGATGAGGGCCAAGTCCTCGACGGCGCCGTTGATCAGCTTCGCGTCACGGGCGGCGTCGCCGACACCCATGTTCACGACGACCTTCACCACGCCCGGGATCTGCATCACGTTGGCGTAGTCGAACTCGTTGTTCAGCGCGTCCCTGACCTCTTCGCGGTAGCGAACCTTCAGGCGCGGCTGGGTCTTCTCAGTCGTAGTCATGCTCAGATGTCCTTCCCGTTGCGACGGGAGATGCGGACCCGCTTGCCGTTCTCGTCTGTCCGGTAGCCGATGCGGGTCGGCTTGCCGTCGGAGTCGACGACCATCACGTTGGACACGTGGATGGGGGCTTCCTGGGTCACGATGCCGCCGGAGGAGGCGCCGCGCTGGTTGGCGGAGTCCGCGACATGCTTCTTGATCCGGTTGACGCCCTCGACGAGGACGCGGTTGTCCTGCGGGTAGGCCTGGATGACCTTGCCCTTGGCACCCTTGTCCTTACCCGAGATGACGAGCACGGTGTCGCCCTTGTGCACCTTCATGTCAGAGCACCTCCGGAGCCAGCGAGACGATCTTCATGAACTTCTTGTCGCGCAGCTCGCGGCCGACGGGGCCGAAGATACGAGTGCCGCGCGGATCGTTGTCCGCCTTGATGAGAACGGCGGCGTTCTCGTCGAACTTGATGTAGGAACCGTCCGGACGGCGGCGCTCCTTGACGGTGCGCACGACGACGGCCTTCACCACGTCACCCCGCTTGACGTTGCCGCCGGGGATGGCGTCCTTCACGGTGGCGACGATGATGTCGCCGATACCGGCATAGCGACGCGACGAACCACCGAGAACGCGGATGCAGAGGATTTCCTTCGCACCCGTGTTGTCGGCGACGCGCAGTCGCGACTCCTGCTGAATCACTTCAGCCTCCTTGACCTGGACGTAAAAGCACGCCGGATTTCCGACCCGACGGGCATGGTCGTGTCACCCTCCGGGCGCGCGCCTACCAGCGGTATTCCTGGATCCGAACGATTACTCCGGAGCCCACCACCGGGGGTTCGCGGCCGAATTGCGGGCAGAGCTCCCGCAGGCAACCGGTCAAGTGTAAACGAGGGCCCGGGCCGACCCAAATCCGGTATCGGCCCGGGCCGAGGTCATCGGGCTAGGCGTCGACCGTCACCGACTCGAGGGTCCACGCGCCGTCGCCCCGGAGTTCCAGCTTCCGGGTGTGGTGCTGGTCCACGGTACTGCGATGGGCCACGCTGACGACCACGGTCTCCGGCAGCTCGGTGCGCACCAGCTTGTACAGCGAATACTCGAGGCCCTCATCGACCGCCGAGGTGGCCTCGTCCATGAACACGACCTTCGGCTTCAACAGCAGCACGCGCCCGAACGCCAGTCGCTGCTGCTCGCCCGGAGACAAGATCTTGGCCCAGTCGGCTTCCTCGTCGAGCCTGTTCACCAGGTGTCCGAGATGCACCTTCTCCAGCACGGCACGCAGCTGATCGTCGCTGATGTCCTCCGGCTTGCCCGGATACTCGGCGGCGACGCGCAGGTCACCCAGCGGCAGATAGGGGACCTGCGACAGGAACAATGTGTCGTCCCCGGCCGGCCGATCGATCCTGCCGTCCGCGTAGGGCCACATCTGCGCGAGCGCCCGCAGCAGCGTGGTCTTGCCGCTACCCGACGGCCCCTTCACCACGAGCGCGTCGCCGGGGTCGAGGGTGAGGGTGAGGTCGTCGATGAGCACGTAGCCGTCCGGCTTGCGCACATCGACCTTGTCCAGCCGCACACCGTCGGCGATATCACCCGCGGCCATCGCGGGCAGTTCGCGGGACTCGTCGCCGGCGACCAGCAGGCCGTCGAGGCGGATCAGCGAGGCCCGGTAGGCCGCGAAGTCGTCGTAGGCGTTGCGGAAGAACGACAGCGAATCGTGGATGTTGCCGAAGGCCGAAACCGTCTGGTTCACCCCGCCGAGGCTGACCGCCCCGTCGAAGAAGCGCGGAGCCTGGATCAGATAGGGGAAGATCACCGCGGCCTGCGAGACGGTGAAGTTCCAGCCCTGGAACTTGAGGTAGCGGAAGACGTACTGCCACTGCACCCGGATCACATCGGCGAATCGGGCGAGCAGACCGCGGCGCTCGGTCTCCTCACCGCGATAGAACGCCACGCTCTCGGCGGAATCGCGCACGCGCACGAGCGCGTAGCGGAAGTTGGCGGTCATCCGCTCGAGCAGGAAGTTGATCCGGATCAGCGGGCGGCCGATCCAGAAGGCGATGAAGGTGGTGAGCAGGACGTAGATGAGGACGCAGAAGACCGCATCGCGCGGAATCGTCACACCGAAGAGCGTCATCGGCCCGGACAGATCCCACAGGATCTTGGTGAACGACACGATGGAGACCACCGCTTCCACCGCACCGAGGGACAGCACCCGCGACTGGGTCACGAATGTGGTGATGTCCTGCTGCACGCGCTGGTCGGGATTGTCGATGGTGTTGTCGATGAACCGGGACCGGTAGAACGCGCGATCACGCAACCAGTCGGTGGTGACGTGCTCGGTCAGCCACACGCGCCAGCGGATGTCGAAGGCCAGCGAGGCATAGAGGTTCAGCAGCTGGTTGACGATCCAGATCGCGATGAGCACCGCGAACACGATCATCGACTTCCAGAAGGCGTCCTCGGCCTCGGACAGGCCGGCGGAATCGCCCGAGGCGAGAGCGGAGCCGCCCGCCTGCAGCGAGCTGAACATGTCGTTGCCCCAGTAGCTGAGCAAGACGTTCAATCGGACGACCACCAGCGTCATGAACAGCAGCGCCGCGACGAACAGCAGCGTCCGCCAGGCACCACTGCCCCGGAAGTAGCCTCCGGCGACCGACCAGAACTGCCTGCCCCACCTGGTCAGCGTGAGCAGCAGCGCCACCACGACAGCGAAGCCGACGGCGGTGATGGTGAAGGCGATGCCCAACCACTTCAGGGATTCGAGGAGCTCGTTGCCCCAGTCCCTTGACGTTTCCAACCGAGTTCCCCATCCCGCGACGAGCACAAAGTCGGCGAAGTCTAACCCGCGCCGCGACTGCGCGCTCCTCGTCGGTCCATCCGGAAAAGAGCAGGTGACCACCTGGCGGGCAGGTTGGATAGGTTAGCCTCAACTCAGTTGGTTTCGGAACTGCCGGGCCGTCGAGCGAGGTTCTCGGAATAAGGAGAGTGCAAACGATGAGGTCTGTCGGTAGAACTCGGGTGTGGGCACGCGCCGCGGTCGCCGCGGTGGCCGGCGCGCTCGTGCTCGGCGTGGCGGCGTGCGGATCGTCCGAGGACAGCGGCGCCGGAGCGGGCACCACCATCACCCACGGGCGCGGTGAGACCGTCATCGAGGGCACCCCGGGCAAGATCGTCGCGCTGGGCAACCAGTGGCTCGACACCGCGCTGGCGCTGGGCGTCACCCCGGTCGGCTATATCGACAATGTCGCGGTCACCGCGCAGAACGCCTCGCCCTGGCAGCCCCCGGGCGCGCTGAACTCCGCGACCGAGATCAGCACCACCGGCAATATCGCCGAGCAGGTCGCCGCGCTGGAGCCGGATCTGATCCTGGCCGATCCCTTCATCGCCGATCAGAAGACCTACGACGACCTCAGCAAGGTGGCCCCGGTGCTGCCCGGCCTGTCCGACTCGATCATCACGCCCTGGCAGGATCAGGTGAGCACCCTCGGCCGGGTGCTCGGCAAGCAGGACGAGGCGAGCAAGGTCATCGCGGACGTCGACGAGAAGATCGCCGCGATCACCGCGGCCAACCCGGATCTGGCGGGCAAGACCTTCGTCAGCACCTGGCTGGCCAGCCCCTCGCAACTGATGGTGCTCACCGACCCGAAGGACGGCTCGTCGAAGCTGTTCGCCGATCTCGGCATGACCATCCCGCAGAACCTGCAGGCGCTGCCCGCCAGCCAGGGACGCGTCGCGCTGTCGCCCGAGCGGGTCGACGAGCTGACCGCGGATCTGCTGCTGGCCGGCTACTCCCCCGGGATGGACGTGCGCTACCGCCAGCTGCCCGGCTACAACGAGCTCCCCGCGGTGCGGAAGGGTTCGGTGGTGTACCTGACCACCCAGGAGATCAGCGCGGTGAATCAGCCCACGGCACTGTCGGTTCCGTACATCCTGGACAAGCTGGACCCGGCGTTCGCCGCCGCGGCGAAGTAAGAGTCAGAAAGTTCAGTTCCACACGCGGAGGTCAGCGGTTGCCCACCGTCACATATTCCGAACAGACCCGATTCGCACTCTGCGACGGCGTCACCCTCAGAGCTACCTCCGCGGGTGCCAGCCTGCACGCCCCACCGCGCAATGTGGAACTGACCGACCTGGCCGACGGCCAGGTGCGCGCCCTGAGCACGCTGAACCAGGGCCCGAAGACGGTCTCGGAGATCGCCGCGCAGGCCGGCGGCGCGGACGTCGCCACGCTGATCGACCGCCTGGCCGACGGCGGCTGGCTCGCGGTCACCGTGCGCGACGCCGGGCGCGATCTCTACACCATCCGTCCGTTCGCCCAGCCCGTGCCGCGACCCGACCACCCGCTGCCCTCGTGGTCGGCGACGCTGTCGAAGTTCGCGGTGCTGCACCGTGATTCCGAGGGCTTCGTGCTCGAGCACCCCCGGTCCTGGTGCACCCTGCGCATCCACGATCCCCGGCTGCTCGCCCTGCTGGACGGTCTCGGTTCGGCGGACGCGAACCTGCCGATCGCGGTCAAGAGCCAGTTCGCCGAGGATCTGCACTGGTGCGGGTTCCTGGTCGCGGACGGGTGGGCCGAGGAGAACGAGCCGGGCGCACGAAACTGGAGCGCCGCCGACCTGTGGTTGCACCGGCGTAGCACGCTCGGCGCGCACGCCGGGACCATCGCGGCGAGCGAGAACACCGCGCCGCCCGCCCGCAGGCAGAACTACCTGGGTGAGCCGGTGCGGCTGCCCGCGCCCGATCTCGCGGCGGCGCGCGCGTCCGACCCGACTCTTGCCGCGGTGATGGAGGATCGGGTGTCCACCCGAGCCTTCGACGACGCGGCGCCGATGACGATCGAGCAGCTCGGTGAGCTGCTGTACCGCACGGCGCGCAGCCGCGCGGTGGATGCGCAGTCGCCGTCGCGACCGTATCCGTCCCGGGGCGGCGCCTACGAACTCGAGCTGTATCCGGTGGTGCGCGAGGTCGCCGGGCTGGCGGCGGGCATGTACCACTACGACTCGTTCGAGCACGTGCTGCGACCGGTCGCGCCCGCGGATTCGCCGTCGGTGCGGCGGATGCTGGCGTCGTCCGCCGCGGCCCTGCACACCGACGCCGCGTCCCCGGGCAGTTCGGCGCTGTCGGGCAGCGCCACCGCGCAGGCAGCGGACACCCGGCAGATGGGTGACGCCGCGCCTGTGGTGCGCGAACCACAGGCGCTGATCGTCGTCGGCGCGCGTGCCGGACGGGTCATGCGCGACGGCGATCAGGCCGGGTACGCGACGATCCTCCGGCATGTCGGCGTGCTCACCCAGACGCTGTATCTGGCGGGCACCGCGATGGGCCTGGGAGTCTGCGCGCAATCGTTCTCCGGCACCGAGGCATTCGCGACGGCGACGGGCAACGACGAGCTCGAGGAGTGCGGCGTCGGCGCGATCGTCGTCGGGACGCCCGCGCGCCGGTAGGGTGGCGTTCGACCGACCGGACGGGGGCGGTCAGTCGATCAGGGGCGGTTCCGGACGGGCTGTGGCAACGCGCGGCCGGCGCGGCGCCGTGACCACGAAACGAGCCGGTGATGTCGACCTTCGACGTGATTCTCGTCGCCCTCACCCTGGCCCATGCCGCCGCCACCGTGGCGACGCCGCGGGTGGCGATGTTCGCGCTGCCGGTGGTGGCGCCGCTGCTGTTCTTCGGCTGGGTGGGCCAACTGCTGCTCGAGCGCTTCTACTGGCAGTTCCTCCCGCTCTACCTGGTGTTCCCGCTGAGCGCGGCGGTGGCCGTCGTGCTGGGGATCCGGCCGCGAACCGGTGTGGGTCCGGTCGCCGCGCGGGTCGCGGTGGCCGTCCTCGCGGCGCTGGCGGTACCCGCGCTCGCTCCCGTCCCGGTGCCACGACTGCCCGAACCCACCGGCCCCTACGCGGTGGGCTCACAGATCTTCCGGTGGGTCGACGACGCGCGCGCCGAGCCCGCGGATCCGGCCGAGCGACGCAATGTCGTCGTGCAGGCCTGGTATCCGAGCAGCGGAATGTCCGGGCGGCGGTACGTCTACCTGGACGGCGAGGGTGAACTTCCCGGCAGCGTCGCGGGTATGCCCGGCGCGCTGATGCGCGGATACGAGTCGATCGACACGCACACCTTCGCCGATGTGGCCGTCAGCGGCGATCGGGAACGCTGGCCGGTCGTGCTGTTCTCCCCCGGCTACAGCGCGCCCCGCGCCTTCTACACCGCGCTGCTCACCGACCTGGCCTCCCGCGGTTTCGTGGTCCTCGCCGTCGACCACCCCTACGACTCGGCGGTGGTGCGCCTGGCCGACGGCCGGGTCGTGACCGCAGAGCCCGACGTCTCCGCCGACGACACCGAAGCCGCCGCGGCGATGGCCGACCGGCAGCGCATCCGCGCCGCCGATCTGCGCTTCGTCGTCGACCAGCTCGCCCGCCCCGACCTGCTCGGCACCCTGGCCGACCGTCTCGACACCGACCACATCGCCGCTGTCGGCCACTCCCTCGGCGGCGCGAGCGCGCTGGCCGCCCTCGCCGACGACGCGCGCATCGTCGCCGCGGTCGACATCGACGGCACCCCCTACGCCGAACTCCCCGACCGCGCCCTGTCCCGCCCCGTCCTACTGCTGGAAAGCGACCACGACCGCACCGGCCACTCCCGGCGCTACCTCGACGGCAACCGCACCCTGCTCGGCAATCTCACCGCGCCGGGCCATCGCTACGAAATCGCCGGCACCGACCACTACGGCTTCACCGACGCGCCCTTCTTCCTCGCCCGGCCCGCCCGCTGGGCGCTCGCCGGCTTCCTCGGCGGCCCACGCGACCCCGCCGATACCCAGCACACCACCAACGACCTCATCGAAGCGTTCCTCCGCGAACCGCTCGGCGGCCCGCCCGCCGACCTCGCCGCCACGGCCGCAGGGCTCGACGGCGTCACCGGCGGCTCGGTCCGATAGCCCCTGCCGATCCGACCTGGGCGGGTGGCCGGGGCGGCGCGGCCGATAGAGTTCGGGTCGATGAGACGCAGGCAGCAGCCGCCGTTGCCCAAACGGCACGGCCTGGATCCCGCCCGGCTGCGGATGCCGGAAGCGGGCGATTGGGCGACGATCCGCGACCATCTGGTGGAGCGGTTGCCGCGCGTCTCGCCCGACCGCATCGACGAACTGCTGCACGCCGGGGCGATCGTCGATCTGGCCGGCCCGATCGCGCCGGACGCCCCGTACGTCCCCGGCGGCGCCGTCTGGTTCCACCGTGATCTACCCGACGAGGTCGACGTCCCCTTCGAGATCACCGTGGTGCATCGCGACGACACCGTGCTCGTCGTCGACAAACCCCATTTCCTCGCGACCATTCCGCGCGGGCAACACATCCGCCAGACCGCGCTGGTTCGCCTGCGCGAACAACTCGGGCTGCCCGACCTGATCCCGGCGCACCGCCTCGACCGGGTGACCGCCGGGCTGATCTTGTTCGTCGTCGACCCGGCCCGCCGCGGCGCGTATCAGACCATGTTCCACAAGCGCACCGTGCGCAAGCAGTACGAGGCGATCGCCCCCTACGACCCGCAGCTGTCGCTGCCGCGCACTGTGCGCAGCCGCATCGTCAAGGAGAAGCACGTGCTCGCCGCCCAGGAGGTCGAGGGCGAACCGAATGCCGAGACACTGGTCGAGCTGATCGAACATCGCGACGGCCTCGGCCGCTACCGCCTCAGCCCGCACACCGGCCGCACCCACCAGTTGCGCCTGCACATGAACGGCCTCGGCGTGCCCATCCTCGGTGACGACTTCTATCCGGTCCTCACCGACAAGCCGGTCGACGACTTCACCCGGCCGCTGCAACTGCTGGCCTCGGTGCTCGAATTCACCGACCCTGTCACCGGCGCCACGCGTCGCTTCGAGACCACCCGCTCCCTCCAGGCCTGGACCGACCACGCGGGCTGGGCGGGCGCGGGTCCCGCTCGACCAGCGCCGTCGTCCTGACCCGACGATTCGCGTCCTGCCCCTCGCGGCCGCCGGCGCCGTGGCGAACGCCGCAGTGCGCGCGACCGTGCGCTCCGTACACTGGAGCCAATGCACGTACCCGACGCCGTGGCCGTGATGGAACCCCGAGCCGTGACCGCGCCCGAATCCGGTCGCCGTCGCCCGCACGCCTATATCGATGTGGCCGTGGTGGTCGTCGTGCTGACGGGCACCAACCTCATCGCCCACTTCACCACCACCTGGGCGAATATCGTCAGCGTCCCGATCGCCGCCGTCATCCTGCTCGCGATGGTCCGCAGACGCGGCCTGGGCTGGGCCGAACTCGGCCTCTCCCCCCGGCACTGGCGACGTGGTTCGCTCTACGCGCTCGCGGCCGTCGGCCTGGTCCTCGCGGTTGTGGCCATCGGCGCGCTGCTGCCGGTCACCAGGCCGTTCTTCCTCGCCGACCGGTACGCCACGGTCTCCGGCGCCCTGATCGCCTCGATGATCGTCATCCCGCTGCAGACGGTGATCCCCGAGGAACTCGCCTTCCGCGGCGTTCTGCACGGCACTCTCGACCGGGCCTGGGGCGCCCGCGGCGTCTTCGCGGCGGGTTCGCTGCTGTTCGGTCTCTGGCACATCGCGTCTTCCTTCGGCCTCACCAGCGGCAACCAGGGCCTGAGCGGCATGCTGCCCGGCGGCGTCGTCGGTCAGGTGGTTGGCATCGGGCTCGCCGTGCTGGCGACCGCCGGCGCGGGCGTGGTCTTCACCTGGTTGCGCCGGCGCAGCGGCAGTTTGCTCGCGCCCATCGCGCTGCACTGGTCGCTCAACGGGCTCGGCGCGCTCACCGCCGCTGTGGTCTGGCACGTCACCCTCGCCTGACCGTTCAGGACGTCACCGGCTCCCGAACCGGTGGGTCCCGATCCGGACGGAGCCCGATGCCGCCCTTCAGTGGGAGTCGTCCGGCAGGATACGAAAGGCCGGGTACCGGCTCAGCGGGCGAATGACCCGGAAGTCACGACGATCGAGCGTCAGGATCGCATCCGTATCGAACTCGTCCGCCAACGCGACGCACACGGCGTCGACGATGTCCAGATTCAGGCCGTCGTACTTCGCGCGTACATCGACCGCCGTTCGGAGCTGGGACGCGGTCGTCTCACCGAGGACGATGCGGGTCGACGCGATTCGGTCGGCCAGCAGCCCGAGGATGGCATCGGCAGCTCCGCGACCGGCACGGACGCTCGCGACGTGATGGACTTCGGTCAGCGCGAGCGGGCTGACCACGAGCGCTCCGGCTCCATCGGCGGCCCTGCGCACGGCGAGATGCTCGGGATCAGAGCGATTGAACAGGGCCAGCATTCCCGAGGTGTCCGCAACGACGATCATGCGGGTCGGTTCATCGCGTCGCGAATGTCGTCCTTGCCTATGGGCCCACCCAGATCGAAAGTCTGGTCGTCGCTCAGCAGCGGGGTCTCCCAACGCCGATGGCGCATCAAGTAGTCACGGACGGCATCGCGCGTGATCTCCTGCTTCGAGCGCCCCTCCGAGTCGGCTTGTGCCGTCAGCGCCGCCTCTTCCTCTTCCGACAGTCGCATGGTCCAGGCCATGCCACGATGATACCAGTACCGATACCACACCATCCAGTCCCTGCCGGGCGCAGACCGCGCCGCCCTCTGCGTAAACGTTCGCGGGTTGCTGCTCGATCAACATGCCCCACCGTGTCGACGGTCCGTACGAGCCGACCGAGGAGCCGCCCGAATGAATTTCACGATGAAACGCGCACCGGGGGTAGCCCTCGGCGCCGCAGCGGGTTTCACCGCATACGACCTCTGGTCGCGGGCCCGGGACGACATGTGGCCCACCGACGCCGGGACATGGCTGACAGTGGTGCTCGCCGCGGTGGTCGTGGGCACCGTCACCGCGATCGTCTACCGCCTGGTCCTCGGCCTGCGTGGGCGCCGGGCCCGCCGCGGCACTCCGGGGTCGTGACGGGTGGAGTTCTTCCGGCACGACGAAGGCCCGCCTCCCCGAGGGGAAGCGGGCCTTCGTGTTTCGACGTGTCAGCCGAAGGATTCCTCAGTCGAAGAGCGAGGCCTTACTTGGCCTTCTCCAGGACCTCGACCAGACGCCAGCGCTTGGTGGCCGACAGCGGACGGGTCTCCATCAGCGCAACGCGGTCGCCGACACCGGCGATCTCGTTCTCGTCGTGCGCCTTCACCTTGGAGGTGGTGCGAATGATCTTGCCGTAGAGCGGGTGCCGGTGACGGTCTTCCAGCTCGACGACGATCGTCTTGTTCATCTTGTCCGAGACAACGTAGCCGCTACGAACCTTGCGGCTGTTACGGTCCTGTCCCTTCACGTTCTCGCTCATGCCGCATCTCCCTTGTCAGCGGGTCCGGTGGCCAGACCGAGCTCACGCTCACGCATGACCGTGTAGATGCGCGCGATCTCGTGACGAACGACGCGCAGACGACGGTTGTTGTCCAGCTGACCCGTCGCCATCTGGAAGCGCAGGTTGAACAGCTCTTCCTTCGACTCACGCAGGCGGGAGACGAGTTCGTCTTCGGTGAGCTCGCGGAGCTCTGCGGCCGGTGTTCCGGTAGCCATCAGAACTGCTCCTCCCTGGTCACGATCCTGCACTTCATCGGGAGCTTGTGCATCGCGCGGCGCAGGGCCTCACGAGCGATCTCCTCATTGGGGTACGACATTTCGAACATCACGCGACCGGGCTTGACGTTCGCGACCCACCACTCCGGCGAACCCTTACCGGAACCCATGCGGGTTTCGGCCGGCTTCTTGGTCAGCGGGCGATCCGGGTAGATGTTGATCCAGATCTTGCCGCCACGCTTGATGTGGCGGGTCATCGCGATACGAGCGGACTCGATCTGCCGGTTGGTGACGTAGGCGGGCTCGAGAGCCTGGATGCCGAACTCACCGAAGGACACGGCGGTGCCGCCCTTGGACATACCGGAGCGACTCGGGTGATGCTGCTTGCGGTGCTTGACCCTACGAGGCATCAGCATGCGTCAGCCCTCCTGATTCTCTGCCGGAGCCTCCGCCACCGCAGTGGCGGCCCGTCCGGCCTCAGTGCTGGTCGCGGTGGTGCCGGTGGAACCGGAACGACGCGGGCGGCTCGGACGCTCCCGGCGCGGACGCTCGGGGGCCGACGCGGCGGCGGTGAGCTCACGCTTGCCACCGACGATGTCACCCTTGTAGATCCAGACCTTCACGCCGATGCGACCGAAGGTGGTCTTGGCCTCGTAGAGGCCGTAGTCGATGTCGGCGCGCAGCGTGTGCAGCGGCACCCGACCTTCGCGGTAGAACTCCGAGCGCGACATTTCGGCGCCGCCGAGACGACCCGAGCACTGCACGCGGATGCCCTTGACGTTCGGCGAGCGCATGGCCGACTGGATGGCCTTGCGCATCGCGCGACGGAACGCGACACGGTTGGACAGCTGCTCGGCCACACCCTGGGCGACGAGCTGGGCATCCGATTCGGGGTTCTTGACCTCGAGGATGTTCAGCTGCACCTGCTTGCCGGTGAGCTTCTCCAGCTCGGCGCGGATGCGGTCGGCCTCGGCGCCACGACGGCCGATCACGATGCCGGGACGCGCGGTGTGGATGTCCACACGCACGCGGTCACGGGTGCGCTCGATCTCGACCTTCGAGATGCCCGCCCGCTCCATGCCGGTGGCGAGGAGCTTGCGGATTGCGACGTCTTCCTTCACGTAGTCCGCGTACTGCTTGTCCGCGTACCAACGGGACTTCCAATCGGTGGTGATACCGAGGCGGAAGCCGTGGGGATTGATCTTCTGTCCCATTTACTTTGCCCCTCCCTTCCGGCGGCTGCGAGCAGCACCGGCGGTGGGCACGCTCTCGACCTCGATGGTGATGTGGCTGGTGCGCTTGCGGATCCGGAACGCGCGGCCCTGGGCCCGCGGCTGGAAACGCTTCAGGGTCGCGCCCTCGTCGACGTACGCGGTCGAGATGACCAGCGTGGCCGGGTCGAGGCCGAGGTTGTTCTCGGCGTTGGCCGCGGCGCTGGCCACGACCTTGGCGACCGGCTCGCTCGCGGCCTGCGGAGCGAACTTCAGGATCGCGAGGGCGTCCTCGACCCGCTTGCCGCGGACCAGGTCCACGACACGACGAGCCTTCATCGGGGTGACGCGCACGTGCTTCGCGGTCGCCCGGGCAGTGGGGTTCTGAGTCTCAGTGGTCGTCATCGCCGCTTGCTCTTCCGGTCTTCCTTGACGTGGCTCTTGAACGTCCTGGTCGGCGCGAACTCACCGAGCTTGTGCCCGACCATGTTCTCGGACACGAACACCGGCACGTGCTTGCGGCCGTCGTGGACCGCGAAGGTGTGACCGATGAAATCCGGGGTGATGGTCGAACGACGCGACCAGGTCTTGATGACCTGCTTCGTGCCCTTGTCGTTCTGCACGTCCACCTTCGCCTGGAGGTGGTCGTCGACGAACGGGCCCTTCTTGAGGCTGCGTGGCATTTCTTACCTCCTCCTTCAGCGCTTCTTGCCGGTCTTGCGACGGCGGACGATGAGCTTGTCGCTCGGGCGGTTGGGCTTGCGGGTGCGGCCTTCCGGCTGACCCCACGGCGAGACCGGGTGGCGACCACCGGAGGTCTTGCCCTCACCACCACCGTGCGGGTGGTCGACGGGGTTCATCACGACACCACGAACCGTGGGGCGGCGGCCCTTCCAGCGCATGCGGCCGGCCTTGCCCCAGTTGATGTTCGACTGCTCGGCGTTGCCGACCTCGCCGACGGTGGCGCGGCAGCGCACGTCGACGCGACGGATCTCACCGGAGGGCATACGCAGCGTGGCGTAGGGGCCTTCCTTGCCGAGCAGCTGGATGCTCATGCCGGCGGCACGAGCCAGCTTGGCGCCGCCACCGGGACGCAGCTCCACGTTGTGGATCGTGGTACCGGTCGGGATGTTGCGCAGCGGCAGGTTGTTACCCGGCTTGATGTCGGCGGTCGGGCCGGACTCGATCGGGGTGCCCTGCGCGATGCCCTTCGGCGCCAGGATGTAGCGCTTCTCGCCGTCCACGTAGTGCAGCAGCGCGATGTTGGCGGTCCGGTTGGGGTCGTACTCGATGTGCGCGACCTTGGCCGGGATACCGTCCTTGTCGAGGCGACGGAAGTCGATGATGCGGTAGGCCCGCTTGTGCCCGCCACCACGGTGACGAGTGGTGATGCGGCCGTGCGCGTTACGTCCACCGGTCTTGCTCAGCGGACGCAGCAGCGACTTCTCGGGAGTGGACCGGGTGATCTCGGCGAAGTCCGAAACGGACGACCCACGCCTACCGGGGGTTGTCGGCTTGTACTTGCGAATTGCCATGAGTTCTTCTCTGCTTTCTGGAATCCCGTCCGCTTACGCGACCGGGCCTCCGAAGATCTCGATGGGCTTGCTGTCGGCCGAGATGGTCACGAGCGCGCGCTTGGTGTTCTTGCGCTTGCCGTAACCGAAGCGGGTCCGCTTGCGCTTGCCCTGACGGTTGGCGGTGTTGACGCTGGTGACCTTCACACCGAAGACCTTCTCGACGGCGATCTTGATCTGCGTCTTGTTGGAGTCCGGGTGCACGATGAAGGTGTAGGTGCCTTCCTCGATCAGTCCGTAGGACTTCTCCGAGATGACCGGCGCCAGCAGGATGTCGCGGGGGTCGGCGATGGTGGTCACTTGCTCTCCTCCTGAGCCGCCTCGGCCGGGCCGTGAACGAAGCTGTTCAGAGCCTCGACGCTGAAGACCACGTCGTCGCTGTTGAGCACGTCGTAGGTGTTCAGCTGATCCGGGGCGATCGGCTGCACGTTCTGCAGGTTCGCCACGCTCTTCCACGCGGCGACGTCCTCGCGGCCGACGACGACCAGGAACTTCTTGCGGTCCGACAGCTCGGACAGGAAGCTCTTGGCGGTCTTGGTCGACGGGGTCTGGCCGGCCACCAGCTCGCTGATCACATGGATGCGATCGTTGCGGGCCCGGTCGGACAGCGCGCCGTGCAGCGCGGCACGGATCATCTTCTTGGGGGTGCGCTGACTGTAGTCACGCGGCTGCGGGCCGTGGACGGTGCCACCACCGGCGAACTGCGGCGCGCGGGTCGAGCCCTGACGGGCGCGGCCGGTGCCCTTCTGCCGGTACGGCTTCTTGCCGCCGCCGGAGACCTGGCCACGCGTCTTGGTCGCGTGGGTGCCCTGACGGGCCGCGGCCAGCTGCGCGGTGACGACCTGGTGCATCAGCGCGATATTGGCGGTCACGTCGAAGATCTCCGCGGGGAGATCGACGGTGCCGTTGGTCTTGCCTCCGGCCTCCTTGACAGGAAGCGTGAGGTTCGCCTTCTTCTCGGCGTCCTTCTGAGTGCTCACCGCGCTCATGCGTGCGCACCACCCTTCACGGCGCTCTTGACGATCACGACGCCGCCCTTGCGACCCGGGATCGCACCCTTGATCAGCAGCAGGCCGTTCTCGGCGTCGACCTTGTGAACCGACAGGTTCTGCGTGGTCACGCGGTCGTTACCCATACGGCCCGACATGCGCATGCCCTTGAACACGCGACCGGGGGTGGCACAGCCACCGATGGAGCCCGGACGACGGTGCACGGCCTGCGCACCGTGCGAGGCACCCTGGCCACGGAAGCCGTGACGCTTCATGGTGCCCGCGAAGCCCTTGCCCTTGGAGGTGCCGGTGACGTCGACGTAGCTGCCCTCTTCGAACACGTCGGCGTTGATCTCCTGGCCGACCTCGAAGGCGGAAGCATCGGCGACCCGGAGCTCGGCGATGTGACGGCGCGGGGTGACACCGGCCTTGGAGAACTGGCCGGAGACCGGCTTGTTCACCTTGCGGGGGTCGATGGCGCCGAAAGCGACCTGCACGGCGCTGTAGCCGTCGCGCTCCTCGGTGCGGATCTGGGTGACCACGTTCGGGCCCGCCTTGATCACGGTGACCGGGACGACGCGGTTCTTATCGTCGAAGACCTGGGTCATGCCGAGCTTGGTGCCCAGGATTCCGGCGGCAGGCCGGTTCTTGTTGTCAGTCATATCTCGAGTCCCCGTCACTGAATGTTGACGTCGACGCTGGCCGGCAGGTCGATGCGCATCAGCGCGTCGACCGTCTTCGGCGTCGGGTCGAGGATGTCGATGAGACGCTTGTGCGTGCGCATCTCGAAGTGTTCGCGCGAGTCCTTGTACTTGTGCGGCGAACGGATGACGCAGTACACGTTCTTCTCGGTCGGCAACGGCACCGGTCCGACCACGCGGGCCCCGGTGCGGGTGACTGTCTCCACGATCTTGCGCGCAGACGCGTCGATCGCCTCGTGGTCATAGGCCTTGAGCCTGATGCGGATCTTTTGTCCCGCCACGCTAAGTGTCCTTTTCTCCGCTTTCCTTCGTGGCCCGGAAACCGTCAGGCATCCGTACCACCCTCATTTGCTACAGCCCGAACACACGAAAGACGTCTCAGGGAGACCACCGACCGGGTCCATGCCCGATCTTCGCCGCTGTTCATCTGTCATGGTTCTCCGGTCCACGCGGTCGGGCGTGTCGCCCTTTCGCTCATTCTTCGGCCCGGATCAGAACTTCATCTCAGGCTTGCAGAACAATGTCCCGGACGTACTCACACCGGAATCCCGGTGAAGTACACGATTGGGTACTGCTCTCGCCCCCACCCGATCGCGCTCGGTTTCACCAGGAAACGACCGCAACCCCGTGCAAGGCAACCCGAACAGTATGCATGACCCCCGCCAGCGACTTCAAATCGCCCCCGCTACGGGTGCGCCCACACCTATCGGCCCAGGTAGCAGACCCGCCCGCGCCGATCGAGCTGCTGTCATGATCGGCGGATGAGCGAACGTGAGTTGACCGGACCCGTCGATCTGTGCGACGAGCGCGGACGCCTGAACTCCGAGGCGGTGGGCTGGTCGCGCACGCCAGTGCACCGCGCGAATCTGTCCCGCGCATGGGGCAGGAAGAAGAGGTGGGACTACTGGTGCGTCACCGCCCCGGACCTCTATCTGGCCATCACCTGCGCCGACCTCGACTATCTCGGTAACGCCTCGGTCTGGATCTGCCGGCCGTCCACCGGACTCTCGGTGTCGGTGGACCGCATCGTGCCCGGCGCCCGCGGCTTCGCCCTGCCGGACCCGCCCGGCACGGGCCTGATCTCGGTCGAGGCCGGCGGGCTGCGCGTGGAGATCGACGAACGATCGGCCGGGTCCACCCGGCTGCGCGCCTCGTGCGACTCCACTCCGGAAGGGCCCCTCTATATAGATGTCGAGGTCACGGAGCCGGCCGGGCACGAGTCGCTCAATGTGGTGATCCCCTGGTCGCCCCGCCGCTTCCAGTTCACGAGCAAACAGAACACCCGCCCGGCCACCGGAACCGTGCGCCTGGGCGAACGGCGGTGGGAGCTCGGCACCGCCGAACTGCCCGCTTTCGGCACGCTCGACCTCGGTCGCGGGGTCTGGAAGTACCGAAATCGCTGGAACTGGGCCGCCGCCTCGGGCGTGTCGCGCGACGGCCGGACGGTCGGATTGCAGTTCGGCGGAAAGTGGACGGAGGGCACCGGCTACACCGAGAACGGGCTCTGCGTCGACGGCAGGCTGACCAAGATCGGCGAGGAACTGCGGTGGACCTACGACTGGGACCAGCCGATGCGGCCCTGGCGGGTACGCGACAGCGCGGGCCTGGTCGACGTCGAACTCGTCCCCGACCACGACCGGTACGCCCGCACCAGCGCCGGTGTCATCTCGATGGAGGTCCACCAGTGCTTCGGCCGCTGGGCGGGTGCGATCGTCACCGACTCCGGCGAACGCGTCGAGTTCGACGATGTGATCGGCTTCGCCGAAGAGGCCCGCAACCGCTGGTGACCGGTTCGGCCGGCCACTCCCCCAGATAACTTACCGCGAAGTAAGATAACTGCATGACCACCGGCACCTCGACCTACCGAAACTGGAAGAAGCTGCCCGACAACACGTTCGGGCACGCCTTGTTCTCACTGGGGATGGTGGCGCGGGTGCCGTACTTCGGCACCGTGCTGCCGACCGTGCGGCGGCTCGAGCCCGGACTGTGCGAGGTGAGCGCACCGAAGTGGTTCGGCGTCCTCAATCACCTGGGCACCTTCCACGCGATCGCGGCCTGCAATCTCGCGGAGGTGGCGATGGGGATGCTGTGCGAGGCGACGGTGCCCGCGACGCATCGGTGGATTCCCAAGGCGATGAATGTGCGCTATCAGGCCAAGGCGGAGTCCCGGCTGCGGGCGGTGGCCTTCCTGTCCGAGATCCCCGACTTCGCGGCGATCACCGAAGGCCGGGAGCTGGTCGTGCCGGTGTCGATCTACGACCGGGACGGCGTGGAGGTCGTGCACGCCGACATCACCACCTGGGTGACGCCCCGGTAGCCGGTCGGGCGGGACGGGCCGCCGATCGCCGGCAGCGGCGGCTCGGGCCGATCACGCGTCACGCGTCCGGCTCGCCGTCGGATCTCCCGGTGCGGGCGTGGTGTTCGCGTCCTTGGGTTCCCGGTGAGTGCAACCGTTCTCGCCGGGGCGAGGGCGCATTAGCGTCGGCCGTGTCGTAGCCCGGACCTGCGCAAGGATCGCAATGAGCTCTGTTCCCCCGGTACTGCCCGCTTCCCCGGTGACCGCTGCCTCCCCGGTCATCACCGCCGACGAACTCGGCGCGGCCCTCGACGCGGGCGCCGATGTCGTCGTGCTGGAGATCCGTCGTGACCGCGGTGACGGGCCCGCGGGGCCCGACCCTGTGGAAGAACCGCCCGCCGGGCATCTGCCCCGGGCACACGCGGTGGACTTCGCCGAACTCATCGGAGCGAAGACCGCGACCTCCGGTAACGGGCCGCTGCCCACCGCGGACCAGCTGACCGCCCTCGTGCAACGGTGGGGAGTGCACGAGGACAGCCTGGTCGTCGTCTACAGCCCCGACCATCCTTCCAGCGCAAGCCGGGTGTGGTGGGTGCTGCGCTGCGCGGGCCTGGCCGATGTGCGCTATCTCGACGGCGGAGCGCACGCCTGGATCGCGGCCGGCCGGGAACTCACCCGGGAGCGGCCGGGCACCGGCGGCGGCACGGCGCCGCTCCGGCTCGGCGCGCTGCCCACCCTCGACGCGGACACCGCCGCCGGGCTGGCCCGCGACGGGCATCTGCTGGACGCCAGGGGCCCGGAGGCCTACGCGGGCTCGGCCGACGACCCGGCCACCGGCCACATCCCCGGCGCGCACAGCCTGCCCGGCCTCGCCAATCTGCGCGCGGGCTATCTCGCCGACAGCGACACCCTGCGCTCGCTGTACGCGCCCTTCCTCACCGGAGCCCCGGTCGGCGCGTACTGCGGCGGCGGAGTGGCCGCGACCCTGGACGTACTGGCGCTGAGCACCCTCGGCGTGACCGCGGCGCTGTACCCGGGCTCGTGGTCGCAGTGGATCAGCGATCCGTCCCGGCCGATCGCCACGGGCGACGCGCGCGGCTGAGCTCACGGCTCACACACGCGCATCGGCGTTTCCGGCAACCGGTGGAAGAAGGTCAGCCCTTGTCGACGACGCCGGGTCCGCCGGACAAGTCGCCGGTGAACAGCTCGCGCAGTTCGAGTTCTTCCTCGGGCGTGGGCACCCAGCGGCTGGCGGCGAGGTTCTCGTCGAGTTGCTCGGGCACGGTGACCCCGGCGATGACGCTGGTCACCGTCGGCTGGGCGAGCAGCCAGCCCAGCGCCAGCGCCGACGGGGTGACTCCCCGCTCGGCGGCGAACTGCTCGTACCTGGCCAGCGCCTCCCACGGCGCGGTGCCGAGCAGATAGCGCTTGAGGTTGGTGATCTTCGCCTCCGCGGGCGCTTCCCCGGCCCGGTACTTGCCGGTGAGCAGGCCGTTCTGCAACGGGAAGTAGGGAATGAAGCCGAGTCCGTAATGCCGCAGCGCCGGAATCAGCTCCTCCTCCGGCTTGCGCCAGGTGAGGTTGTATTCGTCGGTGCTGGAGACGAACCGGCTGTAGCCGTTGCGGGCGGCGACGTGCTCGGCGTCCGCGATCTGCCACGCCTTGAAGTTCGAGGCGCCGATGTAGCGGACCTTGCCCGAGGTGACCAGGGCGTCGAGCGCGGCGAGGGTCTCCTCGATCGGGGTGTGCGCGTCGGGGAAGTGGATCTGGTACAGGTCGATGTAGTCGGTGTTCAGCCGCCGCAGCGAGTCCTCCACCGACGCGACGATGTACTTGCGCGATCCGGTCAGCGCGTAGGACGGGCCACGATCGGCCAGCAGCGAGCGGCCGAACTTGGTGCCGATGATCACGCTCTCGCGCCGGGAGCCGACTGCCTTCGCGAACAGTTCCTCGCTCAGGCCGGTGCGATCGCCGTAGCCTTCGGCCAGATCGAAGTAGGTGACGCCGAGGTCGATGGCCCGGTCCACGATCGCCTGGACCCGCTCGGGGTCGACGGCGCGCATCCCGGAACGGCCGAAGGTGCTCGCGCCGATGCCCAGTTCCGAGAGCACCAGCCCGGAGCGGCCGAGCGCGCGGTAGCCGGCGGGGATCGCCGGTGCCCCGGCCATCAGCCGTTGTCCGTATCGAGCAGACCCTGCAGGGTGTCGGCCTCGTACTCGGTGCGGAAGATGCCGCGCCGCTGCAACTCCGGGACCACGTTGTCGACCAGCAGGTCGACCGGGCCGCGGTGGTAGGGCGGGAAGAACTGCACGCCGTCGAGCACGCGTTCGACGAAGTTCTCCTCCACCCAGTCGGCGATGGTGTTCGCGTCGCCGACGAGGGCGGGCTGGCCGGCCTGCCGGGACCGCTGTACGTGGTGGTACAGCTCCCGCAACGTCAGGTCTTCGCCGACCGCGCCGAGCAGACCGCGGATGATCTCGCGGTCGTCGCGGCCGCGGACGTGACGCTTCTCCGTTCCCAGCGAACGACGGAAGCCGTCGAAGACGTCGGAAGGCACGGTGTCCAGATCGATGACGTCGACGACCTTCTCGTTGTCCCGCACCCGGGACAGGTCCACGCCCAGGGCCAGGGAGAACTGTTCGGGGATCTCCTCGGTCAGCTGGAAGTTGGTGACCTGGCGGTAGATCGCCTGTGCCTCGCGCTTGGTGCCCGCGAGGTAGAAGGTGGCGCCCGGGATGATCTTGAACTTCTCCGGGTCGCGCCCGTTGGCCGCCACCCGCTCCTTGAGCTTGCGGTACTCCTCCTTGCCCTGCTCGATGCCGAGGTAGGGCGAGAAACGCACCTGTGCGAGGTCGGCGCCGTACTGCAGCGACTCCTCCGAGGTGCCCACGTGCACATTGGGAATGCGCCGCTGCACCGGCGGCGGCACATTGAGCGGGCCGCGTACCTCGAAGTGCTCGCCCGCGTGCTCGATCCGGTGCCAGGAGCCCGGCTTGATCAGGACGTCCTTCTCGCGGTCGTCGAGCAGGAAGTCGTCGTCCCAGCTCTCGTACAGCAGCCTGTTCACCACCTCGGTGAACTCCCGGGCGCGGGTGTACTTGGTCTGCTCGTCGGGGACCGGGTTCTTGCCGTAGTTGCGCGCCGGATCGCCCTCGCGGTCGACGCCGAAGACCACGTTCAACGCGGTCCTGCCCTTGGCGAAGTTGTCCAGCGTGGCCAGCTGGCGGGCGATGCCGTAGGGATGTTCGAACGAGGAGTTCACCGACACCAGGAACCCGACGTTCTTCGTCACCGCGGCGGCATACCCGGCGAAGACGAAATTGTCCCAGCGGTAGATGCGCTGGAGGTGGTCCGGTTCGCTGCCCAGCGCGCTGCCCGAGAAGACGTAGTCGAGTTTGCCGCGTTCGGCCGCGCGCGCCACGTCCAGGATCACGCTGGGATCGCGCAGCCCGGAGTTGGTGGCCTGCGGCAGCCGCCAGGCGTCGGCGTCCCAGCCGGTGCCGTAGGCGGCCAGGCCGAGCCGGAGTTTTCTGTCGCTCATCGGAATCTCTGATCTCGCTAGGAGTTGGTGGCGAACTGGTTGGGCGGCACCGGCAACCCGAAGTGGCCGCGGAAGGTGTCGGTGGTGTACTCGGTGCGGAAGACGCCCTTGTCCTGCAGGATCGGCACCACCTGAGAGGTGAACCGCTCCAGCTGGTCCCACATGTAGGGCGAATTGATGTTGAAGCCGTCGGCGGCGCCGCGGTCGAACCACTCGATGAGCCGGTCGGCCACATCCTGCGCGGTGCCGATGACCTGGGGGAAACCCCCGCCGATGGCATTGCGCAGCAGATCGCCCGCGCGCACCGCGCCCGCGGCGACGGTGCGATCGGTGCGCGCCTCGACACCCGCGAGCAGCGTGCGGCCGAACTCGTTGAACTCGGCCGCGGTCTCGGCAGTGATGACAGCGTCGAGGCCGCCGGGGCGCAGATCGACGCCGATCCGCTCCGACAGCGAGCGCAGGCTGCGCACGCCCAGCGGCAGGGGACCGCGCGGGGACTGCTGGATCGCGGTCCACGCCTCGCTGGTCCAGAACTGCTCGTCCTGATCGCCTTCCACCGGGTCGTCGTCCAGCGGCAGCCCGGCATTGAGCCGTTCGAAGATGTCCACGGCGTCGGCCCTGGTCTCCCCGATGATCGGCGAGATGCCGGGCAGGAAGAAGATCGGGACATCGCGGCCGTGGATGCGGCGAGCCCTGGCGCGCACATCGGTGTTGAACTCGATCGAGTCCTCGATGCTCGCCGGACCGGTGAAGTTCAGTTCGCAGTGGCGGGCGGTCAGTTCCCGCGACAGTTCGGACGCGCCCGCGTACAGCAGCGGAATCTGCCCCTGTGGCGGCCGCGCCATCGGCAGGGTGCCCGCGACCTGGAAGAACTCGCCCTTGTGCTCGAGCCGATGGACCTTGGTCGGATCGAGGTAGCTGCCGGACTTCTTGTCCTGGAGGTAGGCGCCGTCCTCGATGCTGTCCCAGAGCCGCCGGATCACCCGGATGAACTCGTCGGCCCGCGCGTAGCGGCGTTCGCCGCCCAGGTCGGGCAGGCTGAAGTTCTGGGCGGCCAGGTCGGACGCGCCGAGCACGACGTTCCAGGACAACCTGCCCTTGCTGAGGTGATCGAGCGAGGCGGTGAGTCTGGCCAGGATGTAGGGCTCGTAGTAGGTGGGGTGCGCGGTGACGACCAGACCGATCTTGGAGGTCTGCAGCGCCAACTGCGAGGCCAGTGTGAACGGCTCGAGCCTGCCCGCGTTGTGGGTGGTGCTCCAGTGTTCTTTGAACACGTCACCGGGCAGCGTGTCACCGAGGAAGAAGAAGTCGAACTTCGCGTCCTCCACCAGTTTCGCCGCTTTCGCCGCGTAGTCGAGTTCGAAGGCGTTCGCGGTGGGCGCCTCGGGCAGTCGCCAGCCGCCCCAGTGGGTGCCGTTGAGCCAATACATGTAACCCAGGTGCAGTTCGCGTTTCGCGGGGGAGCCCACGTGAATTCCTTTCGACGGATCAGACGGAGACGGTCGCGGAGCCCGCGCCAGGAATGGAGGCGAGCAGTTCCTTGACGTAGTCGGTCTCCGGAGAAGCGAGAATGTCCGCGGCGTCGCCGCGCTCGACGATGTCGCCGTGGTGCAGGACGAGGATCTGGTCGGATACCTCGGCGATCACCCCCAGGTCGTGGGAGATGAAGACATAGGTCAGCGAGAACCTGCGCTGCAGCGAGGCCAGCAAGTCGAGGATCTGGCGCTGGACCGTGACGTCGAGCGCCGAGACGGGCTCGTCCAGGATCACCAGCTCCGGATCGGGAGCGAGCGCACGGGCGATCGCGACCCGCTGCCGCTGACCGCCGGACAGTTCGGCGGTGTAGCGGTCGGCGATCTCCGCGGGCAGACCGGTGACCTCGAGCAGTTCGTCGACACGCCTGCGGCGTTGCCCGGCATCGCCGATCTTGTGGCCGCGCAACGGTTCTTCGATGATGGCGCGCACGGTCGCGCGCGGATTCAGTGAGGCGAACGGGTCCTGGTAGACCATCTGCACCTTGCGGTACAGCGCGGCCTGGCCCGCGCCGCGGCGATGGTGGACCACCTTCTCCCCCGCCACCTCGATGGTGCCGGAGTCGGGGGCGGCCAAGCCGGCCAACAGGCGCACCAGAGTGGTCTTGCCGGAACCGGATTCGCCGACGATGCCCAGGGTGGTGCCACGCCGCACCTCGAAGGAGGCGTCGGCGACCGCGGTCACCGTGTCCCGGCCACGCTGTGCGGGAAACGTCTTGCGGACATCCACCGCGCGGACGACCACCGGTGGTTCGCCCTCGGACGGGTCGGCACCGCTGTCCTCGGCGCGCAGCCGCTGTCGCTGCGCCGCGGCCTCGGTTCCGGAGAAGCCGAACGACGACGAATTCAGCAGCGCGGTGGTGTAGGCGTCCCCCGGCGCCGCGATGACTTCGGCGGCCCGTCCCGAGCGCACCAGCCGTCCGTCCTTCAGCACCGCGATCTCGTCGGCACGCTCGGCCGCGACGCCCAGATCGTGGGTGATGAGCAGGATCGCCAGATCTTCCTCGGCCACCAGGTGGCTCAGCAGGTCCAGGATCCGTTTCTGCACAGTCACATCGAGCGCCGTGGTCGGCTCGTCCGCGACCAGCAGTTTCGGTCCGGTCGACATGGCCGCGGCGATGAGCACGCGCTGGCACATACCGCCGGACAGCTCGTGCGGGTACGAGCGGAAGATCTTCTCGGGATTGCGCAGCCCGACCTTGCCGAACAGGTCGACGACGCGCTCGCGCCGCTCGGCCTTGTTCGCCAGGCCGTGCGCGCGCAGCGGCTCGCCCGCCTGCACGCCGACCGGCAGCAGCGGATTCAGGCCGAGCAGCGCGTCCTGCGGGATGTAGCCGATGTCCCGGCCGCGGATCGCCCGGTACTGCTTCTCGGGCAGACCGTTGAGCCGCCTGCCGTCGAACTCGACGCGGCCGGCCGCGACCCGCCCGTTCTCGGCGAGCGTGCCGGTGACCGTGCGCGCGAGAGTGGACTTGCCCGAGCCGGATTCGCCCACGAGCGCGAGCACCTGACCCGCGCGCAGGCTCAGGCTCACCCCGTCGACGACGCGGGCCGAGGGACGGCCGGGCACGTCGAAATCGACGGCGACCTCGTGCAGGTTCAACAGCGCGCCCTTATCGGACACGGTCGGGTCAGGCGACGACACTTGTTCTCCCGCGGTTCAGTGATCGGCCGATCCGGTAGACCGCGACGACCGAGAGGGTGATGACGAGTCCCGGCAGCAGGCTCAACCACCACTGGGTGGCGATGAACGTGCGGCCTTCGGAGACGAGCAGGCCCCATTCGGGCGTGGGCGGCGGGGCGCCCAGGCCGAGGAAGCTCAGCGCGGCGACGGTGAGGATCGCCGAGCCGATCTCCATGGTGGCGGCGGCCAGGACCGACCGCGACGCGTTGGGCACCACGTGCCGGAGCAGGCGATAGGCGTAGCCGTGCCCGGCGAACACCGAGGCCTCGACGTACTTCGAGCCCGCCACCTTCAGCACCTCCGAGCGCATCAGCCGGGCGAATCCGGCGGTGCTGTTGATGCCGATGGCCACCGCGATGTTGACCACGCCCTGCCCGAGCGCGGAAATGATGGCCAGCGAGACGATGAGGCTGGGGACCGCGAGCATGATGTCCATGACGCGCATGAGCACGCTGTCCACCCAGCCGCCCACCGCTCCGGCGACGAGCCCGATCAGCGCGCCGCTCACCAGCCCGATCAGCACCGCGATCACCGCGGCCTGGACCGAGAGCGAGGTGCCGTGCACCATGCGGGTGAACTGGTCGCGGCCGAGATCGTCGGTGCCGAAGGGATGCGACAGGCTCGGGGCGACCAGCAGCGCGTCGGCGTCCTGGGCCAGCGGGTCACGTGAGGTGAACAGGCGAGGCGCGACCGCCGCCGCGAGCATCAGCGCCACCCACACGTAGGCGAGCAGCAGGCTCGGAGATCCCGCGATGTGCCGCAGCCAGAGCGCGGCTCCGGCCGCCCTGCCGCGCCACGGGCGCACGGCCGCCGCGCCGTCGGTCCGTACCGCGGGTGCGGCGGGACGGGCATCGAGAAGACTCATCGGGCGTCCAATCGAATTCGCTTGTCGATGACCGGGTAGATCAGATCGACGACCAGGTTGACCGTGACGAAGATCAGTGCGCTCGCGGTCACCGCGACGAGCACGATGGGCATGTCGCGCCCGTCGACGGCGTCGACGATGAGCCTGCCGACGCCGAGCCGGGAGAACACGGTCTCGGTGAGGACGGTGCCGCCGACCATGACGCCGATGGTGGTGCCCAGCGCGGTCACCACCGGCAGCGCCGCGGCGCGCAGTGCGTGCCGCACGACCAGGTCGAACCGGCTCAGGCCCCAGTTGCGCGCGGTCTCGATGTAGGGCGAGGTGAGCGCCGCGCGCAGGTTGACCGTCAGCAGCTGGGAGATCTGACCGCCGCCCGCGACGGCGATGGACAGCGAGGCGATCAGCAGCCCCAGCCAGGTCTTGTCGCCGAATGCCTTGATCCAGTGCAGCTGGAACGCGCAGACCTGCACGAGCACCAGCGCGACGATGAACGGCGGAAGCGAAACCGCCACCGGCGGAAGCGAGATCAGCAGTTCGCGCGCCCACTTCCAGTCGATCAGCTCGATCACCACCGACAAGGTGACACCGATGAGCACCGCGAGCAGCAGCCCGAGGAACGCCAGTTGCAGTGTCTGGCCGAAGGATTCGAAGAAGATGTCGGTGGCGGGGCGGCGCTGGTAGATGCTGTCACCGAAGTCGCCGCGCAGCGCCCCGCCGAGCGCGTCGAAATATTGCACGTACAGCGGCCGGTTCAGGCCGAGCAGCTCACGCTGCTCGGCCAGCACCTTCTCGACGTCACCGCCGTCCGCGCCCAAGGTGAGGCCGCCCGCGGCATCGCCAGGCACGATATACAGCAGGAAGAACGCTCCTGTGAACGCGCCCCAGACGACGACCACCGCGTAGGCCAGCCGCCGCAGGGCGTACCTCACCATCTCCATCGCACGCCTACTGTTCGAGCCAGGCGTTGTACAGGTACTGGTCCAGACCGACGGCCTGGATGCCGTGCAGGCTGGGCTGGTACGCCCAGATGTCGACGTCGTTGACCACGGGGATCACGTAGGCCTGCTCGACGAGCTCGCGAGCCGCCTTGTCGACGATCTGCTGGCGAGCCGCCTTGTCCAGCACGGTGTTCTGTTCCTGGAGCAGCTTGTCGACCTCGGTGCCGTCGGGCAGGAAGGATCGGTTGGAACCGGTCGTCTTGCCGTAGTTGGCCCGCAGCACATCCGGGTCGGGCGTCGAGTGGTACCAGTAGGCGATGTCGTACTCGCCGGAGAGCAGCTTCTGATTCGCCTCGGCGGCCAGCGGTGGATCGAGCACCAGGTCGACGCCGATCTCGCGCCACTGGCTCTGCAGCACCTGCCAGCCCGCGGTGTCCTGGGGACCGCGCAGGCTGAGCCGCTCGCCCGCGGCGTTGACGCGGATGCCGTCGGAACCGACGGTGTTCCAGCCGGCCTCCTCGAGCAGCTGCACCGCGCGCTCGGGGTCGTACTTCAGGTATTGGCTGACATCGGTGAAGTACGGGTTCGACTCGCTCAGCGGGCCCTTGGCCGGACGATCATGGCCGTTGGAGACGATCTTGACGTACTCGTCCCGGTCGACACCGATCTGCAGCGCCTGCCGCACGCGCACGTCCTGGAGGAACTTCGAGGAGGTGTTCACCGGCAGCTCGGTGCCCGTGGCGGGATTGAGCGTCTCGGAGATCGTCAGGCCGGCCGCCTTCAGCTGGTCCACGTACTTGCCGTTGACCCAGTAGATGAACTGCAGTTCGTCGCCGCCCATGACGGCGCCGTTGCGGACCGAGTCCTCGGGGATGATCTTGTAGACCACCTCGTCGACGTAGGCCGGTCCCGAGCGGCCGAAGAAGGCGGGCGCCCAGTTGTACTCGGGGCGCTTCTTCAGCACGATCTGCTGGTTGGGGACGTATTTTTCCAGGTAGAACGGGCCCGAGCCGTCGATCCACTTCTGCCGCTCGGCCACGGGCAGCGCCGCGGTCTTCTCCGACACGATCCCCGCGTGGGCGCGGGACAAGCTGGTCAGGAAGGCCGCGTTGGGCTTCTCGAACTCGACGACGACCTCGTACTCCGAGGGCACGGTGATCTGGCGGATGCCCTCGACGATCGTCTTGGCGCTGGAGTGGATGCCCGGCCGGTTGAGGCCTTCGAGATTCTTCTTCACCACGTCACCGGTCAGCTTGGTGCCGTCGTGGAAGGTCACGTCCTGACGCAGTTCGAAGTGGTAGACGCGGGCATCGGTGACATCCCACCTGGTCGCCAGCCACGGCTCGAGTTCCTTGGTGTCGGGGTTGTAGAACACCAGCGAGTCCGACAGCGCCCGGGCGACGGTCCGCCACACCTGGTTGACCACGGCCGCATCGATGCCGTTGTTGTCGGCAGACAGCCCGATGTTGAGTGTTCCGCCGGATTGCGGCTCACCGGAACCGTTTCCGGCGGATGATCCACCGCCGCCGCAGGCGGTCGCCAGCAGCGCCACCAGCGTGGCGGCCACCGCGACCCGCCAGCCCCCTCTCCTACGCCCGACTGCCACTACCGACTCCTTTCGCACACGACCTGCCGAGTGCAGGCACGGGTCGACGACTCGAACTGCGTCGACACGGCCGTGAATCCATCTCGGTCGCACCGTTTTCCGGGTTTGGCAGAGGTAATGCACGAACCGTCGAACACATCCGGGTCGACGACGACCGGCACCGCTTCCGACGCAACGCGGTTCGTCCGCGTGCCCGGGGCAGCGGGGCTCGATCGCTCGAATCGAAGGTAGCCAGGCGATACCTCATCATGAATGTTTTGCCTCAGTGCAGTTTTAAATCGAGGGGCTCTTGACTCCTGAGCTGCGATCTGTAGATGAGCTGGACAAATCCCGGTCCGGAGTGACCGTGATCCCCCGAACCCCTGTTCCGTTCCGCAGAAGCCCGAGCCGAACCGCGCGACTGCGGCCATCGACGCCGAGCCGCGCGGATGCGCACCGGGGGCATCGTGAATGTGGGGCACGGCGAACTCGCCACCCGGTGACGCCGGCGTCTCCGTCGGGGCTGACGCCCACTCGCGGGAGCGTGTTTGCGCTCGGACGGTGTGTCCGATTTGATGCATTCATGAGCAATGGCGACAGGGAAGTCGACATCTGTGTGGTCGGCCTCGGTCCGACCGGCCGGGCGCTGGCGCATCGGGCGATGCGGGCGGGGATGACCGTGACCGCGATCGACCCGCGGCCCGAGCGGCTGTTCCCGCCGACCTTCTCCTGCTGGATCGACGAACTGCCGGACTGGCTGCCGCGAGAGGTGATCGCCAGCCGGATCGAGACGCCGGTGGTGTGGACGAAGACCGAGCACCGGATCGAGCGGCCCTACGCGGTGCTGTCCAAGCAGGGCTTGTTCGACGCGCTGTCGCTCGAGGACGCCACCGTGGTCGCCGGGCGCGCGACGCGAGTGGACGCGCACGAGGTGGAACTCGGCGACGGGACCGTGGTGCGGGCGGCGACGGTGTTCGACACCAGGGGGCTGCCGACGACCGGGCAGCGACGGGCGGCCAGCGCGCACGGGATCTTCGTCGACGAGGAGACCGCCGCGCCGATGGTGGCCGCGGGTGAGGGACTGCTGCTGGACTGGCGGCCGGAGAACGGGGCGGGGCCGGACGAGCCGCCCTCGTTCCTGTATTCGGTGCCGCTCGGGGACGGCACGGTGATCTTCGAGGAGACCAGCCTCGGGTTGCGGGGCGGGATGCCGCAGCACGTGCTGCGCAAACGCACGCTGGCCCGGCTGGCGGCGCACGGGATCCGGCTGTCCGGGGACGAGCCGACCGAGGCGGCGCACTACCCGCTGGATCAGCCACCGCCGCGCAGGGGCACCGCGCGGGCGGTCGAGTTCGGGTCGCGCGGCGGGATGATGCACCCCTGCACCGGCTACAGCGTGGCCGATTCGCTGGCGCTGGTGGATACCGCGGTGCGGGCGGTGCAGCAGGGGCGGGATCCGGTCGCGGCGCTGTGGCCGTGGCAGGCCAGGCTTGTGTACTGGATGCGGATGCGCGGACTCTACGGGCTGGGCCGGTTGACCACCGAGCAGTCGATCTCCATGTTCGAGGCCTTCTTCACCGAATCCGAGCGGGGGCAGCACGCGCTGCTGTCGGCGCACGCCGACTACACCGCGCTGGGTGCGGTGCTGTTCAACACCGTCGCGCACACCTGGCCGTTCCGCTGGCGCTACGACCTGGTCGGGTGGACCAACCGCGATCGCTGGGTCGGGTACGGATTCGAGCCCGCCCGGGAGAAGGCGCCGGAGCTGGACTGAGCCGCACGTCGAGCCGGTGCGCTCGGGCCGGCGCGGGGCCGGGTGGCGCCGGGCCGGCCGAGGTCCGGGAAACGTCGAGCCCGGCCGACGCACCTGAATGGTGGTGCGTCGGCCGGGCTCGTTCGGTCCGGGCCGGTGTCCGGCGGAGAACTCAGCTGGACTCGGCGGCGCGCCGGTAGCCGCGTATCGCGGGCCAGGCGAAGACGACGATCAGACCGATCGTCCAGGCCAGCGTCTTCAGCAGCGGCTCGGCGACCGGACCGCCGTAGGAGAGCCCGCGCATGGCATCGATGGCGGTGCTCATCGGCTGGTTGGCGACCACGTCCTGCAGCCAGGTGGGGTAGGCGAAGACGGGGACGAAGCCGGTGTTGAAGAACATCAGCAGCGTGTTGATGATGCCGATGACGCTCACCAGCAGCACGCCCTCGGTCAGCGTGGCCAGCGCGGTGACCAGCACCGCGAAGCCGACGCCGAACAGCACCGGGATGCCGATCAGCGCGATCGCGGCCACCGGACCCTGCTCGAACCGGAAGCCGAGCGTCAGACCGACGGCGAGGACGAACACCGTGGTGATGAGCACACGGACGGCTTCGGCCAGCAGTCGGCCGGTCAGGCCCGCGGCCCGGTTCATCGGCATGGTGTGGAAGCGCGCGAGCAAGCCGGTGGCCTTCTCCTCCTTGAAGCCGAGCGCGCTGACCACCGCGCCCGACATGGCCGCGACCAGGCAGATCATCGGCACCTGGCCGTAGACGGAGGGCATACCGGTGGCCGAGGAGATGGCATTGCCGAGCACGATCTTGAACATCAGCAAGGTGGCGGCCGGATAGACCAATGTCTGAATGGTGGTCGCGGGATCGCGCATCCAGCCGATCAGCAGTCGTTTGCACTGCAGCAGACTGTGCCGAGCCCAGGTGGCCGGCGAGTTCTCCGGCCGCGCGGGCACCGAGGGCAGCCGCTGGAAGCCCTCGGTCCGCGGCTGCTCACTCGTCGCGCTCGCCTCCTCGGGTGCTGTCGCCGCGATCGTCGCTGTGGTCTGCACCGAACTCATGCCCGCCTCACACTCGCCCACACCGCGAACGGGGTGAACACCACTGCCAAACCGATGACCCACGCCAACGGCACCCAGAACACGCCCCAGCTCACACCGTCCGCGGCCATATCGCGCAACGCGAAGGAGAACTGCGAGATCGGCTGGTTGCGCACGAACGGCTGGATCCATTCGGGGAAGTTGCGTTCCGGGACGAACCCGCAGGAGAGCATGCCGAAGATCAGCGTGGGCAAGGTGAGCGCCTGGCTGAGCTGCTGAGGACTCTTGGTCAGGCTGCCCAGACCGTCGGCGCCGACCGCGAGCACGGTGCCGACCGCCACCGAGAAGGCGCAGAAGAGCACGGCCTGCCCTACGCCGGCTTCGAACCGGAAACCGATGAGGTGACCGAAAAGCAGGGCGCCTACCAGCGAAGTCAGCGAGCGCACGAGACCGGCGCTGATGCGCGAGACCAACGGCACCAGCGTGCCGATCGGCATGGTCTGCAAACGCGTGCTCAGCCCGGTCAGCGCCTCGAAAGCGGCCAGCTGGGCATTGGAGAGCATGGTGACCGACATGGTCTGCAGCACGATGATCGGCATCACGAACTGCGCGTAGTCGATGCCCTGGAACTTCATCACATACCGCAGCGGCAGATAGAAGCCGAGGGTGAAGACCAGCGGGGTGATCAACGCGACGGCCAGTTCGCCCTTGGTGGCCATCGTCCACACCACACGGCCGGTGAGCGCACGCCACTGGGCGAACGACGAGGGCTCGGCCTGCGGCAGTTCGGCGAACAGGTCGGTGCGGGCGGACTCGGCGACGGCGGTCACGCGTGGCCGCCCGAATGGCCGGTGATGGAGAGGAAGACGTCGTCGAGGGAGGGCCTGCGCAACGCGATGTCGGCCAGTTCGATGCCGGCCGAGTCGAGCCTGCGCAGCGCTTCGGCGAGAGTGGCCGCGCCGTCGGGAGCGGGGATCGACAAGCGCTCGCCGCCGGTGCCGGACTCGGCTTCGGCCAGCACCGCGGCGGGCACCAGGTCGCCCAGCGCGTAGGCGGCGATGCTCAGCTTCTTCGGGTCCAGCGGGACGACCTCGCAGTAGCTGCCGCCGATGCGCTCCTTGAGCTGGTCGGCGGTGCCCTCGGCGATGACCGTGCCCTTGTCGATGACGATGATGTTGTCGCTGAGCACGTCGGCCTCTTCGAGGTACTGGGTGGTCAGCAGGACGGTGATGCCCTGATCCTTGAGGACGGTCACCAGATCCCACACGCCCTGGCGGCTGCGCGGGTCCAGGCCGGTGGTCGGCTCGTCGAGGAAGACCACCTCGGGGCGGACCACCAGGCCGCAGGCGATGTCGACGCGCCTGCGCATACCGCCGGAGAAGGTGCGCACCGCGCGCTTGCCCGCCCCGACCAGGTCGAACTCCTCGAGCAGGGTGTCGGCGCGCTTGCGGGCGGCGGACTTGCCCAAGCCCATCAGCCTGCCGAACAGCTCGAGATTCTCGCGTCCGGAGAGGTTCTCGTCGAGCGCGGCGTACTGGCCGGTCATCATGATCGAGCGGCGCACCCCCGCCGGGTCGGTGCGCACATCGTGACCGGCGACGATCGCGGTGCCCGAGTCCGGGCGCAGCAGGGTCGACAAGACCTTGACCGTGGTGGTCTTGCCCGCGCCGTTGGGACCGAGGATGCCGAGCACACTCGCCTTGGCCGCGGTGAAGCTGATACCGCGCAACGCGTGCACCTCGCCGAAGGACTTGTGGACGTCCTCCACGACGACGGCGGGGTCGATCACCGCGGGCACGCCTGCGGGTGATTCGGCCTGGGGGGAACTCGGCATCAACTCTCCACTGTCTACGCCTTCGGCGAGGGATGTCGCCGAACGGGCTGCTCGAACACGTCGCGGTGATGATCCCTACCGCCCGGCCAGATGTTACCGGCATCCGCTTCAAACGTCGGGCGAGCGGTGAACCCCGCGCGCGTATGGCCACGGCTCACAACATATGCCTCACTATGGCGTTGATCACATTTTGTCAGTAAGGTTCGGGCCCCGGGGAATCACCGCTGGTCGCACCGTTCGCGCACCTCGCGCGGGCGCCGCGGCCGTCCTTGTCGGGTGGGTCGCGGCGGCCATAGTGTGGTTCCCAGGGGACAAGGTCACTCACTCGTCGGTGGGACAGCCGGTATTTCGTCCCGCGAAATCGGCTCGATTCGAGTGGGGTGTCAGCGGGACGACATTGCGAAGAGGTGATCGATGGCCGAGTCCGCGCAGCCACGCCTGGCGGCGCATCCGGGAGGCACTGGCCGAACGAGTGTGTTGACTTCCTACGACCCGCGCACCGGCGAGGCGGTCGGTGAGTATCCGGTGCAGCGCACGGCGGAGCTCACCCGCGCGGTCCGCGCCGCCCGCAGCGCCGAGAAATGGTGGGGCGGACTGGGATTCGGCGGGCGCAAACGCTGGTTGCTGGATTGGAAGCGCTCCATCGCACGCCGGGCGGACGAGCTGGTCGAGCTGATCTGCACCGAGACCGGCAAGCCGGAGGCCGACGCCACCGTCGAGGTGGTGCTGGCGATCGAGAATCTGGACTGGGCGGCGCGCAATGCCGCCCGCGCGCTGGGCAGACGCAACCTGGGCCGGAACTGGCTGACCCGCAACCACAAAGCCACCGTCGGCTACCTGCCGCTCGGCGTGGTGGGGGTGCTCGGTCCGTGGAACAACCCGGTCTACACGCCGATGGGTTCGATCACCTACGCGATGGCGGCGGGCAACGCGGTGGTGTTCAAGCCGCATGAGCTGACCACCGGCGTGGGCGTATGGCTGGCCGAGACCTGGCGCGAGCTGGCCCCCGAGCAGCCGGTGCTGCAAGCGGTGACCGGTACCGAGAGCACGGGCCTGGCACTGTGCCGGGCCGCGGTGGACAAGATCGCCTACGCCGGGTCGGAGAAGGGCGCGCGCCAGGTGATCGCCTGTTGCGCGGAGACCATGACACCGGTGGTCGTCGAGCGCCACGACAAGGGCGCGATGATCGTGCACGTCGACGCGAAGCTCGACGATGCCGCCGAGGCCGCGGTGTACGGGGCGATGGCGAACGCGGGCCAGAATCCCAGCGGCATCCAGCGCGCGTACGTGGCCGATTCGGTGTACGACACCTTCCTGCACCTGGTGGCCGACCAGGCCCGGCGGTTGCGGCCGGGGGCCGACCGGCGCGCGTCCTACGGGCCGATGATCGTCGAATCGCAGACCGAGGTGGTGCGCAGGCAGGTCCGTGACGCGCTGGCCAAGGGCGGGCGGGCGGTGGTCGGCGGGCTGGAATCGATCCGCGAGCCCTACATCCAGCCGATCGTGCTGGCCGAGGTGCCCGAGGACAGCCTGGCCATCACCGGCGAGGCGATCGGTCCGGTGCTGGTGGTCAATCGGGTGTCGAGCATGGAGGAGGCCGCCGAACGGGTCGACGCGGGCGGCAACGCGGTCGCGGTCGCGATGTTCACCCGGGATGTGCACAACATCGAGACCTTCGCCGAGCGGCTGCGCGTCGGGGTGGTGACGATCAACTCCGCCACCGCCTACACCGGCATCCCCGCGCTGCCCTACGGCGGCGTCGGCGAGTACGGCCAGGGCCACAGCCACGGCGACCAGGGGCTGCGCGAGTTCAGCCGCACGCTCTCGATCGCCCGCAAGCGGTACCGGGGCACGGTCAACCTGACGACCTTCGACCGCCATGAGCGCGACCTGCGCCGCGCCACGACGATCTTCCGGCTGCGGCACGGGCACCGCCTGTGACGGTCAGCGGCCGGAGGCGGCAGCGCAGCGTCACCACGCAGGCCGCCCGTCACAGGCACATCGAGCACCGCCTGTGACGGTCAGCGGCCGGAGGCGGCAGCGCAGCGTCACCACGCAGGCCGCCCGGCACAGGCACATCCGACACCGCCTGTGACGGTCAGCGGCCGGAGGCGGCAGCGCAGCGTCACCACGCAGGCCGCCCGGCACAGGCACATCGAGCACCGCCTGTGACGGTCAGCGGCCGGAGGCGGTAGTCAGCTGGGCTCTCGCGTGTTGGCGCCGAGCAGGACCGCTTCCATGAGGGCCGTGACGCGGGCGAGCTGGGCGGGACGGGCGTCGAAGCGCATCAGCCTGCCGACGTCGATGACCTGACCGATCGCGGCGTGCACCCGGAAGCGCGCCTCGATCGGGTCGCCGTCGAGCAGGTTGGCCCATTCCAGGATGTTCTGCCGCTGGATGGCGCGCAGCTTGTGTTGTTCGGCCTGCGGCAGGTTGGAGAACTCGGCGTAGTAGACCGGCATGATCTCCGGCATACCGAAGGTCAGTTTGGCCTGGCGTTCGGCGATCCGGCGCGCGGCGTCGGGCCTGCTGGCGGATTCGGCCAGCGCCTCGGTGATGGCCACCGAGACGCGGTCGCCGGTCCGGTGGAAGGCGGCGGCGAGCAGGTCGGCCTTGCTGGAGAAGTACCGGTAGACGCTGGAGGCGTTGATGCCGACGGCCGCGCCGATCTCCTCGATGCTGGCCTCGTGGTAGCCCTGACGACCGAAGATGCGGATCGCCTCGGTGAGCAGTTGTTCGCGCTTGGAGGTGATCGGCAGGCCGCGGGGCGCCGGCTCCTGCTCGACCGGGGGCGGCGCGGGCGGCAGGTCCACGCGCAGCACGGCCCAGCACATGTCGCGCAGCAGCGGCAGCAGCCGGGCGCCGGACAGGGCGGTGCGGTGGTGGGCGATGCTGGCGATGGCGCTCATCATCGAGGCCGCCAGAATGCGCAGGTCGGCCTGGTCGAGGCCGGGGCGCAGCCGGGCGATGGGGGCGGCGACGGTGTCGTTGAGGTCGTCGTAGACGCGGCGGATGCGGCGGCGGTCGGCGACCTCGAGATAGCGGCGTTCCCAGCGGTAGAGCCCGGCTTCACGGCGGATGTCGATGGTGTGCTCGCTGAGCGCTTTGATCAGCGCGTCCAGCCGGGGTTCGGGATCGAGATTCGGGTCGTCGGCGGCCTGCGCGACCTGCAGCAACTGCTGGGCGCCGTTCTCGGCGGCGGCCACGAGCAGGGCGTACTTGTTGGCGAAGTGCCGGTACAGCGCGGGGCCGGAGATGCCGACCTCGGCGGCGATCTCGTCGACGCCGACAGGGTAGTAGCCGCGTTCGCTGAACGCCCGGGCCGCGGCGCGCACGATCTGGGCTTTACGATCCTTGGGCCTGCGACGCACGCCGGATTCGCCGTTCGCCCGATTCGTGCCGTTGCCCGTGACCACCGCTGTCTCCGTCCCCGCGGATTTCGCGGCCGTCGTTCTCCTGCCCTGGCGCGGCCGCGTGGTCGCGAGTTCGACCTCGCCGTGTTCCGCGACCATGCACCTCTCCCGTTCCGGACCGGCGCCACGTGGTTGACAGCGCCGGACATGTCAACTTAAGTTAACCACAATTCGCAAAGTTAACCACTATTCGATGACCGGCGCCCGCCGAATCCCGTATGAGGAGCGCACCACATGAGCAATACCGATTCCGCGACCGAGGCTCCGGCCGCGGGCCGCTTCTCCGCGGTCAAGGACGGCAAGATCCTGCGCGTGACGATCACCAATCCGAAGCGCAAGAACGCCCTCAGCTACGACACGCTGGTCGCGCTCGGCGACACCTTCCTCGAGGTGGCGCAGGACAAGTCGGTGCGCGCGATCGTCATCAGCGGCGAGGCGGGCGACTTCAGCACCGGCGCCGATCTGTCCTCCTCGGCGGAGGAGGCGCAGCGCGGCATCACCCCCGATCAAATCATGGACGCGGCCAACCGCCTCGTGCGGGCCATCGTGGACGCGCCGGTCCCGGTGATCGCCAAGGTCACCGGCGCGGCCGCGGGCGTCGGCGTCGGCATCGCGCTGGCCGCCGACCTGGTCTACGCCGCCGACGACTCCTACCTGCTGCTCGCCTTCATCAACATCGGCCTCATGCCCGACGGTGGCGCGGCCGCGCTGGTCGCCGCCGCGGCCGGTCGCCCGCTGGCCGCGCGGCTGGCCCTGCTGGGCGAGCGGCTGCCCGCGACGGAGGCCCACAAGGCCGGCCTGTTCACCGCCGTGCTGCCCGCCGCCGAATTGGACGCGGCGGTCGAAGCGGTGGCCGAGAAGGTCGCCGCGGGCCCGCGCCGCGCGCTCGAGCTCACCAAGCGCGCGCTGAACCTGGCCACCCTGGCCGCGCTGGACGAGACGCTGGCAGCCGAGAAGACCGGTCAGGTGGAGTTGCTGCAGTCGCCGGACTTTTTCGAGGGCGCGACCGCCATGCTGAGCAAGCGCAAGCCGGTCTTCGGCGACTAGTTTCCCGTCGCGACACCCGTGCGGGAGCCGCCCGCACGGCTCCTCTTCCGCCCGCACGGCGGATCGGTGGTTCGCGGGCCGCCCACGGGTAGCTCGGGCCCGCGAACACCCGCCGACCATGTCACATTTGTGACACCGGACACACGCATGCCGCGCCGGATGGCTATGTTGATCGGCTATGACATATCTCGTCACCGGCGCCACCGGCTTCATCGGCCGCTTCCTGATTCCGGAGTTGCTGCGCCGCGACGGCGACATCCACGTCCTGATCCGACCCGGCGCCGATGCCGCGGAGCGCTTCGCCCGCTGCGCCGCCGGATGGGACGGCGGCGAGCGCGTCCGCCCGGTGGTCGGAGATCTCGCCGGGCCGGGCCGGGTGATCGAGCCGGCCTGGGTTCGTGAGCACCGTGGAACCGTCGAGCACGTCTTCCACCTGGCCACCACGATCGATCACGCCGACGCGGGCACGGGCGAGGCGGACAGCGTCACCGCGGCTGCCGACATCGCGACCGCCGGCCCCATCGACACTGCCGCCCGATCGCGGACCGCCCTCCCGGCGCCCGGCGCACAGGCCGGTCCCGAGCGGCGCGCCGCGCTCGATCCGGCCGCGACCCGGCGCGTGGTGGAGCTGAGCCGGGCACTGAACGCCACCCGGCTGCACCATCTGTCGACCGTGGACGTCTCGGGTGATCACCGTGGCCGTTTCACCGAGCACATGCTCGACACCGGCCAGCACCTGACTCCCGCGCAACGCGGGCGCTTCGAATCGGAGCGGGTCGTGCGCGCGAGCGGGCTCGATTGGCGCATCTACCGCCCGGCCATCGTGATCGGGCATTCCCGCACCGGCGAGGTCGACGAGTCCGACGCGGGCACCCGCAGGTTCTTCGGGCTGCTGCGCCGGGCCGGGCAACTGCCGCGCCTGCTGCCGGTGCTGGTGCCGCAGCTCGGCGAGACCAACATGGTCCCGGTCGACTACGTCGCCGAGGCCCTCGCCCACCTCGCCCACTCCCCCGCGCCCACCCACAGCACCTTCCATCTGACCGATCCGGCCCGGGTCCGGGCGGTGGACGCGCTGAACCTGTTCGCCGACGAGGCGGGCGCCCCGCACCTGGTCGAGGTCATGGGCAAGAACACCTTGCGCAAGGTGCTGCGGATGCCCGGTATGCAACGGATGCTGCCGAGCGTGGGCCTACCGGAGGACGCGCTCGAGCACAGCGAATTCGGCTGCTGGTTCGACTGCGCGAACACCACCGCCGCGCTCGCGGGCACCGGCATCACCGTGCCGCCGCTGGCCGACTACGCGCCGCGCATCTGGAAGACCTGGAGCGAAGTCGTCGCCGTGCCGTGAGCGCAGAGTGCCCCGCCCGGAAACGCCGCAGCCCCGCTCACGGTCGGTGAGCGGGGCTGCGGGGGATCGAACGGACGCAAGGCTCAGAGGCCGAGGCCCTTGGCCAGCACCGGCCAGGACTTGGGGAACTCCTCGTTCCAGTAGCCCCACGAGTGGGTGCCGTTGGGACGGAAGTTGTAGGTGGCCGGGATGCCGAGCGAGTCCAGCCGGTTCTTCAGGTTGTTGGTGCAGTAGTTGGTGCCCGCTTCGATGACGCCGCCGATGATGATCTGGTTGGCCAGGCCGTAGGAGCCGGGCAGGGCATAGGGGCCGTCGAGGGTGTCGTACGGGCCGGGCACGCCGTTGCCGGTGGAGATGTAGAGGTCGAGGCCGCGCAGACCTTCGGCATTCACGTAGGGATCGTTCTTGACCCACTCCTCCGAGCCGACCGGGCCCCACATGTTCTCGACGTCGCCGCCGCCCCAGGTCTCCACGGTCAGCTTGATGAACTCCGAGCCGACCGGGTCACTGGTCTGGGCGCAGCCGCTGTAGGCGGCGGCGGCCTTGTACAGGCCGGGCTTGGCGATCGGCAGGGCCAGCACAGTGGTGCCGGAGGTGGACAGGCCCGCGATGGCGTTCACGCCGTTGGTGCCGAGCGCGCCGTCGACCAGCGGGGGCAACTCCTCGGTGAAGAAGGTCTTCCACTTGTTGCGGCCCAGCGTCGGGTCGTCCTTGATCCAGTCGGTGTAGTAGCTCCACTTGCCGCCGATGGGCTGGATGACGTTGACGTTCTTGTCGGCCAGGAATTCCAGGGCGTGGGACTTGGCGACCCAGGACGCCGAGTCCTCGCCGCCGCCCGCGCCGTTGAGCAGGTACAGCGTGGGCCGGGGCGCCGAGGCGTCGGCGGGGCGCTGGACGTCGATGATGACGTCCTCGTCCATCGCGGCGGAGTGGACGTAGAGCCGCAGGTTGCGATCGTCCTTGACCTCGGCGCGGGAGATCCGCGACCCGTCGGGAGCGACGGGATCGGCCAGCAATGCGCCGGACTCCATGATCGGATCAGCCGTCGCGGAGGAGACGCCGAGACCGGAGATCAGTCCGGCGAACACCGCGGTGGTCGCGATCAGCGCGGCGGCTCGCGAGCCGCGGCGCCGGGTCTGCCGACGAATCAATTTCGCACCTTCACTTCGTATCGGATCACGGAGCGGATCACGGGCATCCCCGATCGCTCGCGGCCGTACGGGTGTGCCGCGCCCGCCCCTACGGCCTGTGTCGTCGTCACGTCGGGGGGAACCGTTACCTTGCGGTGCCATCATGCCTGATGGGACCGTTACCCGATGCCCGCACCCCCAGGGCGAGTCGCGCGGCCAGCGTCGGCCCGATCTGAGCCAGGGCGTGCGCGGAGGTCATCTCGTCGTGAGTGGCGTGCACCGGATGGTCGACGACTTCCCCGGCGACGTACGCCCGCCACTTGGTGGCCGAGGTCTCCGGATCGATGCCGCGCACCAGGTTGGCGCCGAGGATGCGGGCGCTGAAGTAGTCGACCCGGCCCTTGAACACACCCGGACGGTAGTCGGAGATGAGCTCCGCCGAGCGGACCGCGCTGCGGTAGACCCGGCCGAGGCGCTCGGGGGTGAGCGCGGTCAGGTCGGCCGGGATGGCCGCGTGCAGGGCGGCCAGCGAGTCCTCGCTCAGGTACGGGGCGGGCGCGTCGCCGAGCAGGTTGTCGGCCTGGATGCCGATCTCGGCGAGCGCGCCACGCAGCGCGTCGTGGAAGTCCGCGGCGGAGATGTCGTGGTGGCTGTCGAGCAGCGCCAGCACCGCGACCTCCTCGCCTGCCTCCTGCAGCGAGACGGCGACCGCGTGCGCGAGCAGACCACCCAGCGACCAGCCGACCAGGTGGTAGGGACCGAACGGCTGCACCGAACGGATCTCGGCCAGGCAGCGCGCCGCCATCTCCTCGAGCGACTTGGGCAGGTAGTCCGGTTCCGACAACGCGGGCGACTGCAGGCCAAGGACCGGGCGCGTCGGCTCGACGTACGCGAGCAGGCCCGCGTACCCCCAGGACAGGCCCGCCATCGGGTAGAAGCAGAACAGCGGCGGCAGATTGCCCTCGCCGCGGATCGGCAGCAGCGGGCCGAGCGCGTCGGCGGTGCCGGGTTCGTAGTCGACGCCGCAGGCGCGGGCCTGCTCGATGCGCCTGGCCAGGGTGGCGACCGTGGAGTCGGTGAAGAACCACTGCACGCGGGTCTCCAGTTCCGCGTCCTGGCGCAGCCTGGCCACCACCTTGGTCGCGGCCAGCGAGTTGCCGCCGAGTTCGAAGAAATCGTCGTCGAGGCCCACGCCGGGGCCGCCGTCGATCTCGAGCACCTCGGCGAACACCACGGCCAGCAGCTTCTCGATCTCGGTCGCGGGGGCGCGATAGGGGCGCACCGGAAGTTCGGGCACCGGCAGGGCGTTGCGGTCGAGCTTGCCGCTGGCATTGAGCGGCAGTTCCGACAGCGGCACCACGGCGGCGGGAACCATGTACGGCGGCAGCGCGGCCCGCGCGTGCGAGAGCAGCGCGCCGGGCACGACGACCGATCCCTCGTCCGGGACCACGTAGGCGACCAGCCGTTCGCCCGCGGGGGCCTGCACGACCGAGACCGCGGCGTGGCGCACCGCCTGGTGGCCGAGCAGCACCGCCTCGATCTCGCCGAGCTCGATGCGCTGACCGCGCAGCTTGACCTGGAAGTCGGTGCGGCCCAGGTATTCCAGCACCGCCCGGCCGCCGGGGCCGCGACGCCAGCGCACCACGTCGCCGGTGCGGTACATCCGCTCGCCGCCGTTGCGGGCGACGAAGCGCTCGGCGGTCAGACCGGGGGCGCCGTGGTAGCCGCGCGCCAATTGCACACCGGCGACATACAACTCGCCCGCGGTGCCGTCGGGCACCGGGCGCAGCTGACGGTCCAGCACGTGCACGCGGGTGTTGGCGACCGGTGCGCCGATGGGCACGCTCGCCCCACCCTGGGCCGGGTCGGCCAGGTGCTCGGTGACCACGGTCGCCTCGGCGGGGCCGTACCAGTTGAGCAGGTCGACGCCGGGCAGCCGCTCGGCGAACATCGCGGCGGTCTCGGTGGACAGCACCTCGCCCGCGGCGAACACCCGCCGCAGCGAGGTGCGCCTGCCCGGCCGGATGTCGGCGAGGAAGGCGTCGAGCATGGACGGCACGAAATGCACCGTGGTGACACGATGTTCGGCGACCACCCGGGCCAGGTAGGCCGGGTCGCGGTGGCCGTCGGGTTCGGCGATCACCACGGCGGCGCCGGCCTGCAACGGCCAGAACAGCTCCCAGGCGGAGATGTCGAAGGTGATCGGCGTCTTGTGCAGCACCACGTCGCCGCGGTCGTGCGGGTGGGTGAGCTGGGCCCAGCGGAACTGGTTGGCCATCTGGCGGTGGGTGATCGCCACGCCCTTGGGTCGTCCGGTGGAGCCGGAGGTGTAGACGACATAGGCCAGGTCGTCGGCGAGCACCCGGACGCCCGGATGCGGCGGCGTGCCGGCGAGCTCGAGGGTGTCGACGTCGACGACGGGGATCGGGGTGCTCGTGCCGAATCCGTCGCCGGACCTGGTCAGCACGCAGACCGGTGCGGCACCGGACAGCACCTGCTCGTTGCGGTCGTCGGGATGGTCCGGATCCACCGGCACGTACGCCGCGCCGGCGCGCAGCACCGCGTAGATCGCGACCACCAGGTCGATGCTGCGGCGCATGGCGACCGCGACCAGCTGCCGCGGTCGCACGCCGAGATCGGCCAGCTCGGTGGCCAGCACGCGGGAGCGACGGTCGAGATCGGCGTAGTCGAGGACAGTGTCCGCGTCGATGAGCGCCCGCGCGCGCGGGGTGCGGGCGACCTGTTCGTCGAACAGACGCAGCAGGGTCGCGTCGTCGAGGAGTTCGGGCACCACGGTCGAGTTGCGGGCGAACAGCGCGGCCCGCTCGTCGGCCAGCAGCGCGTCGACCTCGCCGACGCGGGCATGCGGCACGGCGACGAACTTGCCGATCAGGGCGGCCAGCCGGGAGGCGAGCGTCTGGGCGGCCTCGGGTTCGAACAGGTCGCGCAGGTACTTCACCTGTACCCGCAGCTGGTCGCCGAGCGCGACGATCACCGTCACCGGGTAGTGCGTGCCGTCGGTGACATGCACGCCGCTGACCCGCATGCCGTCGATCTCACTGATCCGGCGCAGGCCCTCGGCGTCGACCGGATAGGACTCGAACACGACCAGCGAGTCGAACAGCGACTCCAGCCCGACCGCCTCCTGGATCTCGCTGAGCCCCAGGTGATGATGGTCGAGCAGCACGGCCTGCTGATCCTGCACGGTCCGCAGCAGTTCGTCCAGGCTGCTGGTGGGATCCAGGCGCACCCGCACGGGCGCGGCATTGAGGAACAACCCGACCATCGTCTCCACACCGTCGAGATCGGCGGGCCTGCCGGAGACGGTGGCGCCGAAGACCACGTCGTCGCGGTCGGTGCTGCGACCGATCAGCAGCGCCCACGCCGTCTGCACCACGGTGTTGACGGTGACGCCGACGCGCGCGGCCAGCCGGGTCAGCGCCTCGGTCTGGGCGGTGGACATGGCGAAGCCCGCTTCACCGATGCCAGCGGAGATCTCGTGGCCGGGCCTGGGGGCGAGCAGGGTTGGCTCGGTGACGCCCGCCAGCGCCGTCCGCCAGGCCGCCAGCGCCGCCTGGCGGTCCTGACGGGACAGCCAGAGCAGGTAGTCGCGGTAGGGCCGCACCGGCGGGAGTTCGCGCGCGTGCGGTCCGAACGCGTAGCCGGTGAGCAGTTCCCGCAGCAGCAGCGGCACCGACCAGCCGTCGATCAGGATGTGGTGGCTGGTGACCACCAGGTGGTAGCGCTCGGGCGAGGTGCGCAGCAGGGTGAAGCGCAGCAGCGGCGCGGTGCTGGGATCGAAATGCTGTGCCAGCTCGGCGTTCTCGATCCGTTCGGCCTCGGCGGCGATGACCGCCGGGTCGAGGTGGTCGAGCGCGATCTGCCGCCACGGCGCGTCCACCCGCGGGGGCACCACCTGCACGGTGGTGCCGTCGGCGGTATCGGCGAAGGCCACCCGCAGGTTGGCGTGCCGGTCGAGCAGCGCCTGGGCCGCGGCGCGCAGGCGGCCCGCGTCGACGGAGCCGTCGAGGTCGAGCACGAACTGCATCATGTACGGGTCGATGGAGGCGTCGGCCAGCAGCGCGTGGAACAGCATGCCGGATTGCAGCGCCGTCATCGGCCAGACATCGGCCGGGGCGGAGTAGCTCTCGGCGAACCGGTCCAGGTCGGCCTGGGTCAGCTTCACCAGTCGGAAGTCCGAGGGCGTGTGCCCGCCCGCGCCGGGCCGGGCACCGTGCTCGGCCAGACCGCCGAGGGCACGCACCCAGTGTTCGGCGAAGCCGCGGACCTGCTCGGCGGTGAAGGCCGCGGACGCGAAGTCGAAGCGGGCCAGCAGGCCGGCGGCGGTGGCCTCGAAGAGCACGTCGAGCAGCAGATCGTCGGCGGGGGCGTCGGTGTGCACGCGGACCGGCCGCAGGTCGCGATAGCGCATCCGGAGCAGGCCGGGGCCGGGCAGGCCGATGCCGGGATCGAGGTAGCGCAGCAACGCGTAGCCGACGCCGCCCGAAGGCACCGCCCGGCGCGACTCCTTGACCCGGGCCAGCGCCTGACCCGCGGCCCGGCCGCCGACGAGAGCATCGGCGACGTCGAGGTCGCCCAGGTCGAGCACCAACGGGTAGCCGGTGGTGAACGCGCCGACCATGTCGGCATTGGCGTCGCCGCGCGCCCCGGTGTCGAAGGCATCGCGGGCGTCGGCGTGCAGGCGGACCACCGAGCCGGTGGCCCGCGCGACCGGGCTGTCCGCGGCGGTGCGCAGGGCCAGGGCGAGCGCGGTGAGCAGCACGTCGCCGACGCCGGTGTGATAGGCCGCGGCGGTCGCGGCGACCGCCGCAGCACCTTCGGCGGTGATGGTCAGCGAGACCCGGGAGCGTGCGGTGAGATCGAGCCCGCGCGGGACCTGCCTGCTCACCGGAGCGACCGCGCGCCACCAGTCGAGCTCGGCGTGCACGGCCGGATCGGCGGCGCGGGCGGCGAGATCGCGCAGCAGGATCGCCGGGCCGTGGCCGGTGGCGGGCACGGGTCGCACGGCTTCCGCCGAATGCGGCCGCGACCAGGCCGCGACCAGCTGGTCGGTGAGCACCCGCCAGGCGCGATCGTCGACCACCAAGCCGTTGGCGACCACGACGAGCTGGGCGGAGCCGTCCGCGCCGACGTGCACGAACCGGATATTGCGCCCCTCGACCGGATCGAGCGCGGCCGCGGCGGCGGCGACCACGTCGTCGAGCGGAACGCTGTCGGCGAGCCGGAAGTACGGCCGGTCCTCCGGCGCCGGGGTCGGCGGCAGTACGAAGCCTGCGGGTCGCCCGCCGGCCGCGGGACGCAGCCGCGCCCACAGCATCGGGTTGCGGGCGAGCACGAGCTCCACGGCCTGGCGCACCTTGACCGGGGTGGCGTCGACGGGCAGGTCGACGACCACGGCGCGCGGCTCGATGCCGTCGGCGCGGG
>NZ_BAGA01000026.1 GCF_000308595.1 Nocardia higoensis NBRC 100133 | reverse complement strand
GTAGGCGGCGTGCGGGTCGTCGGCGAACTCGTCGGTGTAGATCGCGACGCGGAGGTCGTGGTCGGTGTCCGGAGGTGAGCCGCGGCCCACCGTGCCGAGGGCAGGGTCGAGCGAACATCCCGGCACAGCGCCTCCCGTGTGGTCGTCGGAGTGGAAGGCACTCGACACCGGGGCTTTCGCCACCGGCTTCCCTCCCCTGACGGGGAAGCCGGCGCGCCGTGTGAGGGGTGAGCCGGCGTCACCCGGTGCCGAGCGCCAGAGCGACCATAGGGGCGCGGAAGCGGTCGTGATCGGGGCTGATCAGGCGAGCGTTATCGAGATATGCGCGATCCTGATGAGGCGTGAGCGGATACGGCGGTGAGATATCGGTCGCGCCCGCTCTGGTGGCGCCCGGTATGGCCGAGATCCCGGACCTTGCGGGGGCTGGTGATCGTCGGGCAGACCATCGAACGGCTCATCGGTGCGGGCGGGATGGGCGCGGCCTATCTGCGCGCTGCGACACCGCCCGCGCCCACCTGAGGGTCACGCCGGCGGCGCGCTCCATCACGACCGGGTGGTGTTGACGAGCCCCGCGATGGACGCGGTCCACCGACTCGCCGAGGGCGGGGGCGATAGCGCGGCCGATCTTGCTCCGGAACGTCGTTGACCAGGGCGGGCATCTCCAGCCGTAGGCTCCTGGTTCTCGGCCGCGGCGCGCACCTGCACCATGTCTGCGGGCACTACGTCAGGTGAACACTTCCTCGAGGGTGCTTGCGGTCAGGGCCGCACGGAACCAGGTGCGCAGGCGCGTGGTATCCGCTACGCCGATTCGGGCGGTGACATCGGCGGGTAATGGGCCGAACTTGACCGTCAGCAGGTCGGTGAGGGCTTCGGCACGCTCCTCGGCGCGTCCTTCGGCACGGCCCTCGTCTCGGCCTTTTGCTCGGCCTTTGGCTTGCAGCTTCTCGGCGGTCGTCATGAGCACCTCCTTGGCGCGGGGGCCGAGTTGTTCGATCACGGGAGCCAGGTCGTCCTCGCTGGTCTCGCCCACCATGAAAATGTACGTCACCAGGCAGGTGAGGTCATCTATGCCGCCGGGGGCTTCGATGAGGGCGTGCAGGTCATCGACCAAGGGAGCCAGGTCAGCGCCGAGGTGCGGGTTGCCCGCGGCGATCTTGTGCAGGACGAACATCAGACGTGCCGCGGGGGTGAGGGCGCGGCGGCGGAGGGCTTCCACGTCGACAGTGGTGAGGTCGTCGAGGACCAGACGCAAGCGAGGCAGGTGTTCGCCGAGCGCGAGACGGGTATCGGGAGCCAGACCGATGAGTTCGGACAGCTCGGTCGGCGTGTTCCAGCGGCGGCTGTGCGGACCGCTGTGGACAACCACCGGGACGATGGGGGGCAAAGTGGCAGCCTCGGGGCGCTCGCCGAGGTAGCGGTTCCAGATGGCGGCCATGTACTCGATCATGCGCAGCGGCATGAAGCGGTCGGGCCGGGTCTGGTGTTCGATGAGGACATAGATGAACGCGTCGTGGTCATCGAGCAGGGCGTGGAAGAGCACGTCGCTGTAGCGGGACCGCAATCGCGTCGAGACGAAGTTGCACGGCTGCGGAGTGAGCGTCTCCCATCGAATGCGGGCGGAAATGGCCTCGGGCAGTGCCGCACGCAGTTCGCCAACGGCATCGTGGGGGCGGGACATGATGTGCCGGAAGAGCGCGTCGTGTGGGTTCGGTGGTGTCACAGCCATGCCCGGCCCTGCCGGTTGCGCGGTTTGCAGAGCACGTCGCCTCGGCGCATGACCCCCCATTCGACTCGGTCCGCCAGTGCGGCGGACACTTCCTCCCCTTGTTCGGTTCGGGATCGATGCGAGGCCCAGGCCTGTCCCCCACGATCCGAAAACGCGTTGCGTACTGTACCCCGAACTCGTTTGGAGGCGAAGAGGATTCGGATGGCCGTAGCGACCCGGCACGATGTTCGGACCTACGAGGCGGCCGACCGTAGCGGGCGCATCGCCGACGGATGGGGCGCGAGTCCGATCAGTAGCGGCGGCATGCCACGGGCTACGACGTTACCGCTGCCGAGCGCCGCAGCGAACATACGATTGGGCTCCAATGATCGTGCGCCATATGCGGCCTGCCGATATCTCGATAGCGGTTGACGATTCGACCGAGCTGGCGGAGGGCTGTCGCACGGGTGAGAGGTTCGCTCACCAGCGGCGCGGCGGTGCACGCCAGGATCGGCGTGATCGGTATCGACTGCCACACCGCTCTACCAGCCGTTCTACGCCACTCACAAAACAATTCTCGACAAGAGCGGCCCCTCGAGAAGATCTTCGCCGAGGCGGCGGCCCCGGATCAGGAGGAAGCAATGACGAGGAGGGTGCGGTGAGCAAGGAGCCGCGGGAAATTTGCATTGTTCGGGTGAGGCGGAACGATCGGTGGCGGGCGGAATTCGTTATCGATGGTAGACGTTACGATACAGCCGAGGAGTTCGAGCGGGTCACTACCGAGGCATTTCTGACGATCAATGAGCAGCGAATCGTGGCGGAGTTCGGGACCAGTGAAGTCAGCGATTCCGAGCCGCCGTTGCGGCTGCCGTCATGGGAGGAGTACCGCTCGACCCTCGATCCGACCCTGTGACATGAGTGGCCGTGGGAGCGAGCGTGACTTCACCCTTCCGGCATGCCGTGGCCGAGGCCGTTCGCGTATCCCTCGCGATCGACCTCGGCCACAGACGATGTCGGCTGACGTCAGACGGTGATAAGGCTCGCCGACGCGGCGCGGCGGAGTTTGCCCGAGGGGGTCTTGGGGAGCGCGCCCTTGCCGACGATGGTCACCACGGCGGGGGCGATGCCCACATCGTCGTAGACCGCGCGGGCGACGTCCTTGCGGATGCGCTCGGACTCTTCGGCATCGCCCGCCGCGTCGGACTCGGCGATGACGGCGATGCCCTCACGCGCCATCGACGGCAGCTTCACCGCCAGCGCCGCGACGCCGCCGGCGCGGACGCCGGGAATCACGCCGGCGGCGCGCTCCACCACGACCGGGGAGATGTTGCGGCCGGCGACAATGATGATGTCCTTCTTGCGGCCGCTCACCACGGCTTCGCCGTCGGGGGTCAGGTAGCCGAGGTCGCCGGTGTCGAGCCAGCCGTCGGCGTCGTTGGCCGAGACGAAGCCGTCCGGGCCGAGGTAGCGGCGGGTGACCGCCTCGCCGCGCACCTGGAAGGTGCCGATGTGGTCGGCGGGCAGGGGGTTGCCTTCGTCGTCGACGACGCGCATCTCGAGGCCGGGGACCGGCGGGCCGAGGCGCACGACCGTGCGCTCGCGCTGCACGTCTTCGCGCGCGGCGAGGTTGTCCTGCTCGGCGCGGTCGGCGTCGATGACGTCGACGGTGTAGCGCTGGTCGTGGGCGCTGAACGACACCGCCAGGGTGGTTTCGGCCATGCCGTAGGCGGGCATCATGGCTTCCGGCTTCAGGCCGAAACGCGCGCCCTCGGTGAGGAATTCCTCGAGCACGGCGGTGTCGATGGCCTCGGCGCCGTTGACCGCGACGCGCAGTTTCGACAGGTCGTAGGCGCCGTCGGGCGCCCGGCGGAGGCGGCGGGCGAGCACGGAGTAGGCGAAGTTCGGTGCGGCGGTGAAGGTTCCGCCGAAGCGGGTGAACAGTTCGGCCCAGGACAGGGGGTTCTTCAGGAAGGCCATCGGGGTGGTGAGCACGGTGGTCGTCCGGGCGAACATCGGGGTCATGAGGGTGCCGATCATGCCCATGTCGTGGTAGAGCGGCAGCCAGCTGACCACGACGTCCTCGGTGCGGAAGTCCGCGGCCGTCACGATGGCGTGCTGGTTGGCCCACAGGTTGCGATAGGTGATGGCGACGGCCTTCGGGACGCCGGTGGTGCCGGAGGTCAGCTGCAGCACGGCGAGGTCTTCCTCGTCGGTCTCCACGGCCTCGATCTGCGAAGTGCCGGCGCGCAGTTCGTCGATCGAGACGATCGGCGCGCCTAGATCGAGTTCGCGCACGGCGTCGTAGAAGGGCTGTCCCACCGCGACCACCCGCGAGCCGAGCATCCGCACCACCTCGCGGCAGTCGGCGAGCCAGGTCTCCAGGTTGGTGCGCGGGGTGGGCTGGTGCAGCATGGTGAACGCCGCGCCGCGCATCCAACCCGCCTGTACGGTCACGGTGATGTCGGCGGCGTCACCGGCGAGGATCGCGACCGAATCCCCCGGCGCCACACCGGCATCGGCCAGGCCAGCCGCGGCGGTGGCTGCTGCCGACTTCACCTGCGCCCAGGACAGGAACGACAGCTCCGACGAGCTCTCCCCGCTCCACAGGCCGGTGTCCTCGGGTGCGGGCTGCCGGAACAACAGGTCGGTAATTCTGCTCATCGGAACTTTCTCATCTCTGTCTGAAAGGGTCGGCGTGCACGGACCGGGATCAGGCCGGGGCGGCCTCGTCCAGCACGCGGCCGAAGGTCTCCACGAAAGTGGCGGCGTATCCGTCCGACAGCGCGACCGGGTCGGTGACGACGCCGAAGGAGGTGCGGTTGCCCAGGATCAGGCAGGTCACCGAGAACGAGTAGCCCACCAGCGGCGAGATCGGGGTCAACTCGGTGATCTTCTTGCCCAGCACCGCGCGGATCCGGGAGAAGCCCGGGTTGATGCCGATGTGGATGTCGGGGGCCATCCGCGACATCGAGGCGTTGGCGATGGCGCGCTGCAACGGCCACGGCGCCTTGGGACCGTTGTCGGTGGCGGCCAGCGACAGGTGCGGCTTGCGCTCCTCGATCAGCTTCAGCTCGGCGCGGGCGCGTTCGATCTGGTCGGCCAGGTCGGCCTTGTCGCCGGGCAGGTTGAGCAGCGAGACCAGCACGGCGTTGCCGGTGTGCCGGAAGCCTTCGTCGTGGGTGACCGGGAGGGTGACCCGCAGGATCTCGCCGCCCTTCTTGGCGGGCGGCGGGGTGAGGTTCAGCGCGCGGCCGATGGCGGCGAGCACGAATTCGTGCACGGTGGCGCCGTTGTGCTTGGCCGCGCGGCGCAGGTCGCGGGTGGACACGCCGGTCAGCGCGACCTCGCGACGACCGCTCTTGGTGAGCCGCGGCCAGCCGCGACCGGCCTGGCCCGCCTGCCACTGCTCGCCGAAAGCGGCCTTTGCCGTGGCGAACTCCTCCGGATCGACCTCGGGGATGTGATAGCGCGGGCTGGTCGCGAAGCGCTCGAACTCGGTCAGCTCCTCCGGCGTGCCGTCGGCGACCAGGGCGGCGAAGGCCGCGCCCGCGATGCCGTCGGAGACGCTGTGGTGCACCCGCAGCAGGATGGCCTGGGGGCCGGTCGCACGGGGCGTGAACAGCGTGATGTGCCACATCGGCGCGGGCCGGGGCAGCGGCTGCTCGTGCAGGGCGGCGATGCGGCTGTGCAGGTCGGCCTCGTCGCTGTACTGGGCGTGCGCGACATGGGCTTCCACGTCGACCTCGGCGGCGAGTTCGACCTGCGGGCGACGCCAGCGGCCCTCGCGGATGCCGAGCCGGAAGATGTCGAACAGGGTGCCGCGCTCGCGGACCCGCGCGCGCAGGTCGTCGATCGACAGGTGTTCGCCGTCGTCGGCCAGCACCATCACCATGGCCCAGACCATCGGGGCGGTCTTGGTGTCCAGATGCAGGTAGGTGTGATCGGGCGGGGCGAGTTCGACGGGGCTGCTCACTACTGTTCCACCTGACTGTTGTAGAGCTTCTCGTAGCGTTCGTTGTCGGGCTTCATGCCCGCCGCGACCAGCTCCCACAGCACCTCATCGGTGCCGCCGCCCACGCGGGCCAACTTCATGTCGCGCCACCAGCGTCCGACCGGGGTCTCGGATTCGAGATAGCCGGAGCCGCCGAAGATGTGCAGGCATTCCGAGGCCACCTCGACGCCGAGATTGGCGGAGGTCGCCTTGAGGGAGGCTGCGGTGCGCAGGTTGATCTTGCCCTCCTGGGCGACGCCGATGAGGGCGTAGCGCAGCAGGTCGATCCGCGACTGCAGGTCGGCCACGCGTAGGCGCAGGGCCTGGTGGTCGAACAGGCGCTTGCCGAACTGGCTGCGGTTCATCATCCGCGCCAGTGTCACGCCGAGCATGGCTTCGCAGTTGCCCGCGATCTGGCCCGCGACCGAATAGCGTTCGTGTGCGAGGCCCCAGCTGATCACAGCCAGGCCGGTGCCGGGGCGCGCGAGCAGGTTCTCCGCGGGCACCCAGGTGTCGATGGTGACCGGGGCGGTGTCCAGCGGGCCCGCACCGAGCTTGTCGTAGGGGGTGCCGATCTCGACCTGCGAGGTGGGCACGATCACCAGCGCGACATTGCCGTGGGCGACAGCGCTTTCCACGCCGCCTTCGGCCGCGCCGTCGATATGGCGGCAGACGACCATGATGTAGTCGGCGATCGGCGAGAGCGAGACGAACTTCTTCACGCCACGGACCCGGTAGCCGCCGTTCTCCGACTCGACGGTGGTGGCGACGATCTGCAGATCGGAGCCGCCGGATTCCTCCGAGGCCGCGATGCACAGCACCTTCTCCACCGCGATCGCCCGGTCGGCGAGGGTGCGCTGGAAGTCGTTGCGCGCGAAGCGGCGCAGCATGGCGATGGCCGAATCGTGCAGGCTGACACCGACGGCGATGCCGGCCGACTGCAACGAGCCGAGCTTCTGCGCCAGCGCGAAGTGCATGCCCAGGTCGGTGAGCTTGCGGTCTTCCCACTTACGGGCGAACACGCCCGCCTTGCCCAGGTGTTCGAGCAGTTCCCTGGGGAACTTCGCTTCCCGCTCGGCCTGCTCGGTCCATGCCACGACCTGGTCGTCGAAGGCCAGGTCGAGCAGTTCGTCGTAGGAATCCACGGCGGTCACTGCGCGACGCTGCCTGCCTTCGAGCGGATGAGATCCTCGAGGTCGCCGACCGAGGCGGCCTCCGACATCTCGCGCTCGCTCAGCTGCACGCCGAGGCGCTCCTCGATGGCGACCACGCCGATGGCGAACGCGACGGAGTCCAGCCCGAGGTCCTCGATCAGCAGCGACGAGCGGGTCAGTTGCGCGAGCGGCAGATCGAGATCCTCTTCGAGGATGCTGTCCAGCGTTTCACGGATATGGTCGGACATTCGGGAACTACTCCTTCACGGGCGAAACCGGATACCTCCGGGTGCCGGACACTTCCGGGGCCGAGGAAACATTAAACGACGGCCGTATTGTCAGGCAAGGCATACCTAACTAACTGCTCTCGGGCGGGTGACGCGGAGCCACCCGCCTGGGCCGACTACTCGACCACGTCGTCGCCGTCGGCGGCAAAGCTGGTGAACGCGGTATTGCGCTGCAGGCGGTAGACCTCGCGGCCGAGCACGCTGTTGAGGATCTTCGCGTTGCGCATCGCGCCGATGTCGAGGTTGGGCGCGGACACACCGACCGCGTGCGCCTCGGCATTGGCCACGAACAGCCGGTTGGCCAACGCGCCGTCGGCGGCCACCGAGTGATTCGACTCCACGACCAGCCGGTCGCGCGAATCCCGGTGCAGCCGCTCGGCCACCGGGGCCAGGAAGTCCGGCTTGCGCTGCTGGTAACCGGTGCACGCGATGACCAGATCGGCGGTCTGCGTGAGCTTCTTACCGGTGTCCAGGTGCTGACCGCGCACCTTCAGCCTGCCGTCGGAGAGGGTGTCGATGGCCTCGACCGCGACGCTCTGGCGCAACCGCACCGGCTGCAGCTTCTCCAGCAGCTGCCTGCGGTAGAGCAGGTCGTGCAGCCGTTCCAGGGTCGCGGTGGAGATGCCCTTGTGGAACTGCCAGTGCTGCGCGCGCACCCGGTCGCGGGCGTCCTCGGGCAGCGAGTGGAAGTAATCCATGTAGGCCGGGGTGGTCATCTCCAGCGAGAGCTTGGTGAAGTCCAGCGGCGCGAACCACGGGGTGCGGGTCCACCAGGTGACCGCGGGGCCGCCGCGCAGGTTCTCCTCGAGCAGATCGATGACGATCTCGGCGCCGGACTGGCCCGAGCCGATCACCGTCACCGAGTCCGCGGCGTGCGCGCTGTCCTGATGGAACAGGTACTGCGAACTGTGGATCAGCGCGGGCGATTCGGTGGCCAGCGCGGACGGGATCACCGGCTCGGTGCCGATGCCGACCACGACGTGGCCCGCGTGGATCACCGAGGCGGCGCCGCCGGAGGTCACCGAGACCTCGAACAGCTCCAGCTCGTCGTTCCAGCGCACCTGCTCGACCGTGGTCCGCCAGCGCAGCGAATCCAGCTGCGCGACAACCCACAACAGATACGCCTCGTACTCGCGCCGGGTCGGGAAGAAGTCCTCGCGCACCAGGAACGGGTAGAGCCGGTCGACATCGGCCAGGTAGGCCAGGAACGACAGCGGGTGACGTGGATCGACCAGCGAGACCAGGTCGGACAGGAAGCTCACCTGGAGCTTGGCCTCGTCGAACATCAGGCCGGGATGCCAGCGGAACTCGTCGGCGGAGTCCACCACGAGCACGTTCGCGTCCTCGACCGTCGAGGCGAGCGCAGCCAGGCCGAGGTTGAAGGGGCCGCAGCCGATCGCGAGAATGTCCACCGATTCGATTTCACTCATGGGTCTTCACCATTTCGTCGACACTGTGTTCGAGACCTTCGGATTCCACTTCCAGGGCGATGCGCAGGATGTCGTCGAACAGCGCGTCGATGTCCTGCTCGGTCGCCTCGGGGTTGAGCAGCGTGAGCTTGAGGCAGGTGCGCGGCTCGCCCTCGCCGTGGATGCGCACCTGGGTGCGGCCGATGAGCGCCTTGCCCGAATTGATCAGGCGGCGGCGCACTTCGCCGTTGACCTGGTCCAGATCCAGATCCTCGCAGCGGTACCGGAAGATCACCGTGGTCAGGGTGACCGGTGCGACCAGATCCAGCTGCAGCTCGGTGGCGATCCGGCGCTCGGCGTGCTGGGCCAGCTCGTGGCAGGTGTCGAGCATCTCGCCGAGGCCCTCGCGGCCGTAGGCCAGGAAGGTGGCCGCGACCTTGAACACGTCGGGGCGGCGGGTGGTCTGCAGGGTCTGGCCGAGCAGGCCGCCGTAGCCGGCTTCCACGTCGTCGTCGGGGTTGAGATAGGCCACCGAGCGGTTCAACGAGGCGAAGCGCTGCTGGTCGGCCAGCAGCAGCACGCTGGCCGCGGCGGGCTGCCAGCCGACCTTGTGCAGATCCAGGGTGATCGAGTCGGCGCGGTCGATGCCGGTCAGCAGGCCGGAGAGCCTGTCGGAGAACAGCGATCCGAAGCCGTAGGCCGCGTCGACGTGCATCCACAGGTTGTGGCGGGCGGCGATCTCGGCGATCTCCGGCAGCGGGTCGATGCTGCCGAAGTCGGTGGTGCCCGCGGTCGCCACGATCGCGATCGGGGTGTGGCCGACGCTGTAGCGCTCGAGCAGTTCCGCGAGCGCTTCGGGGATCATCCGGTGGTCGGAGTCGACCGGCACCGGAATCGCCGCGGCCTCACCCAGCCCCAGTGCCGCGCAGGCGCGGTGGACCGAGAAGTGCGCCACCCGCGAGCAGAACACCACCGGCCGCGGCAGCGCGCTGACGCCGTTCTGGCGGACGTCGATGCCGCGCTGGGCCGCGCCGTAATCGCGGGCGACCAGCAGCGCCAGCAGATTCGAGTAGGAGCCGCCCGGGCCGAAGACGCCGCCCGCGGATTCGGTGAAACCGGCCAGCCGGGCCAGTGACTTGATGGTCCACTGCTCGATGCCCAGTGTGGCCGGGCCGGAGTCGTAGGTGTCCAGCGAGGCGTTGCCCGCGCTGGCCAGCGCGTCGGCGACCACCGACACGGTCAGCGCGGGCGGCTGTAGGTGCGCCGCGCACTGCTTGTGGGTCAGATCCAGGCCGTAGCGGGCGACCAGGTCGGCCAGCTGATCGAGCGCGGCCTCCTCGCCGATGCCGGTGGCGGGGATCTGCTCGGGGCCCAGCGCGTCCGCGACGGCGGCCAGCACCGTGGCCGGATCGCCCGCGGGCAGGGGGAATCCGTGGTGGCGGCCGTCGACTTCGGCGGCGACGCGGGTCAAGCCGGCGCCGATCTCCGCCCAGCCTGCGCCGGGGCGGGAGAACTTCGACGACTTCCCCCACGGGAATGCAATTTCTTGTGACACGGACAGCCCCATTACGTCAATTCGGACAAAGATGTGGTCGAGGGATACCGAGCGTCGGCCGCTCGACCGGTGGTCGCGGTGGGTGATCCCGGCCCCGGCAGGCCGGACACACCGCGATGATCGTTTTCTCTCGAGCCGGGCCGGAGCGGCTAGACGGCTTCGGGTTCGCGCAGCGCCGAGACCAGCTGCCCCACTTCGGTATCGAGCCGGTCCGGGACCCGCTCGATCAGCCCGGTCAGCACCGCGGCCGCGCGGTGCGCGAACTCCTCGTCGACGACCTCGGTCTGGTAGTCGACCTCCAGGTGCACCTGCTCGTCGGCGCCGATCTCGAAGGCGAAGGTCAGCGGGTAGTTGCCGATCCCGTTGAACACCGACCGGCAGGTCACCGAGGCGCCCGCGGGCACCGGGATGCCGCGCAGCGGCGCGTTGCGCACCGAGGCCATGATCTCGGCGACCGGGAAACGCCCGCCCGCACCGCGCAGCGCGGTGAGGACGGCGCCGTAGTCGACGGTGGCGTACTCCATCGCGGCGTAGACCGCGGACACCCCGGCGCGCAACGCCTCCCGCAGGCTCGACGCCGGGTCGAAGCTGAAGCGCATCGGCACGATATTGCCGCTGTAGCCGACGCGATCGGGCGTGTCGCCGGGCCTGCGGTTGTCGGCGGGCACCAGCAGCACGTGGTCGGCGGCGCCGGTGAGTGCGTAGACGCCGAGCGCGCAGAGCGTGATGTAGAGCGCGTTGCCGGTGGCGCCGACCTCGCGGGCGACCGCGTCGAGCGCGGCGTGGTGCTCGGGCTCGACCGGCGCGTACAGCTTTTCGCCCGCGCACTCGTCCATCGGCGACAGCCAGCTCTCCTCGGCGCTGATCGAGGGCAGCTCACCCGACAGCGGGAAGCGCACATCCTCGGCGGCCCAGGTCTGCTGGGCGTGGCGCAGCGCGTCTGCCACGGCGGCGACCGGCCGATCCGTGGCCCCGGCCGCCTGTTCGGGCCACGCGCCGGTGGTGAGCGTGCCCAGCAGCGCGGGCCAGGAGGTGTCGTCCACGGCCAGGTGGTGCACGACCAGCAGCATGGTGACGCCGCCACCCGCGCGGGGGTACAGGCGCACGCGCAGCGGCGGTTCCTGCGTGAGCGCGAACGGCGAACGGGCCAGCGCGTCGGCGACCGCGAGCACACTGTCCCGATCGGTGCGGCCGTCGTAGGCCGGCAGCGTGCCGTACTCCCACACCCGGCCGGGTTCGGCCCACCGCCCGCGCACTCCGCTCGGGACGCGGCGGGCCACGCCGTCCGCGCCGACGGTGACGATCGAGCCGAGCACCGCGGCCTTGCCGATCATCAGCTCGGTCGAGGCGATCAGCGCGTCGAGGCGGTAGGTGTCGCCGAAGTCCAGAACCAGGGCGATGTTGTGGGAGACCGAATCCTGGTCGAACTCGTAGATCTTCCACATCCGGCGCTCGGCGATGCCGAATTCACCGGTGCCCGGCTGCGCGGGAGCCGCCACGGGGGCCGCGCCGGCCGCGGACTCGCTCGCGATCCCGGCCGCGGCCATCCGGCGGCGCAGCAGTTCCAGTCGCGCGTCGGTCAATGCGTTCATGCTTCTCCCAGCGTCGAGGCGTCGGTGGACTGCGATGGTGTCGTCTGCTCGGTTCGGGCGAGCACGAAAGTGTCTGCGGCGTCAGCGGATTCCTTCGGGATCCGGACGAAAGCGGTCACGCCACGGGCCTGCGCCCGCAGCGTCGGCCAGTCGCCGACGAGACCGACGAGGTCGCCGCGAGCCCACAGCGGGGCCTGGTCCTGGAAGTGCGCCGAGCGCGGGTCGCCGCTGACGCCCAGCGGGACGATCCAGCGGCTGGCGTCGCGATCGGCGAGATCCCAGATGTAGCGCGCGGCCGAACCGAGGCTGCACGCGTGCGAGAAACCGATGGCACTGGCATTGGCCATCACGCACTCGCCGTCGCCCGCCAGCGGCAGCCGGTCCGGACGGATCTTCGCCGACAACTCGAGGTGCGCGGGGGTGGCGCCCATCAGATCCATGCCGTGGATCGGTTGCAGCACGTGCACGCTGCCCCAGGTCGGGGTGGTGTCCTGCTCGGCGAGGTGCGCCGCCACCGCGGCGACCGCCTCGGCCGCGAGCGCGGCGACGTCGATGCCCACGGCGCGGGCATGGCGCACGACCGAGTCCAGCGCGGCCCCGAGACGGGTCTCGACCACGAACCACGGGTCGAACATGCGCGGGAAGCCGTGTGGGGCGGCCAGTCCGACGAGCGCCTCGTGGCGGGCGACCGCCGCGACCAGGCGGGTGCGGACCTCGGCGAAGACGTAGGCGTCGGTGCTCTCGGCGGCCATGGTGCGATCCCAGGCGAGCAATCGCTCGCGCACCCGCTCGGCGGCCGGGCTGAGCCCGGTGAGGGAATGCAGCACCGACAGCAGGGTTTCCGCGCCCGCGTTCGCGACATCGCGGTGGATGTCGGCACAGTCACCGACCGTGACCGCGGCGGGCCGGCAGGCCGCATCGGCTCGACCTTCGGGCGCGCCACCGGCAGGATCGACACCGGCCTGCACCGAGGCGCCACGGGATTCCGGCGTGACGTGCAGAGCGCGATCGAGCAGCGCACCGATGCGCTCGGCGCGATCGGTGGCCGCGCATTCGGTGGTGATCGGCTGCAACGGGGCGGCATCGAGGATGCGCTGGTTGGCGATCACCGCGTACTCGGGCACGCTCGCGTCGAAGGCGGTGTCCGAGACCGAGGCGGTGGACATGGCGCGCCACTGGTAGCGCGCGTCCCAGCCCGGCACCGGCAGCCAGTAGTTCTCCGGCGCGCGCAGCGGCATCGCGCCGACCACGTGCTGGCTCAGCCTGCCCTCGACATCGGCGATCACGATGCGGTTGGCCGGTTCGACCCAGGTGGTCAGGGCCTGCTCCACTTCGGGCACCGAGCGCGCGAACAGCAGATCCACGGCGGAGTCGAAGGTGGCGTCCGGGTCGTCGAGCAGCGGGGTGCGCAGGCTGATCGAGAAATCGGCGTCCGGGCCGCCGAAGACGACCGAACCGTTGCTGGTCCCGATGACCTCCACCGACACCGGATCGCCGTCGCGTACCAGGATTTCCTCGCGGTGGGTCCAGGCGGCACGGGGGCCGTCGACGGATTCCGCGAGCACGTCCGCGCCCGAGCGGGTCAGGCGTTCGAAGTACAGATCCTGGTAGTCACCCATCGCATTGGTGATGCCCCAGGCCACCGACCCCGCGTGCGCGAAGTGCGGCACGGCGGGCACGCCGGCGAAAGCGAAACCGACGATGTCGAATTCGGGGGCGGCCAGGTGCACCTGCTGGTAGATGCCGGGCAGTTCGAGGAAGCGATGCGGGTCGCCCGCGATGAGCGGGGCGCCGGTGGCGGTGTGCGCGGCGGCCACGCCCCAGGCATTGCTGCCCGAGAGCGGTTCGCCGAGAGAGGTCCGGTCCGGCTGCTCGCCGCCGGAGGCGCCCGCGAATTCGGCCAGCACCTCGGCCAGGAAGGACTCGTCCGGCAGCGCGGGCACGCTGTCCCAGGACTCGTCCACGCCTTCGCAGTCGAACAGGCGCAGCGCGTCCCGGCCGAGCGCGCGGCAGGCGTGCAGCCGCCACAGCTTGGTGGTGAACCGGCCGAACAGGATGTGGTGCACGATGAAGATCGAGATCGGCGTCCACGGCTGCCAGGGCGAGGGACGGTGGTCGAACTCGGTCAGTTCCAGCGCTTCGGCGGTGTCGAGCGTGCTGTTGACCCCGTCGACGTAGGCCTGGACCAGGCTGCGAGTGCGCTCTGAGGAAGACTCGAAGATACGGCGGGCGGCGGCGTCGATGCGGGCGCGGCGGGCGAATTCGTCCCAGCTCACACCGACCGCGCCGACGATCTCGGCGGTGCGGCCCTCGGCGCGCAGCCGCAGGTATTCGATCTGCCAGGCGCGGTCGACGCCGCAGGCACAGCCCTGCCCGAACAGCGCACCGGTGGCCGAATCGGCGGTGATGTGCGGGATCCCGTGCGCGTCGCGGACGATCTCCACGGCCGGGGCGGTGCGGGCGCTCACGAGACCGACACCTCCGCTCTGCGGGCGGCGCGGTCGGCGGCGGGGCGGAACACCGCGATCGGGTTCACCAGTTCGTGGTCGGAGTCGACCAGGCTCGCGTACGAGTCGCCGAGATCGACCATGCGGCGGTTGTTCGTCAGTTGCAGACGGTTCATGTGGATGGCCTTGAAGGTGGGGGCGAACAGATCCCAGCGCCGGAACCGTTCGTCGAGTTCGGGGTGCAGGTCCTGGAATTCGACGACGCTCTCGGCGACGACCGCCCAGAATGTCTCGTCGCTGACCAGTCCGCTGGAATGCAGGATCGCCGCGAGATGACGCAGGTAGTCGTCGAACACATCGGAGAGCACGCCCATGTTGCGGATCTCGTCGGATTCGGCCGACACCGCGCGGCGGCAGTTCTCCGGCACCTCGTCGGGAGCGCAGAAGATATTGACCTCTTCGCCGATGTCCTTGAGGATCGCCCGGACCGGGACGCCGGAATCGAGCACCAGGATCAGGTTCTCGCCGTGCGGGGAGAATTTGAACTCGTACTTGTAGAGCAGGTAGATGATCGGGTGCAGGTAGGACCGCAGGTAACGGGCCAGCCAGTCCTCGGCCGAAATGCCCGACGCGCGAATGAATTCCGCGACCAGCGGCGCGCCGCGATGGTCGATGTGCAGCAGGGCCGCCATGGTGGTGAGCTGCTCGTGCGGCTTCGCCAGCGGCACCGGGCTTTCGCGCCACAGCGCCGAGAGCAGTTTCCGGTACTCCGAACCCGGCTTGGTGAGCGTGTTGAGCGCGGTGTTGCGATAGCCGATGGCGGCGGTCTCGTAGATCATCTCGAAACCGATGGATTCTAGATATTCGTCGCCGTCGACCCGAGTGCGGATGTAGTCGTTGATCAGCGGGGTGGTTCGCATGTAATCGGCCGACATGCCGCGGGTGAAACCCATGTTCACGATCGACAGCGCCATCTTCACGTACTGGCGTTCGGGGTGCGTGGTGTTGAACAGCGTGCGGATGGACTGCTGCGGCTGGTACAGATCCGGTCCCTCGCCGACCTCGACGATCTTGCCCTCGGCGATGTCGAGCGCGTAGATCCGGGCGACCTTCTGCGCCCACTGCCAGGGGTGCACCGGCATGTAGTAGTAGTCGGCCGGGTCCAGGCCGCGAGCGGTGAGCACCGCGTCGAAGCGCGCGAGCGTGTCCGCGCCGAGTTCGGCGCGCACCAGGCTGTCGTAGTCGACGCCGGTGACGGCGGCGAAATCGGAATTCGCGCGCAGCACCGCGACCCAGGTGAGCCGGAATCGATTGCCCTGTTCGGGGGCGTAGCGGGCGATGTCGTCGACGCTGAAACCGAGCCGGCCCGCGTTGGCGACGATGCAGGGATGCCCCTCGGTCATCGTGGCCTCGATGGTCTGGAAATCCGAGACCGCGAGTTCGGCGGCGGCGATGCGGCGGGAATCGTGCCTGCCCGCGCTGATCACCAGCGTATTGGTGAATTCCTCCAGGTACTCCGGCAGCGCTTCGGGCGCGATACCCAGGAAATCACCGAGGTCGATGACCAGTTCCAGGGCGTCGATCCGCAACTGCTCGCCGTCGCGCACGCGCCGCATCGACGACTCGTCGATATTCCAGCTGTCGAGCGCGAGTATCTCGGCGCGGAAGTGGTACTCGGTGCGCCGGTCACCGGAATGCACCACGTACTCCCCCGGCGCCACCTCGACGGGCAGGATGTAGCGCTCGTGGCAGAACTCGGAGAGGATCTTGCGGGCGATGCGGAGGTGATAGGTCGGCCAGAACGACTGGCCCGCGATGAACTGCGGATTGCGCACGGTTTCGGGACTCACACTCTGCTCTCTCACGAATTGCTCTGCGCGGGGAGCGTGACGGTCCGCCCGTTGTCGGTCGCCCGCAGGAAGTCCTCGCGGGTGCAATAACTCAGCCGCGCGATCTTGTCGGCGACCGGGTAATCGCCTGCGACGACGAAACCGACCGCGGCATTGAGCCGCTGCACGTCGAGATTGCGCACGTCCGGCTCCACGACCACCCGCTGCGCGCCGAATTCGAAGAACGCGGTCCGCATGATGTGCAGCATCACGTTCGCGGTGAATCCGGGCAGGCGCTTGTCGCTGGGCGAGACCAGCAGGTGCATGCCGAGATCGCCGGGGACGTAGGTGTAGCCGGTGCCCGGCTTGGCCAGATCGCCGACGGCCGGGTTGTAGAGCTCGAAGAAGAACGAGCGCTCCCCCTGGTAACTACCCATGCGCAGACCGAATTCGGGCGAGCCGCCGACCGTCGCGCTGTGCCGGATCAGCTCCTCCACGTCGGCGACGGTGCTGTCGAGCATGCCCCAGTAGGCGGACTTGGGATGGGTGAGCCACTCGTGCGCGAGCACCGCGTCGAGTTCGACCTCCATGCGGCGGTGTTCGAACTCGTAGGACGGCGGCGCCGCCAGCTCGGCCTCGACCTGCGTGTCGGACAACTGCATGACCTCCAGGAAAAGTTGTGCGACCCGCTCGGCACGTTCGCCGTCGAGTTCGGCCAGCCGCCGCGCGAGCCCTTCGAGGGTGCGGCGGCCGAAGATCTCGGCGACCGTCAGCCGCGGCACGTCCAGCCAGCGGCGGACCTTCGCGACGAAGGCGGTGGCCAGCACCGAGTCGCCGCCGAGTTCGAGGAAGTCGTCGGTGACGCCGAGCGGACGGGTGCTCAGGACGGTGCCGAGGATCTCCACCAACGCCGATTCGACGGGATCGCGCGGCGCGACCGCCGCTGAACGGCCCTCGGTCACCACGAGCTGCTGGACCTTCGCGCGGTCGTACTTGCCGTTGGAGGTCAGCGGGAGCCGGTCGACCACGGTGATCGAGCGCGGGATCATGTGCGGCGGCAGGGCCTCGGTGAGCTGTTCGCGCAGCGACTCGTCGGTGGCGCCACGGGTCGCGGTGACCGCGGCGCGCAGATCCCGGCCGTCCGACCAGGCCACCGCGCCGGTAACGGCGTCCAGACCCAGCAGACCCGCCTCGACCTCGCCGAGTTCCACCCGGTAGCCGCGGATCTTGACCATGTGGTCGGCGCGGCCGAGGAAGTCGAGGAACCCGCCGGGCAGGTAGCGCACCATGTCGCCGGTGCGGTACCAGCGCACGCCGTCGAGGGTGACGAACCGGTCGGCGGTGCGTTCCGGATCGCCCCGGTAGCCGTCGGCCACGCCCGCGCCGCCGATCCACAGTTCGCCGGGGATGCGGTCGGGCCGGTCCCGGCCGACCGCGTCGACGACCCGGCAGCGCACACCGTCCAGCGGCACGCCGTAGGGCACGAAGGTGGCGCCGGCGGGCACGTCGGGCGCCTCGCACACGGTGGAGTGGATGGCGGTCTCGGTGGTGCCGCCCAGGCCGGCGACCCGGCAGCCGGGCAGCTGCGCGCCGACGCGGTGCAGCAGTGAGACGTCGACCTTGTCGCCGCCCATGATGATCACCCGCAGCGTGGACGGCAGCGGGGCGATGTCGAGGATCATGCCGAGGATCGAGGGCACGCAGTTCAGCACCGACACCTGCGCGTCGTGCAGCAGGCGGGTCCAGGTGTCGACCTTGGCGTCCGCGTCGTCGGTGGGCACCACGACGGCGCCGCCCACGGCGAGCAGGCCGAAGATGTCGAAGACCGACAGGTCGAATTCCAGCGAGGAGACCTGCAGGCTGCGGTCGTTCGCGCCCAGGTCGTAACGGCGCACCAGATCGGTGAGGGTCGCCACGGCCGCGCGGTGCGGCACCTGCACGCCCTTGGGCAGGCCGGTCGAGCCGGAGGTGAACAGCACGTAGGCCAGCGCGTCGGTGGAGACCGCCACCGGCTCGGCGGGCTCGGCGGTCCGTGCGGCCGCCAGCTCGAGCACGGTGTGTGCCGAATCCGCCCAGCGCTGCGTGCGATCGGTGAGGATCGCGGCCGGGGTGGCCACCGAGGCGATGCGCTCGCGGCGGGCCTGCGGCTGGGTGGGCGCCATCGGCACGTACGCCGCGCCTGCGGTGAGGACGCCGAGCGCGGCCACGACCTGGTCGCCGCCCTTGGGCAGATCGACGATCACGGTGTCACCGGCGCCCACCCCCGCGGCCAGCAGCGCGCCGGCGATCCGCCGGGCCTCCTGCGCGAGTTCGGCATGGGTCCAGGTGCGGGCGTCACCGATGATCGCGGGCGCGTCGGCGCGCTGCTCGGCGGCGGCGAGGAAGTGTCCGTGCAGGGTGCCGTCGAAGACCTCGGTGGCGGGCAGCGGCCGCTCGACCGAAAGCCGCTGGGCGCGAACCTCGTCGGAGACCGGGTCCGGGGCGGGCCGGTCCCAGTCGTCGGCCGTCAGCAGATCGAGCAGCCGCACGTAGTAGGCGAACATCTCGCGGGCGGTGTCGAGTTCGAGGTCGGAGGCCCGCACGTCCCAGTTCAGCAGCAGACCGCCCGCGACCTCGGTGACCTGGGCGTCGAGCAGCACCTGCGGGCCCTGCGAGACGATCCAGGACGGCTCGCCGAGCACCTCGGTGACCGTCGGGGAGAACAGCTCGCCCAGGCCGAGCGCGCTGGTGAACACCACCGGGGACACCACGGGTTCGCCGCGCTGCCTGCTCAGTTCGCGCAGCACGTCCAGGCCGCCGAAGCTGCCGTGCGCGGCCGCCTCGTGCATGGCCACCCGCATCGCTTTGGCGCGCTCGGCCAGTGTCAGGTTCTCGCGCAGGTCGACGTCGACGACGAGCGAGGAGGTGAAGTCACCCACCACCTTCTCGACATCGGGATGCACCGGGTCACGATCGAACAGCGGCACGGTCAGCAGGAATCGGGGACCGGCCGAGTACGCGCCCACCGCTTCGGCGAACACCGTGGCCACCGCGGAGGCCGGGGTGACGCCGCGCCGGTGGGCGTATTCCTCGAGACGCTTGCGGTCGGCGGCGTCGATGGCGTGGTGCAGGCGCACGGACGCCGGGGGCACCTCGCCGCGCGCGGCCGCCTCGCTCACCGGAAGCTCCGGCGGGCCGGGCAGATCGGCGATCCGCTCGCGCCACCAGGCGATATCGGCCTCGCTGGGTGCGCGGCCGGTGCGCTGGGCCGACAGCGCCGGGAAGTGCACGCGCAGTTCGGGCAGCTCTTCGCCGCGGTAGAGGCGGGCCAGATCATCGACCAGCACGCGATAGCTCATGGCATCGGCGGCGATCATGTCGACGTCCAGGTGAACTCGGCTGGCGCCGTCGGGCAGCAGGCTCAGCTCCACGCGGACGACCGCGCCGTCCTCGATCGGCAGCGCGCGGTGGGTGCCCTGTTCGCGGCGGCGGGCCAGGATGTCGGCGGCCGATTCCGCCGACTGCTCGCGCAGATCGTGGATCGCGACGGCCTCGGGGTGCGGGGCGCCGACCAGCTGGGTGCCGTCGGGCAGCACCCGTACACGCAGCATCGGGTGGCGCAGCAGCAGTTTCGTGACCGCGGCGCGGAAGCGCTCCGGTTCCAGGTCACCGCCATCGAATTCGATGTACAGGTGGGCCGCGACGCCGCCGTAGGCGTGGCTGTCGGAGCGGCCGATCCAGTACGCGTGCTGCATCGGGGCCAGCGGGAACGGGACGTCGAGATCGCTGGTCAGGTCGGCGACCTGTGCCTGCGGCGCCGCGTCCGCCGCGGCCGTATGCTCGGACGCCTCGCCCACACCCAGCAGGGCGGCCCAGGCTCGGATGGTCGGTTCCCCGGACAGCCGGGCGAAGTCGATGTCGTGCCCGCGCTTACGCCACTGCCCCGCCAGCCGCATCATCCGCAGCGAGTCCAGCCCCTGCGTGATCAGGTCGCCGTCCAGGTCGAGCGAGTCCGGCGCGATCCCCAGAGCCGATCCGACTTCCGCGCGGATATCGATGTCCGCACTCGCCTCGGGACGAGCAACCACCATGAGAACGCCTCTCGCAGATCGGAATTTCGCAGTTAGCGTACCCTAAGAAATTAGGTAATGCTAACCGGCTCCCGTCATCGGGCGATCAGCCCTTCCGAGGCGAGAGTGGTCCCCGAGGGCACACCACCCCGAGCAAGATCGACTCTCGATGGTTAGGTTACACTAACCTCACACTATCGCGTCGCACTCGGGCCGAAGGCACCGGGGTTTCCTGCGACATCCGTTGCGGCACAACAGCTCCCACAACGACGAAGACGCCCGCCACGAAGCACTCGTGGCGGGCGTCTCGCGTTCGTCCGATCTAGCTTCCGCCGACCGACACGGGCTCGGAGGTGATCCGCCAGCCCGTGGCATCGTTCTGATGGCGCCAGAACTCCGCGAATCGTCCGTTGGCGGCGAGCAACTCCGCGACGGTGCCGTCCTCGATCACACGGCCGCCGTCCAGGAACAGCACGCGGTCGGCGCCGGCGATGGTGGACAACCGGTGGGTCACCACGATCCGGGTGCGCTGCCGGGGATCCTCGCCGATGGCCGTGACGACGGCGGCCTCGTTCTCCGCGTCCAGTGCGCTGGTGCCCTCGTCGACGAGCAGCACCGACGACGGCTTGAGCAGCGCGCGAGCGATCGAGACGCGCTGGCGCTCACCGCCGGACAGCGCCGTGCCCGCTTCGCCGACCACGGTGTCCAAGCCGTCGGGCAGTCGCCCGGCGAACTCCGCCACGCGCGCCAGGCGCAATGCCGCGGCCAGCTCCTCCTCGCTCGCCTCCGGATTGCCCGAGAGCACGTTCTCCCTGATGGTTCCGGCGAACAGATACGGCTGCTGGAAGACCACGCTGCTCACCGTCGAGCGATGGGCGGAGTCCAGCCCGCCCAGTTCGACCCCGCCCACCAGCACGCTGCCCGCGTCGGGCTGCTCCAGCCCGGCCACCAGGCCGAGGACCGTGCTCTTGCCCGCTCCGGAAGGACCGACGATCGCGGTGACCTCACCGGCGCGGAACTCGAGATCCAGACCGTCGAGTACGGCGGGCTCGCTGTCGTCGTCGCTGTAACCGAAACGCACCGAACGCAACTCGACCGGGGCGGCGGCGGGAGCGATCTCGCTCGCCGCGCCCGCGGACTCCGGCCCTGGCGTGTCGATCACGGTGCGGATGTCGGTCAGGGTGGAGCGACTGGTCTCCATGGCCGGAGCCAGATCGCGAATCGAGTTGAACGGCTCGACGAACCGCACCACGACCACGATCAGCGCGATCGCCTCGGGGATGTCGACGGTCCCGCGCACCGCCAGCCACGCGGTGGTTCCCGCCATCGCCAGCAGGGCGATCTGCGCGGCCACCGTGAACAACAGCTGCCCGGGGATGCTGAGCAGCAGCAGTCGCAGGGTCGCGCCGTGCTGGGCGGCCAACGCCGCACCGGCCTGGCTGCTCGCCGGCTCCACCCGCCGCGCGGCACGCAGCGCGGTCTGGGTACGGGCGAATTCGATGATGCGCGCGGTGAGTTCGCTGTTGGAGGCGGCCGCCACCCGGTCGGCCTGCCTGCTGATGCGGTTGGCGCCCCACAGCGCGCCCAGCAGCAGCGGGACCGCGATCAGGGCGACGAGGCCGAGTTGCCAGGCGATCGGCACCAGCGCTACCGCGATGGCGATCGGCAGCAGGATGCCCTGGATGAGCGGGGTGAGCAGATAGCCGACCAGGCCGACCAGATCGGGGCCGGTGCTGGCGATCGCGCGCCGTGCGGTCGTGGAATTCTCCTCGGTGAACCAGCGCAACGGGATTCGCGCCACCTGCGCGGCCACCGAGCGCTGCGCGTTGTCGAGAATGCCGAAGCCGAGGTCGAAACCGATCCGGTAGCCGATCGAGTCGACCACCCAGCCGACGGCGACGGCGAGGGTGAGCAGGCCGACCCAGCGCCACGCGGCACCGGGATCGTCGCCGAACAGCTCCGCCACCAGCGGCACCACCAGCACGACAGCCACGGCCCGCACGATTGTCGAGACGACATTGATCGCGAGATAGCCCGCCACGCGGCCGCGCTGCTCGGCGGGCAGCAGGCCGATCACAGTCCGGAACATCAGACGTTCTCCTTCGATTCGACAACCGCACCGGCGCCGACGCCCACTGCCGCGACACCGGCCACGCTGTCGGCGGTCGCCTCCCACAGCCGGCGGTAACGCCCCTCGGCGGCGAGCAGCTCGTCATGGGTACCGGTCTGGGTGATCCGGCCGCCCTCGAGCACGACGATCCGGTCCGCGTCGGCGATGGTGCGCAGCCGGTGCGCGATGACCAGCACGGTGCGTCCGGCGGTCAGGCGGTTGATCGCCTGCTGCACCAGGTATTCCGATTCCGGGTCGGCGAAAGCGGTGGCCTCGTCCAGGATCAGCACCGGGGTGTCGGCGAGCAGGGCGCGGGCGATGGTGAGCCGTTGCCGCTCACCACCGGAGAGCGTGGCATTCGCGCCGAGCACGGTGTCGTAGCCCTGCGGCAGCCGCAGGATGCGCTCGTGCAGCTGGGCGTCCTTCGCCGCCTGGACGACGGCCTCCTCGGAGGCGTCCGGGACGGCCAGCGCGATGTTCTCGCGCACGGTGCCGTGCACGAGCTGGGTGTCCTGGAAGACGAACCCGACCCTCGCGTACAGCTCGTCCTGGGTGAAGGTGGTGATGTCGCGGCCGCCGATCCGGATCGCGCCCGCGTGCAGATCGTGGAAGCGCGCCAGCAGCGCCGCCAGCGTCGACTTGCCCGCGCCGGACGGACCGACCAGGGCCGTCACCGTGCCGGGCTCCAGGGTGAGCGTGATGTCCTCGACCACCGGCGCCTCGGCGCGGTAGCCGAAGGTGACGTTGTCGAATTCGACGTGCCCCTCGTGTGCCTCGAAGCGGGTGCCGCCGGTGCGGACGTCGAGTTCGTTCTCGTCCAGCGCGGCCTGGATGTTCTGCGCGGCCACCCGGCCGTCGCGCAGCCCCATGAAGCCGTAGCCGATGCCGAGCAACCGGGATCCGAAAGTGGTGCCCAGGAACAGGAACGGCAGCAGGTCGACCGGGTCGAGCCCGCCGCCCGCCACCAGGGCGGTACCCGCGAGCAGGATCAGCCACAGGAAGGTGACGGGGCGGGTGATCAGGTCCATCGTCGCCTTCTTGCCGACGAAGGGCCGCTGCCAGCCGTCGAGGAAGGCGATGTAGTCGTCGAGGCTGCGCCGGAACGGCGAGGCGGCCGAACCGCCGAACACCCGGATCACCGGCTGGCCGTCCATGTACGAGGTGGCCTCGCCGTTCATCCGCTCGGCCCAGCGTTGCGACTGCATCGTCTTGGGGCCGGAGGTGGCCATCATCGTCATCATCGTGATGATGTAGGCCAGGATCGGGACCAGCAGCAGCAGGCCGAGTCGCCAGTCCACCCAGATCAGGTAGACCAGCACCGCGATCGGCGCCACGACGGCGGCCACCGCGTCGGTCACCGCGTGCGTCACCAGATAGTGCAGCGACAGCGTGTCGTTGGTGACGAGCTTGTTGATCTGCCCCGAGGTGCGTGCGCTGAACCAGCCGAGCGGCAGGCGCGCCAGCTTGCTCAGCAGCCTGGCGCGCAGGTCGCGGCTGAACCGGGCGTCGACGGTGTGCAGCCACAGTTGCAGCGCCGCTTCGAGTATCGCGCCCACCGCGAGCAGGCCGACGGCCCACAGGCCCAGCGCCCACAGCGTGTCGGTCTCGCTGCCCCGCACCAGGTTCCGGGCCAGCTCGACGAGCAGCACGTACGGCGCGAGTTGCAGCAGCGTC
>NZ_BAGA01000027.1 GCF_000308595.1 Nocardia higoensis NBRC 100133 | reverse complement strand
CCCGATCACGCTGCTGCTGCGCCGCCTGCTCAGCCCCGTCCGCCCGATCACGCTGCTGCTGCGCCGCCTGCTCAGCCCCGTCCGCCCGATCACGCTGCTGCTGCGCCGCCTGCTCAGCAGCGTCCACCTGCCCTTGCCGTACTTGAATCGCATCCGTATCCGCCTGCCGCAAAGGCGCGGGGGCAGGGGTGTCCTGGGTGCCTGCGTGGACCCCACCGGTCCCGTTCCCGTGGCTGTTCGGACCGCCGGCCTGAGCAGTCGCGTTCGCGGTGGGGGTGGGACCGCTGAACAGACCGCGCACCTTGGCGATTCCACCGCTGGCGCTGTACGTCTTGTCCTTGACCCAGAGATTGAACCTGGCCTGATCGGACGTGGGCGGTGTCCATTTGGTGGACAGCCCCCGGACACCGCCGACCATCGCACCGCGCGCGATGCTGCCGGTCCACCCTTGAGCCGAGTTGAGCGAGGAGAGGTCCTGGGTGACGATGGCCGCGCCGAGGGTGCTGAACACATTGCTGACCGCACCGGTCGCACCGCCGATGACCGCGCCGTGGGTGAACATCGCCGCGCGCCACGGGGCATTGCGCATCGCACCGAACCCGGTGACATTGCGCCAGGGGGCGACAGCGTCCACCTTCGGCTTGATGAACTTGTCCGAGCCGCGTCCGAGCACGCGGGCGAATTCGCGTCCGGGAATGGTGGAGACCGCCGCCCCCATCACCGAGGCGCCGAACTCCTTGCCGTTGAAGCCACGCCGCTTGCCGTCGGCTATCTGGCCCACCTGGATGGCGGCATTGATACCGCCTGCGGTGACCACCGACTCGCCGATCTTGATGACGTAGGTCGAGACGCCTTTTGCGCTCGGCGCCGCCAGCTTCCACCCCGGGCCCTTGATGATCGACTTCGCGTCGAGGATCCAGTACCGCGATGTCCGGATACCGGACGCCTTGGCCGACTGGATTGCCGTCTTGCTGGCGAAACCCATCTTCAGTAGCTGTTTCTCGATGACCTTCTGCACGGAGTCCTCGAGCACCCGCAGGACCGACCGGGTGGTGGTGATCGCCGCGGCCTCCGCGGCGGGAGCGGTCGGCGGGAACAGCCAGGCCCACATGATCTCGAGCGCCAGCCAGATCAACGAGATGATGATGTTGAGCTTCGCGGCCTGGAGCTCGGTCCCCATGCCGAAGGTCGTGTCCTCGAGCTGCTTGTACAGATCCGACAAAGCCTGAATCGACTGATCTCCCACCAGGAAGTCGTCGAACAATCCACCGATCTGTTCGGCGCCCGCACCGCCGGTATAGGCGTTCATCGACGCGCTTTTGGCGCTCTCGATCGTCGCGATGACGGTCAGCAGTTCCTTGCTCGCCGTATCCCACGCCCTGGCGACATCCCACATCCGGTCCTCGTCGCCGTCGGGCCAGGAGGCACCGGCGATCCAGCCGAGCCACCGCAGCTCTTCGGGCAGGTAAAGGGTCATCGGACGCCGATTCAGTCGTCCGAAACCAGCGAGCGAGTGACCGAGCCGTCGACCGAACCTGTTGCCTGGGCGTCGAATTCGCGAATGTTTTTCGGCGCGGGAGGGGCGACGGGGATTCTCGACCCGAGGTCGGGTGCGCCCTCGATGATGTCGGACAGCTTGGGCAGCTTCGACTTCCGCTCGCGCAGTGGTGCCATCAGTTCCCGACCGCGGGCGTCGGCCTCACCCGCCGCCTTCTGCACCGCCTCGGTCATCCCCTCGGCGATCTCGTCGTAGGTGAGATCCGCGATGTCGTCGGCGAACTCGGTCCGGATCAACAGGCCGTCGGCGTTCACCGTCACGATGATCCGCTCTTCACAGGCCGTCGCGGTGGCGGTCAGTTTCGATCGCTTCAGCTGGATCTCCGCGATACCGCGCATCTGCTCGTTCAGACCGTCGAGCATCGTCATCATGTCTGCGTGCAGACGCTCGTTGACCATCGCAAACCTCCCGGTTGTATCGGTCAAGAACACCGCACGTCGGTGAATCGGCAGTGGCGCGCAAGGAAACTCGACGAGACGCTTGCCCATCGACAGCGCCGCGCGCACGGCTGCCGGGGCCGTGCCGCCGCACCGGCTGCGACGCGAAAGCCCATGGTGCGCAGACGAATCGACCCGGCCACCTGACAGGTGGCCGGGTCGATTCGGTGACGTGTCGTGTTACGCCGGACGCGGGGTGAGAATGCGCGGGCCGTCCTCGGTGACCGCGACGGTGTGCTCCCAGTGCGCCGCGCGACTGCCGTCGGTGGTGACCACCGTCCAGTCGTCGTCGAGGATCTTGGTGTCGACGGTGCCGAGCGTGAGCATCGGCTCGATGGCGAGCACCGAGCCGACCACCAGCTGCGGCCCCTTGCCGGGGGCGCCTTCGTTGGCCAGGAACGGATCCATGTGCATTTCCCGACCGATGCCGTGACCGCCGTAGCCGTCGACGATGCCGTACGCCCGGCCGTGTTCCTTCTCGGCGGCGCGGGTGCCCAGTTCGATGGCGTGCGAGATGTCGGTGAGGCGGTTGCCGGGCAGCATCGCGGCGATGCCCGCTTCCATCGACAGCCGGGTGGCCTCGCTGAGCAGGCGGTCGGCCTCGATGATGGCGCCGATGCCGAAGGTCCACGCGGAGTCGCCGTGCCAGCCGTCGAGGACGGCGCCGCAGTCGATGGAGACCAGGTCGCCTTCGGTCAGGATCTCCTCGGCGCTGGGGATGCCGTGCACGACGCGGTCGTTGACCGACGCACAGATCGAGGCCGGAAAACCGTGGTAGCCCTTGAACGAGGGCACCGCGCCGGCTTCGCGGATCACCGCCTCGGCGACCTCGTCGAGTTCCTTCGTCGAGACCCCGGGAGCGGCGGCCTCGCGCACGGCGACGAGGGCGCGACCCACCACCGCGCCCGCCGCCGCCATGGCATCGAGCTCGCCGGCGGTGCGGAACGGCACCACCTTCTTGTTCTTCCGGCCGAAGACCACTGGGCTCAGCGCTCCTGTGCTGTCATCAGCGGCCGAGTGCGGCCAGCGCGCGGGCGTTGACCTCTTCGACCTCGCCGACACCGTCGACCGAGACGACCAGACCGGCGTAGTGGTCGAGCAGCGGCTCGGTCTCCTCGCGGTAGACGCGCAGCCGATTGCGGATCACGTCTTCGCTGTCGTCGGCGCGGCCACGGGCGAGCATCCGCTCGACCACGGTGTCCTCGGCCACGACGAAGCACAGGACCGCGTCCAGCTTCTTGTCGATGTCGGCGAGGATCTTCTCCAGCGCGTCGGCCTGATCGACCGTGCGGGGGTAGCCGTCGAGGACGAAGCCGTTGGCGGCGTCGGGCTCGCCGACCCGCGCTTCCACCATGCGGTTGGTCACGTCGCTGGGCACCAGATCGCCGGCGTCCATGTACTTCTTCGCCTCGAGCCCCAGCGGGGTCTGCTGGCCGATGTTCGCGCGGAACAGGTCCCCGGTGGAGATGTGCGGGACGCCCAGCTTTTCCGACAGGAGGACGGCCTGGGTGCCCTTGCCGGCACCGGGCGGACCGAGCAGTACAACTCTCACTTGAGGAACCCTTCGTAATTTCTGTTCATCAACTGGCTTTCGATCTGCTTCACCGTGTCGAGACCGACGCTCACCATGATCAGCACCGCGGTACCGCCGAACGGGAGGTTCTGCACGCCGCCGGAATTGCCGATGTCGAGGAACAGGTTGGGCAGGACGGCGACCAGACCGAGGTAGATCGAGCCGGGCAACGTGATGCGACTCAGCACGTAATTGAGGTAGTCGGCGGTGGGCTTGCCCGGACGGTAACCGGGAATGAAGCCACCGAACTTCTTCATCTCGTCGGCGCGTTCCTCCGGGTTGAAGGTGATCGCCACATAGAAGTAGGTGAAGAAGACGATAAGACCGAAGTAGATCGCGATGTAGACCGGGTTGCCCGGATTCACCAGATACTTCTGGATGATCTCCTGCCACCAGCTGGGATCGGTCGCGGTCTGCGCGCCGGTGAGCTGCGCGATCAGATTCGGCAGGTACAACAGCGAGGATGCGAAGATCACCGGGATGACGCCGGCCTGGTTGACCTTCAGCGGCAGATACGTCGAGGAGCCGCCGTACATCTTGCGGCCGACCACGCGCTTGGCGTACTGCACCGGAATCCGGCGCTGGCCCTGTTCGACGAAGATCACCGCGGCGATGATCACCAGCGCCGCCACGCCGACCAGGGCGAGGGTGATGCCGCCACGGCTGTCGAGGATGGCCTTGCCCTCGGTCGGGATGCGCGCCGCGATACCGGCGAAGATCAGCAGCGACATGCCGTTGCCGACACCGCGCTCGGTGATCTGCTCGCCGAACCACATCACCATCGCGGCACCGGCGGTCATCACCAGGACGATGATGATCATGCCGAAGATGCTGGTATCGGCCAGGATGTCCTGCTGGCAGCCCTGCAGCAGCTGGCCGCGGGCAGCGAGGGCCACCAGGCCGGTCGCTTGCAGAATGGCGAGCGCGATCGACAGATAACGCGTGTACTGCGTCATCTTCGTCTGGCCCGCTTGGCCTTCTTTTCGCAATTCCTCGAAGCGCGGGATGACCACGGTGAGCAATTGGACGATGATGCTCGCGGTGATGTAGGGCATGATGCCGATCGCGAAGACCGACAACTGCAGCAGCGCACCACCGGAGAAGAGATTGATCAGCTGGTAGATACCGGCGTTCTCACCGCCGGAGACCAGGTCGACGCACTCCTGCACGGCCTTGTAGTCGACACCGGGCGAGGGCAGCGAGGCGCCCATCCGGTACAGCGCGACCAACCCCAGCGTGAAGAGAATCTTCCGCCGTAAGTCCGGAGTCCGGAAGGCCGATACGAAGGCGGAAAGCACAGATCCTCCTGGCGCGAACGACATGGTCTGGACATGGGAAGTTTTCGGCACGGTGAATGGCGAAACCCATGGCGAGGCTTGGCAGAACTATTGAACTCTAACAGCGGCACCGGACGAGGTTTCACTCGTCCGGTGCCACCGGTTCAGAGCCTACCGTCAGGCCAGCTCGGTGACAGTGCCACCGGCAGCGGTGATCTTCTCCTTGGCGGAGCCGGTCACCTTGTCGGCGGTCACCTGGACCGCGACGCCGATCTCACCGTCGCCGAGAACCTTCACGAGCTGGTTCTTGCGAACCGCGCCCGCGGCCACCAGCTCGGCCTTGCCGATCTCGCCGCCCTCGGGGAAGAGCTCGGCGATGCGACCGACGTTCACGACCTGGTACTCGGTGCGGAACTTGTTGGTGAAGCCCTTGAGCTTCGGCAGCCGCATGTGCAGCGGCATCTGGCCACCCTCGAAGGCGGCCGGGACATTCTTGCGCGCCTTGGTGCCCTTGGTACCACGGCCCGCGGTCTTGCCCTTGGAGCCCTCACCGCGACCCACACGGGTCTTCTCGGTCTTGGATCCCGGGGCGGGACGCAGGTGATGCAACTTGATGGTCATGTCAGACCTCCTCAACTGTCACGAGGTGGCGCACGACGTTGATCAGCCCACGGTTCTGGGCGTTGTCCTCACGAACCACCGACTTGCGGATGCCCCGCAGGCCGAGGGTACGAAGGCTGTCCCGCTGATTCTGCTTGGCGCCGATCGAACTCTTGATCTGGGTCACCTTGAGATCTGCCATTTACCTGGCACCTCCAGCCGCCTGAGCGCGCGCACGCAGCATGCCCGCAGGAGCGACGTCCTCGAGCGGCAGACCACGGCGGGCCGCCACTTCTTCGGGGCGCTGCAGCTGCTTGAGGGCCGCAACGGTCGCGTGCACGACGTTGATGGCGTTGTCGCTACCGAGCGACTTCGCCAGGATGTCATGGATACCGGCACACTCCAGCACGGCACGAGCCGCGCCACCGGCGATCACACCGGTACCGGGCGAGGCCGGACGCAGCATGACCACACCGGCCGCCGCCTCACCCTGGACCGGGTGGGTGATGGTCGAGCCGATCATGGGGACGCGGAAGAAGCCCTTACGCGCTTCCTCGACGCCCTTCTGGATGGCCGCGGGAACTTCCTTGGCCTTGCCGTAGCCGACGCCGACCAGGCCGTTGCCGTCACCGACGATCACGAGGGCGGTGAAGCTGAAGCGACGACCACCCTTCACGACCTTGGAGACGCGGTTGATCGCGACGACGCGCTCGAGCTGGTTCTTCTCGGCCGCGTTGTCCCGACGGTCGCCGCCACCGCGGCGGTCGCCGCCGCCACGACGGTTGTCGCGGCCGCCCTCGGGGCCACTGGTGTTCTGTCCGGCGGGTCCGTTGCCGCCGTCACGCCGCTGACGTCCCGGCATCAGACGTTCCTTCCGTTCGCAGTCTTCATCATCAGAACTTCAACCCGCCTTCACGAGCGGCATCGGCCAGCGCCGCGATGCGGCCGTGGTAGTCGTGACCACCACGGTCGAACACGACGGCTTCGATGCCGGCAGCCTTGGCGCGGGCCGCGATGAGTTCGCCGACCTTCTTGCCCTTGGCGGTCTTGTCGCCGTCCACCGCGCGCACATCGGCCTCGATCGAGGAGGCGGCGGCGATGGTCCTGCCGACCGAGTCGTCGACCAGCTGAGCGTGCAGGTGCCGCGAGGAGCGGTGCACGATTAGGCGGGGACGCTCGGTGGTGCCCTCCACCTTCTTGCGAAGGCGGAAGTGGCGACGCGCCTTGGACAGGCGACGCTTGGTGGCGACGTCCTTGCCCAGCGGAATGCGCTTGGACTTCTGGTTTTCGGTTTGCGCCATGATCACTTACCCGTCTTTCCGACCTTGCGGCGAACGACCTCGCCCGCGTAGCGGATGCCCTTGCCCTTGTACGGGTCGGGCTTGCGCAGGCCGTGGATGACCGCAGAGATCTGACCGACCTTCTGCTTGTCGATTCCGGACACGGAGAACTTGGTGGGCGACTCCACCGCGAAGGTGATGCCTTCCGGCGCCTCGATCGGGACCGGGTGGCTGTAGCCGAGGGCGAACTCGAGGTTCGACCCCTTGGCCGCCACGCGGTAGCCGACGCCGAAGATCTCCATCTTCTTCTCGTAGCCCTTGGTGACACCCTCGACCATGTTGGCGATCAGGGTGCGGGTCAGGCCGTGCAGCGAGCGGTTGCGACGCTCGTCATTGGGACGGGTGACCTCGAGCTGGCCGTCCTCGCCCTTGGCGACGGTGATCGGCTCGGCGACGACGTGCGACAGAGTGCCCTTGGGCCCCTTGACCGACACGTTCTGGCCGTCGATGGTGATTTCGACGCCCGCCGGAATTGCGATGGGCTTCTTACCAATACGCGACATTAGTCCTGACTCCCTTACCAGACGTAAGCGAGGACTTCGCCGCCCACGCCGCTCTTGGCCGCCTGCTTGTCGGTGAGCAGTCCCTGCGACGTGGAGATGATCGCCACGCCGAGGCCGCCCAGGACCTTGGGCAAGTTGGTGGATTTCGCGTACACACGCAGACCCGGCTTCGACACCCGGCGCACACCGGCGAGGCTGCGCTCGCGGCTGGGGCCGTACTTGAGGTCGACGATGAGCGTCTTGCCCACCTGCGCGTCCTCGGTCCGGTAGTCGGCGATGTAGCCCTCACGCTTGAGGATCTCGGCGATGTTCGCCTTGAGCTTCGAGTGCGGAGCCTTCACCTGATCGTGGTACGCCGAGTTGGCGTTGCGCAGACGGGTAAGGAAGTCTGCGATCGGATCGGTCATGGTCATGGTTCGACCTCGACACCTTTCTCGCTGCGGTTCCCATACAGCACCCGCGCGCTCGCGCACGCGAATGGTGGGCCTACAACAATTCGGCTGGTCCGGCCGGCACGAGCGCCGACCGCTGGGTATGCGCCACGGGCGCTGTCCGCACGCATGCGGACAGATGGGTGCCCAGGCAACCGCTCTAGTGTAGGCAACCCCGCGACCTGGACAAAATCGGGGTCCACCGAGGTCGCGACGGGTCGCCTCGGGCACCCCTTGCGCTCATCGGCTAATCACCTTAGCCTTATAGCTATGGATATTAGCCAGGAAGCGGTGGAGACGATGATTCTGGAGACCCGAGGCGGCCGGCTGGCCTATGACGTGGCGGGTACCGGCCCGCTGTTCGTGCTCGTCCCCGGCATGGGTGAGAACAGATCGACCTTCCGCGCGGTCGCCGACCGGATCGCGGCGGCCGGGTACCGCGTCGCCACCCTGGACATGCGCGGCCACGGCGAGTCGAGCCTCGACTGGGACTCCTACACCCGCGCCGATGTCGCGGCCGACATCCTCACCCTGATCAGGCACCTGGGCGGCCCGGCCGTCGTGGTCGGCCACTCCTTCGCGGGCGGCGCCGCCACCATCGCCGCGGCCGACGCGCCCGAACTGGTCGAAGCCGTCGTGGAGATCGGCCCGTTCACCCGCCGCCAGCAGCCCGACCTGCGCGCCCTGCTGACCCGATCCCGGTACCGCAAGGGCATGCTCCTGCTGGCGGGCGCCGCCGGGCTGCGCAGTGTCGGGCTGTGGAAGCGCTACCTCGACCACGCCACCCCGGGGACGAAGCCCGCCGGTTTCGACGAGCGGCTGGCCGCGGCGGACGCCGATCTGCGCAGGCCGGGCCGGATGGCCGTGTTGAGCAAGTTCGGCGGTTCGGCGCCCACCGACGCGGGCGAGAAGCTGGCCGCCATCCGCTGCCGGGCGCTGATCCTCATGGGCACCCTGGATCCGGACTGGGCGGATCCGAAGGCCGAGGGCGAGGGCATCGTGGCGGAGATGCCCGCCGGGCTCGGCCGCCTGGACATGGTCGAGGGCGCGGGCCACTACCCGCACCTGCAGTTCCCCGAGCGAGTCGCCGCGAGCATCCTCGCCTTCGTCGCGGGTGACGACCGTGGCTAGGGCGGCACTGTCCCCCGACGCGGTGGTCGGCATCGCGCTGGCGATTCTCGACGAGAGCGGCCCCGAGGCGCTGACCCTGTCCTCGGTGGCGGGCAAGGCCGGTGTCGCGACGCCGTCGCTGTACAAACACGTGCGCAATCTCGCCGAGCTGCGCGCCCTGGTCTCGGCCCGCGTCATCGGCGACATCGCCGACCGGGTGGGCGCCGCGCTGCTCGGCCGCTCCGCCGACGACGCCATCCGCGCGCTGATGGCCGCCTGGCGCGACTACGCCCGGCAGTACCCGCACCGCTACGCGGCCGTCGTCCAGAGCCCCGACCCCCTGACCGAGGAAGCGGGTGGTCGCCTCGTCGGAATCGTCACCGCATCCCTGCGCGCCTACGGCCTCACCGACTCCGCGGCCATCCACGCGACCCGCTGCCTGCGCTCGGCCGTGCACGGGTTCGCCATCCTGGAGGCCCAGGGCGGCTTCGGCCTGCCGGAGAAGCTCGACGAGAGCTACGACCTGCTGATCGACATGATGATCGCCGGGCTGCGCGCGCCGCGCTGACCGGAGCCGGGCGGGCCGAGCTCGAGTTCTGATCGGGCGGTGGCCTCACCCTCGACCCGTCCTGCGTTTGCGGCTCAGGTACCGGGCCACGAGAACCGTTGACACGGCGATGAATCCGCACGCGCCGATGATCGTGGCGAGCACGGGGAGCGTGGCGGAGCCGGAAGGCTGCCCCTGGGCTGCGGTGTCGGCCGGGTCCCGCTGTGCCGAGGGGGTATCGCCGGAGTCCGCGCTCTCGCCGAAGACGCCACCGGCGGCCGCGTTCTCGTAGGCCGGTCCCGGTTCGGGCGTGCCGGCCACGGTGAGGTCGATCGTCACCGGGACCGAAGCGCCCTTGCGCAGGCCCGCATTCGATCCGACGTCGACGGCGATGTAATACCAGCCGGCTACCGACTGCCTGCGCTGGTCGAGGCCGCCGTTGCGGTTGTCGTAGCGGATCGGCACCGTGGCGAGCGGATCTCCGGCGGCGGGCAGTACGGACTCGGCGCCGAGGTAGGCCGTGGTGTCCATCTGGATCTCCTCGGCCAGCGGCGAGAACAGTGCCGTGCGGATGTTCGAGGCCTGGTTGCCCTCGACCGCGCCGAATCGGACACGGTAGGCCAGGCCCTGCCCCCAGTCCAGGCGCACCCGGTAGTAGACGATCTCGCCGCGCTGCAGCAGATCGGTGTAGCGGCCGCTGCCGGGCAGTTCGGGGGCGGCCGTGAACGAACCACCGCCGATGACCGGCACGCCGGGGCCGATGGGTTCGACCATCGCCGCCGGTGTGTCGATGCGGGCCGGTCCGGGATCGCGCACCGCCGCCTCGACACCGACGAGCACTTCGAACGGCAGTCGCTGCGGCAGCTTCTCCGAGGTCTTCTTCCAGGTGAAGGCGAAGTAGTACCGGCCGCCGCCACGGCAGCTGTCCCCGTCGCCGCCGGTGCCCGCGACCTGCTCCGCGGCCCCGCGCCACACCTCCACGCTGGTGAGGGCTTCGCCGTCGCTCGCGCCGGTCGCCATCGCGGTGTCGACCTCGCCGCAGTCGTGACCGTCACCGCCGTACACGCGTCGCACGAGGGTGTTCAGATCATCGAGGATGGAGATGCCGGCAACGCGCGGGAAGGGCAGGATGCCGCTGACGTAGGCGGTCGCACCCTGCGGCACATCGACCGCGTAGTACCGGGTTTCGCCCTTGCCGATGGTGTCGAGATACCGACCGGCGCCCAGCACCGGCGCGGACCTGTGGTCGGCTCCACCGGTGACCGGAACGCCGGTCACCTGGTAACTGCGCAGCGCGGCGGCCGTGACCCTGGGAAGCGTCCGCTCCAGGGCGGGACCATCGGCGGCATCGGTGTAGGAGCCACCGGTGACCTCCGCCAGACAGCTCAGCTGCGCGCGCGCCTGCGCATCGACGGCGAATCCGATGGCGTGCACGGTCAGATCCGTTCCGCCGGCTTTCAATTCGCGGGCGACCTCGCAGGGATCGGGCGGCGCGCAGGTGTCCTCGCCGTCGGAGACCAGCACCACCGCACGGGGTCCGGAATCCGGAAGCGCCTCGGCGGCTTTCCGCAACGCCACCCCCACCGGAGTCCAGCCCGAGGCACGGATACCGTCGACCGCACGCACCAGGGCGGCCCGGTCGAGCGGCGCCGGCTCGTGCAGGACCTGCACATCCGAACAACCCGAGGCCTTGTCGGCTTCCTCGTTGCTCGTGCCGGTGCCGTAGGCGGCCAGCCCGACCCTGGACTGCTCGGGCGCGGACTCGACGAACGAGCGCACCGCGTTCTTGGCCGCGTCCATCATCGTGCCGCTCGGATCGGGGCGCAGCATCGAACCCGAGGCATCCAGCACGATCATCGTCGGTGCGTATTGCGACTGTTCCGGGAACGCGGCGACCGGGGCCGCTACCGGCAGCATGCCGAGTATCCCCGCGAATATCACCGATCCCGCCCGGCTGAACTTCGACAACATCTCGGCCCTTCGTCGCGATCGGGTCACCTCCCGGACCCTACGGGCATTATCGGCGAAATCTCCACGGCGCCTGCGTCACCCGGCGTATCCGCGCGCTGCGCCGAGCCGTCACGCCCCGACGGCGCCCTGCCGGCGCTGGAAGCGCCGCTCGAATTCGGTGACGAACAGCGAGGGGGCGATCGAGGACGAGGACTGTTCGAGCGCGCCGTCGTCGGCGATGTAGAAGATCGCGCGGCCGGCCGCGAGTTCGCCGGGCGCGGTCGGCGCGTAGACCATCCAGCCGACGCTGATCCGATCCGCGCGCAGGTCGTCGACCGGGTAGCCCGTGCTGTCGATGCCGCGTTCGGCGATGAACCGGCGGACCTTGGCGAGCGCGTCGTCGTGCGGCATCGGCTCGAGCGGAGTCACGGTCACGCCTGCCATCGTCAGCTGGTAGAACGCGCCGTCGATATCGAAGTCGGCGTCGCTGTTGTCGTCGAAGGCGTCGGCGAGGGTGTCGCGGGTGACCACGCCGACCTCGGCTGCGGCGACCAGCGAGGCCACGGCGTCGCGCTGTCCGCCGGTCGGCTGCTCGGTGACGAGACCGCAGATCAGGTCGACCACGGATTCGGCGGTCCACACGCCGGGAAAGGCGGCGGCCAGCCGGTCCGCGCCCGGCGATTCGCCACAGTGCCAACTGCCCGCTTCCCACCAGTAGCAGAAGGTCAGCAGCCCGTTGCCTGCCCGGGGATTGAGCACCGGATTGGCGACCCATTCCGGTGCGCCCCGATACAGCTGCGGCTCGGTCTCGCCGCGGTTGTAGACGGCGTCGAGTTCTGGGGCGTTCCACACACCGCCGGAGAGCACCGCGCGGCCGCCGGGCAGCGTGTAGACGGTCGCGCCGCTGCGCCCGGCGCCTTCGAAGAAGCCGAGCGAGGGCAGGATGCGCGGACCGCGCTTCGAGCGGATCGCGACGAATGCCGCCGACAGCACCGCCCAGCGCCCCCACATGACCGGCAGTGGGGGAAGGCCGTCGTCGATGCGGGTCGCCCGCACGCCCGCCGCCTGATCGGCGCGCGCCTGTGCGGCCGCGGTCTGGGCAGTGCGCGATTGCCTGCCGTAGTGGCGGATGTAGGCGGCCAGCCATACCGGCAGGCTCGTGCGGGGGTAGGTCTCCAGGTCTGCCGCGTAGACCTCGGGGGCGAAGAGCTGGTCGTCGGGGAACGGCTCGTCGCCGTAGTCGAAGTCGACCTCGATCTCACCGATATCGGTGAGCGTGAGCAACATTCGCCACCACGGGCCGTCGCCTGCCTCGGCGGACAGCCGCCGGTGATCGCGCACCCAGGCGAGCACGTCGGAGCTGGGATGCACCCGCATCGAGCGACCGTGTTCGTCGGAGAAGTACACCCGGACCAGCTCGGTGGTCGTGGTCAGCGTGAACACCGCGTCGACCCTTGCCCAGCCGGACGGGCCGTCGGCGGCCAGGCCGCGCGCGATGCGGTGGCACAGTCGCGTCGCGCGCTCCCCGACGTCGAGTTCTTCCCGCTCGATGGCGAACCCGATATCCGGTTCCTCGTCGTCGTCTTCGACGGTGTCCGCGTCGGCTTCCGTGGCGGGCGAGATCGGCTCGCGATCGTCGTCGGTCGGCCGGCTGTCTGGCGTGCTCACGATCCCGGATCTCTCCTCATCCTGCGTTCGGCGGCAATGCCGCGACGGAAGGGTTGTACCACTGGGCGACCGGTTCCGGCATCAGGTGAACAGGTGAGCACGCCGGTCCGGGTCCGCGGACAGATCCCGGAGAAACACGCCGAGATCCAGCTCCGGCGGCAGGGTGCGGTAGGTCAGCGCGCACAGCACCTCGCCGCCCTCGACGACCGTGAGACTGCTGCGCCGCTGCGGGCCCGCGTGGAGTTCCACCCGCACCGGTCCGTCCAGGTCGAGCACGCGCCCACCGATCCGGACCAGCAAGCGGCCCTCGTGCCGGTACAGCACCACCGGCAGGTCCGCGAGGTCGCCGTACAGCCCGGATTCGGCTCTGGTGCGCGTCGAAGTCGCCTGCAGCGCACCCGTGATCGGATCGAACTCGGCCGACACACCGAATCCGCCGAACGGGAGGACCAGCAGGGTCGACGGCCGTTCCGCCATGGGAGCGCGGTCGCGGTGTGCGTGGCCGTTGTGAGCGCCGTTGTGTCCCCGCGGACCGGCGGGGCCGGGTGTTCCCGGCATCGGCGGCATCGAGCCGTTGCCCGGCGCAGCGCCGGGACCCGGTCCCGGCGTGCCGTCGAATCCCTGGTTCGGATTTCGTGTCCCGGGATGCGCCGAGCCCCGGGCCTGTTCGCCCGAGTAGGGACCGCCGGGATAGCCGGGGAACCGCCCGCTCGGCGAGTGTTCCGCCGGCCACCCACCGGGACCGTCCGGTGGTCGCGGTGGCCAGGTGTCCGGCGATCGGCCGGGACCGCCGGGCGATCGAGGGGCCGGGGAGTCCGGCTGTCCCGGCCCGCCGGGACCGACCGGTGAACGGAAATCCGGCTGTCCCGGCCCACCGGGACCGAGCGGTGAACGGAAATCCGGCTGTCCCGATCCGCCGGGACCGACCGGTGGACCGGGATTCGGCGGCCACGGAGCCGACGGTCGATCGCCCGGAGGATCCGGTCGCGGCGGTGCGTCGGGTGGGCACGAGGGATCCGGGGATTGCGGCGCGGGGGGTTCCGGCGGACAGGCCGGATCCGGTGTCTGTGGCGGGTGCGCGGGCCCCGGCGCACCCGGCGGGCACGGTGCCACCGGAGACGGCGGTGTCGTCGGAGAGGGAGGTGTCGTCGGAGAGGGAGGCGGTGGCTTCCCCGGGTTCGCGGGCGGCCGAGCGGGCCCGTCCGGTTCAGGAGCGACCGGCGGGTCGGCCGGAGGCGGGGTGGGTGGTCGCGGGGGCTCGGGCGCAGGCCACGGTCCCGGGTCGACCGGCCGGAAGGTGTCGATCTCCGGCAGGTCGATGTCCTGCTCGTGCGGCAGATGCGGTATGTGCGAACGCAATTGGGGTCCGGGCAGCCGGGGGTGCGGCGGCACCGACGGTTCGGTGCGATGGTGTGGCGGTTCGTCCGCGCCGTCGTCGACGCGCGGCGGCGCGGACTGCTCGGGCCTCGATGCCGGGCGCGGGAGGTGCGAAGGCATCCCGGGGTCGTCCGCACCCGCGGGCGGTGCGTCATCTCCGTCCGCCGCCGGAAGCCGGGCGTCGCTTCGGCCCGGATCTCCTGGATCGCTCGCGGCCGGAGGGGCCACGGGCGGATCCGTCTCGGGGATGGGGCGGGTCGAGTCGACGACGGTGTCGTCGAAGGGTGGCAGGGAGCGCGTGGCTCCGGGCGAAGCGGGGCGGGCCGGTGGGGTCTGTGCTCCGACGGCGCCCGGGGCGTAGGGGATGCCCGCGCGCCAGTCGGTGAGCGGCGGGCGGTCGGCGTTCCAGTCGTAGCCGAGGCTGATGGCGTGCTGGTTGGCGTCGCGCCAGGTGGCGATCGGGTTCTCCCGCAGAAAATTCGATTCGGCGAGCGCGTCGCGCAGCAGCAGCAGATCCTGCGGCAGGGGGGTGCCTTCGACGAGCCGGTGCCATGCCTCGGCCACATCGGCGAGGGCGTCGAGGGGGCGGCGGACCAGGGTGCCGTCCTCGGGGTCGCGGATCAGGTGCTCGTCGCGCATGAGGTGGTTCTTGATCTGCTCGATCTCGGCGCGGCCGAACTCCGGCTGCCCGGTGCCCAACTGGTCGGCGACCAGAGCGAGCAGCTCCCGGTACTGGTCCGGCCCCAGCCGTCTGCCCGCGATCGCCCGCAGGTCGTCGACCAGTTGTGCGAGGTCGCCGGGATCCGCGTCGGGCACGGCGTCGCCGAGGTCGGCGAGGACCGCGTCGTTGTCGGGGTCGCCGCGCACTTCGAGGTCTCGCACGCGCGCGACGAGGTCGCGGGCGCGGTCCGCGCGGTCCGCGCGCGCCCGATCGGCGAGGTTGTCCGCGATGCGGTCGATGTCGCCGTCGTCCGCGCGGAACCGCGCGTACTCGCCTTCGGCCCATTCCTGCACCCGCGCCCACGCTTCGCGCTGCGCGCGCTGGCGGTCGAGGAATTGCGCGGTCAGATTGCCGTCGTCGGGGATGCGCTCGGCGGCGTTCCACTCTCGCACCATCGGCTGCACGTCGGCGCGCGGGGCGCGGAACCAGGGGTGGCCCTTGAATCCGGGGCGGATCCGGGTGGGGTTCGCGCTGTCGGCGAACCAGGTGAACCCGGAGAGTTTCGCCGTCTCCAGGATGATGCGCATCGCGTGATAGAAGGAATCGGCGAAGGGCAGGCTGTAGGTGTCGATGCCGCCGGTGAGCGGATCGCCCCCGGGGATGGCAGGCAGCAGCCCTTCGTTGATCGCGTTCGGCGGGACGCCTGCTTCCGGGTCGACGAACACGTCGACGACTACCGCCTGGAGCGGGTTCACCGCCCAGCCGCTGACCCCCTCCGGCAGATCGCGCGGGCTGAACTTCTTCGGGACGCCACTGTTGTCGCGGCCCGTGGTCCATTCCGGGCGCGCGGTGTTCACCTCGTGCCACGCGCCGTCGCCGTCGCGCCAGCGGGTCAGGTGCAGACCGGGGCGGCCGTTGCCCGGCGGGGCGAGGAGGAACTCGCGCAGCGGCGACGGCAGATCCGTTGCCCGCCAGTTTCCTTCACGATCGGCGACGATCCGGCGGTACTCGATCGTGGTTTCCGGGCGGACCATCGCCTGGGCGACCGCACTGCTGTTGCGCAGCGCATCCGCCAGCGCCGCATCGTGATCGGCGAACGGCGCGTCCGGGCGGCCGCGCGGACCGACGACGATGATCCGCGGGTTCTCCCCGTCGACCAGGCCGACCCGATCGGTGATACGCCGAGCGCCCGCCTCGGCGAAGATGTCGCGGTCGGCTCCCGCCAGTTCGGCCATCCGGTCCTGCAGCCGGCCGATCTCGATCTCGCCGCGGTTCGTCCGCTCCGCGGCCTCGGCCAGCAGATCCAGGTTCCTGCGATGCGTTTCGGCGCGGTCGGCAGGAATCGTTCGACCGGCGATCTCGTCGAGGGTCTCGGCCAGATGCTCGGGATCCAACCGGCTCGGATCCACGCGCAGCCGGGCGGCGATGTCGTCGCGCATGACCCGCACCGGTTTCCGGCGCAGCACCTGCTCGGCACGCTCGCGGGCCAGTCGTTCCAGCTCGGCCGGGTCGGCGGTGAGCGCGCGCTGGGAGCGGCCGAGTGCGGATTCCAGCGTCGCGAGCCGCCGGTTCACCTCGGTGAGGGCGTCGGCCGCGGCGTTGAACCGCTCCGCGGCGTCCTGCAATCGGAAGATCGCGTTCCGACGCTCGGCGAGTTGATCCCGGCCAACCGCCTCCGGCGTCTGCCTGGCGGCCTCCTCACCGGCGCCCGGGATCTCCCTGGTACCCACCACTCGCTCGAGCAAGCCCTGCAGTGTCGGCTCGAGGCGGTCCGGCCCGAGCGCCCTGTCCGGGTCGCCGAGATCGAGACGCGCGGCGCGGTCGTCGCGTTTGGCCCGCCAGAACTCACGCTCCGAGATGAGCGCCGCCCGGTCGCGCAGCAGGTCGGCATACTCGCCTTCCGGTGATCCCGCGTCGCGATCGGGGCCGGGGGCGTGCGCGTCGTCCGGGCCCGAGGTGTCCTCGGATGTGCGGGCGGCGGCGCGGTGAGCAGTCCGATCGCCGTCGCGCGGCGACCCGCCGGGATCCGCCCCGTGGCCGCCGTCGGCGGGGGCGAGCAGATCGCCGACGGTGATCCGCCCCGCCGCATCGACTTCCACCAGTCGGTAGTCGACGGTGATGCCCTGCTCGGCGAGAGTTCGCCGGAGTTCGGGCGCCAGTACCGCATCCGGGCGCGCCATCGGGGTGGCGACCACCACGCGGCGGCCGTCCGGGGTCAGGCCGACGCCCTCACTGATCATCCTGGCGCCCTCGGCGGCCAGGACATCGCGAGCAGCCAGGATGCCGGCGACGGTCCTGGCGTCGGACTCGGCGTGGATCGCCTCGTTCAGCCGGGTCAGCTCGGCGCGCATCGCGCCGACGGTGCGGACGGTCTCACCCAGCCGCATCTGGGCCTCCCGTAGCTCGTCGAAGTGGCGGACCATCTCCTCCGGCGGCACGTCCGCTCGGTCGCGCAGTCGCTCGGCGCGCGCCGTGTCGGCGGCCAGGCGCTCGTCGGCCGCGCGCGCGATGTCCTGGGCGCTGCGACCGTCGGGGTCGATGCCGAGCCGGCGGGCGTGTCCGGCGACCGCGGTCTCGGCGCGCCTGCGCGCGACGACGGCCTCCCCGATCCGCTCGCCCGCCCGCGTCAGCTCTCGCGCGGCGCGTTCGGAAGTGGGCTCGTGCACCCGCGCCGGCCCCTGCGCGGACCATTGCGTTCGGCTCGGCCTCGTATCCGTGGCCGCTTCGGCGTCGGTGGAGGCTCGGCTCCCGCCCGGCTCCTCGGGCTCGGGCATCGCCGCGACCGGCGGGTCCGCGGGTGGCTTACCCGCCCCGCCCCCATCGTCCGGGCGTCGGTCGATCTCGTCGCCGTCCGTGCTCGGCGAAGCCTCCCGATCGGTCGCCGCCCGCCCGGGATCGTCGTCGGATCGGATCTCGAGATCCGGAATATCGGAATCCGGATCGCGCCGGGCACCTGCCGGCGGAGCGTCCGGCGGACCGGAGGGAGGCCGGGCCGGCGTCGGGGACGGTCCGTCATCGGGATCCGGCGGTCCCCAGGGCAACCCGGCGCGGCGCGCGAGTTCGTCGAAGAACTCCGCGTTGCGGCGGCGTTCCGCGGCGCGCTGTTCGGCCAGTCGGCGGTCCACCTCGGCGAGGGTGTCGTCGAGTTCGCGCCGCAGTCCGTCGAATTCACCGGCGGTCGCGTCGTCGCGCATGCGGGCGACCCAGTCGGCGAGGTCCTCGCGCATCCGCGTGTTCCACGCCTGCTGTTCGGCCACCCGCGTTCGCAGCCAGTCCGAAGGCTCGGCCGGCGCGCGGGGCGCCGGTTCCGGGGAATCGGCGCCCGAACCGGGGCGGGGGTCCGGTCGCGTCGGACCATCGGATTCCGGCGCGGGCGAGATCGGCCGGTCCAGCCCGGCGCGGCGCGCCAGGTCGTCGAAGAACTCCTCGTTGCGGCGGCGTTCCTGCTCACGCAGGTCGGCGAGTTGCCGATCGATCTCGGCGAAGGCGTCGTCGACAGCACGTCGGTGTGCGTCGAACTCGCGGCTGGTCGAGTCGTCGTTCATGCGGGTGACCCAGTCGGCGAGGTCCTCGCGCATCCGTGCGTTCCAGGCCTCCTGCTCGGCCATCCTGGCCCGCATCCAGTCCGAAGGCGCGTCCGGTTCGGCGCCGTCGCGGACGGGGTCGGTCGGTGTGTCGGGGCCGTCCGGCAGCGGTCGCGCGGGTTCCCGGCCGGTGGGCGGGGCCTGCGTGCCGTGCGGAGGCGGCGCGTAGCGGATACCGGCGCGCCAGTCGGTCAGCGGCGGTCGAGCGGCGTTCCAGTCGTAGCCGAGGCTGATGGCGTACTGGTTGGCGTCGCGCCACAGCGCGATCGGATTGTCGATCAGGAAGTTCGCCTCGATGAGAGCGTCCCGCACCAGCAGGATGTCCGACGGCAGCGACTCCCCCGCGATGAGCCGGTTCCATGCCTCGGCCACATCGGCGACGGAGTCGAGTCGCTGCCGCACCAGAATGCCGTCTTCCGCCGCGTGAACCCAGTACTCGTTGCTCATCAGATGTCTCTTGACGAGCGCGATCTCCTCGCTGGTCGGCACCGGCCGGGTGTCGGCGAGCTGATCGGCCACCAACCGGATGATCTCGGCATGATCGGCGGGTTCCATCGGCCTGCCGACCACATCGAGCAGGTCGGCCACCAGCCGCGCCGCGTCCTCCGGGCCCTCGTCGGCGAGGCCTCCGGTGAGTTCGTCGACGATCGCGCCGATCGCGCTCTCGGCGTCCTCCCGGCCTGCGAGTCCGCGCAGCCGGTCGACGAGGGCACGCGCCCGGTCGACGCGATCGGCGGCGGCACGATCGGCCAGGTGATCGGCGATCCGCTGGATGTCGGTGTCGTCGGCGCGGAATCGCTCGTACTCGGCGTCCGCCCAGTCCTGCACTCGCTGCCATGCCTCCTGCGCGGCCCGCTCCCGTTGCAGGAACGGCGCGCTGAGATTGCCGTCGTCGGGAAAGTGCTCGGCGATGGTCCATTCCCGCACCATCGGCTGCACCTCGGGGCGCGGCGAGCGGAACCACGGGTGGCCTCGGAAGCCGGGGCGGATGCGTCCCGGATGCGCGCTGTCGCTGTACCAGGTGAAACCCGACAGCTTCGCGGTCTCGAGGATGACCCGCATCGTGTGATAGAAGGCGTCCGCGAAGGGCAGGGAGTAGGTGGGGACGCCACCGGTGATCGGATCGCCGCCGGGAATCTGCGGCAGGAAGGCGTCGTTCACGGCCCTCGGGTCGACGGCTCCCGACGGGTCGACGAAGACGTCGACCACCGCCGCCTGGATCGGGTTGGTGCCCCAGCCGCTCACGCCCTCGGGCAGTGGCCGCGGCTCGAATGCCTTCGGCACCCTGGTGGTGCTCCGGCCGGTCTCCCAGTCCGGCCGCGAGGTATCGACCTCGCGCCACTGTCCCTCGCCGTCGCGCCATCGGGTCAGATGCACTCCACCGCGGCCGTTCGCGGGCGGCGCGGTGACGAATTCCCGCACCGGCGCGGGCAGGTCCACCGGCCGCCAGTTGCCCTCGCGATCCGACACGATCTGCCGGTACTCGATCCTGGTCTCCGGCCGCACCATCGCCTGCGCTACCGCGGGACTGTGCCGTATCGCATCCGCGAGCGCCGCATCGTGATCGGCGAACGGCGCGTCCGAGCGGCCGCGCGGTCCGATGACGACGATGCGCGGATTCGCACCGTCGACGATGCCCACGCGATCGGTGATCCGGCGCGCGCCCGCCCCGTCGAAGACACTCCGATCGGCTCCGGCGAGTTCGGCCATCCGGTCCTGCAGACGGCCGATCTCGTTGTCCGCGTCGTTGACCCGCAGTGCGGCCTCGGCCAGCAGTTCGAGGTTCCGCGCGCGCAGTTCGACCTGATCCGCGGGCACGGTGCGGCTCGCCGCGTCGTCCAATGTCCTCGCCAGGTCGTGCGGACCCAGGCTGTCCGGTGCCACCCGCAGCCGGGCCACGAGGTCGTCGCGCATCACCCGCCACGGCTTCGACCGCAATACCTGTTCCGCCCGCTCCCGGCCCAGCCGGTCGAGTTCGGCGGCGATCTCTGCTCGCGGCGGCCGGTCCGCACCCGCGCCGCCTGCTTCGAGTTGCGCGATGCGCCGGTCCAGCTCGGTCAGCGCGTCGCTGGCGGCGAGGAAGCGCTCGGCGGCGACCTGCAACCGGAAGATCGCCTGCCTGCGCTGGGCGATCTCCTCCGGCCCCACCGGCTCGGGAACCCGGCGGGCCACGTCCTCACCGGTTCCGGCGATCTCGCGCTCACCGACAACCCGGTCGAGCAGCCCCTGCAGGGTGTGTTCGAGTTCGTCCGGGCCGAGCCTGCGAGCACGGTCCTGTTCGGGGATGTCGAATCGAGAGGCGCGATCGTCGCGCTTGGCGCGCCAGAACTCGCGTTCGGAGGCCAGCGCGGCGCGCTCACGCAGCCGGACGGCGTACTCGTCGTCCGGCGAGGGCTCGGGCCTGGGCGTGACATCACCGGCGTCGTCGCCGGTCCCCGCGGGTTCCCGCGAGGGCTCCGGGCGCGCCGTGTCGTCGGCACGCGCAGCCGGATCGCGCACCGTCCCCGCGTCATCAATGGGCGGGCGCAGGTCGGTCACCGTGATCCGTCCCGCCGAGTCGACTTCCACCAGTCGGTAGTCGACGGACACGCCGCGCTCGGCCAGCGCGGCCCGCACCTCGGGCGGCAGCACGGCGTCCGGGCGCGACAGCGGTGAGGCGACGACGACCCGACTGCCGTCCGGCGCCAGGCCGACGCCCTCACCGACCATCGGCAGGCCCTCGGCGGCCAGCACATCGCGGGCGGCCAGCACACCGGCGATCGTCCTGGCCTCGTTCTCGGCGTGCAGTGCGTCGGTCAGCCGATCCAGGTAGCCTGCGCTGTCGGCCGGCCGGTCCGGCCCCTCCGGCGAACCCGCGGCGCGCTCGTCGACCGCACGCGCGATCTCCCGCGGCGTGCGGCCTTCGGTGTCGATGCCCATCGAGTGCGCGCGGGCGAGCAGGCGCGTCTCGACGAGACGGCGAGCCGCGATCGCATCGCCGATCCGGTCGGCCGCTTCGGTGAGTTCCCGGCGCACGGCGTCCGAGGTCGGTTCGTGCACGCGGGGCGGTCCGTCCGCCGACCAGTCGGCACGCGTCCCGGCTGTGGCGGGCGGGTCGGGAAGCGGTTGCCGCCCTTGCCCGTCCGGGTCGGGGTGGCCGCCCGGTTGCGCCGGCTCCGGTGTGGTGGCGGGCGGTGGCTCACCGGGCGGCTTGCCGGATCCGCCGTCGCCGCCCGGTCGCACGACCTGCTCGTCGTCGCTCGACCCGCCGATCCGGGGAAGGGCGGGTTCCTCGGTGCGCCGGGGGCGGGTGGCCTCGTCGGCCAACGGATGAGCCGCGTCGTCGGGCAGGGCAGTGCCCTCGGCGTCGAAGAGCACGGCCGAGACGCGGCTCAGTTCGGACGGGACATCCGGCGGGAACCCCCGACGCACGCCTACGGTGGGATCGCCGACCTCGACGGTCCGCTCGCCGGTCACCGGGTCGACGTGCAGCCGCATGGTGTACGCGTGCGCGCCGACGCCGTATTCGTCACGGATACCGTGGTATTCGTCGACCACCAGCGCCCATTCGGCCGGGTTGTCCTGGGCCAGTAGCGCGTCGGCGATCGGCTGATGCCGTGGTGTGTCGCTGCCGCCGTCGGAGCGTGGTGCGGGCACGTCGTGCAGAGGGCCGCCCGCGTGCGCCTCCAGTTCCGCGCGCGACATGCCTGCCGGGCCGACCTCGTCGGGAATCCGCAGTGTGACGCTGCCGGTGGCATCGGCGATCTCCGCCAAGGCGAGGGGCACGCACCGGCCTCGGTCGGCGTCGTCGCGCGGTCCCGGGCGATCCGCCTGCGCGGCGTCGGCCGGCTCCGTGGTACTCCGCTCGCCTGCCCCACGATCCGCGCTCGCATCGGCGGGGCGGCTGCTCCGAGCGGTCGCGGGGCTGTCGACGGCCGCCGCCGGAGTGAGCGCGAGCACGCTCTCCGGTGGCAGGTGCGTGGTCGTACCGTCGTTCTCGCCGGACCCGGTGGAGCGCGTCGCGGAATCGGACGGTGGTTCGGCGCCCTCGATTCGCCTGTCCCGCACGGTGTTGTCGCGAGAGTGCGAGCCGGCGGGATTGTCGGCGACGCCGACGCGGCCGGCGAACGGAGCGGGGCGACGAGAGTCGACCTGGCCGCCCGCCCTGTTGTCGGCCACTCCGGCGGCGGCGCGGTCCCCGGCTCGGGCCGCGCCTGCCTGCGCGGCGCCGGATTGCGCCGAACCGGCCGACGTGAGATGCGTGGTCGACGCCGGGCTCGCCGTCGCGCCGCCGACGGTGGACGGTGCGGCCGTGGGCGCCGCGGCCGGAGTGCCCGCGGCGACCGGCGGACTTCCTGCCGCTGGTGCGGACGCTCCGGGCAATCCGGTCGTCAGGGGGTCGGACTGCTGGACGGTACCGGCGTCGATCCCCTCATCCGCGCTGCTGACACCGTTCCGGTCGGCGGCTTCCGAGGACGGGATACCGTCCTGCGCAGCGACCGGATTCGGGTCACGGGCACCGTCCTGCGCAACCACCGAACCCGGATCACGGGCACCGTCCTGCCCAACAACCGAACCCGGATCACGGGCACCGTCCTGCCCAACCACCGAACCCGGATCACGGGCACCGTCCTGCCCAACCACCGAACCCGCATCACGGGCACCGTCCTGCGCAGCGACCGGATCAGGGACCCGGTCGGCGGCGGCACCCGAGTCGGCCGGCAGCCGGGCGTCGGAGTCCGGGCCCTGGGCGGGTGCGCCGGACCGGTCGCTGCCGGTATCCGGCTGGGTCGCGGCGGTATTCGGGTCGGTGGCGGCGGGCCGCTCCTGGGCCGCGGTCCCGGCGTCGCCGTCGGACCGGCGGGCGGGCGCCGAATCGGTGTCCGAACCGGTGGACGTGTCGACCGCAGGGCGGCGATCGGCGGTGGAGTCCGGATCGGAGTGCCCCGGCGCATCCTCGGACGTGCCGGAATCGCCGGTGTCCGTATCGCCGCGGCGGCCCCCAGCTGCGGACCCCTGATCGCCGTCCTGACGACTGCCGCCCGCCCGCGTCTCGGAATCCGCCGAACCCGGATCCGGACCACCACCACGCGCCCCCTGGCCGGGACCGAAACCGTCTGCCCCCGAGCGATTCCCGCCGAAGCCGTCCGCTCCGGCGGGGTCGGCGCCGAGTCGTGGCGGCCCGCCGATGCGCGGGCTCTGATCAGGATCGGGCGTCGGCGCGGGATACCACTCGGGATGTCTGCCGTGGTAGAAGGAGTCCGCCAGGGACCGGCTGCCACCCGAGAGCGCGCCGTTGGAGACACCCGCGGTGAGCATGCGCGGGTCGAATTCGGTGTTCGCGGCGTTCTCCCACGCCTTGTCCCACCCGTCCTGGTAGGCGTCGATGCCGAACTGGGTGGCCACGCTCGCGCCGAAACCGGCCACCGCACCGACCGCGCCCGCGGTGCTGCCGGTCACCGCGCCGCGGGCGAAATCCGGCATGCCGCCGGGTAGTTTGCGTCCGAGCCAGTCGCCGAACGGACTCGCGGCACCGGCGCCCGCGGCGGAACTGACCGCGGTGACCGCCAACTGCTCCCAGTTGAAGTCCGCACGGTGGTCCCGCGCCATC
>NZ_BAGA01000028.1 GCF_000308595.1 Nocardia higoensis NBRC 100133 | reverse complement strand
GGGGCGGCGGTGAAGAGCACCGGCGATCCCCCGTCGACCTGCTGACCGTCCACCGTCCCGGCCGTCCGGCCGACCGTCGGCGAGGTGTAGGGACCGGAGACGTAGCAGGCGTTGAAGCGCAGCGGGTCGTCGGCGTCGCTCTTGAGATAGCCCGCGCCGGGCACGCTGGGCAGGTGATAGGCATCGGTGATGCCGAGTACGGCGCGCGACTCGTTGGCCGAGAAGGTGCGCAGGCCGATGCGGTAGGACAGGTGCGAGTCCAGACCGCGCAGCTTGTTCTCCTCCAGACGCTGCGAGGCCAGCAGCAGATGCACGCGCAGCGAGCGGCCGAGGCGACCGATCATGACGAACAGGTCGGCGAAATCCGGTTTCTGGGAGAGCAGTTCGGAGAACTCGTCGACGACGACGAACAGCGCGGGCAGCGGATCCAGCGGGGCGCCCGCCGCCCGCGCCCGCTCGTACTCGGTCACGTTGGCGAAATTGCCCGAGGAGCGCAGCAGCTCCTGGCGGCGGGTCATCTCACCGGAGAGCGCGTCCTTCATACGGTCGACGAGCGCGATCTCCTCCTCGAGGTTGGTGATCACCGCCGCGACGTGAGCCAGCGACTCGAGGCCGAGGAAGGTCGCGCCGCCCTTGAAGTCGACCAGGATCATGTTGAGCTGATCGGGTGAGTGCGTGGTGACCATGGACAGCACCAGGGTTCGCAGAAACTCCGACTTGCCCGATCCGGTGGCGCCGATGCACAGGCCGTGCGGGCCCATGCCGTTCTCCGCGGACTCCTTGATGTCGATCTCGACAGGGGTCCCGTCCGGGGTGATGCCGATCGGCACCCGCAGACGTTCACGGTCGCTGCGTGGACGCCACACCGCCGCGGGGTCGATCTGGGCGGCATCGGGGATCTTGAGCAGCTCCATCAGTCCGGGCACCGCGCGGGACTCGTCGCCCAGGCTGACGATCTGCGCGGCGGTGGCCACCCGGTAGCGGGCCAGCGCTCTGGCGAGAGTGTCGGCCTCGGCGAGGGTCACGGTGTCGGCGGTGGCGAACTTCTCCACGCCCGCTGCCGATTTCGCGGCGACCATACCGTCGGCGCACACCAGTTGCAGGCCGCGGCGCACGGCCAGACCGGTCTGCGGCGCGGTCAGATCGATCACGGTGACCGAGTCCAGGCCCGCATCGCTGACGAGACGTTCGGTGCCGCTGACGAAGCCGTCGTCGATGATCACCAGCAGGTGGATACGACCGGCGGTGGGCTGGGCGTTGCGCATGAACCGCCCGCGTTCGAGCAGTTCCGTGGACATGGCGGTCTCCAGCTCGGCCAGCGACCGGTACATCATCCGCGCCGGGCCGATGCCGTCGCGCTCGGTCGGATGCTGCACGTGCGGTAGCCATTTCGCCCACGACCACGTCGGCTCGTCGGGGTCGGCGCAGATGATCGCGACCGCGGATTGATCGGGTCCGTGGAAGGTCACGAATTCCAGCAGCACGGCCCGCGCCAGCATCCGGGTCCGGTCCGGATCGCCTTCGATGTTGATCGCGGGGAAGGCGCGCAGCGAGATCGCGGTCGGCAGCCCGTGCACCACCGAGTGGGTGCGCACGAAGCGGCGCAGCGCCACCGTCGACACCGGTTCCAGGTCTTCGAGCGGGCCGGTCTCCGGCCTGGCCAGTTTGGTGGCCAGGCGATGGCTGCCGACGCCGACCCGGACGTGACCGAAGTCGGGGTCGTTGGGCCTGCGTTCCCACATCCGCCTGCTGCCGACCACCGAGGCCAGGTCGGCGGGTTCGGGATGGCTCCAGGTCAGCGACTGCAGCTGGGACAGCCCGGTCTTGCGGACCTCGCCACGGGTCTGGTCGAGATAGCGGAAGTAGTCCTTGCGTTCCTCGTTCAGCTCGGCGGCCTTCTTCGGGCCGCCCGCGCCGCGCATCGACATCATCATGCCGAACATCGACATCAGCATCATGACCGGGAACATCAACATGAACGGATTGGCCAGCAGGTTGCGGCCCATCATCACCATCATCGCGAGCATGCCCACGACCGCCACCACCATCACCACCGGCAGCAACCGCATCAACAGGCTGGGCGGTACCGGACGCTGGACCTCCGGCGGCGCGCTGAGCGCCACCTCGCCGCCCGGTGCGCGGGGCGGCGCTATCCGCGGGCGGCGCACGAAACCTTCGGTGAGCATGGCCTACCGTCCTTCCGGCAGAGCGGTGTTCGCACCGGCCCGGGCCGGGTCGAGCGCAGGGTCGTTCGCCGGATCGAGCGTTCCGGTGTCCTTGCGACGGAACGGGATCGACGCGACGTAGCCGATGGCGAGCGCGGCCAGCAGCGTGAGAGAGCCGATGGCCGCGACCTTGCGGGGCAACGGATCGGGCCCGGGGTCCGGCGTCGGCGCGGGGAAGGCGCTCGGGGTGGCGGCGTCCACGCCGAGCTCGGGCAGGTGCGCGGTGAGCGCGGCCACCGGATCGATCAGGCCGTGGCCGACCCGGTCGTCGCGTCCGGTGCCCGGGTTGTGCGCGGTGCGCTGGATGCGGTCGATCACCTGGGCGGCGGTCAACTCGGGGAACCGGGCACGTACCAGCGCGGCCAGGCCGGAGACGTAGGCGGCCGAGAAGCTGGTGCCGTCCACGGTCACCGCGCCCTCGGCGCCGTGCTGGGCGTCGACCAGTCCGACGCCGCCCGGTTTGCTGTCCAGAGAGACGATGCCGCGGCCGGGCGCGGCGATGCCGACCCACGGTCCGTGGATGGAGAACGGCGAGACCGAGCCGTCGGGATCGGTGGAGGCCACCGACAACACGTACGGGGCGAACCACGCCGGGCTCACCACGGTCTGCACCGAGTCCCAGCCGGAGCGATCGTTCTGGGCGGAGCACACCGATCGGTCGAGATTGCCCGCCGCGGCGACGACCACCACATTCCGGTCGGCGGCGTACTTGACCGCCGCGCCGAGTGCACCGTCGGCCGAATCGGCGCCCGGGGACGAGCAGGACACCTCGGAGATGTTGATGACGGTCGCGCCCTGGTCGACGGCGCGCACGACCGCGGCCGCCATGGTGAGCACATTGCCGTAACCGCCCGAGGCGACCTTGCCCGGCTCGTCGCCGCCGCGGCTGTTCTTGTCCTCGTACTGCAGGCTGAGCTGGCGGATCGCCAGGATCTGCGCATCCGGCGCGACTCCGGCGAAACCGTCGTCGGGGCTGGGACGACCGGCGATGAGACCGGCGACCAGGGTGCCGTGCCCATCGCAGTCCTCGGTGCCGTCGCCGCCCGCCCGCACGAAATCACCGCCGGGCCGCACGTCCAGGCGTGGGTGCCGGTTCACCCCGGTGTCGATCACCGCGACGAGCTGGCCCGCGCCCCGGCTGAACCGCCAGGCGGCGGGCAGATCCAGGATCCGTTGCGGCAGCGGGGCGTCCACCGGCGGCCCGGCGGACAGGAACGGCTCGACGCACAGCGCGCGCTGCTCGGTCGCATCGGGCGGACCGCCGGCCGCCGCCACCGCCTGCGCGGGCCCGAGCGCCGCGTCGTCGATCGCCGGCGGTGTGAGCGCCCATGCCGGTGCGGGTGTGGCGAGGATCCAGCCGCCGAGCACGGCGGTGGCGGCGAGGAGACCGACCGGACGATGGCGAGGCAGTCGGTGACGAGCGGGCTGCACGGCGACCATCAGAAGGTGAGGTTGCGGGCCGCCGAGTAGACGTCCATCACCCACAGCGCGAGCGGCACGATCAGCACGATGAGCAGATACTCGAACAGTTCGACGGCGCGCCGCACCACCGGCGAGACCTCGGTGTGGGGGCCGATCACGCCGAATCCGACGGCGGCGAGGCCGGCGATCAGCACGATGCCCGCACCGATCAGTCGCCGATCCTCCTGCGCGAGAGCCATTCCGGTGATCACCCCGAAGCCGGTGAGCGTGCCCGCGCCGATCAACACGGCAGCCTGCACCATGTCGGCGTAGGCGCGACCGCGCAGGCACAGAACCACCGCCACGATGGCGGCCAGCGCCTGCCCCTGCCACCTGCCGCCCCCGAACGGATCCGCGGCGAGCACCGCGCCGCCCGCGGCGAGGACGGCGGCGGCCAGCAGCAGACCGGACTGGAACTGATTGGCCGCGCGCGCCCGCTGTTCGAGCCCCGCGGCCGAGGGCAGCGCCGTGGCGCCGATCGCACCGATGTCCTCGATGGTCGGCCGTGGCTCGTGATCGGCCGGGTCGATGGCCGCGCCCGCGGTAGGTACCGGCGGCACAGGCAGTTTCGCCGCGGCGACGGCGAGCCTGGGGGCCAGTGTGATCAGGATCAGTCCGGCGAGCAGTACTCCGACGGCGATGTGGGCCACCTCGCAGGCCCAGATCATCCGGACCAGCGCGGCGATCGCGAGCACCGCGGCGGTGGCTACGACGGCCGCGGTCACCAGCGCCCCGGCCTTCGCCCCGGCATAGATCACCAGGGCGGCGGCCAGGCAGGCGACCGCGCCGAACAGCAGGTGCGGGGACCCGATCCTGCCGGGTGTCAGCAGCGCGGCGGCGGCGCCGAGCAGCACCGATGCGTAGAGCCCCAGCACGATCACGGTCACACGCTGATCCTGGTAGCGGCGGCCCGCGATGACCGCCGCACCCGCCGCGAGCAGGCCCGCACCGAGCGGGACGAACCCGCCTGCGATGCCGGTCCCCTTGTCCAGCAGCAGCAGCGCGAGTGCGGTGAGGACCGCGATCAGCCCGGCCACCAGACCTGTCCAGCGCGCCGAAGCCGCCGACCAGCCCCGCATCTCGTCGACGCTCAGCCGCGCGACCGCGTCGATCACGTCGTCGAACAGGGCCGGAAGTTCCTTGGCGGTCACCGAGCGCAGCACCAGCAGCTCGCCGTCGTAGATCTCGGCTTCGGCCAGGCTCTGGTGCGGCGGGATCGGGTCGCGGCCCAGGCGGGCCAGCGTCCAGTGCCGGGTGACCGGCGGCGCGCTCTCGTCGCTCTCGGTGGGATCGGGGTTGCGCGAATCGATCAGCCGCACGACATCGGCGATATAGGCAGCGACCGGGATCGAAGCCGGCAATCCCATATCGAGTTGGGTATTTCCGCCGATGACCGATACGCGGCACAATTCCGGATCAACGGCCGTGGCGCCGTTGCTCGACGATTCCGTCACGGGTTGCAGGACTCCTATGATCGCGCTGTCGCGTTATCGCAACGGCCACAGCCTAACCGAGAATCGCCGAGCGCGGCAGCCGCTAAGCTGAGCGAGGAAAAGCACAATTAATTTCTAAGGGGTCCAGCCGAATGACCGGTAACCGCCAAGCACAGCGCGCCTTCGACGCCGGCATCTTGTCCCTGGGCGTCACCGTCGACGGCCAGGAATCGGTTCGCGATCTGGAGTACGCGCAGCTGGCGTTCCAGCGGGCCACCGAGTGGGACCCCGGCATGTGCGATGCCTGGCTGGGGCGGGCCGCGGCGGGTGAGGTCACCGCCGAGGTCGTCTACAACCTGTACAAGACCAGCGGTACCACCCTCTTCCGCGAGCAACGCAGGCTGGGCCTGCCGCCCCGCACGCTGTGCGGCCGGTTCGTGCTCGGCCAGTACATCGACTACCCGTTGGCCACCTATGTCGAGATCTGGCTCGCGCAGGCCACTCAGCTGATCTCCCAGGGCGACTACGACGAGGCCGAGCGCGTGCTCGACGAACTCGACGCCCACCGGGCCGGACGCTCCGCCGGACCCGCCGACGAGGTCGACGATCGCATCTGCGCTTATGCCCGTGGCCTGCTGCATTACACGACTCAGCGCTGGTCGGACGTGATGACGGTGCTCGCCGGATCGGCCGGGTGGAAGGACCCCTATCTGGCCGCGGGCGCGCACGTCATGGTCGGCACCGCGTGCGCCCAGCTGGGCTTGTTCGGCGAGGCGATCCGGCGGATGGAGGCGGCCGAGGCCGGTCCCATCCCGTCGGCGGCGACCACCGCGCGCTTCTGCCGCGGCCTGTGCCTGCGCGAGATGGGGCGCGAGGACGAGGCCAAGGCGCTGTTCGAGAAGGTCTTCTCCGAGGCTCCGGACTTCGAGGCCAACACCATGGCGATGCGTGATCCGAAGTTCCGGATCACGGTGACCAGCAAGGAACTGATCGACGCCAGGACCGACCGCTGGGACCCGGCCTCGGCGCCCACCGCCGAGCAGATCGAGAGCGCCGAACGCGGTGACCGGGCCAAGCACCTGCTCGAGACCGCCCGCGCCGAGCTCGACCAGCAGATCGGCCTGGCCGCGGTCAAAACCCAGGTGGCAAAACTACAGGCGAGCGCACAATTGGCAACCATTCGCGCGGAGAAAGGAATGTCCAGCACACCGCGCGGCCAACACCTTGCGTTCACCGGCCCGCCAGGAACCGGTAAGACAACTGTTGCCAGAGTGGTGGCAAAAATTTACTGCGGGTTGGGTTTGCTGAAAACTGATCGACTTATAGAGGCGAAACGTTCCGATTTCGTCGGTCAGCATTTGGGGAGTACCGCGATCAAAACTAATGAACTGATCGATTCGGCGATGGACGGAGTTCTCTTCATCGACGAGGCCTACACCCTCATCCAGACCGGCCTGTCCGGCGGCGACGCCTTCGGCCGGGAGGCGGTCGACACCCTGCTGGCCAGGATGGAGAACGACCGCGACCGGCTGATCGTGATCATCGCCGGCTACGACGGCGAGATCGACCGGTTCCTGGCCGCCAACGACGGTCTGGCGTCGCGCTTCGCCAAGCGCGTGAAGTTCGAGTCCTACACCCCCGAAGAACTCGGCCGGATCGGCGACTTCATCGCGCGCAAGCGGGATTCGGAGGTGTCGGAGGAGGCGCTGGCACTGCTGATACAGGCCTGCGGCGAACTCTACGAGCGGCGGGTTGTCGACCAGAGCGGCGAGCAGCGCCGCGCGATCGACCTGGCCGGCAACGGCCGCTTCATCCGCAATGTGATCGAGGCCGCCGAGGAGGAACGCGAGTTCCGTTTGGCCACAGACGAATCCATCGACCTGACCGAGGTGGACGCCTCGGTGCTGATGCGGATCGAGGCCGCCGACATGCAGAGCGCGCTCGAATTGGTGCTCGCCACCCTGCGCTGATCACGGCCGGGCCGATCCGGCGGCCCGGCCGTAGGCGGTCCGGCCCTCAGTTGCCGGCCGCTATCGACCTGGCGCACTCCCCCGCCCGCCTGGCCTCGTCCTGGCACTGCGGCAGATTGTCGTGGCTCGTCAGCGCGTCCTCTCGGGCCAGGGTCGGACCGGGCGCGAGCGCTTCGATGATCGGCTTGGGCACCGGCTTGGGATTGGCGGGCAGCCCGAGCACCTGCGCGGTGGCGGCATCGGGCACCCCGTAGCGGATCCCGGTGTCGGCCAGGTAGAACATCGGTCCGCCGGCGATCGCCCCGGGAGTCATGGCCACCGAACGGACGAACTCGCCCGTGCCCGGGCGGACGTAGACCGCGTCGACACGATCGCCGGTGCCGTCGGCGGTGGCGGGCACCGCGGGCGCCGCGCCATCGGGCAGCGGGAGCTTGCGTCCGGCCGAGAGGGTGACCGTCGGCTTCCCGTCGTGCGCGCCCAGCGCCCAGGTGACACAGGTGACCGGATCGGCCGAGGGAGAGAGGATGGCCGGGATCTGCTCGGGGAACTGCTGGACCGGCAGGTCGGTCACCACCGGAACGTCCACGATCCGGTCCGGCGGCACCGACCGGATGTCGGTCATGTCCTGGGAGTTGGCATTGCGGATGATCTCCGCGGTGAACGGGCTCACCGGCTGCACACCACCGGCGAGCACGACGTAGAGCTCGTCGGTGTCCACCGCTCGCACCCGGATGAGGCCGCCGATCGGGACGTCGGCGAGCTTGCCCGGCCCCGGTTCGCCGAGCCGATCGATCTGCGGCGCACGCAAGGGTGGCACCGGCTCGGTGGCGTTGAGCAACGCGGTGCCGATGGGGGCGGGGGTGTGCTCGTCCAGGTTCATGGCGCGGATCAGCACCGCGTCGTTCGGATCGAGTTCGGCGCGCCTGCCCTGGTAGAGCAGGTAGGTCAGACCGGAGTGGGTCACCAGCCGCGCCTGATCGCCGGCGAACGGCCGCGCGCGGCCTTCCGAGCTGTCGAGTGCGCCCGCGACGACCGTGGTGGTGACGCCCGTGGCGGCCGCGGCGCTACCGGTCGCCGAGAGCGGGATCTCGTCGCACAGTGTCCAGATCGCGGCGCCGTGGTCGGCCGAGCCCGGCATGGCGCCGGGTGCGCCGGGGATCCCGAGCAGCGGGCCGCGCCGCATCGTGAGCTTGCTGTCCTTGACCGTAGCGGGCGACTCGGCCGACCCGGTGATCAGCCGGGCCGAGGCCAGATTCAGCACCGGGTGCAGGGTGTCGCCCACCACGACGTAGAGCGCGCCGGACTCCTTGGCCAGCACGATCTTCGCGTCACCGATGGCGCCCTGCGGCTTGAGGAAGGCCATGATGGCGGCGCCTGCGACAACCAGCACGCCCAGCACGATGCCCACGACCAGAGACCGGGACTGCGAGCGCATCGGATCGTGCAGCATGCGCACGTCCCAGCGCACCAAGGCGTGTTCGTAGCGCTCGAGCAGGAAGCGGTAGCCGTTGACTTGGGCACGGGTGGTCAACTGTGCCGGCACGCACGCCTCCGAACTGGCCGCAATTGCAAGGAATTATCGCGAACGGTCGCGATCGCGCAGACACAGAGTAGCGAACCGCGGCGAGTTCGGTCCATGATGAGCGCATGACCTCCACGGCGGTTTCCGATAACCCCGGCAACACCTCGACCGCACCGCGTCTGCATTCGACACAATTCTGGTTCTTCCGCCTGCTGCCGCTGGGACGGACGCTCCCGGTCCTGGTACTGGCCGCTGTAAGTGCCTTTGTCGCAACGGTTTTCGCGAAGCAGTGGTGGATCCCCGCCCTGGTCGCGACGCTCGTGATCGTGGTCGCGCTCACCCCGCGCAAGGGCACGAATATCGCCGCATGGGTGGGGCGAAAATTCACTTTCGCATGGCAGAGATTCAGCAATGGTTCGCCCGTTGTTAATCATTCGCCATTCGATGTTCCATTACCCGACGGCGGTAGTTACGGAATGCGCTGGGACGGCACGCGATTGATCACGATGTTGCGCATCGAAGCGCAGCCGCGCACGGTCGTCCGGCTCAGTCCGAGCGGCCTGCTCGGCGACGACATGCTGCCGTTGCCCGAGATCGCCCGCTGCCTCGACCAGTTCGACATCTCGCTGGCCTCGATCGACATCATCAGCACCGGCTCGCGTAGCGCGGGCACCGGCGCGGTGGCCCGTGCCTACGAGAGCATCCTCGGCCCGCTGCCCGCGGTGGCCAATCGCACCGTGTGGGTGGTGCTGCGCCTGGACCCGCTGGCCAATGCCCACGCGGTGGACCGGCGCGGCGGCGGTCCGACCGGCACGCTGCGTGCGGCCGGTGTCGCCACCCGGCGGGTGGCGAATCGGCTGGCCGCCCGCGGATTGTCGGCGACGGTGCTGTCGGCCACCGAGATGAGCCAGGCGGTGACGCAGCTGACCCATCGCGCGCCGCTCGACGAGTTCGTCGAGACCTCGGACAGCGTCGAGCACGACGGCCTGCACCACACCACCTACCGGATCACTCCGGAAGGGCTCGGTCCCAAGGGCATCGCCGAAGTGTGGTCGGCACCGACGGTCGCGACCACCATCACCGTGCGCCTGCAACGCGCTCCGGAGCGCCGCCCCGGAGCGGACGGGCGGATCGCGGTGACCGCGACGGCCCGGTTCGTCACGCGCGAGAAGCCGATCACGATCACCTCGGCGGGTTTGCGCCCGCTGACCGGCCTGCAGCGCCGCGCCCTGTTGTTCGGGCTGCCGTTGGCCACCGGCGTGCCGGTCCTGCCGCTGGAGCGCTACCTCGGCGAGCCGGACGCACTCGACGACCTGCCCATGCCGATCGCCGGCTGCGGCCAGTTGATCGGCGCGGACGACTCGGGGCAGGGGGTCGCGCTGCCGTTGGTCGGCAGGCATGTGCACCGGGTCGAGATCATCGGCTCGCTGCTGGTGGCGAAACAGGTGATCCTGCGCGCCATCGCACTCGGCGCCGGCGTGGTGGTGCACACCACGCGCCACGAGCAGTGGCGGCCGATGCTCGCCTACATCGACGTACCGCAGGCGCTGACACTGGCGACCTGGCCCGCGGGTTCCCAGCAAGCCGGTTCCTACCGGTTCGCGACCATGGTGGTCTTCGACGGCACCACCCCCACCGGGCACTACTCCGACGCCACCGTCGTGCTGCTGCGCCCGCACGGCTCCGAGGGCGGCGACTTCGAACCCGATGTCACCCTCGTCGAAGACGAGCACACCCCGAACCGGGTCACCGTCCGCACCGCATCGGGCGAAACCGGCGTGCACATGGTGGCGACGCCGGAAGAGCTGATCTACGTCGGCGCCCGCCGGCCGGACGGTGCGCAGCGGCACGCGGGTGAGCCCGAGCCGGCGAGCGCGTGAGCGGTGCCGGCGATGACGGCGGCCCGCTCGATCCGGCATCGGATCGAGCGGGCCGCCGGTGCGGAACTGCTCGGGCGCCTGATCAGCCGCCGAAGCCCTGCGCCACCTTGCTGTCGGCGTTGATGGCGTTGCGCAGCGCCTGATCGACGGCCTTGGACAGGGCGTCCATCATGCCGATCGTGCTCTCCGGGTCGCTGCCCGCCTCGTCGCCGAACTCGGCGTCCCACTTCCGCTTCGCCTGGTTGAACGCCACCAGGGACTCGTTGTCCTGCCACGCGGAGGCCAGCTTCGCGGCAGCCGCCTGCAGGTTCCCGGACTGGGTGACCAAGTCCTTGCGATGGTCGTCGAGTTCGATGGACAGCGTCTGCAGCGCGCCCTTGTCGTAAAGCATGAGAGGTCCTTTCGTGTGCCGAACCGGTACGGATCGGCGGGATGTCAGAGGTTGGTCAGTCCGCCGCCGGCGCCGACGCCCGCGATGAGACCCTCGTTGTCGGCATCGAGGTTGACGTAGGCCTTGTCGCCTTCGCCCACCAGCGTGGTGAGTTCGTCGAGGATGGCGTTGAGGCGAGCGGCTTCGCCCTCCCAACTGGCGACAGCCTTCTGGCAGGCGCCGCTGGCGTCGCCCTGCCAGCCGGCACGCGAGGACTCGACCGAGGCATTCACCCGGCCGATGGTCGCCCGGATGGCAGCGACCGCGTCGCCCATGTCGTTCTTGGCGCCGAGTGTGATCTGGCTTTCATTACTTACACTTCCTCCGGCCATCGGAGATCCCTCTTTCTCAGTCGGGCGATTGTTCTGCGGTGGTGGTTGACGGACACAGGAGTGGCGCTAGGGCATCCACCTCCCCCCGGGCAGAGTGGCCACCAGAGCCGAGATCGCTTGGGCGATACGATGATCGGAGCCCGGCGAGAAGGTGGTCCAAACCCGGAGGTCCGGCGCGGCGTTCGGACTCGCCGCAATCCGGCCCCGTGCGGTGTCGTACACCGCGACGGCGCCGGAAGACTTGATGGTGCGGCCGTCGTCGTGCGCGTAGGCCACGATCTCGGCGCGGGCATGGCAGTGCGCCATCGCCATTCCGAATTCGGTCGCGCCGCGGTCGACGACGCCGAGGTGGTACGCCACGTCGGCGTAGTCGGCACTGTCCGACGCGGCGTCCAGCCGCGCCGCCAGTTCTTCGGCGAGACCGTTGAAACTCGGCACCTCCGCGGGCGGGCAGTCACCCAGAGCCGCGAGAAACGGCCGAGCCAGGGCTACGCCGTCCTCGTCGGCCCAGGTGGTCGCTATGTCGATCGTGTCACCCGCGCGGATCGCGAACGCGTGCCCGGCGCCCCGGCGCGCCAGGCAGACCCGGCGCGGGCCGTCCGCGGTGACGATCCGGGCGGCGAGTTCGCGCTCGGGGGCGGCCAGGATCTGCAGGGCGGCGGCGAGTTCGGCGGCGACATCGTCGTAGGCGTCGACCAGCCCGCGCTCCCGCAACTGCGCCGTCACGGCTTCCCTGGCGGCCAGGAACGCATCGATCGAGTCCTGGCGCGGCCCGATGCCGAGCACCAGCGGCATGGTCTGGATGCCGAGCAGATCGCAGACCGCGAGCACGGCGTCGTCGGTGAGGGTGGTCATGCTCGCCCCTGTTCCGGGGGCGCCCCGGCGGGTCTGGTGGTTTCGACACCGCCGAGCACCGACGGCGCCGCGGCCAGTCCCGCCTCCAGTTCCGGTCCCGCTCCGGCGGTCGAGTCCGCCGCGCCGGCGCGCGGGGTGTGCTCCTCTTCGCCCTGTGCCGCCGACCCGGCTCCGGCGAGCGCGGCCGGGGGCAGCGCCTGGCCCACACCGGTCGCCGAGGGGGCCGTCGCTGCCACCGTGGGGACCACCTCGGGGCGCGTCACGACCTGGCCGACCGTGTGCACCCGGGCCCCGGACAGCGTTCTGGGCACCGCGAATTGCGGCAGCACCGGCATCCCCGCCGGCACGGACGACGACAGTCGCACCGAGGTCGTCCGCGGACCCGCGGCGGCCTGCTCGGCCTCCAGCGCCTCGGCAGTGGCCAACGGCGGCGGCGCGCTCTGCTGCCAGGGCCGGGCCAGCGGTTCGGTGGCCGCCTCGTAGGTGCGCATGACCCGCGCGGCCGTGGCTTTGGCCGCGTCCTGATCGGAGTCGATCTCGGCGGCCACGCCGACCAGCGCACCGCCCAGCGAGGCGCCGACGGCCTGGATCATCCGCAGCGTCTGTTCCAGGGCGGCTATGTCGGCGGTGTGCGGCATGGCCAGCCTGGCCACCTCGTAGGCGGTGGCCAGGGCGGCGGTGTGCTGGGCATTGCGACCGGCCGCTGCGGCGGTGTCGACCAGCCAGTCCCGCATCGTCGACAGACGTTCGACCACCTGGTCGCTGGTCTCGGAGCGCCAGTGCGCGCGGATGCCCGCGATGATGCGGTCGTAGTCCGCCACGGCCGCGCCGAAGCTCGCGGCCAGCCCGGTCCACGCGGTGGCCGCCTCGACCAGGTGGACCGAACCGGGCCCGCTGGTCAGTTCGCGGGCCAGCCGATCGGTGGGCCTGGCTTCCCAGACGACACCGGTGAATCCGGGAGCGGGTGGTTCGATCATGATGTCAGGCCGGAGCCCCGAGGCCGGCGGCGTTGTCGGCATCCATACCGGTCAGCTCGCGTGCCTGCGCCCGCAGGGTCGCAGCCAGCCTCCGCAGTTCGAGGACGCCTCCGTGCGCCGAGAGGTCGAAGTCCGCCGCGACTGCGCGCAGGGTCGCGGCCGCGTGCCCGGAAACCTCGTCGAACCCGGGTGCGGGCACCATCAGGGCGGTGTCGTGTGTTCGCAGGTCGGCTTCCAGCCGGGCGGCGAGTTCGTCGAGCTCGGCGGCCATACGGACCGTCTCCAACGGATCGAAATGCATGACGGACTCCTAAAGGGTGAGTGCCTTGTCCGGGGGTTCTGGATCGTGCTCGGGGGTGGTCGTGACGGCCTCGGCGGCGCCGATCACCGGCACCGCGACCCCGTCGATCGGGCCGACGACCTCGCTGCCGTGCGCGGCGTTCACCAGATCGCCGCGGATCACATCGCCACCGGCGCCCGCCGCGCGAGCGGCAGCGCCCGCCGCGCCCATCGGCCCAGGCGCCATCGGCACCATGCCCGGGGTCGTCGCGGCGGCGCTCGTCACGACCGGAACGCTCGCCTGCGGCCCGGCACCGCCGCCCGCGAGCAGCGTCGCGGTTCTGGCCTCCTGCAACGGAAGCGGTGCGGGCGTGGCGGCGCCGCCACCGATCGAGCCACCGGGCACACCCGCGAGGACAGGCGCGGTGAACGGCGCGACCGGCACCCCGTCGACGCCGGGCGCGGCGCCCGGCTCGTCCGACAGGCTCGCCGCCTGACCGACGGCCTGGGCGCCGGTCACCCCGACAGATACCAGTCCCTGCACCAATTGCAATGCCTGCGTGACGTATTGCGCCGGGTCCAGGCCACCCGCCGCACCGGCGCCCGCCGAGGTCAGCGCCCGCGCGGTATCCAACGGCGCGCTCGCCGCCGAGGACAGCGGCGCGACGGCGGCGTCGGCCGCCATGGCGCCCGCCACCCCCTCGGGCACCGCGGTGACCGGCACCTTCCGACCGTCGACGGTCACCTCGGCGCTGTGCACGGTGAGTTCCGCACGTGTCTTGGCGATCGCGGCGGTCACCTCGGCCATCGTCTCGGCCGTCGCCGCCACCACGAAGGCTTGCCCGGCGGGGGTGCCGATGAACGCCCCCGCCGCCGCCAACGAGGCCAGATACTTCGAGATGGCGGCCGCCACCAAGGCGTAGCCGGTGAACACGCTGTTCGCGGCAGCCGCGTGGTCGGCGTGCATCCTGGTGCCCTGGGCCGCCACCTCGGTCGTGTCGACCGCGGTCCGGGCGGCCTTGCCCGCCGCGGAGGTCGCACCCGCGCCCTCCCACAGCGACATGACGGTCTGGATCGCAGTCGTCCCCAGCTGCGTCACCGACTGGAGCACCGAGACCACCTGCGGGAGCACCTGACTCGGGTCGGGTCCCTGGCCGGCGCCGGGCACACCCGAGCCGAAGCTGCCGGCCAGATCGGTCATCGGCTTGATCAGAGCACCGAGATCGAGCACCGGCAGCGGCGGCAGCTCGGGCAACGGCGGCAGCGGCGCGAACTGCGGAAGCGCGGGCAGCCCCAGCTCCCGCAGCACCTGCTCCACCGGCCGATCCACCATCGAGCCCAGCGCGCTGTCGCGCAGCAGATCGACGATCGACTGATCCAGCGGTGCGCTCATCAGACGTTTCCGATGCTGCCCAGGTTGTCGGCGCTGTCCAGATCGGTCGCGGTGTAGTAAGCGGCGCTCTCGAACGCGGCCACCGCCGTACCCGCGTGCACAGCGGCCACTTCCGCGACCGCGGTCAGGTGCGATGCCTGCGCCATCGCATAGCTGGCGAGAAAATCCTGGCCGATCAGGCCGAAGACCGGAACCGCGGCCGCGACCACGGCGAGCTGGTCGATCGAGGCGACCGCCAGCGTCTCCGAGGCCAGCGCCGCCGACGTCTTGCCGTATTGCCGGATCGCTTCAGGTGTTGCTACCAGATCAGCCATGAAAACCTCTGCACGATAGTCGGATCGACGAGTGATGTCGGCTCGGCGGAAGAAGAACTGTCAGTCATTGGACCAGTCGACGGCAGAGAGCTGCGCGACAGCAGCTTAAGAGGATCCGACGCGTAGATGAACGTCAGGTGATCGCGTCCGGTTCACCGGCGTTCGATGAATCATGCTGGGAATCAGCTGTTTTCGATGACAGCATTGCGTTGAATTCGGATACCAGCTCACCCCGGCGCGCGAATGCCTGTGCCGCCGCGAGGCGGGCGGTACCGACGACCGCTTCGTCGAACTGCTCCGGCGTCCAGCGGCTGACCGCCGAGGTGAGCACCAGATCGAGCATCGCGCCATTGCCGTCGACGGTGACCGTCACCGCGCCGTCCGCGGAGGACTGTCGCACCCGGACCGCCGACATCCGGTCGCCGAGTTCGCGCATCCGCTCCAGCCGGTGTTGCGCGTTCGCCACCAACTCGTCCATCAGGGCATTCGCCAGCTGCCCAGGGGAATTCGCGTATGGCGCCAGATGGGGCGGCAGCACGCCTCCGAGGTTGTCGTTCACCATGTCCGCCTCTCCTTCACAGCGTCGTGCTCTCGTTCACAGCGTCTCGAGCCAGCTCTGCGGTTCGACCTCGTACTCCTGCTCGTCGATGAGCTCCTGACGTTCGACTTCGGCGGCGGTCGGCAGTCCGGTCAACGCCAGCAGGTCCGCGCTCACGCCGGCCTCGGCCAGCTGCTTGCGCCGCTGCGCACCCGCTCGATCGGCCGCCCGCCTGCACAGCCGCAGGATCTCGGCGGCCAAATCCGCCGGCGCGCGCCGCAACTCGGCGCTGTCGAGCGAAACCCGCAGCGGCAGACCTTGTTCGGTGGTCTCCACCGTGACGGCACCGGACCTGGAGGAAGCCACCGCCCGCGGCATCCGGTCGTGTCCACTCATACTCGCTCGCCTCATACTCTTTCGTCTCTGATCGCACGAACCACCGTCACGAGTTCGGCGTTGATCGCCGCGATCAAGCGTTGCCGGTCCACGCCCGCGGCCGTGACGGGCGGGCCCGCGGTGATCACATGCCGCCCGTCGCCGGGCAGGTCTCGCCAGTGCAGTAGCCGAACGACTCGCCCCTTCGGGCCGAATCGGGACATGCCCTGGGCTATCTCGATCACCCCGATCCGCTCGGGCACCGTGCTCAGGAACTTCCGCCCGCGAGCGTCCGGCGGCTCGTCGTAGCTGTCCCAGAGCCGGGTGGGCGCCTCGAACTCATCGGCGGGACCGGACCCGGGCCCGCTCGGGAGAGTGAACGGCTCGTAGTCTCCGGCGGGCGCGTCGGGCAGTGCGTCGGCGACCATGTCGGCGAGCCGGACCGCCTCGCCTTCGGCGACCGTGAAGCCTGCGCTGTGATCGATCGTCCGGCCCGGCAGCTGGGTCAGCAGATATCCGCGGCTCTCCCGGCGCGCGGCCAGCAGCCGGATGCTCGCCGTGGGATTCGACGGGTCGGCGCCGTCGAATCCGCGCACCCGGATCGCGATGTCCGGGCGGGCGACGTCCTCCAGCGCGGCATCCAGGGCGGGGTCGGGCATGGCGCGCAGCCGCTCGGCCACCTGCACACGCGCGCGCTGGAAATCGTCCTCGTAGGGGATGTCGCTGGTGAACATGAACGGATGCGGCAGCGGGTCCTCGCGTAAGCGCTGCCACAGCACGACGAATTCGAGATCGGTGAAACTCCAGCGTGGGGTCACCGCTCCACCACCGGCCTGACCACCACAGGGGCATCGCCCAGCGCTTCTTCCAGGTGTTCGGTCGACTCCAGGTAGCCGGCGCGTTTGTGCTGGCCGCCCCCTTGGTTCGCGCCCGCGCCCGCCGCGCCCGCCGCGCCGGGCGAACCCGGTGTGCCAGGGGTCCCCGCCGTCGCGGCGGTGCTTTTCGCCGCGGCCTCGAACTGGGTCTCCGCGAACGACCCGAACGACGCCGCCCGGGGGAACAGCTTCGACGCGTGGGACGGATCCTGGGCGAGGAATGTCCCCGCACCCGGACCGAATCCGCCGCCACCACCACCGCCACCGCCGGCGCCCGCGCCACCGGCCAGGTTCGCGGCGAGGGTCTCCAGGGCCGTCGGGTCGCCCGACGCGGCGTCCTCGGGTATCTCGATTCCCGGAATGCTGTCCAGCCCTGCCCTTCTCAGTAGTTCGCGCTGCTGCTCGGGGGTGAGCGACTGCGCGAACTGCTGGAAGGCCTGCTGTAGCTGTGGCAGACCCTGCTGCGCGGCGGCCATGAGCTGTTGCGCCGCGGAGGTCAGGAACTGGTCCTCCGCCGCGCTGCCCGGCGCCAACGATCCGGGCTTTCCCGCGATCTGTCGCGCATTCGCGACCGGTTGCTGCCCGTCCGGCAACTGCTGCCCCGGCAACTGCGGGACACCCGAGGTCGTGCCCGTGCCGAACTGCTGGGCGAGCGACTTCGGGTCGGTGGGTGTGTAGGCGCCGGTCTCGGTCAGCGCCGCTGCTTCGGTGGCCGGGTTCTCGCCCTTGTCGAAGAGTTCCTGCACGCCGGGCGCCAACCCCGCGCCGGCGCGCTGCCCACCACCGGGGTTCCCGCCACCGTTGCCACCCCGGTGCTGTCCGCCGCCGTTGCCCCCTTGGTTCTGGCCACCGCCGTTGCCACCCCCGTTCCCCCCGGGGGTGTACGGGTTCGAAGGGATCGTGCCGAAGGCCCCCTCCGCCGGCGGGAGCACCGGCACGTGGGTCGAGGACTGGGCCAGCCCGGCGAGATAGGTCTTGCGGAAATTCTCCCGGTACATCGGCGTCTGGTCTTCGGTGACGCTGTAGCTGGTATCGACGTAGCCGCCGCTGTAGGTGTAGCCGGATGGCAGCAGCGTCCCCGCCGGATTCGTCGGGGTCATGGGCATCCACCGCTGGGTCGAATCCAGCCACCCCGCGGTGTAGAACAGCAGGTCGGCGACGCCCTTCACCGCATCGCCCAGCGCCGGGACCGAGTTCGCGTAGGCCTTGACCGCCGCGACCGCGACCTCCTTGCCCGGTCCGGTCCACTGCCCCTCGGTCACCGCGTCGACCTTGTTGACGAAGTCCACGAAGGCGCCGTCGATCTCCTCTGCCATCCAGCCCCACGTCCCGGCAGCGCCGGAGAGGTCGGCGACCACGGTGTGCACCCGGATGTAGTTACCCACCTGGTACAGATCCAGCCAGCTCATGCTGTCGGCGCTCTCGCCCATGATGGTCGACTGCTCATAGGACTTCACCGCCGTGACCGTCCCCGGCAGGGTTCCGGCCGTCGGATTGTTCGGCGGCGCGGGTGGCGCGATGGTCGTGGGCATGCCGTCGAATTCCCACTTCTCCCCCGGTCTGCTCTGCACGTTGTCGAGCAGACCGGAATTGAAGCCGTCCATGTCGCCGTAGGCCTTGCCCGCCGCGACGAAGGTCTCGATCATGTCGCCGAGGATCGACTTGTGCTTGTCGAAGATCGCGTCCAGCTCGCTCGCCTTCGCGCCGAACTTCGCGCCGAGCGCCGCACCCGATCCGAGGCCCGAGACCGGTTCGCCCACACTCAGATCCGCGATGAACTGCTGTAACCCGTTGATCGCCATGACGACCTGCGAGGCGGCGGCCGACAGGTCCAGCGCCACGTCCGGCTCGAACTTCAGCGGATCCCGCGAGCCCGCGGGATGGGATCGGGTGTAGTCCCGCAATGCCGACCACGGATTGCCCGTGGGTGTCGCGCCGGTGGTCATCGGTCGTCTCCTCTGATCGAATACGGCGGTTCCACGATCGCCGCGCCGGACGAGGTCATCTGGTTCATGGCGGTATCGATGTCGGCGTCGGGCCCGAACGCCGCGAGCAGATGCGACCGGGTGACCACCCCGTCGAACGCGGCGGCGAGCAGATCGGACACATGGTCGGCCCGCGGATCGCCCGGCGCGGCGTCGACGAGTTCGCGCACCACCTGTTCCACGGTGTCGTCGCTCCAGACACCGGGCACCGCCTCGCCCAGTTCCTCGCCCCCGGGAGACTCGCCCCGGTACCACCGGTCTCCGGTCCACCAGTAGCAGAACGAGAGCAGCCCGCTGCCCGCCCTGGCGTTGAGCACCTGGTCGACAACCCAGTCGGGCGCGCCCGCGTAGAGCCGCGGTAGCGGCGCGCCCTCGGTGTAGGCGGCATCCAGCGACGGGGCGTTCCAGACCCCGCCGGACAACACCGCCCGGCCGCGCGGCAACAGATACAGGGTCGCCCCCGAACGCCGGGAGCTTTCGAACCAGCCCATCGAGTGCATGATCCGCGGTCCCCATTCCGAGCGGACCGCGACGAACGCGGCCGACATCACCGCCCAGCGCACCCACATGGCGGGCAGATCGGGCAGATCGTTGTGCGCCTCCGTTGCCGTGACTCCGGCGTCGCGGTCGGCTCGCGCCCGCTCGGCCGCCTCGGCGGGCGAGCGGAGCTGTCGGCCACCGTGATACAGGTACGCGGCCAGCCACAGCGGCAGTCGCCGACGCGGAAACTCCTCGAGATCGGCCAGATATGCCTCGGGCACGAACAGTTGTTCGTCCGGGAACGGCTCGTCGCCGTAGTCGTAGTCCACCTCCAGCGTGCCCTCGGCATCGAGCAGTACCAACATCCGCCACCACGGTCCGTCCCCGGAACCGGCCGAGGCACGTCGCTGCGCATCGGCCAGCGCCAGGATCTCGTCCGGTATCGCGGCCTGCACCACCTGGCCCTGGTCGTCGGCGTAGCTCACCTGACCGCCGCCGAGCACGGTGGTCAGCGCGAACACCGCCGACAGCTCCCGCCATCCCGGCGGTCCCGACTCCGCGAGCGCCTGCGCGATCCGCATCACCAGCTCACGCGCCTGCTCCTCCGGTGTGGACTGTGGCGGGCCCGCGCCGTCGGAAGGGTCCGGCCCACCCGGCTTCTCGGACGTGACTCCGGTCGCCGTCGGCCGGACCACCTCGGATTTCACACCGGCCGGTCCGCCCAGCGTGAAGCCGAGATCGGGGACGCCGCCATCGACGACCGGACCGGCGCCCGTCATCGGAGTTCTCACGTCGGGATCACGCACCCACCCACCGCCTTCCGGAATTCGTGCTCGATCACTGTGGTCACCAACCGGAATTCCGGGTCACCACCCGGACTCGGTGACCCGCCGCGTCGATGGCTCCTGCCGTTCTTCGACATCGCTGTACCGCGGCTCGTCCGTCTCGATCGGCGCGGGCCGATCCAGCGACTTCGGCGGCGTCGGTGTCGGTTTCGGCGCCTCCGGCAGGTCGAAATCGGGCATGTCCTCGATCAGATCCGTCAGTTTCGGCAGCCGGGCGCGCCTCTCCCGCACCGGATCCATCAGCGCCGCGTGCTGCTCGGCGAGATGCCTCGCCGCCTGCTGCGCCGCCTCGGTGACCGCCTTGGCGATCTCCGCATGACTCAGATCCTCGATGCCGTGGCCGAACTTCGTCTCGATCACGGTGCCGTCGGCGTTCACCGATACCGTCACCCGGTGCCGCCGGGACGAACCGGTGCCGATCAGCGCCGCCCGCGCGCGCTGGATCCCGGCGATCATCCGCAACTGTTCGCGGGTCTCGTCCAGGATCGCGGCCAGCTCGGTCCTCGCGTGCTCGTTGCTCATCGCCAGTCGTCCAACTCGCGCAAGTCGTCCATCCGCTCGAGGATCCGCTCGATCTCCCCGTCCACCCACTCGGCGAGCGCCGCGCCGGACATGCCCACCGCGACCGGCGCGGCGTGATGCAACTCCATGACATAGCGACCGTCTCCGGGCAGATCACGCCACAGCCGGCCGCCGCGGGTGATGCCGCGCGGGCCGTACATCGACCGCCCCTGCACCACCTGGATCGTCCCGGTCGAGTCGGACCGCTGGTCCAGGAACTGCGAACCGGTGAATCCCCGATCGTCCTCGTCGTCGGCGACCATCGAGCCGTAGCCGAAACCACCGACCGGACGCGAGGACACCGGCTCGATGTCGATGGGGATGGGCCCTCTGGTGCCCGCGGCCGCCGCGGGCATCAACGCCATGACCGCCTCGCCCATCCCACGGGGATCACAGCTGCTGATCGTGAATCCCGCCGCGTGGTCGAGGGTGGCGCCCGGCTCCTGCACGACGGTGTAGGCACGCGAGCCACGGCGACCGGCGTGGACGCGAACCCACTTCTGCGGGTTGTCGAAATCCCCGTCGTCCCATGCCTGCGCGCCGACCACCACCGTGGGCCGGGCGAAGGCGTCGATGATCGTCTCGAATTCCCGATCCATCCGACGCGCCAAGTCGTCCTTGGTGGCCAGGCAGGCCCGCTCGTACTCGTCCAGCCATCGGATGTTGCTGGTGTAGGTCAGCGGTTCGGGCAGTTCACCGTCGAGGTGCATGTTGCACAGCACCTTGAATTCGAGATCGGTCAATTTCCAGCTGCTCACCGGATCACCTCGGTCACGGCTCGATCACCGGCTTCACCCGGAAAGGCGTGTCGCCCAAGGCTTCGTCCATCCATTCCGTCGAGTTCAGGAACTTGGGTCTGCGATGTCCACCGGCTGCCGCGTTCGCGCCGGCGCCCGCGCCCGGCGAACCGGCTGCGCCGGGTGATCCGGGCTGACCGGGTGTGCCGGACTGGCTGCCCGCGTCGATCGACGGGCTGCCGAACAGCAACGCCGCGTCGGCGGGCACCGCGGCGCTGCCGGGGAACAGATTGGTGTGCCTGGGTTCGGCCAGCGATTGCGTGGGCACCGCCGAGCCGCCACCACCGCCGAGCCCGCCGAGGTCGGCGGCGCCGGCCCCGCCGCCGCCTGCGCCGAGGCTCGGATCGAGCCCCATGGCGAGGTCGGCCAGTCCTTCCAGACCGGGGATCTTGCTGAGCTCGTTCAACTGGCCCGCCAGCCCCTGTGCGGTCGACGGGTCGAGCAGGCCGGTGAGGAACTGGCCGAACGCCTCGAATCCGTCGCCGATGGCCTTGCCCAGCTGGGAGAGCAGCTCGGTGCCGCCGGAGGACATCAGATCGGTCAGCTTGCTGCCGTTCGGGCCGAGCACGCTCTCGATACCGCCCGCCTCACCGATGGCGGGAAGCAGCTCACCCAGCGCCGCGGATTGCTCCGGGCTCAGCGTCGGCAGCAATTCGCCGAGAGCGGCCGTCTGTTCGGGGCTCAAGGTCGGCAGCAGATCGTTGAGGGCGGCCGCGGCCTCAGGACTCAGATCCGTGAGGAGCTCACCGAGCGCCGAGGTCTGCTCCGGAGTCAGGTTCGGTAGCAGTTCGCCCAGCGCTGTGGCTTGTTCGGGACTCAAGCTCGGCAGCAGTTCGCTCAGTGCTTCGGCCTGGTCCTCGCCCAGGCCCGGGATCAACTGGTCGAGGCTCGGAACGGACTCGTCGCCGCCGAGGCCGTCCGTTCCGTTGAGCCGGGACAGGAAATCCTGCAAGGGCGTCTTCGACGTCTTGCCCGGCGTGCCCGCACCCGAGCCGGCACCGGAGCCCGAGCCGGTGCCCGAGGACGAACCGGGTAGCGACGAACCGGGAACAGACCCGCCCTGGGGGATCGCGGAGTCGGGCGCCGAATCGTCGCCGACGGCGCCGTACTCGCCGAGCAGATCGTTCAGGTCGGGGACAGGCGAGCTTCCCGCAGATCCGCTGCCGCCGGCCGATCCCTTGCTGCTGCCGCCCGGTGACGAAGCCGATCCGCCACCGGACCCCGATCCGCTCCCCCGCCCGCCGACGCCACCGGGTATCCCCGCACCGCCACCACCGGTATCGGAGCCGGACCCGCCGCCACCGTTGATCTTGTCTTCGAGGTTCGGGACACCGAGACCGTCCGCGACAGCGGACGCCTTGTCGATCCCGTCCTCGTAACCGGCGTCGTACCCCTCGTTGTATGCCGCCTCGATCTCCTCCGGAGTGGCCGACCCGGACCCCGAACCCGAGCCACTGCCGTAACCGCCACCGGCGCCGGAGCCCGAACCCGAGCCACCGCCGTAACCGCCACCGGATCCGGAGCCGGAACCCGAGCCACCGCCGTGGCCGCCACCCGAGCCGGAACCGCTGCCGCTGCCCGCGCCCGAACCCGAGCCCGAACCCGAACCGCTGCCGGATCCCGAACCACTGCCACTGCCGGACCCGCTGCCGCTGCCGGACCCGCTGCCCGAGCCACTGCCCGAGCCGCCGCCGTTGGCGCTGTCGCCGTCCTTCTTACCGGGGATCTCGATTGTCGGGATAGCGGTCTGGGTGCGTTTGATGCCTTCCGCGTAGTACTTGTTGAATCGCTCGCGGTACTTGTCGGTCTGGTCCTTGCACGCCCTCTTCTTCGGCGAGTTCGGACCGGGCATCTCATTCTTGGTCACCGTCAGCCACTGACTGGTGTAGAGCAGGCTGTTACCCAGGGTCTGGGTGGCGGCGACCAGATCCACGGTGCTGTTCTTGTACTGCTCCACCGCTTTCGCTGCCGCCTCCGACGAGGCTCCGCGCCAGTGATTGCGCAGCTTGAATATCTGATCCGCATATGCCTGGAGCTGTTTCTCGAGCGTCGTTCCCAGCCACAGCCATTGGAAGTGCGCCTCGTAGGGCGGTCCCGGGGTGATCGTCTCTCCGAAGGTCCGCAAATCCTCGAAGCTCAGGTTGTCCGCATTTTCGATCGTGATGTTCACGGCATCCGTCTTGCCGCCATATCCCTGCACGGCCTGCGGAAAGGTCGGCATGGTGTAGGTGTAGTCCGTGTACCCGTAGCCGCCGTCCGCGGCGGTGTCGCTCGCGTCGAGCTGGTCGTAATTCCACTCCGTACCCGAATTGTTCACCGTAGGCGAACCGCCGTTCTTCGCCGGCGGCTTCAGTGCCACGGTCACGTCCTTGACTTTCGTCAATTGATCGAAGTTGACCGAGTTGTTGTGCTCGGTGGTGGCGAACGCCTTACCGGCTGCGACGAAGGTGTCGTATTGGTCCTGGACGATATCGGCGTGCGTGATCAGCGAGTCGTAGAGCGCCTGGCCGTGATTGCTGTAGACCTTCGCCAGATCACGACTCGACTGCTGATTGCTGAACGCGCCCATGGCATCCAACCGCTGCTCGTGCACGACCTGGGCGAGGTATTCCAGATCCGCGATGAGCTGGGCCGCGGCCTTGGTGGCCGTGACGACGTGTGCGACATCGAATTCCAGTTGCCCGCTGTTCGCGGCTCCCAGGATCGGCGCCCATACCGACGGTGTCGGTGTCGGTGTCGTCACTGTTCATGCTCCTTGTTCGGGTATGCCGTCGATCGTCTTGAAACCGCCGCGCCGCGCACGACCATCACTGCGCCCCATCGGCGGTCAGCATGAGGGCGGCCGCCTGTTTCTGACCGTCGGCGAAACCCTTCGTGCCGCGCACCAACGACCGGCCCCCTTCCAGGAGTGCGTCGCGGGAGGCCTTGTATCCCTTGCCACCGTCGGCGAATTTCTTGCCGAACGAGTCGTTGCCCCAGGGGAAGTTGGTGGCGTCGTCCTCGAGCGCCAGTGCACTGGTGAGATTTCCGATGATGCGTTCGACCTCTCCGGCGGCCGTCAAGGTGATGTCGGCGGCCTTGTCCAGCGCATAGGGGTCGATTTCGATACGTTCGGCCATGAGAATCCGCTCCAGCCATCAGTTCTGTGGGTGTCGTCGATCGTCTGTCGGTCATCGCATATCCGCCGGGCGTCACATGGCGAACGGTTTGTCGACCGTCGCGACCGGCCCGCCCGGTCCGCCGCCGGCCGCTGAGGCGCCGACCGCGTTCTCCGTGCCGTCGCCGGTGCCGGCCCTGATATCCGAATCCGCGGGTCGCCAGTCGTCTTCGTGCAGGTCGGCGGGCGCGGTGTATTCGCCGGGGAACACGAAGGTCCGCGGATACCATTTCGCCCGGGTCTTGGCCTTCATATCCTTGCCTTGGCCGAACTCCGGCTTGTATTCCTTCAGCCCCTCCTTGCTGTGCATCCAGACGGAATCCGACCTCATAGTCGACGTTTTCGCCGGATGAGCGCCGGTGTACCCGTGTCGTGTCTGGCCGGCCGCCTCCCTGGCCCAGGTCTCCAGCAGCTGCCGTTGGTGCTGTCGATCCTGTTCGGCCCGCGCACGCGCCCCCTCCCGCAAGTCCGCCAACTCCGTCCGCTGCTGCTGGGCCGCCTGCTCGGCCTCATCCGCCCGATCACGCTCCTGCTGCGCGGCCTGCCCGGCCTCATCCGCCCGATCACGCTCCTGCTGCGCGGCCTGCCCGGCCTCGTCCGCCCGATCACGCTCCTGCTGCGCGGCCTGCCCGGCCTCGTCCGCCCGATCACGCTCCTGCTGGGCCGTCTGTTCAGCCGCATCGGCCCGATCACGCTCCTGCTGCGCAGCCTGCCCGGCCTCATCCGCCCGATCACGCTGCTGCTGCGCGGCCTGTTCAGCCGCATCGGCCCGACCGCGCTGCTGCTGCGCCGTCTGCGTAGCCGCACTGG
>NZ_BAGA01000029.1 GCF_000308595.1 Nocardia higoensis NBRC 100133 | reverse complement strand
GTCGATCGGCACACCGACACCGATACCCGGGCCCGGTGAGGTCCCCCTGTCTCCCGACGGTCGGCGGCCGGCACTGCCGAATCCGTCGATCGGCACGCCCACACCCACCCCGACGTCGCCCGCACGCGCGTCCGGCGACATGCCGATGCCGCCACAGGCGCAGGGGCCTGCGCTCCCCAACCCCTCGATCGGGACACCCACGCCGACACTCGGACCCGGCGAAACCCCCGACGCTCCCCACCCCCCGCGCCCGACCGGCCCGAACCCCGCCATCGGCACCCCGACGCCGACGCCAGGACCCGCCTCGGCGGCCGACGCCGCACTCCCGCCGCTGCCGAACCCCTCGATCGGCACGCCGACACCCACGCCCGCACGCGAGTCCGATGGGTCTCCTCCCGCGCCGGAGAGCCGACGCGTTCCCACGTCCGCCGAACCGGGCGGGGCGGCGTCGGCCGCCGTCCCGGCGCGCCCGCCGTTGCCGGATCCGCCGCCCGGCCGTGGCGGCCGACGGCCCTCGGATCACCGCGCGCCGATCGAGACGGACGGCCCGGTTGCGCCCGCGGGGCCGCTACACCCCGAGCAACCCGGGGGATGGTCCGTGCCCGCGAGCTCCGCGATGCCCGGCCGGCCGAGTCCGGCCCCGGAAGGATCCGCCACTCCCCCGGATACCGAGGCACCGGCCTGGCTCGGTGGCCCGGTCGGCGAGGCGCCCGTCGGCGACCGTTCCCCGGTTCCCGGCCGCCCGCCGACGCCCTCCGCGACGCCGTCGGCGGACTCGCCCACACCTCCGGGATCCCCGGCGCCTTCCGACGGCGCCTCGACCCAGGCACCGTCCGCACTGCCCGGCACCTCCGCGGCTCCGGGCGCACCGGCAGCTTCCGGACACAGCACGACGCAGGCATCGGCAGCGTCAGCGGGACCCGACGGCACACAGAGCCCATCGGCGTCCGCGGAAACCTCCACCTCCCCGGCCGGTCCGGAATCGCAGGCATCTTCGGCATCTGCGGCCGCCACGCACTCGGCGCCCCCGGCCGACGGTCCCGCCGAGGCGGGCGACGACGAACCGGCTCGCCGGGACCGCTCGCCGTACGCCCCGATTCCGTCCGATCCGGCCGCCCCCGGCACGTCCGCGCCCGCCGCGGGCGGCCCGTCCGCGTACGTCCCGGCTCCCGAGGCCCCCTACACCGGCTACGGCACCATGGACGGGCAGCCCGCCTACGGGCCCGGCTCGAATCCGGTGTACGGCCTCGAATCCCCTGCCACGGGCGAGCGCCCCTACGGTTCGCCGGGACCGCGCGGCGGCTGGGCGGGTCCGGAGGGCTCCGGGCCCAACGGCGCTCCCGCGCCGGGCCTGCCGACCGGCGCGGACGAGCAGCCGTGGCACAACGGCGCACCGCAGCCGGTGCCCCACCGCGCCCCGGTGAGCGAGCCCGCCGGCCCCGCCGGATACGGCGGCCCCCTACACCTTCACCGCGCCGCCCGCCCAGGCGCCCGGCGGCGACCCCGGGATGCCCGGCCGACGCGGCGATCCCCAGGTCTTCGCGCAACCCGAACAGCCACCCGCACAACCGCCCTACCCGCCGCAGGCCCACGCGCCCGCGCCGGAAGGGGTTGCCGCGCCGTGGAATACCGCCGCACAAGGCCCTGCCGCGCCGCCCGCGACCGGCGCCGCCCCGGGCGCGGCACCGCCGGGACAGCGGCCCGCGCCGGGAGGGTACCCGTCGCTGGACGACGTGCCGTTGCGGCGGGCCAAGAAATCACCGGGCAGTGGCTGGCGAAAAGCCGTGCACCACATGTCCGGCGGCGCCATCAATCCGGGCATGTCGGCGGAAGAACGGCGACTGCAGGAGCTGGTCGCGCGTATCCGCCAGCCGGTCCGCGGCGACTACCGGATCGCGGTGCTGTCGCTGAAGGGCGGTGTCGGCAAGACCACGACCACGATGGGCCTCGGGTCGATCTTCGCCTCGGTGCGCGGTGACCGGGTGATCGCGGTGGACGCCAATCCCGACTTCGGCACGCTGTCGCAGCGGGTGTCCTTGCAGACCCGCTCGACCGTGCGCGATCTGCTGCTCGATCCCTCGATCGAACGCTATTCCGACGTCCGCAGGCACACCTCGCAGGCCACCAGCCGGCTGGAAGTGCTTGCCAGCGAGCGGGACCCGGCCGCGTCGGAGTCGTTCAACGACGAGGAGTACCGGGCGGTCGCGCGCATCCTGCAGCGCTTCTACAACATCATCCTGACCGACTGCGGCACCGGCCTGATGCACTCGGCGATGACCGGCGTCCTCGACCTGGCCCACTCGCTGGTGCTGGTCTCCTCGGCGGCCATCGACGGCGCGCGCAGCGCCGCGGCCACCCTGGACTGGCTGTCCCTGCACGGCCACGACCACCTGGTCCGCAATGCCGTCGTGGTGATCAACCTGCCGCGTGAGGGTTCACCGAATGTGGGCGTCCAGCAGTTGCGCGAGTACTTCCTCGCCCGCTGCCGCGCCGTGCACATCATCCCCTACGACGGACATCTGTCCGAGGGCGCCGAGATCGATCTGCACCGCCTGAGCAAGCAGGCCAAGCGCGCCTACGTGGAACTGGCCGCGACGGTGGCCGACGGTTTCGGCGTCGACCATCGGCGATTCCACAACTAGTGCCGCGCCCCCGCCGGGGGCGAGTTCACCACTCCGGCAGCCTGCGGCGACCCGCGAGCACATCGCGGACCAGATCGTCGTAGGCGTCGGCGATCTCGGCCAGCCGATGCCAGGCGCCGTGCAGCAGATCGTCGTTGGCCGCGAGGGTCATCAGCGCGTGGTGTGCGCGGACCGAGGACTCGGCGATGCGGTCGATGACCGCGCCGATCGTCTCGGTGTGCAGGGTCGCGCCGATGCGGTGCTGCAGCACGTTCCGAGCGACCCAGTCGTCGATCGCCATGACCAACTCGCTTCTGCGCCGCTCGATCTCGAGCAGCACGGCCGGATCGGTGTCGACGGAACCACCGCGACCCACCAGCCGCTTCTCGTGTAGCACCGCGAGGTCGCGGGCGAACCAGAGCACCGGCCCGCCGACCACGCGATGCCCGCGGCAGGCGCGGACCAGCAGATCGGAGGTGGGTAACACCTCCGGATCCGTGGCACCGTTCCCCGCGCCGGCGCACCAGGATGTGCCGGGAAGAGCCATGACGACCGTAGATGAATTCGAACCTGCCACGTTGCCTCGCCGTTCGTCGCCGCACAACACCGGATCAGGACGCCTCACACTAAACCGCCGCACCCCGCTGTCAAGCGTTTCCGAGGCGTCGAGCACCTCGCCGTAAGCACTTCGTTATCTTCGAGCATTCGGCGACCCGGGCCCGCGCGCACCGGCCCGGCCCTCCGGCGCAGCGGGCGAAAGCCCGTCCGCCCGAATAGTTCCCGACGCGCTACAACGGCGGCAGGTAGCTGATCTGCACCATCTCGTTGTCGCGGGCACGAGACAGGAGCGTGCCGCGCCCCGGCGCGAGTTTGCCCGAGCGCACATCGCCGAGCAGTTTGCCCTCGTCCTTGGGCGCCGACATGAGCAGCGCGTCGACCGACAGGTCCTTGAGCATGCCGAGCACCTTGTCGTACAAAGCCCTCGACGCACCGCCGGAGCGGCGGACCACGATCAGGTGCATGCCGATGTCGCGTGCCTGCGGCAGGAACTGCAGCAGCGGTTCGAGCGGGTTGCCGCCGCCGGTGGTCACCATGTCGTAGTCGTCGACCACGATGTAGATCTCCGGCCCGGTCCACCAACTGCGTTCGCGTAGTTGCCTGGGGGTGATGTCGGCGCCCGGGATCCGCTTGGTCAGATAGGCCGCGACCTCCTGGATCATCGGGACCGCGGTCTGCGCCGAGGTCGAATATCCCGCCAGCTGATCGCCTTCGATGACGCCTAGCATGGTGCGTCGGTAGTCGAGCAGGATGACCCTGGCCTCGTCGGCGGTGGAGTTCTCGGTGAGACCCATGACGATATTGCGCAGCAGGGTTGTCTTGCCGCACTCCACGTCGGCGAAGGCCATCAGGTGCGGCTGACTGTCGAAATCCAGGACGAGCGGGGCGAGCTCGTTCTCCCCGAGACCGATCACGACGTGCGTCTTGTCCTGGACCATCCCCCGCGCGGCCGCTTCGGCGAGTACCTGATCGCGCGGCACCTCCAGCGGCAGCATGCGCACCGCGGGCGCCTTGCGGGCGCCGTACATCTCGACGAGCTGTGCGCGGGCCTGCGCGATGCCCTCGGGCAAGGTCTCCGGATCGGAGCTGGAGTCCAGTCGTGGCAGTGCCATGAGCATGTGCAGCTTCTCCGGGGTCAGACCGCGGCCGGGGCGGCCCGCGGGCACCAGAACCGCTGTACGGCGATCCATTTCGGAATCGCTCGGATCGCCGAGCCGCAGCTCCAGCCGGGTGCCGATGAGATCCTTGACCGCGGGCCGGATCTCGGGCCAGCGGGTGGTGGCGATCATCAGGTGGATGCCGTAGGACAGGCCCTGGGAGGCCAGCGCGCTGAACGCCGGCTCCAAGCCCTCGTACTCGGCCCGGACGGTCGGCCAGCCGTCGACCACCAGGAAGACGTCGCCGAAGGTGTCCTCCGACAGCGGGTCGGCGGCCTGCTCGGCCGGGCTCAGCTGTGCCAGCTGCGCCTTACGCCGCCGGAATTCGTGGATCGACTCGATACCCAGCTCACGGAAGCGCTCCTCACGCTGGGCGAGCAGGGTGATCATCTCGGCGACCGTACGCCGCACCCGGTCCACCTCCATGCGACCGGCGACCGAGCCGACGTGCGGCAGGTCGGCGATGCTCGCCAGGGTGCCGCCGCCGAAGTCCAGGCAGTAGAACTGCACCTGTTCAGGGGTGTGGGTGGCGGCGGCGGCCATGATGATCGTGCGCAACGCGGTGGACTTGCCCGACTGCGGGCCGCCGACCACCGCGAGATTGCCCTGGCCGCCGGACAGGTCGACGACCAGTACATCGCGGCGCTGTTCGTACGGCTTGTCGATGACGCCGATCGCCATCCACAACCGACCGTGCCGGTTGGCCTCCGAACGCCAGTCCGGATCGGGCAGCAGCATGTCGACCGAGGGCGATGCGTCGAGCGGGGCCAGCCAGACCTCGTGGGCCGGACGACCGTGACCGCGCAGCCGATCGACCACGACATTGAGCAGCGTTTTGGGTACCGCCTCACC
>NZ_BAGA01000030.1 GCF_000308595.1 Nocardia higoensis NBRC 100133 | reverse complement strand
CCCCCGAGCACATGGGTCACCGGATCGTCGAAGACGGGCAGACCGTGCAATCGCGCGGCGGTGCCGTACGCGGCCACGAGTCCGGGGACCCCGAGGCACAGTCGTGCCGCCTCCACCCGCAGGCGAGCCGTCGGCGGGGTCGGCGCCTCGCGGAAGACACCGCGCAAGACCCGCACCCATAGTCCGCGGTCGATGTGCTCGCGCATCTCGGCCCGGCTGTACTCGCACAGCACCTGCCAGCCGGTGAACACGCCGAACTGTGTGTCGCGCACCTGCGCCAATCCCGGTCTCATGCGTCGAAGCATGCACCGCAACGGATCCGCAGCGGCTCCGCCGACCAGGGCGAACGCCGGACCTGTGGACAACCCGGTGGCTGTGGACAACTCACACCGGGGGCCTCACCGGCCGGATCAGATCGAGGCGACCAGCTTGGCGAGCTCGCCGGCCAACTGCTCGGCCTTCACCTGATCGGTGGCCTCCACCATCACCCGGACCAACTGCTCGGTACCGCTGGGCCGCAACAGAACTCGCCCCGAATCCCCCAGGTCGCGTTCGGCCTCGAGCACCGCCTCGCGTACTTCCCGCGCCGTGGCGACGGCCGCCTTGTCGCTCACCGGAACGTTCAGCAGCACCTGCGGCACCGTGGTCAGCACGCCTGCCAGATCCGCCAGCGAACGACCGGTCTGCGCCATGCGCGCCATCAGTTTCAGGCCGGTCAGCACACCGTCGCCGGTGGTGCCGAACTGCGGCAGGACGACATGCCCGGACTGCTCGCCACCGAGCGTGTATCCGCCCGCGCGCAGATCCTCGAGCACATAACGGTCGCCGACGGCGGTGGTGCGCAGGGTGATTCCGGCCTCGCGCATGGCGATGTGCAGGCCCAGATTGCTCATGACGGTCGCGACCAAGGTGTTCTGCGCCAGCTGTCCGGCTTCCTTCATGGCGATGGCCAGCACCGCCAGGATGGCGTCGCCGTCCACCACGGAACCGTCCGCGGCGATGGCCAGGCAGCGATCGGCGTCACCGTCGTGCGCCAGTCCGAGGTCGGCGCCGTGCTCGACGACAGCGGCGCGTACCTGGTCCAGATGGGTGGAACCGCAGCCCTCGTTGATGTTGAGGCCGTCGGGTTCGGCGTTGATGGCGATGACGGTGGCGCCCGCCTCCCGGTAAGCCGCCGGTCCGACCTCGGCGGCCGCGCCGTTGGCGCAGTCCACCACCACGGTCAGCCCGCTCAGATCCTGTCCGGTCGCTTCCACCAAGTGCTCCACGTAGCGCTCGTGGGTGCCCTCGACGCTGTACTGGTCAGGAATGATCACACCGTGATCGCGGGCGCCGGAGGCATTGAGCACCCGGCCGATCCCGGCGCCGGTCGGGCGAAACGGCTCGTCTGCGGCGACGAGCGCCTCGATGCGGTCCTCGGCGGCGTCGTCGAGCTTGTGCCCGCCCGCGGCGAAGATCTTGATGCCGTTGTCGGGCATCGGATTGTGTGAGGCGGAGATCATCACGCCCAGACACGCGTCGTACAGGCCGGTGAGGTAGGCGACGGCGGGAGTCGGCAGCACGCCCACCGACAGCACGTTCATACCGGCCGCGGTGAGCCCGGCGGTGACGGCGGCCTCCAGCATCTCCCCGGATGCCCGCGGGTCCCGGCCGACCAGCGCCAGTGCGCGTGCCCGGCCGCGACCGAGCACCTGCGCGGCCGCGCCCGCGACGCGCAGCGCCAGTTCCGGACTCAGCGATTCGTTGGCGAGCCCGCGCACGCCATCGGTGCCGAACAACCGTCCCATACCTAGCCCCTATCGCGATGAAGATGCGTCGATACAGAACGAGAGCAGGCGACCAGCGATGCTGGAAGCCTGCTCTCGGACTGCTGTAGGCCGTCGGCCGTGAAGGCATCCGGCACCGCGGGGGTGCCGGACACCGGGGCCACGGACCTGGGAATCAGCGCTTCGAGTACTGAGGCGCCTTACGGGCCTTCTTCAGGCCGTACTTCTTGCGCTCGGTGGCGCGCGGGTCACGCGTCAGGAAGCCGGCGCGCTTGAGGGCGGGGCGGTCCTCCGGGGTGACCTCGATGAGGGCACGCGCGATGGCCAGACGCAGGGCGCCTGCCTGGCCCGAGGGGCCACCGCCGACGAGACGGGCGTGGATGTCGAAGGACTCGGTCCGCTCGACGGTCACCAGCGGCGACTTGACCAGCTGCTGGTGCACCTTGTTCGGGAAGTAGTCCTCGATGGTGCGGCCGTTGAGCACGAAGTTGCCGGAGCCGGGCACCAGGCGGACGCGCACGACGGCTTCCTTGCGGCGGCCGACGGTCTGCACGGGGCGGTCGATGACGACCGGCGCGGCGTAGATCTCGCCGTCGCCCTCGGCCTCGTAGCCGTAGTCCTCGTCCACGACCTCGACGGCCGCGTCCTCGGCCACGAAGTCCTCGTTGAATTCCTCGGGAGCGGTCACTGGGCCACCTGCTTGATCTCGAACGGAACGGGCTGCTGAGCCGCATGCGGATGGTTCGGGCCTGCGTAGACCTTGAGCTTGCCCGCGATGGCGTTACCCAGCTTGTTCTTCGGGATCATGCCCTTGACGGCCTTCTCCACGAGACGCTCGGGACGGGTCTCCAACACCTGGCCGACAGTGCGCGACTTGAGGCCGCCCGGATGCCCGGAGTGGTGGTGGATCAGCTTGTCCTGCCGCTTGTTGCCGCTGATGGCAACCTTCTCGGCGTTGATGATGATGACGAAATCGCCACCATCGACGTGCGGGGCGTAGGTCGGCTTGTTCTTGCCGCGAAGCAGCGTGGCTGCCTGCACGGCGAGACGGCCGAGCACTACGTCAGTGGCGTCGATGACGTACCACTGCCGGGTGACGTCACCCGCCTTGGGGCTGTACGTAGGCACAGTGCATCCCTGTCTGTCGTCGGTGTTGCCGGCCCAGCGTGCGGTCGAGGTGATCCCGGCGGCCGGTTGAGACCCGGGCCCCGATAAGGCCCACACGCCAGCGAGCCACGATACCAGGCGGGTATCGCCGGGAAAGAATCGCCCGCGACAGCGTCCCGCTAGATACGGACCGGCGGCCCGGGATCGGTCGCGCCGGGCGGGCCGGGCACCACGTAGCGCAGCGTGTCCATATTCGGCCGGTTGCATCCCTGATCGGTATCGGTATCGCGCACCGTGGCGATGCCCTGCCGCGACCGGTCCCGCTCGGTCCGCGGGGCGTCGACGCAGGAGTGCTGCGCCTGGCCGACGCTCTGGATCGTCTGTCCCGCTCCCGGCGCAGGCGCCGGCTCACCGGGGGCGGCCACCACCGCCAGCGCCATCGCGCCGAGCACGGCGGGCACCCCGAACAGGCTGTCCTTGAGCGCCGGAAAGAGCCTGCCCCGGTCCTGACCGCCACCCGCGGCCCGCGCGGGCTCCGCGCGCGTGACCCGGGTGGTCGGCGCCTCGCTCGGCGCGGGCGCCGCGGGATATCCCGGACCGTGGGTGACGACCGGCGAGCCGGACGCCTGTGGCGGATGCCCGGGCGCGGGCGGCTGCCGCGGGTCGGCAGGAGCGGGCCGCACCGGCTCGGCCGGATACTGCGGGGCGGGTGCGACGCCGCGCGATTCGTCGTCCTCGCTCTCGGTCACCAGCAGATGGGTGGCGCCGAGCACCAGCGCGTGCATCGGATGCGCGGCGACGTGCAGCCGGTGTCCGAGATGGTTCTGGAAGGCCAGCCGCAGCGCCTCGTTGAAGCAGGCGTTGCCGCTGAGCAGCACCGTCGAGGTATCCGCCCCGATCGAGCGGGCAGCGGCCATCGCCTCGATCACCACGTTGTCGGCCGAGCGGGCGTCGCGCATGGCCTCGGTGGTGACGGGCACCTCGATCGATTCGGTGGGCTGCTCGTCGTCGCCGTGTACCGCGACCACCAGCATGGTGCGGCCGTCGCAGTACACCCCGGCCGCGCCGATACCGCGCGGATCGCGCCCGTCCGGCGGACGCACGAGTCCCAGCGCCCGTACGTACCCCGACAGTGCGACGCTCTCCGGCAGCGGCTCCACCACGACGTCGAGCTTCTCCACGAGATCGGCGTAGAGCTCGACCTTCTCGTCGGGCCAGCCGTCCGGGAACGGCAGCGCGATCACTTCGGGCTTGCCGCGCAGGAAGGCGCCGATGGCCGCCAGCGGGTTGTACATCCTGGCGTGGAAGACCAGTTCCGCGGGCCAGGTCGCCCCCGCGACGACGATCTGTGGATAGCCGAGGATGTCGCGCACATCGGAGATGGCCATTCCCAGATCGGGCCTGCTCCGTTCGGCTCCGGCGGTGTGCAATCTGCCCGACGCGTCGGCCAGCAGATACGCGGGCGGCGTATAGGTGCCCTCCACCTTCACCGGACGGATCGGGGTGCCGCCCCCGCCCGCCGCCACGGACACCACATCCCAGCCGAGATGTACTGCCCCTACTCGCACTGTCACAGGCTCAAGTGTGCCTGGTGCGTGCGCGGCGCGCGCGGGATGGCCGCCCACAGCACACCGCCGCGGTTCGGCGCGGCGCTCATCCGGCCGACCTCTTCAGCCGCAGGTTGCGCCGGACGATCACCGCGAGCACCAGGGTGATGACGACCATCGCCGCGATATCGATCGCCCACCACTGCACGGTGTGCTGCCACAGCGTGTCGGGTTCGGCCTTCACGAACAGGGTGGTCAGCTCGACCGTCGAAGCACCGGACGCGAAGCCCCAGCGCGCCGGGAACAGCCACGAGAGTTGTTCGAGGCCGGGCCGTCCCGCCACCGGGATGAAGCTGCCCATCATCACGAGCTGCACGATGATCGCCAGGATGAGCACCGCCATCATCTGCTCGTTGGATTTCACCAACGACGAGATCAGCAGACCCAGCACCACGCTGGATATCGCGAGCAGGGTGATATCGAGGAACAATTCGACCGCGCCCGGAGGGATGACCACGCCCTCGCGCGGCCCCGCCTTGCCGACCAGCACGATCGCGAGCATCACCGCGACCTGATAGACCGCGGCCAGGCTGAACACCAGAATCTTGGCCATCAGGTACGACGAGGGCGACAGTCCGACGGCGCGCTCGCGCAGGAAGATCGTCCGCTCGCCGACCAGGTCGCGCACGCTCAGCGAGATGCCCATGAAGCAGGCGCCGATCACCAGGAACGACAGCAGCGTCTGGGCTTCGGAGCTGATCGCGGGACCGATACCCTCCGAGGTCTGTACCAGCGGCGGCGGCTGGAAGCCGTTCTTGCCCGGCGCGGTCAGGGTCACCGCGCCGACCACGATCGGCAACAGCAGCAGCGTCAGCGAGTACACCCGATCCGAGGCGATGAGCCGCAACTGCCTGCGCACGAGGGTCGAGAACTGCTTGATCGAACTGGTCTGCGGCGGTGAGCCCGTGGATCCGTAGTTCGACGGCGGAGGCGGTGGCGGTGCGAAGGCCTGCCGCGAACGATAGGCGGCGAACGCCTGGTCGGGGTTGGCGGCGACCTCGGCGAAGATCTCGGCCCAGTCGCTGGTGCCCATGGCCGCGCCGACGCCGGCCGGGTGACCGCAGAAGGCGGTCTTGCCGCCGGGCGCGAGCAGCAGCACCTGGTCGCACATGTCCAGGCAGGCGACCGAGTGGGTGACCACGATGACCACGCGCCCCGCGTCGGCGAGCTCGCGCAGCATGACCATGACCTGGCGATCCAGCGCGGGGTCGAGGCCGGAGGTCGGCTCGTCCAGGATCAGCAGCGACGGGCCGGTCAGCAGCTCCAGCGCCACGGAAGCCCGCTTGCGCTGACCGCCGGAGAGCCGGTCGACCCGGGTGTCGGCGTGCTCGGTGAGCGAGAGCTCCTGCAGCACACCGTCGATGACCTGCTTGCGATCGGCCTTGGTGGTGTCCGGCGGCAGCCGCAGCTCGGCCGCGTAGCCGAGCGCCTGGCGCACGGTCAGCTGCCGGTGCAGCACGTCGTCCTGGGGCACCATGCCGATACGCGAGCGCAGCGCCTCGTACTCGGCGTGCAGATTGCGGCCCTCGAAGGTGACCACACCGCCGGAGGGCTGGGTGTTGCCCGCGATCAGTTTCGACAGCGTCGATTTGCCCGCGCCGGACGGGCCGATCAGCGCGGTCAGTGTGCCGCGGCCCGCCTGCATGTTCACGTCGACGAGCAGCTGCTTGTTGTTCTCGACGGTGAACCCGACGCCGTGCACGTGCAGGCCCTGTTCGGTGACCGGCTTCTGGCGCAGCACCAGGGTGCCCTGCTGGACGGCGAAGTCGATATTGCCGATGGTGATGACGTCGCCCTCGCGCAGCACCGAGCGCTGCTGGCGGGTGCCGTTGACGAAGGTGCCGTTGGCCGAGCCGAGATCCTCGATGGTGAGGCCCTCGGGGCCGGCCACCAGACGCGCGTGCTTGCGCGAGGCCAGCGGATCGTTGACGACGATCTGGTTGTCGGTGGTCCGGCCGATCGCCAGGCCGCCGGGCGGAAGCCGATCGGCCCGCGCGATCGCCGCGGTGGAGTTGCGCGCCCGCAGCGGGGGCAGGGCCGAGGTGTCGGCCTTGGTGGTCATGTTGACATTGGGCTGTTGCGCCGATGGCGGCGGCTGTTGCTGCGCCTGCTGCGGAACGTGCGGCGCGTGCTGGGCAGGCACCTGCGGACGCGCGCCGGAATACTGTCCGGCGACGGGCTGCTGCCCCGAGCCGGGGCCGGGCTGGTGCTGCTGGAACGGCGGAGCGGGCGGGCGTTGATAACTCGGCCGTTGCGGCGGTGGCGCCGACCTGCCCTGGTGTGGCAGCGGCCCCGACGGCGGCTGCGGCCGTGGCGGTGCGCTGGGAAGCAGGTGCAGCAACGGCCCACTGATCGCGTCGCCCAGCCGTACCTGCGTCGGACGGTCGATGGTGACCGGCTGACTCAGGCGGCGCGCGTCCACGAAAACGCCGTTCGTGCTTCCGTTGTCGGTAAGGACCCAGCCGCTCCCCTGCCAGGTCAATGTCGCGTGCACCCGCGACACCAACGGACTGTCGACGAACAGCGTCACTTCCGGGGCACGCCCCAGGGTGATCGGCTGGTTCGAATCGAAGGTCCGTTCCGTTCCATCATGGCGCACGGTGATGGTCTGCGCCCCCGGTAAAGACATGCAGCGGATACTATGCCATCGACCGGACATCGGGAGTGCCCCGGAAGCTCGTCTCTACCCCCTGATCCGGCCCACGATCCGAACCGCTGAACAGGCCGACGAGGGGGAGCCTTGGCCACACTCCGAGCGACGAGCGTTCTCGCCGTCGTCCTGTGCGCGGTCGCCCTGCTCGCCGGCTGCACCCGCTTCGTCGACGGGCGGGCGGTCTCGGTCTACGACGACCCTTTCAAGGTCGCCGGTCTGCCCACCACCAGCGGCCCCAGCGGACCGCGTGAGGGCGTCGCCGATGCCGCCCTCACCGCGGCCAACGGCGACGGCGGGGAGATCGACACCCTGGCGCTCAACGCCGTCGAGGACATCCAGAGCTACTGGCGGGTGGAGTACGGCAAGGCGTTCGGGGGAGAATTCCAACCGGTCGACCGGCTGATCTCGTGGAGCGCCAAGGACCGTCGCTCGCAGGGCCCGGAGTTCTGCAAGGAATCGACCTACCGTCTGGTGAACGCGGCCTACTGCCGGCTGGACAAGTCGATCGGCTGGGACCGCGCGGTACTGCTGCCCACCATGGCCGACACCTTCGGTCAGATGGCCGTGGTCATGGTGCTCGCCCACGAGTACGGCCACTCCATCCAGGACCAGTCCGGGATCGTGGGCAGCAAGGATCCGGTGCTCGTGAAGGAGCAGCAGGCGGACTGCTTCGCCGGGGCGTTCATCCGCCATGTCGCCGAAGGGAAGTCGGCGCACTTCACCATCAACACCTCCGACGGGCTGAACTCGGTGCTGGCCGCGACTGTCGCCATCCGCGACACCGATCCCGACGACCCCGCCAGCGTGCACGGCTCGGCCTTCGAACGGGTGACGGCGGTGCAGATCGGCTTCACCGACGGACCGGTGGCCTGCAAGAGCATCGACATCGACGAGATCAACCAGCGGCGCGGCAATCTGCCGCAGACGCTCGGCGGTCAGGACGGCGAGTACCCGATCGACAAGGACAGCCTCATCGAGCTGAGCAAAGCGCTCGCGGCCATCCTGCCACTGGACGACCCGCCCACCTACGACTACTCCGGCGCCACCGTCGAGTGCGCCGACGGCGTCACCACCGCGCCGGTGTCCTACTGCCCGGCCGATAACACCATCGCCACCGACATCCCGCTACTGGCCGAACGCGGCACCGACGACAGCGACCCCGACGACCCGCTGCCGATGAAGGTCTCCGGCGATTACAACGGCTATGTCGTCTTCATCGCCCGCTACGCCCTCGCCGTGCAGCGCAATCACGGGCAGTCGCTCAGCGGCGCCAAGACCGGCCTGCGCGCGGCCTGCCTGGCGGGCGTGGTGACCGGCGAGCTCGCCGACCCGAATCGGCAACGCTCCGAGGGCAATATCTCGCTGGCGGCGGGCGACCTGGACGAGGCGGTCTCCGGCCTGCTCACCGACGGCCTGGCCGCCAGCGACGTGCAGGGCAAGACGGTGCCCAGTGGATTCGCCCGGGTCGACGCCTTCCGCGCGGGCGTGCTCTACGGCGAGAACACCTGCATGTCGCGGTACTCCTGACCCGCTGCCGGATCCGCGACCGCCGGACTTCAGCCGCCGAACGGTGGCGGGGCGACCGGTTCCAGGCGCAGCATCCGGTTGCCGAGCATGATTTCGGAGCCGGGGATCAGCGTCATCGGCTGATACGGATTGAGCCGGATCCAGTCACGGTAGCCGGGCAGCCGGATCCTGGTGCCGTTGGTCGAGCCGCGATCGACCACCGTGACATCCCAGTTCAGCAAGCGGATCTCCGCGTGCGCGCGCGACATTCCGCCGGAGGCGTCGTCGACCTTCAACGGCACCAGTCCCTGCCGGGCGGCATCCGAATGCTCCGGATCACGGCCGAGCACGGCATCGGCGGCCAGCATGTAGGTCATGCCGTCGTCGAGGACCAGCATGCCCAGCGGCGGGCGGACCACCTCGATGAGCGCCTGCGTCTGGTCGACCGGCATGCCGCACACCGTGCAGAACGCCGAGCGCGGGTCGCTGGGATGGGCTCGCGCGCATTTGAATCCGAGCACCTTGACCGTCAGCGCGGTCGCCCTCGCGGTGGCTTCCAGCCTGCGCTGGAGTTCGGGATCGGGCCGCGGTGCGGGATTGGTCCCGGTGGTCGGCTTCGGCGTGGCCGAGGGCCGGTCGTCGACGGAGTCCATCATCGACGTCGGTGCGGAGGTCCTGGTGGGGTCGTCCGGGTCGCCGGGGGCGGCGGCCGCGGCTTCGCGGGCAGGCGGGATGTCGCGTTCGGTGAGGGCGTGGGCGCGCGGCTCCTGCGCGATGCGCGCGGTCGGCACCGGTGGCGCGTCGGCGATCTGCTCGCGCGGCCCGGCGACGGACGCCGACGAGCCGCCGCCGGTCCACAGGATCGCGCCGCCCGCCTGCGCCACACCGTCGACCAGCCGGCCGATCCCCGGCGCGGCGGGCAACTCGGGCAACCGGACGCCCACCTCGTCGACGTACAGTGCCACCGCGCGGGCGGGCACCGCGACGACCCGGTCGACGGTGAACGCCGCGTCGCTGCCGCGCAACTGCTCGACGCCACCGGCGCCGGCCAGCACAGCGGTGACGCCGCCGTGCAGGAAGATCGCGAGACCGCTCTCCTCGGCGGACGAGACGATGCCGAAATCGATGGGCACACCCGGGCTGATCCGCTCGGCGTGCTTCATCAACCAGCGGGTGGCTTCCCGCGCGACCAGCGGCCCCGGACCGGACGGCTGGTACCGGTTGGCGTCACGCACCAGCTCGCCGAGCGCGTGTAGCGCCACCGCCGCGGGCGACTCGGGCGTGACCGGTCCCTGCCCCCGGTGGGCCACCACCAGCAGCGCACCGCAGACGCGGGCAACCGCATGATCACCGGCGACGATCTCGACCTGACGATCCTGCACCGCTATCGGTCTCCGCCTGCCGGGTGATCACGGGTCGTCGCCATGTCGTCCAGGGTATTGCACGCCAGGAACCGGCGTCGCGATCCCGGTGATCATCCATGGCTGCGCACGGCCCGATTCGGGTAACTTCTTCGACAGGAACGGGAGGAACGAGGGGCACGTCATGGCACGTACTTCAGGCGTCACGACGGTGGCGGTCGCGTTGGCAGCGGTGGCGGCTCTCGCCGGATGCGGCGCGCTCGGCGGCACCGCGCTACCCGCCGAGCCGGACGTCCGCACTCTCGAGGTCGGGCCCTACCAGGTCACGAAGTACCGCTACGACCAGGAATCCGGTGGCCGGGGCGCATTGCTGGAGGGCATGCGCATGTCCGAGGCCGTCGTGCCGACCGTACAGATCGACCCCTCGCTGAAGTACGGACGCGGCTCCAAGGTCCTCGCCGACAGCAACGAGGCGCTGAGTTTCCTGGCGCAGGTGTCCAAGCCGGTGCTCGACACCCGCAAGTTCGTCACCGGATTCGCCGCGGCGGGCGCGGACGAGGCCGACCCGCCGGGTCAGACCAGGCCGGCGCCCGACACCACCGCGATCACCAATGTGGTGCTGCGCTTTCCGGACGAGGCGGTCGCCAAGCTGGCGGCCCGCGAACTCGAGGACGCCGACATCGGGGTCTCCCCGGAGAACCAGCGCCTCGGCTCCACGAAATACCCCGACGCCTATATCCATTGGCGGCCCGGCATCGCGAATGTCGGCGCCTTCATCGCCCATCGCGAGTTCGTCATCTCGCTGTTCATCCAGCGCCCGACCGCCGACAGCGCCGATCTGGTGAAGTGGATCGACAAGACGCTCGACGCGCAATTGCCCGCACTGGACGCATTCCAGATCACCCCGGTCGACCGGTTCGACTCCTTGCAGGTCGATCCGGACGACCTGCTGGCCCGCGTCGTGGTGGAGGATCGCGACGGCCGGGTGCCCGACGCGTCGAATTTCACGATCGTGGCCGCCGACGACGCCGTGCACAACTCCGACGACCAATCCGTGGCGCGGCAGCTGATCGAGCGGACCGGCGCGGACCGCATCGCCGTGGTCGACGCCGACTCGCTCTTCCGCGTTCGCGACGAGGACGCCGGACGCGCCCTCATCGACGGACTGATCGACGCGGCGGGCGAGCAGTACGACCCGATCGAGGCGCCCAAGGACGTCCCCGGCGCGAAGTGCCTGCAGCTCAACGACCGCGGCGATCCGGAGCGCGAGTACAAGTACCGCTGCTACGTGCCGTACAAGCGCTACGTCGGCATCGTCGTCAGCGACAAGGAACCCGATGTTCGCCAGAAGATCGCCGCGCAGTACGCCTTGCTGGCGAACAGCCTGTAAAAGCGTCGGCCGCGGTCGGTAAGATCCGCGGCGGGCGGATCACGGCGAAACTGGGGGGATGAACCGGTGGCGAGCGACGGCTTCTCACGAACACTGCGGTCGGCGCTGCTCGCGCTCGCCTCGATCGCCGTGTCCGGGGTCTCGGGGGGACCGAGCGGTTCGCCGTCGAGGGGAGCCATCCGGCAGTACCGAGGAGGGGACGGCATGAGGCTCGGAAGAACCGTGCTCGCTGTGGCGACGGTGAGTGTTCTGGCGGGATGCGGCGCGGAGATTCCGGGCAATCCCCAGCCGGGGCAATCGCCGGTCGACATCGCCACGTTGAACACCGGCGCGTATTCACCACAGCCGACCGCCCACGACTTCGACATCTCGACGATCGGCGAATTGCGCCTGGTCGAATCCCGACGACTGCTCGAATACCTCGTCAGCCCGTCCGAGATCGACAGCGATATCTCGGTCGCCGGTCCGTTCGCGTTGTTCTCGGGCCCGGATATCGTCGGCGAGAAGACTTTTCCTCCGCAGTACGAAGCCGCCGCGGTGGACAACAACATGCTGCTCGGCGTCTATCTGTCGCGCATCAACGGCGACCTTCGCAAGCGGAAGAAATTGATCATCTCGATCCTGCGCTTTCCCACCGCAGACGCGAGCAGGCAGGCTAGCGAGCAGTTCGACCGGATCACCAACGCCGAGCCCGGCCGTCACCCGCTTGCCGTGTCGGCATACCCGCAGGCCCGGGTTTCCTCCGCCGACGACATCACCGCTGTGGGATTCCTGGCACACGGGCCGTACGTCATCATGGTCAACACCGGGGTGCCCGAGCCCGATGCCGGTGCGCTGACCTCGATCGTCGGCAGCACGCTCGAGGCCCAGACCGCACGTCTCGACGAAACGACGCCGACCCCGCTGGACGACGTTCTGGATTTGCCGCTCGATCCCGACAGCATCATGCGCCGAACGCTGCCGAAGTCCTCCGACTACAGCGACCCGTTCTACGGGGAATCGGATATCGGGGTGTACCCACCGGCCGCCGCATTGCATTTCGAACGCGATCCCGAACGGATGCGCAAGGCGTTCGAGGACTCCGGTGTCGACCTCGTCGCACGGCGCGGCGGAATACTCTATCGCGCACGCGATCTCGCCGGCGCATTCCGGTTGCAGAACGCGTTGATGACGGCCGGGCGCAAAGACGAGGAGCTACCGCCACCGCCGGGGCTCGGCGATGCCCGATGCCTGAAACTCGATGTCGCGGACGAGACGAGGAATTTCGACCTGTTCTGCACCGTGGTCTTCGATCGCTATGTGGGAGTGGTCATCTCGAGATCCTCGCTGACCGGAAGCATCGACGGCGCTCTGTATCAACGAGCGGCGGCCCAGTACGCCATTCTGGCGAACAGCGAGGGTACGCGATGAGACCTCTGCGCCGCCTCGCTCTCGCCCTAGCCGCCCTGGCCGCTGTCGCCGGTTGCGGAACCTCCGGAGGCAACACCGGTGTACCGGAGATAAATGTTGCAGCACTGAATTCGGGGAACTTTCCGACCGTACCGTGGACTGTCGAGGCCGTGCCGGGGACTGGGCGTTATCTCGAGGCCATACGCATCGCGAACGTCACGCCCCTCGTGGTCGACATCGACCCGCGGTACTCGTTTCAACGGCATCAATACCGAGCCGACCGCCGCAACACTCCCGATTCGCCGCCGATCCTCTACAGCATCTCGGACGAGGCGAATTTCGCCGAGCTCGCGGAGGGATTCGTCGCCGGATGGCAGAGCAATGGTGAGCGACGCGCTCAGCCCCTGCTGGGTCGTGAGGCGACGCTCTACACCTTGCGCTTCGAGACCGCAGCACAGGCACAGACGGCGGCCGGCCGGATTGCCGACCGCCAAGCCGCGGACTTCCCGGGCGAACCCGTGGCTCTCGAAGGCTTCGCCGACGCGCGCTCGAAATGGTCGACGAGCAAGAGATACCTCGATACCTGGCTGGCCGACGGCATCATGCTGATCGGCGTGCACATCGACGATCCGGTGAGCGAACCGGCCGATCCGGCGCCGCTGGTCGACTTCACCCGCCGGGCATTGAGCATGCAACTGGAGATGCTGCGCGACTTCCAACCAACAGCTGTCGCCGACTTGGATTCGCTCCCCGCCGATACCGACGGATTGCTCGGACGTACGCTCCCCATCGAGGACAGGGATCGGCCCGCCGACGGAGTCGACCGATCATGGGTCGGTCCGGCGCATGCTGCACTACATCCGGAGAGCCGTCCCGCGCAGGCCTCGGCCGCATTCACCGACGCGGGGGTCGATCTGGTGGCCGCCGCGGGGTCACGCCTCTACCGCGCCCGTGATGCCGATGGCGCGATCCGCTTGCGGGCAGCGCTCGCCCGGACCGAAGCGGATCGCTATCTGCCGGCCCAGGCCCCGCCGGATATGCCGGACGCGCAGTGCTACCAGGTCGCGGACGAATCGGACAACCTCATGTATCCGCCGTTCTGCTACATCGCCTACGGGCGAATCGTTGCCCGTGTACACGGCTCGAACACCCAAGAGCTGCACCAGAAGACCGCCGCGCAGTACAAACTGCTCGCCCATGGCGGCAGCTGACCGGCAAGGAGAGCCCATGCGAAAGATGACACCGGCACGAACCGCGCTCTCGCTGGCAGCCGCCGCCGCACTGGTGATCACGATGTCCGGCTGTGGCTCGGACATCGACGGCACACCGGTTCGCGAGCAGGTCGACCTGTCGACATTGAACGTCGGCAACTTTCAGACCACGCCCCGGCAAGTGGGCAACGCCGCGAACGAACGCAACGCCAGGATCCGGGAGTCCCAGCGCCTGGGCGACTATGTGGCCCTGCCTTTCGAAGCCGACCCGGCCTACAGCGAGGACGTCTGGTTACTGGAGCCGCATGTCGTCCTGGATCAGGATGCGCTGGGCCACCTCATCATCAACGACACCTTCGACGAGGTGGCCGAGGATCTGGTGGCCGGCTGGGTGAACGGGTGGTCCACCGGTGGTGATCCGGGAACCCCGCGGCGCACGATGAACATCGCGGTGCTGATGTTCCCCGATGCGGCGACGGCGCAAGAGGTCGGACCGGCACTCGAACACGACGACTTCACCTACAACCCGGGCAACGAGCCGGTCACCATCGGAAAGCATCCGGGTTCCAAGGCGCACTGGCGGCCCACGGTCTCCTCGATCGGTTCATGGACGGTGCACGACCGCTACGTCGTCTTCGTGAAAGTCGATGACGAGATCTCCCCGCCCGATCTGCCTGCGCTGACATCGCAGGTGGAGAAGATACTCGATGTGCAGCTACCGCTGCTCGACGAGTTCGAGCCGACCCCGGCCGATCAATTGCCCCGGATCCCGCTGGACCCCGAAGGACTGCTCGGCCGCACTCTTCCCACCGATCCGACCACCCCGATCCGGGCTGATCCGGACGGGCTCTACACCGGCCGCGCGATTCTGTCGTTGTTGCAGGCCGAGCCCGGCGATCTGGACATGCTGCGCGAACATGGAGTCGACTTGGTGGCCTTCGGAGACGCGGTGGTCTTCCGCAGCAAGGATGCCGAGAACGCGACGGCACTGTGGCAGCGGTGGCGACCTTCGGCGGACCCGAAACCGGAGCAGCGGATCGTCGAATCCCCGTCGGGGCTCGGTGACAACATCGAGTGCTATGCCGACCTGTACCTCATCGAAGGAACCGAGCGGGTCCGCGGGCACCTCTGCGTACTGCAGGTCGACCGTTACACCGTGCAGGCCTACGCCCTGCAGTTGCAGGTGCTGCACCAGAAGATCTCCGCGCAGTACGCGCTGTTGACCGCGCAATGAGACGGCGTCATCATCGTCCGGCCGCGGGCGAGGCGGCGGTGGCGGGCGGTACGACAGAGGTCGAACGCCCGGCGAAGGCTTGCTAGATTCTCGTGGAGGCTCGTGGCCCGGGCGTTCGACGGCTGGAGGAGGACCGAATGGCGTTGCGGCCCGGAGCGATCGTGGGGGGCTACCGGGTGATCCAGGTGCTGGGTAGCGGCGGCATGGGCACCGTCTATCTCGCGCAGAACCCGATCCTGCCCCGCCGCGACGCGCTGAAAGTACTGAGCTCCGATCTGTCCACCGACGACGAGTTCCGCGCCCGGTTCGAGCGCGAGGCCAATCTCGCCGCCGGCCTGGACCATCCGAACATCGTGGCGGTGTACAACCGCGGCGAAGAAGACGGTCAGCTCTGGATCGCCATGCAGTACGTGGACGGCACGGACGCATCCGAGGAGGCGGCCAAAGGCCCCGCGGTGATGACGCCGCAACGGGCGCTGCGCATCGTCTCCGAGGTGGGCAAGGGCCTCGACTACGCCCATCGCCGCGGACTGCTGCATCGCGACATCAAGCCCGCCAACTTTCTGCTCTCCGCTGCCGAGGCCGACGACGAGGAGCGGGTCCTGCTCACCGATTTCGGTGTCGCCAAGTCGGCCGAGGACGGCCAGGATCTCACCGCCACCGGCAACTTCATGGCGACGGTCGCCTACGCCTCGCCGGAACAGCTGCTCGGCGGACGGCTCGACCACCGGTCCGACATCTACAGTCTCGGCTGTTCGTTCTACCGGATGCTCACGGGTCAGAACCCCTACCCGTCGACCGTGCCCGCGGTGGTCATGATGGGCCATCTGCACGAAGCGCCGCCCAAACCGTCCGCGGTGCGCTACGGACTTCCCGTCGCACTGGACGCTGTCATGGCCAAGGTACTGGCCAAGAACCCCGCCGACCGCTACGCCACCTGCCGGGAATTCGTCCAAGACGCCGAAGCCGCCCTCTACGGCAGGCCACCGGCGCGAACATCGGTCGGTGCACCGCAGATTCCGCCGCGACAGTTCCCCTCCGAACCGCGGATCCCGACGGCGGTCCACCCGACCGCCGCCTCCTACACACCGACGGTCTCGCCTTATGAGCAGACCGATCAGCACCTGGTCGACACGTTGCGCAACGGCACGACCGCCCGGTCCAAGGGTCAGGCCCTACTGCTACCAGCGATCGTCGGACTGGTGGTCGCCGTCGTGGTGGCCGCAGGGACCTACTTCCTCACCAGACCTGGCGCAGCCGAGGGCGGCGGGAACCTGCTCGCCACCGTTCGCAACGAGCATCCACAGTTCGCCGGGAAGTCGGTGACCGCGTTCAACTTCGGTGACGCTTCGTTGTCCGCGGTCCTGACCCCGAGTTCCCAGGCACGATTCCTGCAGGACATCGGTTTCACCTACAGCAGCACGTACAAGGCTGTCGGGCAGGAGGAATCGCCCCGCCAGCTCTCGCTGGCCTCCTACGCGAACGAGGTCGACTCCGAGGTCGTCATCGTCCTGCGCACCGACAAGGAGGCCGGAAACGGCGGACTGCGTGGACTGCCCGGCTCGATCCTCAACAGCGGAGCCCAGATAGTCGTGGTCGATGACCTGGCCACGGTGCAGGCCTTCCAGGTGTGGACCGACCAGTCGCCCGCCACCTTGGTGGAGAAAATGGTCCCGGTGATCAGCAAGGTCGTCACCGGCTAGGCGAACAATGCTGGCGCCGTGGGGTGCCCATTCGGTAGGGTATTTCGAGCCAGCCCACTTGCCGCAGGGGGAAGGAGGGGAGCAGTGGCGTTGGCGACCCTACAGCGTGGTGATGTCGCGCTCCGAGCGCCTCAGCCGAATGCGGCGTTCCGCCGGTCGAGCAGCAGTGCCGCCGAGAACTGGCCATCGCCGGCCCTACCCGGGGATCAGGGGCTTCGCAGAATCAGGGGTTCGAAAATCTCTCCGATCCGATGGAACCGATCGGACACCGGACACGTCCAACTATATGAATCGGTCAGCTGACACTTGGCATGTTGACCATGACGAGAAGCAGGAGCAACCGCGATGGCGAACAATTTCGTTGCAGATACCGGTGCAATCAATGCCAAGGCGAAAGAGTTCTTGGATCAGCACAGCGCTCTGATGGCGTCCATCCGTCAGCTGAAGACCGACGAGGACAACGTCACCAACGGCGCGAACTGGCAGGGCGCTGCGCGCGACGCCTTCAACGCGTTCATGGAGCGGTACTACTTCCAGGCCGACAAGATGAACGACAAGCTGATGGAAACCGCGCAGAACCTGATGAAGGTGAGCGGTCAGGTCTCCGACCACGACACGGATTTCGCCTCCCAGGTCCAGACCCAGGTCTCCAGCCTCGACCTGCCGGCACTCTGACCAACCTTCTACTTCACGAACAGGAGTTCCGCTATGGATCGCAATATCTCAGCGAATTTCGACGGCGTCGCCGACGGTGCGCAGACCATCATCAAGCGCGCAGAGGGCATCCGTGACGAACTGAACGCCTTCCACCAGAAAGTCAAGGAGTTCGCGGAGACCCAGGGCGGCGCGGCGAACGAAGCGTTCATCGCCTTCCAGACCCAGTGGCAGCAGCACGTCGAGCAGCTGAACACCACGCTGACCGGCGCCGGTCAGCTGGTCAGCAGCGGCAACTCGGAGCTGCAGAGCACCGACAAGGCGCTGGCGAACCTCTTCAACTGAGTTCCGCCGAAACCACTTCGGGCCCCCGTTCTGCGCGCGGGGGCCCGAAGCTCTGTCAAGGTCGAAATATTCGGAGTCACCACAGCTACCAGAGGTGACCGGACTCCCTCAAGGCTGCACGTCGACCGACGCCGCGAGCTCCTCACAGCTCGGTTCGACAGTGCTCCAATCGGTTTCGGCGACGTACTGACACCCGATGCTGACCTGCGTGCCGTGTTCGAGCAGGACATGCCAGCGGACGGTGGAACCGCCCTCGGGACGCTCGAGGTAGGACAGGCCGGAACGGCCCGCGAAGACCACGTCGCGGCGCAGGTCGCCGAGAGAGGGCTTCTCGCGCATCTGGGCCTCCAGGTCCGCCGCGATCCTGGCGTAGCCGGCGTCGGCGGCGACCGGGGTCTGGATGACGGTGAGCCGGAGGCGGGAGCCGTCCTCGGGACTGAGATCGACGCGGCTGCCCTGGGGGCTCCGGGAGCTCACTCGCCAGCCGTCCGGTATCCGGAAGGTGAGGCGCCCGAGGGATTCCGTAGCCGTATCCGGTGTGCCGGGGATCGTCGATGTGCTCGGTGCGGCGCTGGTCGGGCGTGTGGAGATCGGTGCCGAAGTGGTCGGTGCGGCGGCGACTTCCGGGGGATCGTCCGAGCCACCGAAGGCGAAGACCGCGCCCACGGCGGCTGCGGCGAGAACCACGACCGCGGCGGCCGCCGCCGCGTACACAGCCGTATTACGCTCGGGCGCACGGGCAGCGGCGCGTTGGCGCAGTGGCTGCAACCATTCGGTGTCGGGCATGGCGCGCACCGGGTCGGGGACGTAACCGGATCTCGGCTCCGGGCGACGCAGCAGGTCGACGCCGGAGATGGGACGGACCTCCACGTCCGCGCCGCAGACCTGGCGGGCCACCTGGTCGATGAGGTCGAGTTTCGCGGGATCGGAGGCGCCGAACACCTGGATCACGTCGGCGCGTCCGCCGTCGAGTAGCCGGCTGAGGACTGCGCTCAGACCTTCTTCCGCACCGGGGTCGACGCCGAGGTCGTCGAGGGCGAGATCTGGTTCGTACTCGCAGGATTCCACCTGAGCGCCCTCGTGCGCGCGCACGACGGTGGCGGCGGTAGTGGTGAGTGCGCCGAATTCCAGTACCGCGACGCGGCGGGCGCGCAAGGTCGCCTCGTCGGCGGCGACCGAGCGGGCGGCGAGCGGTTCGAAGACCACCTCGTCGGCGAATCGGCGGGCGGCCACGGCGACCGATTCGCGGCGGCGCGTGCCCCACTCGGTGGGGCAGACAACGGTGAAGCGTTCGCACGGACTGCCGAGTCCGAGATTGTCCAGGACGGTGGCGAACAGCGCCGCGAGCGCCTCGGTGAGTTCGGGCACGCGCGGTAACAATGCGATCCGCTCGGCGGCGACGAACTGCACCGTCGAGCTGACCTGGCCGAGGGGCGTGAGCGGCTCGCCGGCGACCAGGCTTCCGTTGCCGCCCAGCACCACCGACGGCACGCCGTCCCAATGCGTCGAGGGACCGCGCGCCCAGATCCTGGTGTCGGTGAGGACCAGTTCGACCTGCGCCATCACTCGGCCGCCGGCATCCAGCCGAGCTGGATCAACTCCTGGGTATTACGGGTCACGAAGGTGCCGCGGCCGGGCGGGAGCTGGCTCGGGCGCACGCTGCCCATCAGCACACCCTCGTCCTTCGGGCAGCTCATGATCAGGCCCGCCGCGCCGAAATCCTTCATCCGCGCCAAGGTCGACTCGTACATCGCGCGGCTGGCGCCACCGGACCGGCGCGCGATGATCAGATGAAAGCCGAGATCACGCGCGTGCGGGAGGTGTTCGACCAGCGGTGCGGTCGGGTTGCCCATCGAAGTGGCGACCATGTCGTAGTCGTCGACGATCACATACAGCTCGGGCCCGGTCAGCCAGGCTCGATCGCGCACTTCCTGGGGCGTCACGTCGGGGCCGGGGCCGCGCTTGGCGACATAGGCCGCCAGGTCGTTCATGTTCTTGGTGAACTGCGGGCCGGTGGAGCCGTATCCGGCCTGGTAGCCCTCGGGGATCATGCCGAGCATGGTGCGCCGGTAGTCGCCGATGATGAACCGCGCCTCGTTGGGCGTGTTCGACGCGGCGATGCCCTCGATGATCGAGCGCAGCAGCGTCGTCTTCCCGGCCTCGCCGTCGCCGATGATGATGAAGTGCGGGGACTCGTTGAAGTCCAGGTAGACCGGGGCGAGTTCGGATTCGTTGATGCCGATGGGGATGCGCAGGTTCCTGGTGCCGCGCGGCACCTGCGTCGGCCAGTTGCCCGCCAGGCGCAGCAACTGCTCACGCGGCAGCATCTCCGGGAGCATGCGGGCCGCCGGCGCGGGCCTGCCGGGAGTGAGCCGGGCGATGGTGGCGACGGCTTCGGCGACAGCCTGGCCCAGAGTGTTCGGGTCGGCGCTGCCGTCGATGCGGGGCAGGCCGGTGAGCATGTGCAGGCAGTCGGGGGTCATACCGCGACCGGGGCGGCCCTGCGGGACCAGGGCGGCGAACTTGCGGCCCAGGTCGGAGTCCATCGGATCGCCCAGGCGCAGTTCGATTCTGGTGCCGATCTGATCCTTGAGAGCGGGGCGGGCCTCGGCCCAGCGAGCCAGTGCGATCACCACGTGCACGCCGTAGGACAGGCCCTGCACGGCGAGATTCATGATGGTCTGCTCGAGCGGGTCGAAATCCTGGCGGATCGAGCCGAAACCGTCGATGACCAGGAACACGTCGCCGAACGGGTCCTCGTGCGCGCCCGCGGCGGCATGGCTGCTCGCCGGATCCATCGACCGCAGCCGGCGGAATTCCGCCATCGATTCGATGCCGAGCTGGCGGAACCTGGCCTCGCGCGTGCGCACGATGGTGGTCATCTCGGCGACGGTGCGGCGGACCTTGTCCGCGTCGAGGCGACCGGCCACCGAGCCGACATGCGGCAGGCCTTCGAGGCTGGCCAGCGTGCCGCCGCCGAAGTCGAGGCAGTAGAACTGCACCTGTTCGGCGGTGTGGGTCATCGACATCGCCATGATCAGGGTGCGCAGCGCGGTGGACTTACCGGACTGCGGGCCGCCGACGATGGCGACGTTGCCGCGCGAGCCGGACAGGTCGACCACCATCGGATCGCGGCGCTGGTCGTAGGGACGGTCGACGATGCCGATGGGCGCGCGCAAGGTCGCGATCGCCGAATACTCGCCGGTCAGCACCGAGCGCGGGATGAGCTGGTCGAGGCTCATCGCCTCGTCCAGCGGCGGCAGCCAGATCTCGTGCGCGGGCCTGCCGTGGCCGCGGATGCGCGAGACCAGCATGTCCAGGTTGGACAGCTTCTCGCCGTCCTCGCCGTGATGCTCCACCGGCTCGGCCGAGGAAGCGGTGGGCAGCGGCAGGCGGTCGATGGCGCGGAAGTCGACGTGGTGTGCCGTGAAGGGGCGTGCTTTGACGTCGATCTCGCCGCCCGCGACGCCGGCCTGGGTGACCTCGCGCTGGGAACCGCCACCGACATAGGGGCCCGAGACGTAGGACGCCTGGAACCGCTGGATCTCGCCGGAATCGGACTTGAGGTAGCCGCCGCCGGGGATGTTGGGCAGGTTGTAGGCGTCGGGTACACCGAGCACCTGGCGGGATTCGTTGGCGGAGAAGGTCTTCAGGCCGATCCGATAGGAGAGGTGGCTTTCCAGGCCCTTGAGCTTGCCTTCCTCGAGGCGCTGGGAGGCCAGCAGCAGGTGCACGTGCAGCGAGCGGCCGAGGCGGCCGATCATGACGAACAACTCGGCGAAATCCGGATGCTGGGTGAGCAGTTCGGAGAACTCGTCGAGCACCACGAACAGCGCGGGCAGTGGATCGAGGTCGGCGCCCGCGGCGCGTGCCTTCTCGTATTCGGAGACGTTGGCGAAGTTGCCCGCCTGGCGCAGCACTTCCTGGCGGCGGTTCATCTCGCCCGCCAGCGCGTCCTTCATACGGTCGACGAGGTCGGCCTCTTCCTCGAGGTTGGTGATGACGGCCGCGACGTGCGGGACGCCTTCCAGCCCGAGGAAGGTCGCGCCGCCCTTGAAGTCGACCAGCACCAGATTCAACTGGTCGGGGGAATGGGTGGCCAGCAGGCTCAGCACCAGGGTGCGCAGGAATTCGGACTTACCGGAACCGGTGGCGCCGATGCACAGACCGTGCGGGCCCATGCCGCTCTCGGCGGCTTCCTTGATGTCCAGCTCGATGGGCATGCCCTCGGGACCCACGCCGAAGGGCACGCGCAGTCGCTCGCGGCCGTAGCGCGGGCGCCACGCGCTCTCCGGGTTGAAGGCGCCGATGTCACCGAGGCTCATCAGCTGCGCCCACGACGAGATGACCTCGGTCTCGTCGGTCTCCACATCGCTGCTGCGCTGGGTCGCCGCGCGATAGGGCGCCAGGCGGCGCGCGGCCTGCTGAGCCTGATGGGTGCTGATGCGGTCGACGGTGGCGAAGCGCTCCAGATTGCCGGTGGCGCCGCGGCCGACGCACTCGCCGTTCTCCACCACCATCTTGATGCCGCGCGAAACGGCCAGGCGCGGCGCGTATCCGCACAGGTCGATGATGGTGACGCCCTCGTAGCCGGACTCGCGCAGCTGATCGTCCTCGGATTCGAGCAGACCGCCGTCCACCACGATGACGACTTGGACGAGCCCCGGATTGGCGGGCTGGTTACGCGAATACCGCACCCGGTTGTTCAACAGCGGGTGCAGGCTCGCGGTGGCTTCCCGGATGGACCCGAAGAACATGCGCTGGGTGCCGATGCCGTCCTGGGAATCGGGATGCTGGGTGTGCGGCAGCCACTTGGTCCATTCCCACTCACGCGCGGTGTCCGGGCCTGCGACGATGGCGACGAGCACCTGGTCGGGTCCCTGGAACATGCACAGCTGCAACAACATCGCGCGGACCATGTCGCGCGCCTGGGCGCGGTCGCCGTCCAGGGCGATGGTGGCGAAGCCCTTCACCGCGATCGCGGTCGGCAGATCGGGCACGGTGGAGTGCGCGCGCACGAACCGGCGCAGCGACACCGCCGCGATGGGCTCGAGCTCCTCGACCGGGCCGGTCTCCGGAGCCACCAATCTGGTCGCCAGCCGCTGCGGGCCGATGCCGATACGGGCGTGGCAGAAATCCTTGTCGCCCGCGCGCCGCTCCCACATGCGGCTGGTGCCGGCCAGCATCCAGATCAGGCCGGGCTCGGGATGACTCCACTCGACCGAAGCGCGCTGCTGACGGGCGGTTTCGTCGACGTCCCTGCGGACCTGGTCGAGGTAGCGGAGATAATCCTTGCGGTCCTCGTTGGCCTCGGCGGCCTTCTGCCCCTTGCCGCCGCCCTGCCCGGCGAACATGGTGACCATCGAGACCATCATCATGACCGGGAACATCAGCATCATCGGGTTCTGCGCGATGCCGGTGCCCATCGTGAACATCAGCCCGACCATGCCCAGCATGGCGACGATCATGACGACCGGCATCAGCTTCATGAGCAGATTGCCCGGTGTGACCCTGGGGATCTCGGGCGGCGGCTGGAGGGTGACCTCGCCGCCGGGAGTACGTGGCATCTCCCGGCGCGCACGACGCTGGAACCGGACAGTGCTCATCGCCGAGAATCCCCCTACCTCGCATGCGGCAACTCCGGGCTCAGTGTAGAGGCACCGGCCGACATGTCGTACAGTTCGTCCTGCATTCTGCTGCCCGGACGTCAGGGTTCGCAAACCCACCCGGCGACGCGTGGCTCAGCGGAATTCCGAGGTAGAGCACCAGGTTGGGGGAATCTTGACGCACGCGCGAATGGACCACATCGACGAAGATGCTTCACGTGGCATCGTACGCGCACCGGACCTGGCCCGGGTGACGATCCTCGCCAAACACACCCAGGTCGACATGGCCATTCCGGTCGATGTCCCGGTGGCGCTCGTGATTCCCAGCGTCGTGGACATGGTCGCCCAGCACAGCCGCAGCAACGACTTCGACAACGAGGGCGAACGTTTCGAGCCCGCCGAATGGGTGCTGGCCAGGATCGGCCATCCGCCCTTCTCCAACTCGCTGTCGCTGGGGGAACACGGCGTGCGCGACGGCGAGTTGCTCATGCTCGAAAGCGCCTCGCACACCGCGCCGACGCCGCTGTTCGACGACATCATGTACAACGTCGCGATCGCCGATGCCGACCACTTCCGCGGCTGGACGCCCCGCACCGCGCGGCTGACCGGCTCGATCCTGGCCGCGTTGACCATGCTCGTGGGCTGCCTCGGACTGCTGACCGCGCCGGAGGCGCTGCCCGTGTGGGTCAGCGGTTCGGTGGCGCTGGCGGTGGCGATCCTGCTGGTGGTAGCGGGCATGGTGCTGAGCAGGATGTACGGCGACACCGCCACCGCGCTCGTACTCGCCGGCTGCGCCCTGCCCGCCGCGTTCACAGCCGGAATGCTCTACGTACCGGATCATTACGGCTGGGCGCATCTGCTGCTCGCCTCCAGCCTGCTCGGCGCGACGTCGATCCTGGCGTGGCGGGTCACCGGCGTCGGGCTCGCGCTGTTCATCGGCGCCGCCGCTGTCGCGGTCTACGCCATACCGGCCTCGCTGGTCGGCCTGCTCACCGACCAGTCGGTGCGCGCCATCGGGGCGGTCGCCGCGGCGCTCGGCCTGCTCGGTCTGTCCCTCTCGCCCCGGGTCTCCATGCTGCTGGCGAAACTGCCGCTGCCGCCGGTCCCCTCCCCCGGCACCCCGATCGATCCGACCGAGGACGATCCGGACGACCACCGCGCCCTGCCCACCCTCGACGTGCTGCGCGCCAAGTCCGAGCACGCCAGGAAGTACCTGGCGGGCCTGGTGTCGGCGACGACGCTGGTGACCGTCGTGGGCGCGCTGGCCTCCGTCGATCCCCAGGCCGACGACCCGTACTGGCAGGGCGTCGCGCTCGCGCTGGTGTGCGCGGTGGTGCTGATGTTCCGCAGCCGTACCTACGCAGGCGCCGAACAGGCGGTCGTGCTGGTCGCCGGCGGCGCCGCGATCGTGCTGATCATGCTGATCGGCATGGCACTGACCATGGAACTGCCGCTGGCCGTGTTCGGCGTGGCGATGCTGATCCTGGTATCGGCGCTGATCCTGGGCACCATCATCCCGAACCAGTCGGCGACTCCGCCGATGCGCCGGGCCGTGGAACTGCTGGAATACGGGTTCGTGGCCGCGGTGCTGCCGCTGGTGTTCTGGGTGACCTCGCTCTACTCCATCGTCCGCGGGCTGTGAGCGGGCGGTGGCGCGTCGCCGCCGCTGCGGTGACGCTGGGGATGAGCGCGTCGTTCGGAGTCGGCGCGAACGGCGGTGTGGCGCTGGCGGATCGGCCGCCCGCGGTGGATCCCGGCCTGAAACCGGCGGGTGATCCGGCCGCGCCGCCGGAGAAGACCGAGCGTCCGTCGAATTCGCACTGCGCCGACATCCTGACCGGCGGCGAGGGTCCGACGATCCCGGACGCCCAGCGCGCTCTCGATCTCGAACGCGCCTGGCAGTTCTCCAAGGGCGCGGGTCAGCGCATCGCGGTCATCGATACCGGCGTGGCCCCTCATCCACGCCTGCCCGGCCTGGAAGCCGGCGGTGACTTCGTCGCGAATGTCGGTGACGGCACCGAGGACTGCGACGGTCACGGCACCCTCGTGGCGGGCATCATCGCCGCCGCGCAGGTCCCCGGCCAGGGATTCGCCGGGGTGGCGCCGGAGGCGCAGATCGTCACGATCCGCCAGACCAGCAAGATGTATCAGAAGGAAGGGCGCTCGGCGGAGAAGGCACCCGAAGATCTTCCCGACAGCTACGGCAATCTGCACACGATGGCCTCGGCGATCGTGCGCGCCGCCGACATGAACGTCTCGGTCATCAATATCTCCGAGGTCTGGTGCGGCACCGGCAGTCCCGACGCGGACAACAAGGTGGGCGCCGCGCTGCGCTACGCGGCGATCGAGAAGAACGTCGTCGTGGTGGTCGCCGCCGGCAACAAGGACGACTCCTGCAAGGGCGAGAACCAGGTCATCGACCCGCTCGACCCGACCGCGGACCCGTGGAGCAACATCACCTACAACATCAGCCCGGCCCGCTGGGACGACTACGTGCTCGCCGTCGGCTCGATCGACGCCAACGGCGCACCGTCGAGCTTCACCATCCCCGGGCCATGGGTGGGCGTGGCCGCGACGGGCGAGAACATGGTCTCCCTCGATCCGCGCGGCACCGGCACCGCGGTCGGCACCGTCGACCAGCGCGGTCAGCAGGGCTACATCAACGGCACCAGCTTCGCGACGCCGATCGTCGCCGGCGTCGCCGCGCTCGTGCGGGCGCGGTTCCCCGAGCTGAGCGCGCTCGAGGTCATCAAACGCATCCAGGCCACCGCCCACGCGCCGGCCGAGGGCTGGAATCCCTACATCGGTTACGGCGCAGTCGATCCCGTCGCCGCGCTGACCAACGCCGTGCCGGATACGTTGCCGCCCAAGGAACCCGCCCCGGCCAGGAGCCGGCAGCTCGCGGTGCCCGCGCCGCCGACGCCGCCGGACCACACCGCCCGCAATGTGGCACTGATCGGCACCGGAGTGATCGCGACCGCCTCGATCCTCGGCTACCTGGCCTCGTTCCCGATCCGCCGCCGCTTCGGCGTCGCCTCCGACGACATGTGAGCCGCTCCGGGGCCGGTGCGCGTACCCGACCCGGCCCCGGACAACGGCACAGCCGATGCCGCACGGCGAAACCGGTTCGGACTCGACCGGTCTGCGGCGTCACACGCTGAGACGACCGACACGCCGACTATCGGACGACCGGGCGCGATCGGATTCGCCTGCGCGGTCAGTTGGTGTTGCCGACGGTGTTCGCGGCGGGCGAGGCGTCCGGCGCGATGCCGTCGTGGGCGACCATCGCCTCTTCGCGGCCCAGCGTCGGGCCGTTGGCGAGCAGTCCCACGATCGGCCACGGCGCCGGTTCCGGTTTCACGCCGGACTCGATGTCCAGCCCGAGCGCCTTCTGGGCATCGGCGTTCTTGATGCCGAACCGCACTCCGGTGTCGGCGACATAGAACATCGAATCCTTGCGGGTGCTGTCCGGCTCGATACCGGTGGACTGCACGAACGCGCCGGTGCCCGGCGGAATGTAGGTGGAGTCGGCGTTCGGCCCGTCGCCGTCCGCCTGGGCCAGCGGCACCAGCTTCGCGTTGTCGGGGATCGGCAGCGCGAGACCGGTGACGACCGACAGTTCGGCCTGCTTGCCGCCCTCGTTGTGTTCGGCGGCGACCGGGTTCGGCGTCCAGGACATGCAGCTGACCGGCTCGTCCTTCAGCGCGACGATGCTCATCTGCCGCTGCGGGTAGGTGGCGACCGGCAGCGTGTCCACCAGATCCACCGCGACCCGGTCGGCCTGGTCGATGGTGGAGTCCGAGCCCGAGGAACGGTAGGTGTTGCGGATGATGTCGGCGGTCAGTGGGGACACTTCCTGCAGACCGTCGGTGAGCACGACGTAGTTCTTGTCCGGTTCGGTCGACACCTGCACCACGTCGCCGACGCGGTGGTTGCCGATCTGGTAGCTCACGCTCGCGCCGGGATCGTTGATCTTGGGCGGAACGATCGGCAGCACTTCGGGAATCGCGTTGAGCAGGCCCTCGCCGACCGGGCGCGGCGTCATCCCGGTGATGCCGAGTGCATCGGTGACCTTGCGATCGTTCATGTCGACGCGAGCGCGGGTGTTGTTGTAGACGAGGTAGTCCTTGTTCTGAGCGGTCACCAGCAGCGCGCGGCCGGAGTCCATCACCGAGGCCTTGTCGCCGAGTTCGAGATCGCCCGCGATCACCGAGGTCGTCAGGTCGTTGCTGCCGTCGATGGCGAGCACATCGCACACCGTCCAGGTGCGGCCGGAGCCCTTGGCGTCGTAGTGCAGCGCGGCGGGGGCGCCGGGAATGCCGATCAGCTGGCCGCGCGGCTTCTTGGTCAGCTCGGATTCCTTGATGATGGCGGCTTTTCCGCTCTCCCCCGAGGCCAGCCGGGCCGAGGCGATGTTCAGCGCCGGATGCACGACATCGTCGATGACGACATAGACGCCGCCGCTCTCCTTGCCGATGAGCAGGATGTTGTCGCCGATCTTGTCCTGCGGGCGGAACAGCGCGAGAATGCCGCAGCCGGCCAGCACCACGACGCCGAGCACCAGGCCTACGGCGTAGGCGCGCGATTGCGACCGCATCGGGTCGTGCAGCATCCGCACATCGCGGCGGACCAGCGCGTGTTCCATCCTGCGCACCAGGAATCGATAGCCGCTCACCTGCCAGCGCGTGGTGGGCTTTGAAGGCATGGTTCCTCCCCCGAACAGTGCTCACATCCGCGCAACACAGTACAGTTCCGGGGGACTGTTGTTGAGTTCGGCCGGGTGGATTCGGCCGGCACCGGTTACTTGGGGGACGTGATGGCCGAAGCCACCGGAGCGGGGCCGCGCCCGCTGTTCGGACGCATCTCGATGCCGAATCTGCTCACCGCACAGGTCATCGCTCTCCTCGCCGGAACCGCCTCGTTGCTCGCGGGTCTGCCTGCCCTCTATGCGCTGCTCGTGGCGCTGGCCGCGCTGGTGCTTCCACTGATCCCGATCGCCCAGCGCACCGTGCTGGACTGGTCGATCACGCTGTGGCGCTTCAAGACCCGCCGCGAGTACGAACTCGGCGACACGGTCGACTATCGCGGTCCCGACGACCGCTCGCTCGGTTTGTACTGGGACGGGACCCGGGTGGTCACGGTGGTCGAGGTACTGCCGCCGCGCGGCGGACTGACCCGCATCTCCAGCAGCACCGTGCTCGCCTCGCACCTGCTGCCGCTGCCGGAACTGGCGAAATGCCTGAACCAGCACGACATCCTGCTCAGCGGTATCGATATCGTCAGCCACGGCCATCGCAGCCGCGCGGGCACCCCGGCGGGCAAGATCTACGAGTCGCTGCTGGGCCCGCTGCCCGCCACCGCACACCGCTCCGTCTGGCTGGCCATCGGTTTCGACGCGGTCGCCGGAGCGGGCGCGGCGGCTCGCCGCGGCGGTGGCACCGAAGGCGCCTCCCGCGCGGTGACCATCGCGACCCAGCGCATCATGCGTGCGCTCGAGGACGCCGACTGCAACGCCCGCATCCTCACCGCGCCGGAGATCCGCAAGGCCGTCCTGCAGATCACCGCCGGATACGACCCGCGCGAACTCACCCACACCTGGCGCTACGCGGAGCTGGGCAACGCGATCAATATCGGCAGCGCCGTCGATCCCGAGCATCTCGGCTCGGATCTGCTGGCCCAGCTGTGGGTCGCGCCGTCACGCGGCACCACCATGACGGTGCGGCTGCGGCCGGGCAGTTCCGCGGAATCGGTGAACATCGGCGCCTCCTGGCGGCTGACCACCCGTGAGCTGCCCGAGGGCGGCAAGCTCGACGGCATGATCTCGATGAACGGCCGCCACCGCGAGGGGCTGCTGGCCAATCTGCCGCTGGCGGTGCCGGATGTCGACGATGTGGTGCCGATGACCGAGTATCCGATCGACGTCATCGGCGCGCTGCACCTGCCGTCCTCCGGCTGCGGTCAGCTGATCGGCTCGGACGAGAACAATCAGGGCGTCGCGGTGCGGATCATCGGTCAGGGCATCTCGACGGTCTATGTGGCCGGTGAGCTGTATCTGGCCCAGCAGCTGGTGTTCCGCGCGCTCGCGGTCGGCGAGCGCATCCTCATCCGTACCGATCGCCCGCAGGCCTGGGACCAGCTGGTGCAGACCATCGGCAATCCGGAGCGGCTGGCGATCGCGGTGGAGACCCACCAGTCCGACGCCGGGTTCACCGCCGCCGTGGTCGACGGTGTGCTCGCACCCGCGCCGCACGCGGGCGTCACCACCATCTATGTCACCGGCGACCCGATGGGCTGGCCGGCCACCAGGCCGGACCTGTCGATCCACCAGCCCGGCGCGATCGGCAACCGCGTGATCGTGCGCACCGGCACCACCCAGGTCGATCTGACACTGGTCTCGATCGCCAAAGAAGCCACCTATATCGGCAATCCGCGCGGCCGCCGCCCGATGGCAGCGGCGCACTGACATCACCCCGGTGACCGTGCCGCCCTGTCCGGGGCGCGGTCCGGGATCACTACCCGGGATAGGGCTCTGCGGCCCGGGCGTCTCGTAAAGCTCTTCCCCACCAGGACAATTGGCCCAGCATTCGCTCGGCGGCATCGATCGCGGCGGCGTCGCGGGTATGTCCGTCGGCGTCGAATTGCCGCTTGGCGCGGTGGAATCCGACGCTCTCGCGCAGCGACACCATGTGCAGTTCGGCGACCACCTGACGCAATTGCTCGACCGCGCGCAGCCCGCCGGACATCCCGCCGTAGGACACGAATCCGATGGGCTTGGCCCGCCATTCGTGCTTGGCCGAGTCGAACGCGGTCTTCAACGAGGCCGGATATCCGTGGTTGTACTCGGAGGTGATCGCGACGAACGCGTCCGCGGCGGCCAGCCTGGCGCGGAAGTCCAGGACTTCCGCGGTTTCGGTCAGGTCGGCGGGCAGCGCGGTGTCGAGCAGATCGATGACGCCGGTGTCGAATTCGGCGCGTGCGCGCACCGTCGCCAGGAACCAGTCCGCCACGACCGGAGCGAACCGCTCCGGTCGCACGCTGGCCACGATCACCTCGAGTCGCAACGGTGTCTGCACGGCTGCGAGCGTATCCGTCAGGGCAGCGCGAAGGGCAGCGCGACGCCCTCGTGCGGGCGGCAGTGTTCGCAGGTCTCGATGCTCTCCACAGCCGCGATCGCCTTGCGGACCATTTCCTTGAACGGCTCGATATTGCGCTTGAATTCGGCGAACACGTCGATCGCGTGCACACCGTCACCGCTTTCCAGGCCGGCGTCGAGATCGGTGACCAGCGCGATGGCGGAGTAGCACATCTCCAGTTCGCGGGCGAGCACCGCTTCCGGGTAACCGGTCATGTTCACCAGATCCCAGCCCTGCCCGGCGAACCAGCGGCTCTCCGCGCGGGTGGAGAAGCGCGGACCCTGCACGACGACCATGGTGCCGCCCGCCTGGACGGGCAGTTCCTCGACCTCCGCGCCGACAGCGGCGATGCGCAACTCCCGGCAGTAGGGGTCGGCGAAGGAGACGTGGACGCCGCCGCCGTCGAAGTAGGTCTGTACCCGTCCGGAGGTGCGGTCCACGAGCTGGTCGGGCACCGCGACCGTACCGGGGCCCCAGTCCGCGCGCAGGCTGCCGACGGCGCAGGGCGCGAAGACCCGCCGCACGCCCAGCGAGCGCAGCGCCCACATGTTCGCCAGGTACGGCAGCGTGTGCGGAGCGTATTCGTGCTTCTTGCCGTGGCGGGGCACGAAGGCGACCGGCCTGCCCGCCACGTCACCGACGGCGATGGGCGCGCTGGGCTTGCCGTAGGGGGTGTCGATATCGATCTCGTGCGTCTCGGCGTCGAAGAAGTCGTAGAACCCGGTGCCGCCGATGACGGCCAGGGCGGGACGGGGAAGCTCGCTCATGGCCGGTCATTCTTCCCGAGCCACCGCGGTGGCGCGCAACTCGCCCCGCCATCTCACCCCGCCGCCCGATCGCCCGGTCCTGTCGCGCATGCTTGTCCAGGACACAGGTGGGACGACTGGAGAGCAAGCGTGGAGGAGGTGCGGTGTCGCGCGCACGGTCCGGGGTGTGGCTGACCGTGGCGAGCGGGCTGGCGTTCGCGAGTTCGGGTCCGCTGGCCAAATCGGTGCTGGCGGCGCAGTGGTCGCCCGGTGCGATCCTCGCCGTCCGCCTGACCGGCGCCGCCGCGGTGGTGCTGCTGGTCGCGGCGCTCGCCGATTTCCGTGAACTGCGCGAGAGTCCACGGCATCTGCGCACCATCACCGCGTTCGGTGTCGTCGCGGTGGCGGGTGTGCAGGCCACCTTCTTTCTGTCCCTACAGTATCTGCAGGTGGGCGTCGCGCTGATGATCCAGTTCCTGGCGCCGGTCGTGGTCATCGTCTGGGACTGGGCCGTTCGGCGTCGCAGACCGGGTGCGCGCACGCTCGCCGGCGCGGCGACGGCGCTGGTCGGCGCGGCTCTCGTGATCGATGTCTGCCACAGCGAGGGACTGAGTGTGGCCGGGCTGGGCTGGGCCGCACTGTCGATGCTGTGCAACGCGGCGTTCTTCCTGCTGTCGGCGCGCACGTCCGACAGCCTGAGCCCGGTGACGCTCCTCGGCGCGGGGCTCGGCGTGGCGGCGCTGACCGCGTGGGCACTGGGCCTGGCGACGGTGCTGCCACTGCGGTTCGGTGCGAGTACGGCGGTGATGGCGGAGCGTCAGTTGCCGGTGTGGGTGGCGCTGACCCTGTTGATCGCGATCAGCACAGTGGTGGCTTATCTGTGCGGGGTGGCGGGTGCGGCGCGGATCGGATCGACGCTGATGTCCCTGGTGTTGTTGAGCGAGGTGTTGTTCGCGGTCGTGCTGGCCCGGATACTGCTGGGCGAGGCGATCGCGCCGGTGCAGATGGCAGGCGGCGTGCTGCTGGTGGGCGGCATCGCGCTGGCTCGCTCCGGCGCGGGCGAGCCGGTCGGCTCGCCGGCGCGGACGACGGCGAGTTCGCCCTCGGCTTGACAGACACTTCCCCTGTACCCTAGGGGGGTATGGACGGCCGACCGGCAGCCCAGAGCGAGGAGATAGTGGTGACCACCCCGGACGCGGCCGAGAACCGAGAAACCCCCGTACACGACCCCGCGGCACACGACCACGCCGCACACGACCACGCGGCGCACGGCTACATCACGAACAAGGACGACTACCTCAAGCGGCTGCGCCGCATCGAAGGTCAGTCCCGCGGCCTGCAGCGCATGGTCGAGGAGGAAAAGTACTGCATCGACATCCTCACCCAGGTCTCGGCGATGACCAAGGCGCTGCAGGCCGTGGCGATGGGGCTGCTCGAGGACCACATCAGTCATTGCGTGGTCGATGCCGCGCTGGCGGGCGGCCCCGAGGCGGAGGCGAAGATCAAGGAAGCGACCGACGCCATCGCCCGGTTCGTGCGGTGACGGCCCGATCCGATGACGGATCGGCCGTCCGCCATCAGTCCCGCAGCAGAGGGGCCAGTTCCCGCAGCGGCGTCAGGTAGTCCTCGCCCAGCGCTTGCAGCGCCACATGGTCGGCGCCCGCGTCCAGATGTGCCGTCAGCTGCTCGGCCACCCGCGCCGCGGTCCCGTGCACGGCGAGCGCGTCGATGAGCCGGTCGCTGCCCGCGCCCGCGACGTCGGACTCCTCGTAGCCGAGCCTGCGCAGGTTGTTCACATAGTTCGCCAGGCCCAGATACCGCTCGACCACCGGACGGCCCAGCGCGCGAGCTCGTTCCGGGTCGCCGTCGACCACCAGCTTCTGCTCCACGGCCAGCAACGACCTGGCGCCGAGCACCTCGCGCGCGCGGCGGGTGTGTTCCGGCGTGCCGAGATAGGGCAGTGCGCCCAGCGAGCGGTCCCGAGCCAGTTCCAGCACCCGCGGTCCGAGCGCCGCGACGGCTCGCCGCGACCGGGGCACGCCGGCGGCATCGAGAGCGTCGAGGTATTCGACGAGCGCGTCGTAGGGCTTACGGTAGGCGCTGACGGCTTCGGGGTGACCCACGCCGATGCCGAGCAGGAAGCGACCGGGATAGCGGTCCTCGATGCGATGGAACGACTCGGCGAGTTCCCGCACCGGCGCGGTCCAGATATTGACGATGCTGGTTCCCACGGTGAGCGTGCCGGTCGCCGCGAGCAGCGGCTCCACCGTCTCGAGTGCCGCAGGCGGCGACCCACCGAGCCAGAGCGTGCCGTAGCCGAGCTCCTCCAGCTCGGCGGCCTGCTCCGGCTCGAACCCCTTGTACCCCCGCCACACACCGAAACGTCCGAGTCCGTATTCCGTCATGCCGGAACCAACCTCCGCCTAGTCATATGCATTCCGGATCACGGCATTCCCCGTGGAGAACCCTTCGAACCCTTTCGTCCCCACGGCAACTCCGGCGGCCCACATCTTCCTCGGAGCAACAATGCTGGCACTCTCAACTAGAGAGTGCTAATATCGGCGGTGCACAGCTTCCGGCGCTCATCGAGGAAGTGGGCGTCGCAGTGATCGAGTGGGAGGTGATTGCTGTGCTGCGATTCGATCCATTCCATGACATCGACACCGTCGCACGCCAGCTGCTCGGCGAGGGCGCCGGAACCGCACGCGCGCCCCGTTTCATGCCGATGGATCTGTTCAAGGCGGGCGACCATTACGTCCTCAACGCCGACCTTCCCGGCGTCGATCCGGGCTCGGTCGACGTGAGCGTGGACAACGGCACCCTGACGCTGCGCGCCCAGCGCAGCCTTCCCAGCGACGAAGGCGTCCAGTGGATCGCCTCGGAACGCTTCGCGGGCACCTACATGCGTCAGCTGTCGCTCGGCGACAACGTCGACACCGACAAGATCAGCGCCACCTACAACAACGGTGTGCTGTCGGTGACCATCCCCGTCGCCGAACGGGCCAAGCCGCGCCGCATCGAGATCACCGGCGGCTCCGAGCCGAAGACCATCGAGGCCGGTACCGGCGACTGACCCGTCCCACGCCTTGCCCGCATCGGATCCACGACCACGACGCGCGTCGCCGAAATCGGCGGCGCGCGTCGGTCGTTCGGCGGACGGCGAGATCAGTCCCCGCAGCAGCCTTCCGGCGCGGGCACGGTCCGCATCTCCCTGGTCTGCGCATTGCGGGCGGCCAGATCCTGGTCCGCCGGATAGTCCACGGCGACGAGGCTGAGACCGTGCGCGGGCGCGACGGTGACCGCGCTCGAGCGCTGCGACTCGCGCAGCAGTCCGCCGGCCCAATCCGGGGTGCGCCTGCCCTCCCCCACCGCGAGCACCGCGCCGACCAGGCTGCGCACCATCGACCAGCAGAAGGCGTCCGCGCTGACGTGCGCGACCAGCAGATCACCCTGTCGTTCCCAGTCGTAGCGCTGGAGCTCACGCACCGTCGTGGCGCCCTCGCGCCTGCGGCAGAACGCCGCGAAATCGTGCAGCCCCAACAGCTTTCGCGACGCCGCGCGCATCGCCTCGAGATCCACTCCCGGCTTGCACGGGACCACACTGCGGGCCGCGAGCGGCTCTGCCCCGTAGGGCGCGGTGGTCAGACGATAGACGTAGTGCCGCCGGATCGCCGAGAACCGGGCATCGAACTCGGGCGGCGCCACCCTGGCGTCGGTGACCCGCACATCTTTCGGCAGGAACCTGGCCAGCCGGTGCACCAGCTTCGGCCCGTCGAATTCGGCCGCGGTGTCGAAATGCGCGACCTGTCCCTCCGCGTGCACGCCCGCATCCGTCCGGCCCGCGACGGTCAGCTGGATCGGCTCACGGAACACCTTGGACAGCGACTCCTCCAGCACGCCCTGCACGGTGCGCAGCCCGGGCTGCCTGGCCCAGCCGGTGAAATCGGTGCCGTCGTAGGAGATGTCGAGCCGCACGCGAATGAGCCCGCCACCCCGGAGGGCGGCGGGCTCATCCATGGAATCCCGAGTCAGCTCAGGCTTCCTTCTTGTCCTCGGCGGACTCTTCGGCCGGAGCCTCGTCAGCCTTGGCCTCGGCAGCCGGGGCCTCGGTGGTCTCGGCGGTCTCCTCGGCGGGAGCCTCTTCGGCCTTCTTGGAGGCGGCCACGCGGCGGGCGCGATCGGCTTCGTTGGTCACGGTCTTCTCCCGGACCAGCTCGATGATCGCCATCGGCGCATTGTCACCCTTGCGGGGCAGCGTCTTGGTGATGCGGGTGTAGCCACCCTCACGACCCTCGAACGACGGCCCGATCTCGGCGAAGAGCGCGTGCACGACGTCCTTGTTGCGGATCACCTTCAGCACCTCACGACGATCGGCGAGCGTGCCGCCCTTCGCCTTGGTGATGAGCTTCTCGGCGTAGGGACGCACGGCCTTGGCCTTGGATTCGGTCGTGGTGATCCGGCCGTGCTCGAAGAGCGCCGTCGCCAGATTGGCGAAGATCGCCTTCTGGTGCGACGCCGACCCGCCGAAGCGGGCACCCTTCTTGGGCTTAGGCATTGTTGTTCTCCTTGTTGGATTGCGGCGATCGCGGGGCCCTGCGCGGTGACGCTTCGCTACCGCCTACGGGCCCGTCGCTCACGCCGCGGGTCAAGGCAGACCTGGGTGCCTACCCCGGCCGCCTAGAGCTGTTCGGTCTCGGCGTAGTCCTGCTCGCCGCCGTCGTTGTCGCTGAAAGTGCCGCTGTCGCTCCACGTTCCGGTGCTCGCGTCGTAACCCACCACGGAGGACGGGTCGAACGACGCCGGGCTGTCCTTGAGCGAGAGGCCCAGCGCGTGCAGCTTGACCTTCACCTCGTCGATGGACTTCTGGCCGAAGTTGCGGATGTCCAGCAGGTCCGACTCGGTGCGGGCCACCAGCTCGCCCACCGTGTGCACACCCTCGCGCTTGAGGCAGTTGTAGGACCGGACGGTGAGGTCCAGGTCCTCGATCGGCAGACCGAACGAGGCGATGTGATCCGCCTCGGCCGGCGAGGGGCCGATCTCGATGCCTTCGGCTTCGACGTTCAGTTCACGGGCCAGGCCGAACAGTTCGACCAGGGTCTTGCCCGCCGAGGCGAGCGCGTCCCGCGCGCTGATGGAGTTCTTGGTCTCCACGTCCAGGATGAGCCGGTCGAAGTCGGTGCGCTGCTCGACACGGGTCGCCTCGACCTTGTAGGTCACCTTGAGCACCGGCGAGTAGATCGAGTCCACCGGGATCCGGCCGATCTCCGCGCCGGACGCCTTGTTCTGCACGGCGGGCACGTAGCCGCGGCCCCGCTCGACGACGAGCTCGATCTCGAGCTTGCCCTTGTCGTTCAGGGTGGCGATGTGCATGTCCGGGTTGTGCACGACGACACCGGCAGGCGGCACGATGTCACCGGCGGTGACGGTGCCCGGACCCTGCTTGCGCACGTACATGGTGACCGGCTCGTCCTCCTCCGAGGACACGACCAGGCCCTTGAGGTTCAGGATGATGTCGGTGACATCCTCCTTCACGCCGGGGACGGTGGTGAACTCGTGCAGAACGCCGTCGATGCGGATGCTCGTGACCGCGGCCCCCGGAATCGAGGACAGCAGGGTGCGCCGCAGCGAGTTGCCGAGGGTGTAGCCGAAGCCCGGCTCGAGGGGCTCGATGGTGAACTTCGACCGGTTCTCGGCGACGACCTCTTCGGTCAGCGTCGGTCGCTGGGAAATCAGCATGAGGATCTTCCTCCTTCTAGGGCGCCCGCTATTTGACGCCACGTTTCAGGGGTTGCGTGTGGCCGCTCGTCGTCGAACGGCCACACACCAGCGGCACAGCGCGCTGAATTACTTCGAGTAGTACTCGACGATCAGCTGTTCCTGCAGCGGCACATCGATCTGCGCGCGCTCGGGCTCCTGGTGGACCAGGATCCGCAGACGACCGGGGATCACCTGCAGCCAGCCGGGAACCGGCCGGTCGCCGATGGTCTCGCGAGCCACCTGGAAGGGCAGGGTCGGCAGCGACTTCTCCTTGACATCGATGATGTCGTACTGGGAGACGCGGTAGCTGGGCACGTCGACCTTCACGCCGTTGACCAGGAAGTGGCCGTGGCTGACGAGCTGACGAGCCTGGCGGCGGGTGCGAGCCAGACCGGCGCGGTACACCACGTTGTCGAGGCGGGTCTCCAGCAGGCGGAGCAGGTTGTCACCCGTCTTGCCCTTCTGGCGGTTGGCCTCTTCGTAGTAGCGACGGAACTGCTTCTCCATCACGCCGTAGGAGAAGCGGGCCTTCTGCTTCTCCTGCAGCTGGAGCAGGTACTCGCTCTCCTTGATCCGCGCGCGGCCGTGCTGGCCCGGCGGGTAGGGGCGACGTTCGAACGCCTGGTCACCACCGACCAGGTCGACGCGCAGACGACGCGACTTGCGGGTGATAGGGCCTGTGTAACGAGCCATTGTTCGCTATTCCTTTCCCGCTAGACGCGACGCCGCTTGGGCGGACGGCAGCCGTTGTGCGGCTGCGGGGTGACATCGGAGATCGTGCCCACTTCCAGGCCCGCGGCCTGCAGCGAACGGATCGCGGTCTCGCGGCCCGAACCCGGGCCCTTGACGAACACGTCGACCTTCTTGACGCCGTGCTCCTGCGCCTTGCGGGCCGCGTTCTCGGCGGCCAGCTGAGCGGCGAAGGGGGTCGACTTGCGCGAACCCTTGAAGCCGACGTGACCCGAGGACGCCCAGGAGATGACGTTGCCGTTGGGGTCGGTGATCGACACGATCGTGTTGTTGAACGTGCTCTTGATGTGCGCGTTGCCGTGCGGGACGTTCTTCTTGTCCCTGCGACGCGCCTTCTGGGTCTTCTTCGGGCCGGTGGCCCGACTCTTCGGAGGCATCGGTTATCCCTACTTCTTCTTGCCGGCGACGGTCTTCTTCGGACCCTTGCGCGTACGCGCGTTGGTCTTGGTGCGCTGGCCGCGCACCGGCAGACCGCGACGGTGCCGCAGACCCTGGTAGCAGCCGATCTCGATCTTGCGACGGATGTCGGCCTGCACCTCACGGCGCAGATCGCCTTCGACCTTGAACTCCGAGGCCTCGATGTAGTCGCGGAGCTTGGTCAGGTCGTCGTCGCTCAGATCCTTCGAGCGCAGGTCCGGGCTGACGCCGGTGGCCTCGAGGATCTCCTTGGAGCGGGTACGGCCGATGCCGAAAATGTAGGTCAGTGCGATCTCCATGCGCTTTTCGCGCGGGAGATCGACGCCCATCAGACGTGCCATGGTGGCAGTTCCTTATCGTTGTCGGAGGTCTGCTCCCTGTCCGTCCCCGCGTCTGTTGATTCGGGGCATCGGCCTCCGGACCGATGGTTGGCGTGCACGCCCCGGGTTGTCCTCCGCAGGGGAAGAGCCCGAATTTCCACAGCGTGCAGCTGGAGCTGGGAGTTCTTCTTTGTTGGCCAAGCCGATCAGGCGATCGGTGCCCGGCGGTGGTTCGCGATCAGCCCTGGCGCTGCTTGTGGCGCAGGTTGTCGCAGATCACCATGACCCGCCCGTTACGGCGGATCACCTTGCACTTTTCGCAGATCTTCTTGACGCTCGGCTGAACCTTCACGTCTGTCCAATCTGTTGCGGGTTCACAGGGGTGTGAACACAGTTTTTCCCCAGTCGACGACTGGGGAAGTCTCTTTATGGGATTCCGGGCGCAGCGCATCGCTGCGCCGCCGGCCCGGACTCACCGTGCCGCGCCCCGGTGCGATCCGGGACCCGACCTCACTTGTAGCGGTAAACGATGCGGCCGCGGGACAGGTCGTAGGGCGAGAGCTCGACGACCACGCGGTCTTCGGGGAGGATGCGAATGTAGTGCTGCCGCATCTTCCCGCTGATGTGCGCGAGAACCTTGTGTCCGTTCTCGAGCTCGATCCGGAACATCGCATTGGGCAGCGGTTCGACAACCCGACCCTCGACCTCGATGGCCCCGTCTTTCTTCGCCATGTCCTCCGCGCTCCCGGCCCGGAGGCGGCCGGAGCCGCTCGAACCTGGTTTGTTTGCCTGGGTTGTTGTCCGCGTGCTTGCCGTTCGCAGGGTTCTGCTTGGATGTACTCGTCGGGGATCACCCGGCGGGACACCGAACAGGTGGCACGCAGAACAATCGGCGCATGGGTGCACCGCCGCTCAAGCTTACCGACCGCTGGACGATCAGGCAAAAGCCCCCTCGGGTAGACGGGGCGACCGCGCTCCCTGTGACACCCGGGGCCGGTGGGGTCCCGTAAACTGAACCGGTCCGGACATCGGTCGAGAAGTTCTACCAGGGGGACGTCGTGAGGCAGCGCAGGGAGCGCTCGTGAGTCGCATCGACGACGGCCTGCCCATGCTGCCGCCGTGGCTGTCGGAAAGCGATGCCGGCGACAGCTACGACGCCCCGCCGGTCCAGAACCTTCCGCACGACGAACTCATCGACGACGAGCCCGCCCCGAGGCGCAGGCGCGGCCGTTCCTCGGGCGACCAGGATTCCGGCCGCAAGGACAAGAAGCGCCGTTTCTTCGGCGGCCGCGACAAGGACGAGCGTTCCGCCGCCCCTGCCGCCGAGCCCGCCCTTTCTCCCGACGCCGACGACCCCGCGCTCCGCGATTCCCGGTCCACGCCGCCCACCGCGGCCGAACAACCTCCGCATGCTCCCGCGCCGTGGGGGATGCGCCCGGATGCCTCCGCTCCCGGAACTTCGCCTGCGCCCCCGGCACCGGCACCGGCGGACCAGCGCGCTCCGTGGGACGCGGCGCCGGAGAACCGGCTGCCTGCACGCGCGCCGGAACAGGACACCGGTTCCCGCCTGCCCACCCGGCAGCCCACCACGCCGTCGGCCGGATTCCGCCCGCTGGGCTCCGCCGCGGATGCCCCGCCCCCGACGTCCCCGCCTTTCCCACCGGCCGCCCCGGCTTTGCCGCCCGCGGGCACCGTTGTGCCGTCGAGCCCACCCGGTGCCCCACCGGCCGCGCCCGGATCCGCGCCTGCCTCCGCCGCCCAACCGCCGCTGCCCGATCCCCCCGCCGGCACACCGCCCGCGCTCCCGCCGCACCGGTCCGGTGAACTGCCGATCCCACCGCGGGCCCAGCGGTCACCGCTGGCCGACCCCGCCATCGGCACGCCCACACCTCCCGCGCGGGATACCGGCGACCTGCGCCCGGCCCCGCCGACGCCACAGCCGCCGCTGCCGAACCCGTCGATCGGCACGCCCACACCCACCCCGACGTCGCCCGCACGCGCATCCGGCGACCTGCCCGCACCGCCACAGACTCACGGGCAGGCATTCCCCAACCCCTCGATCGGGACACCCACGCCGACACCCCGCTCCGGCGAGACCCCCGGCACTCCGCAACCCCCGCGCCCGACCGGCCCGAACCCCGCCATCGGCACCCCGACGTCGACGACCGGACCCGGCGGGACCTCCGCTCCGCCCGAAACACTGCGCCCGACCGGCCCGAATCCCGCCATCGGCACACCCACGCCGACGCCAGGACCCGGTGCGATCCCGACCTCACCGGAAGCGTTG
>NZ_BAGA01000031.1 GCF_000308595.1 Nocardia higoensis NBRC 100133 | reverse complement strand
GTGATCAGTCACGACCGGGAATTCCTGGCCCGCACCGTGAACCGGATCGTGGAGCTGGATCTGGCCCAGCAGCAGGTCGGCCTGTACGACGGCGGTTACGAGGCCTATCTCGCCGAGCGTGAAATCGCCCGCCGACACGCCAGGGAGGCCTACGACGAGTTCGCCGACACCAAGTCCGGATTGGAGGCCAGGGCGCAGATGCAGCGCAACTGGCTCGAGCACGGTGTCCGCAACGCGCGCCGCAAGGCGAAATCGGACTCCGACAAGGCAGGCCGGAAGATGCGTGCCGAGTCGACCGAGAAGCAGGCCGCCAAGGCCCGCCAGACCCAGCGCCGGATCGAGCGCCTGGAAGTGGTGGAGGAGCCGCGAAAGGAGTGGGAGCTGCGGATGCAGATCGCGCCTGCCCCGCGCAGCGGCACGGTCGTGAGCACGCTGACCGACGCCGTGGTCACGCGCGGAGACTTCCGGCTCGGGCCGGTGAGCACCCGGATCGACTGGGCCGATCGCATCGTGCTCACCGGCGCCAACGGTGCGGGCAAGTCCACGCTGCTCGGGCTCCTGCTGGGACGGATCACTCCCGACAGCGGCGCAGCCACCCTCGGCTCCGGCGTGCAGATCGGCGAGGTCGATCAGGCCCGCGGCCTGTTCCGCGGGTCCGGGCACTTGGCCGACACGTTCGGCGCGCAGATTCCGGACCGGCCGGACGCCGAGATCCGCACCCTGCTGGCCAAATTCGGGCTGCGCGGCCCTCATGTGCTTCGCCCGTGCGACACCCTCTCCCCCGGCGAACGCACCCGCGCCGCGCTGGCGCTGTTGCAGGCCAGAGGAGTGAACCTGCTGGTGCTCGACGAACCGACCAACCACCTCGACCTGCCCGCCATCGAGCAACTCGAGCAGGCCGTCGAGTCGTTCACCGGCACCCTGCTGCTGGTCACCCACGACCGCCGGATGCTCGACTCGGTCAGCGCCACCCGCCGCTGGCAACTGCGGGAGGGGCGGCTGCACGAGGACTGATCGCGGCCTCATCGGACCGCCCCGGCCGCCGGGGCGCCCTCGCCCCGAATCCGGTTCCGGACAGCGGCGCCGGCGGGCACGCATCGCGTCCGCCATCGAGGCGCTCGATCCGATCGCGTCACGATTCCGATGCGAGCCGGCGCCCCTTCCTCCGCCCGGACACCGGCACCGGCCGTATCGCCGCCGACGGCCGGTTCACCGCCCGGAACCGGCCCCGGCGATGCCGTCGTGACACCGGCGGCCTCGACCAGCTCACCGGCCGCCGCGGACGCCATCTCCACCAGTTCGTCCGCTTGCACCCTTCCGCGGCGACCACGTTGCGCCTCCAGTTCGACGAACAGCGCCGCGGGCGAAACACCTCTGCTCAGTGCGGCTTCCACGACAGCGAGCGCCTCCGACCTGCTCAGCGTGCGCGCCATGTCAACCACAGTG
>NZ_BAGA01000032.1 GCF_000308595.1 Nocardia higoensis NBRC 100133 | reverse complement strand
CCTGCGCCTCCCGCCGCCGTGCCCCGGCGCCGCACCCCTCGGCCCGCGCGGTCGCCGAACACGCCGACACCCGACCCGCCGCCAGTACCGCCACCGGTCGCGACGCGGGCACCCCGGCCGCGGCCGCCGCCGCGACCGCGGGCCAGTCCTGGCACCACACCGCCAGCACCCGATTCGCCCGCGCCACCGCCCCGCCGGTCACGCCGACGCGCCCGCAGACTCCCCCGCCAGGCGCGCTACCGCCGTCTCCCCCGTGGACCGCAGCACTGCCGTCCGCGCCCTCGCGCACCGCGACCCCACCGGCCGCCGCCGGGCCTGCCACAGCACTGCCGCCCGATACCCCGCGTGCCGATGCCAGGGCTCTACCGGTCGAAATTTCTTCGGTCGCGGCATTGTCGACCGCAGCGCCATCGACCGCGGCACCGCTGACCACACCCCCTCCAGCCGTGGCCCATTCCGCCGCTGCCGCTGTCCAGCCCCCCGAGACCGCGCCGACCACGAGCCCCGTGACCGTGGACTCCTCGCCCGTCGCAGCCGAGGATCCACACCGGCGCCGGCGCACCACGCCGGGAGCAGGACCCCGACAGCGGGTCTCACGACACCGCTCCGTGCGCGACCGGCAGTTCGCCGGACGATTGCCCGCCACCCACGGTGCACCACTCCACGCGACCACCGTTGGGACGCAACTCGATTCGGCCGCGGCGCGGTGGGCCCGCCCGATGCGAGGCCGCGACGTCGAGGCAGAACGAGCGCAACCTGCCGTGCCCCGCGCCGAGCCCGGCGTAGCCGGCGATCCTGGCATCCATCCGCAGGGTGGTGTCGGGCCAATAGCCGTCGGTGACCACCAGAGTGGCCCCCTTGGCCCGGGCGCGGGCGGCGATCACCCGCGCCCGGGACGGCGGCACGCTGCCTCCACGCAGGCCGAGCACGACCAGGTCGATGCCGTCGAGCAGCACCGCGGCGATCTCGACCGGATCCGGTCCCGGTTCCGGGATCACGGCAAGCCTGCGCAGGTCGGCGCCCATTTCCGCGGCAGCGAGCAGGCCGAAGCCGGGGAGCCCGGCGACCGCGGCATGCTTGCCGTGTTCGGTGGCCGCGGCCAGCAGACCGGCCAGCAGCGATCGGGCCCCGGCGTAGGACACCACTGTCCCCGTGCCGAGCCCGCCGCCGGGCAGCAGACCGGCCAGGGCGGGCGGCACCGGCAGCGTCTCCCGCCGTTCCCGCGCCGCAGGCCGCCTGCCCGCCGCCGATTCGCCCCGGCTCGGCACGGCCGCCATCCGGCGCCGCAACTCCGCCAGTTTCCGTTGCCTCTCGACCTCCCGCAGTGTGTCCGTACCCATCACCAACACCTACTTTCCCGAGGGAACCGTAGCGGAGCCGAGCGGTGGACTCCAGCGCCAGCACCGTTTCAGCTATCGATCGCTATCGAATATACGTTCGAATGACCGCGAACAGAAGACCACCCCGGAAGATCACCGGGTCAGCGCGCGCGCCACCCCCTGCGCGGGCGGTCGCAGCGGGGGCGAATCAGGCCGCCTACCACCGAATTCGGATACCCTGCACACCATGATCGATCGTGCTCGCCCCATCGTCGGCCCCGACTATCTGGTCGCAGGCCGCTACCGCCTCCGCTCCAAACTGGGCGGCGGCGGCATGGGTGCGGTCTGGCTGGCCCACGATCGACTGCTGGACCGGGAAGTCGCGATCAAGCAGGTGCTCACCACCGCGGGCCTGCCGGAGGCCGAAGCCGCCCGGATCCGCGAGCAGATCGTCCACGAGGGCCGAGTGGCGGCCAAGCTCTCCCATGAACACGCCATCGCGGTCTACGACGTGGTGATCGAGGCGGGCGAGCCCTGGCTGGTGATGGAGCACTTACCCTCGCGCAGCGTGGCGCGGGCACTCGGCCTGGTCGACGCGCTGCCGGTGCTCGAGGTCGCCCAGATCGGCGCGCAGGTCGCCGACGCGCTGGCCGCGGCACACGCGGTGGGCATCGTGCACCGCGACATCAAGCCGGGCAATATCCTCGTCGCCGATCGCGGTCCCCGGGTCGGCTACGCCAAGCTGAGCGACTTCGGCATCTCCCGCGGCGCGGGCGACGCCGCCGACGAGCCGGACGGCGTCATCACCGGCACGCCCGCCTATCTGCCGCCCGAGGTGGCCCGCGGCGCGCAGCCCACCACCGCCAGCGACGTGTTCTCCCTCGGCGCCACTCTCTACACCGCCATCGAGGGTCAGCCGCCGTTCGGCATGGACGACGACAGCGATGTGCTGGTGCAGCGGGCCGCGATGGCCCAGATCATCCCGCCGCAGCGCACCGGCGAACTCACCGCCGCGCTGTTGCACATGCTGGAACCGGCGCCGCAGCGCAGGCCGACGATGGCGCAGGCGCGCGACGAGATCCTCGCGGCCGCGTTCGGGCCCGGCACCGCCTCCTACATTCTCGGCGCACCGGTGCGTACCGAGGACGGCACCATCCCCTCCTGGGCCACCCGCAACGGTTCCGTCGGGGTGCGCAGCCCGCATTCGGCGCCGCTGCCGCGCCCGCACCGCGGCAGCCACGCACCGCAGGCCCAGCGTGCCCGGGTGCCCGCGCCCAAGCAGGCCAATGCCGCGCTCGCGGTCACCATCGGTCTGCTCATCGGGCTGATCATCATCATCGGCGTCATCGTCATCGCCATGTGACGAACGCGGCCGGCCGCCGCGTGACGAGGCCGTTCGGCGCATCGTGCGGCGAGCCCGCTCGGCGCGTCCGGGACGAGCGCGCGGGCGCCTCAGTCGATGCGGCGGCGGTGCGCCCAGCGGGTCAGCGCGTTGCGATTGGACTGCTGGGTCTTGCGCAGCACATTGGAGGCGTGCGTCTCGACGGTCTTCACCGAGATGAACAGGGTCTCGGCGATCTCGCGGTAGGTGTAGCCGCGCGCCAGCAGGCGCAGCACCTCGAGTTCCCTGGGCGTCAGCGAGTCCAGCTCCGGGTCGAGCGGCGGCTCGGGCACCGGCGAGCGCCCGGTGAAGGAGTCGAGCACGAACCCGGCCAGCCGCGGACTGAACACGGCGTCGCCGCCGGCCACCCGGCGGATGCCGTCGGCCAGTTCCGCGCCGGAGATCGTCTTGGTGACATAGCCGCGAGCGCCCGCGCGGATCACCGCGATCACATCCTCGGCCGCGTCGGACACGCTCAGTGCCAGGCACACCGGGCCGTCCTCGATGCCGGTGAGCACCGCCACCCCGCCGCCGTCGGGCATGTGCACGTCCAGCAGCACCACATCGGGCCGGGTGCTCGTGATCCCGGCGATCGCCTCGGCGACTCCGCCCGCCTCGCCGACCACCTCGAGATCGGCCTCCCGGCTCAACTCCGCTCGCACCCCCGATCGGAACACCGCGTGATCGTCGACGAGAAAGACCCGCACGGTCACCTGTTTCACTCCTCACCTGTCCGCGGATCCGGACACACTCCGGCCGGACACCATCGGTACCACATCGGCTAGTGCCCGGCTCCCGAAGCGAACTCGCGCGCGGACGCGGGGCCGGTCGCCTGCGCGCCGTCGGCCGCCCGGCCGGGCTCGGAGCTCACACCGGACTCCGAGGTGGAACCGGCCACGGGGACAGGACCGGGCGCTTCGGTCTCGGCCGCCTCGCCGGAATCGGGTGCGTCGGGCTCGACTTCGTAGGAGTCGCTGCGCGGCATGAAGATGCGGACCTCGGTGCCGCGCCCCGGCGTGGACAGGATCTCCACCCGCCCGCCCCGGCGCTCGATCCGCCCGCGGATCGATTTGGCCAGCCCCTGCCGGTCCGCGGACACCGCGGCCGGATCGAAGCCGGCGCCGCGATCGCGCACGAACACGCTCACCTGATGCGGTTCCACCTCGGCGAACAGGTCGACCGTCGGCACCCCGGCGTGCTTGGCGGCATTGACCATCGCCTCCCTGGCCGCGCCGAGCAGAGCGGTGAAATGCTCCTTGGGCAGGCCCGCGCCCGAATCCGCGACGTCCATCGTGACATCGCCGACGGTGACCGGGGTGACCTTCACCCCGTGCTGGTCCTCCACCTCGCCCGCGATGGTGCGCAGGGCCGCGGCGAGGCTGGAATGCGCGGGCCCGGTGTCCTCGAACAGCCAGCGCCGCAGCTCCCGCTCCTGACTGCGCGCCAGCCGCACCACCTCGTGCGGGTCCTCGGCCTGCCGCTGGATCAACGCCAGCGTCTGCAGCACCGAGTCGTGCAGGTGCGAGGCGATCTCCTCACGTTCCTCGTTGCGAATCCTGGCGGCACGCTCGGCGTCCAGCGCCCTGGCCATGCGCAACCACAGCGGCACCGTCAGCAGCCCGCCGCCGACCAGCGTGACCACCACCGCGATCAGCGCCGAACCCAGCGAGCTCAGGTCGATCCGGGCCAGCACCAGCACGCCGAGACCGAGCACCACCAGGGTCGTTCCGGAGACGATGCGGGCCCAGGTGATCACCGTCGGCCGGGCGGGCAGGCCGAACAGCGAGCGCGGCCCGTCGGTGTCGTATTCGCGCCACACCAGCGCCGCGCCGACCGCGACGACCACGATCGGCGCGATCACCTTCGCGGCCACGGTCGCGTTCATCAGCCAGGAGATCGCGATGGCCAAGCCGATCCCGAGCATGGCCAGACCGATCGCCTGCCTGCGCTCGGTGGGCGATGGCTCGGCCGAGTCGTAGCCGCCGGGGGTGAAGACCCACAGCATGCCGTAGGCGACGATGCCGGCACCGGCCAGCGCGGACAGCAGGACGAAGACCATCCGGACGGTGAACACGTCCAGCCCGAGATGGTCGGCCAGGCCACCGGCCACACCGCCGACGATCCGTCCGCCCGAGCGGCGGACCAGTCGCACCGGCGGGTTGCCCACGTCCAGCACCGGCGTGGGCCCGTAACCGCGCGCGGCCCCCGCCGGATCTCCCCAAGTGGGTCCGGCGCCGCGGGCGGTCTCGTACTGGGGACCGGTCGGGTGCATATCTTCGATACTGGCACGCCGCCCGGACCACGAGCATCGGGAATCCCCCTGATCTTCACCCCTACCCGGCCGGCGTTCACGCAGGTCGACAACCCTCCCGGACCGAGTCCGCGCCGTGCGCACATCCTCCCCCTGGCGCGAAAGACACTGTCGGCAGACTCTTTCCGAGGTTCTTCCAGCCGCGGTGGGCGGGATCGCTTGCCGACGGCGCACAGTGCACTGTGATCGGCGGTGCGGGCACCCTGGTCCACCGGGCTCGGCGAGTCCGGTGGATTTTCAGGGTTACCCCCGATGCGATCGGCCGCAGCCGCGCCCACCATGGAGAACATGACCAGAACGAGCTTCGGGGATCAGCTCCAGCAGATATGGCGGACGCGGCCTGTGCGACTCCCCCGGCAGGGCCCGATCGCGGGCGTCGCCGCGGGTTTCGGCCGGCGCTACAACGTCGACCCGGTGCTCATCCGGGTCGCGTTCGTGGTCTCGAGCATGTTCGGCGGCGCGGGCATCATGCTGTACCTGCTGGCCTGGCTGCTGCTGGCCGAATCGGGCGAGCGGCTGTCACCGGCCGAATCGCTGTTCGGCCGTAAGCCGCACGGCGAGCAGCACGGCCGGTCGCAGACCAGGACCATCGTGTTGCTGGTCGCGCTGGCCATCGCGGTCACCACCGTCGGCCCCATCGGGGTCGAGATGGCCGGGTCCGGGATGATCAGCCTCGCGCTCATGCTGGCCGGCTGGTGGATGCTGTTCATGCGTTTCCCCGAGCCGCCGCCGGGCACCAGTCCGTGGAACGCCGACGATGTGCCCGCCACCGCGACGGGCTATCCGGGGACGGCGTTCCCCGCCGGTCCGATGCGAACCCCCGGGGCCTACTACGCGCCGTTCGGGTCGCCGAATCCCCCGCAGTCCGCGCAGTTCCCGGAGACGCCGATGTACACGCCCTATACCAAGCTCCCGGATTCCTACGTCCCCGAGCCGAAGACAGCGGCGACCGTGGCCGACTCGGCTGCCGCGCCCGATCCGGCTCAGCCGGCCCAGCCGGCTGCTTCGGGTGCCGATGCGCCGACTGCGGGCCCGTCGGATCCAGCCACCGAAGCCGTGTCCTCGCCGTCGGCCGCCACTTCATCGTCGGCCGACTCCCCGCCGTCGAGTTCGGCTCCCACCAGCGACGAAGCCGCCGGGCCGGGCGACACCGAGGGGCGTGGCGACGCCGACGACGATGCGAGCGCCCCCTCGGCTCCGGCCCACCCCGCGTCCGGCGACAGCGGACCGGATCTGCGAAAAGCTCCCGTAGGTACCGGATCGCCCACCGCCGCCCGCGATCCCCTGCCCACCGGCCTGCCCGGCCCCCAGGTCCCGCCCGCCTGGGATCCGCTGGGAGTCGCCCCGCTGGCCTGGGATCTGCCGGATCCGACACCGGCGCGCCCGGTCGCCACCGTCGCACCGAAGCGTCCGCCGTCCCGATTCACCCCGGTCGTGCTCGGCCTGGCCATCCTGGCCGCCGCGGGCGCGGGCGCGCTCGCCGCCGCGGGCGTGGACTGGATGACGCCGGGCCGCATCGCCGCCGTCGCACTCGCCGTGATCGGTCTGGGGCTGGTGCTCGGCGCGTTCCTGCGGCGCGGCCAGGGCCTGCTCGTGGTGACCGCCCCGCTGGCCGGCTTCGTCCTGCTCGCCTCGCTGATCGGGCCGATAGAGTTCGACAGCGCCTCCGTGGGAAATCGCGAGTGGGTGCCCGCCTCGGCCGCCGAACTGGGATCGCACTACCACCTCACGATGGGTGACGCCACGCTCGACCTGCGGTCGGTGCGGCTCACCGAGGATCGCACCGTCGACGTCGATGTACGGATGGGCGAGGTGCGCGTCCTCGTACCCGCCGACATGAACGTGCGCGCCGACTGCAATGTGACGCTCGGCGAAATGCAGTGCCCCTCGGGGGTATCCGGCCCGAACACCCCGGGCGCGCCGGTCCTCGACCTGAACATCGACGTCCATATGGGCAATGTGGAGGTGCACCGTGACTGAACACAAGGACACCGAGAGCGCACGCCACGGCCGAATCTCCGCCTCGCTGCTGATCACGGGAGTCGTGGCGCTGATCATCAGCATCTGGGGACTGGCGGGCGGCGCCGCGACCGTGGGCGGCGCCTTGTCCCTCGGCTGGGTGCTGGTGATCGGCGCGATCGTCATCGGCCTGCTGCTGGTGATCAGCCCCCGCCGCAGGAGTTAGCGCCGCGGACCGCCGGGCGCCGTCACTCCCACTCGATGGTGCCCGGCGGCTTGCTGGTCACGTCCAGCACGACCCGGTTCACCTCGGCCACCTCGTTGGTGATCCGGGTCGAGATGCGTTCGAGCACCTCGTAGGGCAGGCGGGTCCAGTCCGCCGTCATCGCGTCCTCGCTGGAGACCGGGCGCAACACGATCGGATGACCGTAGGTGCGGCCGTCGCCCTGCACGCCGACGCTGCGCACATCGGCCAGCAACACCACCGGGCACTGCCAGATCTGACCGTCCAGCCCGGCCGCGGTCAGCTCCTCACGAGCGATCGCGTCGGCCTGACGCAGCGTCTCCAGCCGCTCGGAGTCGACCGCTCCGATGATGCGGATCGCCAGACCGGGGCCGGGGAACGGCTGGCGGGACACGATCTCCTCGGGCAGCCCCAGCTCCCGCCCGACCGCGCGCACCTCGTCCTTGAACAGCAGGCGCAGCGGCTCGACCAGGTCGAACTCGAGATCCTCGGGCAGACCGCCGACATTGTGGTGCGATTTGATGTTCGCGGTGCCCGCGCCGCCGCCGGATTCCACCACATCCGGGTAGAGCGTGCCCTGCACCAGGAACTCCACCTTCGGCATCGCGCCCTCGGCGGCGCCCTGCTCGGTGACGATCTCGCGCACGGCGTCCTCGAACGAGCGGATGAACTCGCGGCCGATGATCTTGCGCTTCTGCTCGGGATCGGTCACGCCCGACAGCTCGCCGAGGAACTTGTCCACCGCGTCGACGGTCACCAGCTTGGCCCCGGTCGAGGCGACGAAATCCTGCTGCACCTGCTCGCGTTCCCCGGCCCGCAACAGGCCGTGATCGACGAACACACAGGTCAGCCGGTCGCCGATGGCGCGCTGCACCAGCGCGGCGGCGACCGCGCTGTCCACGCCGCCGGACAGGCCACAGATGGCGTGGCCGTCGCCGATCTGCTCACGGACCTGTTCGATCAGGCTCTCGGCGATATTCGCGGGCGTCCAAGCGGCCGGGATGCCGGCCAGCTCGTGCAGGAAGCGACTGAGCACCTGCTGACCGTGCGGGGAATGCAGCACCTCGGGGTGGTACTGCACACCGGCGAGCCTGCGCGCCCGGTCCTCGAAGGCCGCGACCGGGGCGCCCGCGGTCGTGCCGGTGACGTCGAATCCCTCGGGAGCGTCGGTGACCGCGTCGCCGTGGCTCATCCACACCGGCTGGACGGTGGGCAGGCCGCCGTGCAGCAGACCGCCGTCGATATTGAGCTCGGTGCGGCCGTACTCGCGGGTGCCGGTGTGGGTGACGGTGCCGCCCAGCGCCTGCGCCATCGCCTGGAAGCCATAGCAGATGCCGAAGACCGGCAGGCCCAGATCGAACAGTTGCGGATCCAGCTGCGGCGCGCCCTCGGCGTACACGCTCGACGGACCGCCGGACAGAATCACCGCGAGCGGCTTGCGCTCGGCGATCTCCTCCACCGAGACGGTGTGCGGAACCACCTCGGAGTAGACGCTCGCCTCACGAACCCGGCGGGCGATCAGCTGGGCGTATTGGGCGCCGAAGTCGATGACGAGGACCGGTCTCTGGGATTCTGCCACCGGCTCAGTCTAGTGAGGCGCCCGGCGCCGCAGCGCACGGGCATCCCCGGTGCGTGCCAGGTCAGGCCCGCACACTCAAGCCGACCTTCTGGAACTCCTTGAGATCGGAGTAGCCGGCCTTGGCCATCGAACGGCGCAGGCCGCCGACCAGGTTGAGCGAGCCGAACGGATCATCGGACGGGCCGAACAGCACCTGCTCCAGGCTGGGCCGGGCGGGCTCGCCGCTCGACTGCTCGTCCGCGTTCCAGCTCAGGTCCTCGACCTGCAACAGCGAGCCGCGCGGCACCGAAGGATGCGCGGCCGCCGAGGGCCAGTACCAGCCCCGGCCGGGCGCTTCCGCGGCCACGGCCAGCGGCACGCCGAGCATCGCCGCGTCGGCGCCGCAGGCGATGGCCTTGGCCAGGTGACCCGAGGTCGCGATGTCGCCGTCGGCGATCACGTGCACATACCGGCCGCCGGTCTCGTCCAGGTAGTCGCGGCGCGCGGCGGCCGCGTCGGCGATCGCGGTGGCCATCGGCACACCGATACCGAGCACCTCGCCGGTCGTCGTGGCGCCGGGGAACGAGCCGTAGCCCACGATCACGCCCGCCGCGCCGGTGCGCATCAGATGCAGCGCGGTGCGATGGTCGCTCACGCCGCCCGCCACCACGGGCACGTCGAGTTCGGCGATGAAGGTCTTCAGGTTCAGCGGCTCGCCGTCGCCGACGTGCTCGGCGGAGATGATGGTGCCGTGCACCACCAGCAGGTCGATCCCGGCCTGCACCAGGCCGGGGGTGAACGCGCGCGCGTTCTGCGGGCTCACCCGCACCGACACGGTCACTCCGGCGGCGCGCACCTCGGCCACCGCGGCGGCCAGCAGGTCCGGCTGCAGCGGCGCGGCGTGCAACTGCTGCAGGAAGGCCACCGCGCGCTCGTACTGCCCCCGCTCGGCCAGGTCGGTCAGCTGCTCGATCTTGGCCTCGACATCGGCGTGCCTGGCCCACAGGCCCTCGCCGTTGATGACGCCGAGCCCGCCCAGCCTGCCCAGCTCCACGGCCAGCTTCGGCGACACCAGCGCGTCGGTCGGATGCGTCACCAGCGGGATCTCGAAGCGGTAGGCGTCGAGCTGCCAGCCCAGCGAGACCTGCTTCGACGAGCGGGTCCGCCGCGAAGGAACGATGTCCACATCGTCCAGTTCGTAGGTACGCCGGGCCGTCCGGCCCATGCCGATCTCGACCATGTCGCGCACGTGCGTTGTCCTTTCGGTATCGGAAGTGCCGCTGCCTCGCGGCGTGTTCGCGGCCCCCGAATCCTCGCGAACGGTGCTCGTTGTCGACCCACCCGCCGGAACGCGGGGTGTCGCGAGCGTGCTGGTTCTCGCAGTCTCGCGCCGGTCAGAGACTATCGCGCACAGCAGTGACGGCCGGACCCCGGTCTCGGCGGGTTCCGGCCGTCGGCGCGAGCGCTACTGGCGGCCCGTGTAGTTCGGGGCCTCCACGGTCATGGTGATGTCGTGCGGATGGCTCTCCTTGAGGCCGGCCGCGGTGATCTGCACGAACTGCGCTTCCTGCAGATGGGCGATCGACTGCGAGCCGGTGTAGCCCATCGCGGCCCGCAGGCCGCCGACGAGCTGGTGGATCACCTGGTTGACCGGGCCGCGGAAGGGCACCCGGCCCTCGATGCCCTCGGGCACCAGCTTGTCCTCGGCGAGCACGTCGTCCTGGAAGTAGCGGTCCTTGGAGAACGATTTCGCCTGACCGCGGCCCTGCATGGCGCCCAGCGAACCCATGCCGCGGTAGCTCTTGAACTGCTTGCCGCCGACCAGGATCAGCTCGCCGGGCGATTCGGCGGTGCCCGCCAGCAGCGAGCCGAGCATCACCGTCGACGCGCCCGCCGCGATGGCCTTGGCGATATCGCCGGAGAACTGGATGCCGCCGTCGGCGATCACCGGCACGCCCGCGGGCTTGCAGACCGACACGGCCTCCAGGATCGCGGTGATCTGCGGCGCTCCGACACCGGCGACGACGCGGGTGGTGCAGATCGAACCGGGGCCGACGCCGACCTTGATCGCGTCCGCGCCCGCCTCGACCAGTGCGGCGGCGCCCTGCCTGGTGGCGACATTGCCGCCGACGACCTGGATACGGTCGCCGACCTCGGCCTTGACCTTGGCCACCATCTGCAGCACCTGCACCTGATGGCCGTGCGCGGTGTCGACCACCAGCACGTCGACCCCGGCGTCGGCCAGCGTCATCGCCCGCGACCAGGCGTCGTCGCCGACGCCCACCGCGGCGCCGACCAGCAGCCTGCCGTCACGGTCCTTGGTGGCATTGGGATATTGATCGGTCTTGACGAAGTCCTTGACGGTGATCAGGCCGCGCAGCCTGCCGTTGCCGTCGACGATGGGCAGCTTCTCGACCTTGTGCCGGCGCAGCAGACCGAGCGCGGCCTCCGCGGTCACGCCCTCCTGGGCGGTGATCAGCGGAGCCTTGGTCATCACATCGGCGACCCGCCGGTTCTGGTCGACCTCGAAACGCATGTCGCGGTTGGTGATGATGCCCACCAGCGCACCGGTCTCGTCGACCACCGGCAGGCCGGAGATGCGGAACCGCGCGCACATGGCGTCCACTTCGGCGAGGGTGTCGGTCGGGCGGCAGGTCACCGGATCGGTCACCATGCCCGCTTCGGAGCGCTTCACGGTCTCCACCTGGGCGGCCTGATCGGCGGTCGAGAGATTGCGGTGCAGCACACCCATGCCGCCCGCGCGCGCCATGGCGATGGCCATCCTGGCCTCGGTGACGGTATCCATGGCCGAACTCACCAGCGGCGTCCGCAGCCGGATCTCCCTGGTGAGGTTGCTGGAGGTTTCGACAGAGCTGGGAATCAGATCCGAAGCGGCGGGCAGCAACAGCACGTCGTCGAACGTGAGCCCGAGCATGGCGATCTTGTTCGGATCGTCGCCACCCGTAGGGGGGCGGACTGCGTTTCGTTCGCCCGGTACGGGATTACTCATTCGGATCGACCCCTCCTGGACGTCGAACAGCGGCAGGCGCCGTGGAGCGGCGTCGCGCACAACTGATGGAATGGACGGTGGCAGCGGGATCAGCGTGTCGGGTACTTCTCCAGCGCCTGCCCACCATCGTATCTGTACAGCCAACCGGGCCCGGACCGAGCCTGCCCACGAAACTGGCACGCGGCAGCGCTGGCGCAGACCGCCCTGTTCTGCGTACCGTGGGTGTGTGCGTGACCATCTACCACCTGGCTTGCCGCCGGATCCATTCGCCGGAGACCCCTCCGACCCGTCGGCCGCGCTCGATGCCATCGAGCCGGGCGAACCGCTGGATCCCCACGAGCGCCTCGCGGTCGAGGAGGATCTCGCCGACCTCGCGGTATACGAGGCATTGCTGGCCCACCGCGGTATCCGCGGCCTCGTGGTCAGCTGCGAGGACTGCCGACAAGATCACTACCACGACTGGGACATGCTCCGCGCCAATCTGCTGCAATTGCTGGTGGACGGCACGGTGCGCCCGCACGAGCCCGCCTACGACCCGACCCCCGAGGCCTACGTCACGTGGGATTACTGTCGTGGCTACGCGGACGCGTCCATGAACGAGGCGTTCCACGGCGACGGATTCGACGGATTCGACAGCTGAGTCCCGCCCCGCCCACGGCGGGGTGATTCGCCGGGCCCTCCTCCCGGCTCGCTGATGCACGCTCGCCAACGGGCGTTTCCCTGCCCGCTCTCCCCGCCGCGGTCCGCACAACCGCACGGCGCGAGAAGCCGCGTGGCCAGGAGTTCCCGGCCGGGAAGTCTCCGGCAGACACCCCTTGAACGTGAGAACCGACCGCCGGTCGGCGATCGGTTCTCACGAGTTCTGGAGATGGATCCGTCAGCTGGTCGGCGCCGGCGACAGCACGCCGGGCGGCAGCAGGTCCGTCGGGATCTGTGACGGCAGCTGAATACCGCCGGACGGGAGTGTCGGGATGATCTCCGAGGGCAGACCACCACCATTGCTCGGTGCGGTGGTCGGCGGATTCTCGTTCGTCGGCGGATTCGTGGTCGGCGGAATGGTGCCCGGCAGATTGGTGACCGGCGGCTCGGCAGAGGGCGGAGTGGACGGGCCGGTCGGCTCGATCGTCGTGCCCGGCGTCTCCGAAGGCTCGCCCGCCTGGGTCGGATTCGAGGGTTTCGTCGTGCCCTGGTTCGGCGGCAGCATCGTCACAGTGTTGCCGGTGCTGGGGTCCACCGTGACCGATCCGCCGGGCTTGGGCGCGGTGGACGGCTGCACCGTCTGCTCCAGCCGCGTCGCCAACTCCGGAGACTTGTCGCGCAGGCCGGCCAGCAACTGCTGCCAGGAGCGTTGCAGCTCCTGCTTCTTGTCACCGTCGCTGACCTGGCCCACATTGGTCTGCGCGCGTTCGAGCAGAGCCGCGGCCTGGCTCACGTCGCCTTGCGCCAGCGCCTGTTCCGCCTGGGTCAGCTGGCTGTCGGCGCGTTGCACGACGGTGGTCTGGGCCTGCTCGCTGAACACGACCTCCTTCACCCGCCACAGCGGATCGCCCGGCTCCGCGCTGTAGGAGAAGGCGGTGGTGCCGCCGATGATCAGCGCGAGAGCGGCGGCCGCTCCCGTGATGGGGTACAGCAGTCGAAGCTTCCCACGTGCCTGGGCGCCGACACGGACCTTCCGGGCCCCGATCTCCTGGTTGACCGCGGCGACAACCGCGTCCAGGTCGGGTGCGCCCGGCATCGGTGGCTCGATCAGCTCGGTCCGCCAGTCCGCGAGAAGCGTCGCGAGCTGGAATTCCTCCGCGCTGTCGGTCTGTACCGGACCGCCACTCACGATGGCGTCGATCAGCGCATCGTCGCGGCGCACCGCGGCGATATCCACCGGTCCGGCATCACCGGCATCCCCGGCGTAGGGACCGCTGTTCCGCGATCCGCGCCGCGCCTTCCAGTCGCCCCGACCGCGCTCGCCATCCCTAGCCATACATTTCACCTGCCCTCGCCACTTGTGCCTTGAGTTTTGCGAGCGCCCTGTGCTGGGCAACCCGAATCGCCCCCGCCGTACTGCCCACGGCGGCTGCGGTTTCCTCCGCTGACAAACCCATGACCAAGCGCAGGACCAGGATCTCCCGATGTTTTTCGGGCAGAGTCGCGAGCAGACGGTTCATCTGCCTGCTCGTCTCCGATTCGAGAGCTCGCTGTTCCGGACCTTGGTCGGTGGATATGACATCTGGTACTTCGGCCATTGCCTCCGCCTTGTTACGGGCGGCGTTGCGATGGGCGTCGGCGACCTTGTGCGAAGCGATTCCGTATACGAAGGCCATGAAGGGCCTGCCCTGGTCCTGATACCTGGGCAAGGCTGTCATCACAGCCAGACATACCTCCTGCGCGACGTCGTCCGCGGAGAGCTGGCCACGTTCGGCCGCGCCGATACGCGCGCGGCAGTAGCGGACAACGAGCGGACGGACCAACTCCAGTACCCGAGCTAGAGCAGTCCTGTCGCCCTGCGCAGCGGCAGTGACGGCGAGGTCCAACTCTTCGCCCGTTTGCGTCATCGTCAGAGATATTCCTGGCGTTACGAGTGGCACGGTCTGCGAGTGAGACGGTGCTTCCGCCGAACCGGCGGAACGAGACAACAATAGCGACACCGGGCCCCGACCCGACCACCGTGGTCACTTGTGGCTACAACCTCCAGCGGCCTGGAAGTGACTTTCAGCACGTCCCGGCCGGTCGGAACCGGCCGCCCAGCTGCAAGATCATCCGTTCGCACGAATTCGCTTCCACCGTCGCCGAAGTCCGTCCCCGCGGCGTCGCCGCCACACCGGAGGTGAGCATGGCGGTGGCCCACCTCAGCGGCAGCAGCCCGTGCTCGCCCGCACGCTCGGCGACCCCCTCGGCCAGCACAGCGGCACGGTCGTGGTCTCCGGAAGCCGCGGTGGCGGCGGCGACGAGCAAGGCGGACTTGATCCGGTGCCGCACCGAGGGCCCCGTCTCGGCCAGCCGCAGGCCGGCTTCCGCGTGCGGAAGCGCCCTGGCGGCATCACCACCTGCCAGGGCGGTCTCGGCGGCGACCCAGCACAGCCGGATCCTGGCACGCACCCGCACGGTCTCGTCGTCGCCGAGCAGGGCACGGGCGCGTTCGAGCAGCCGGCCGGCCAGTGCCAGCCGGCCGAGGCCGAGCGCGTCGGCCGCCAGGCCGGTGAGCGCGTCACAAGCGGCATCCACCCGGTCCGGCGCCGTCGCACCGGGCGCCGGGTCCGCGACCGCCAGCCCCGGCAGCACCGCCGCCGCGGCCCGGCCGTCCCACCCGGAAGCCGCGGCGTGCCAGCCCAACTGACGCAACAGCGAACCCGTCGTGCTCGCGGCCAGCGACGAGAGCACCGGACCGGGCCGATCGCGCAGCAGCCGCGTCAGCTCCGCTCTGGCAGCCGCGTAATGGCCCTGACCACCGAGCGCGACGGCCCGCATCCAGGTGGCGAGAGGGTCCGAGAGGGCCGGCAACCCGGCAGCGGCCAGGGCCGGACGGCCGCCGAACGCCGCGTCGGCGAGGACTTCGAATCGAGGATCCGCTGACGGAACTGGTACGAACACGGGCCGCAGCGTAACCCGGAGCACACCGGCGCCCAGCCGCCACCGAAACCGCCACAGCCCGCTCCGCAAACATTCAGCATTTCCGCTCCGGAGGCATGTTTCTATCCGGTAAAACTCACGGACGAGTAGCGCGACCGACATCCTCGGGAATTCACATCCGTTTCCCGCAATTTACCTGCGCGCACCGTTCACGCCATCTTGAAACATACCGCTCAACCCGGTTTTGCCGACCCGGCGCGGATCGACCACGAAGTCGGACTTGAGCCCACCGAACTCATGAGAAGGCCTAAAAACCGCGATCTACCTGCGATTACGTGCGGACACACAATGCGATCGCATCCTGGCGTTCTACCGGGCAACCGTCCAGTACTACCGGACTGAAGGAAGAATGTAAACAGTACGAAGGTTAAATTTCGCCTTCTCCGATTCGGAAAGCCGGTGCGTCGAACTATTGACGGAATTTCACGGCTGGCCCTAACGTAGCTCATCGCCACGGCGGGCGCCGCGCGAAATTGCAGCGACTTCCCCGCCCGGCGAGACCCACGGCCACGGCCGATCGGGCCGTACCCGATGACTGTGCAGAAAACAACTGCTCGACGACGCTGACGAGCTCGCATCACAAGGAGTTCACCATGCCCATGCCGACCCACCTCCCCGGACCGAACGCCGACGTCTGGGACTGGCAGATGCGCGGTTCCTGCCGCGGTGTGGACTCGGCGGTCTTCTTCCACCCCGACGGCGAACGCGGCCGTGCCCGCACGGCGCGCGAGATGCGCGCCAAGGAGATCTGCCGCGCCTGCCCGGTCCTGATGCAGTGCCGTAGCCACGCGCTCAAGGTGAGCGAGCCCTACGGCATCTGGGGTGGCATGTCCGAGACCGAACGCGAACTGCATGCCCGGCGCAATCGCCGCCGCATGGCTGTCTGACAGAACGCGACCCATCCACTCACGGCACCCGCGCCGAATGCCTTGCGGAAACCGACCCGCTGCCGGGTCGGGCCCCGTATCCGAGCCACCGAGGCGTCCCAGTCCCCGGGGTCGAGGGCCGGGCCATGTTTCCGACAACTATGGGCGTCCCCCGGGTCGCCGGCTCGTAACACGCACGGCGTGTCGCGAGTTGCCGAGACATAGCCGCAAAATTGCTGAGCCACTGACGGTTTCCGGCACCCTTCGGGTGCGCGGGCGATACCGGCGCGCTACCGTAGTGACTGATGACACAGAATGGAGCGTTGTGACGACGCGGCCGTCGGCCGCAGAGGGCGACTCGATCCGAAGAGAAGCCACCCCACCAGGTGTGGAGTCTGCGGTGTCGGCACGTGTGACCGAAAGCCTCGAACTAGCCGCGCTGTTGCGCCGATGCGGCCAGGACGACCAGATCGCTTTCGCCGAACTGTACGACCGGACGAGCTCACGCGTGTTCGGTCTGGTGCTGCGGGTGCTCCAGGACCCGGGGTACGCGGAGGAGACCACACAGGAGGTCTACCTCCAGATATGGCGCACCGCCGCCAATTTCGATCCCACTCGCGGCTCGGCCATGACCTGGCTGATGACCCTCGCCCATCGGCGCGCGGTCGATCGCGTCCGCGCCGAACAGGCCCACACCCTGCGGGAAGCGGCCTACGGGGCGCGGGCGTGCGACGACGAGTTCGACGAGGTCGTCGAGGAAGTCGAGCGCAGAGCCGAACAACGCGCTGTGCTCGCCGGCCTGGCCGACCTCACCGAGACCCAGCGCGAAGCCATCTCGCTGGCCTACTACGGTGGGCGCACCTACGCCGAGGTCGCCGCGCACCTCGGCGTCGGGTTGCCGACCGTGAAATCCCGGATCAGGGATGGTTTGACACGACTGAAGAAAAGTTTGGGGGTGACGTGAGTTGACCGAAGCCCGGATCGATCTCGCGCACGCCGTCGCGCTCGGATCGATCGACGACGAAGACCAGCACGCCTTGCACGAAGCGCTCGACGACGAGAATCCCGCCGCCAGGGCGGGATTCCGCACCGAAGTACTGCGCACCCAGGACGCCCTGGCCGCGCTGGCGGAGATCACCGCCACCGCCCCACCGCCCGGATTACGGGCCCGCCTGCTCGCGGCGATCGCCGCCGAAGGCTCTCCGGCCGACGACTGAAGTCACGCGGACTCTCGATTCCCCTCGCTGCCGGTTCCCTCCGGGCCTTCCTCGCTCGCAAGACCCTCCCCCGTGGTCACGTCCTCTGCCGCGGCCTGCCCACCTCTCCCGCCCCGCGCCCGGCGGGCACATGCCCCTCGGACGTCCGGCGCAAACGCGCGGGAGACAGTCGCGCACCGGACGTTGCCCGGCTCGGCCGCGCGGAAACGACAGCGCCCCCGGCCGAAAGGCCGGGGGCGCTGTGGTTCACGACCTGATCAGTGGGCGTGCCCGTGGTGGCCGTGATCGTCGGCCTCCTCGGCGGGCTTGTCGACCACGGCGCTCTCGGTGGTGAGCACCATGCGCGCCACGGACGCGGCGTTCACCACGGCCGAGCGGGTCACCTTGACCGGATCGACGACGCCGTCGGTGAGCAGATCGCCGTAGGTCAGGGTGGCGGCGTTGAAGCCTTCCTTGCCCTCGGCGACCTTGCTGACCACAACCGCGCCGTCCAGACCCGCATTGGTGGCGATCCAGAACAGCGGCGCCTGCAGCGCCTTGCGCACGACCTCCACGCCGACCGCCTCGTCGCCGGACAGCGACTCGCGCAGTTCGACCAGCTTGGTCGAAGCCTGCACCAGAGCGGTGCCGCCGCCGGGCACGATGCCCTCGTCGACGGCGGCCTTGGCCGCGCTCACCGCGTCCTCGACCCGGTACTTGCGCTCCTTGAGCGCCGTCTCGGTGGCCGCGCCGACCTTGATGACGGCGACGCCGCCTGCCAGCTTCGCCAGGCGCTCCTCGAGCTTCTCGCGATCCCAGTCCGAATCGGTCGCCTCGATCTCGCGGCGCAGCTGGGCCGCGCGGGCGGCGATGTCCTCGGCGGTGCCCGCACCGTCGATGATCGTGGTCTCGTCCTTGGTGACGACGACCCGGCGCGCGGAGCCGAGCGCGTCCAGGCCCGCCTCCCGCAGCGTGATGCCCAGATCCGGATTGATCACGGTGCCCGCGGTGACCACGGCGAGGTCGTCGAGGAAGGCCTTGCGGCGGTCACCGAAGAACGGCGCCTTCACGGCCACGGCCTTGAGGGTCTTGCGGATGGAGTTGACCACCAGGGTCGACAGCGCCTCGCCCTCGACGTCCTCGGCGATGATCAGCACCGGCTTGCCCGATTCGGCGATCTTCTCCAGCAGCGGCAGCAGGTCCGGCAGCGAGCTGATCTTCTCGCGGTGCAGCAGGACGAGGACGTCCTCGTAGACCGCCTGCTGGGCGTCGGTGTCGGTGACGAAGTAGGGCGAGAGGTAGCCCTTGTCGAACTGCACGCCCTCGGTGACGACCAGCTCGGTCTGCAGCGTCGAGGACTCCTCGACGGTGACCACGCCGTCCTTGCCGACGGTGGTCAGCGCCTTGCCGACCATCTCGCCGATCTCCTCGTCCCGCGAGGACACGGTCGCGACCTGCGCGATGGCCTGCTCACCGGACACCGGGGTGGCGGCGGCCAGCAGCGCCTCGGAGACCGCGTCGGCGGCCTTGGCGATGCCGGAGCCCAGGGTGATCGGGTTGGCGCCCGCGGCGACATTCTTCAGGCCGCCGCGCACCAGCGCCTGGGCCAGCACGGTGGCGGTGGTGGTGCCGTCGCCCGCGACGTCGTTGGTCTTGGTCGCGACACTCTTGACGAGTTGGGCACCGAGGTTCTCGAAGGGATCCTCGAGGTCGATGTCGCGCGCGATGGTGACGCCGTCATTGGTGACGGTCGGTCCGCCGAACGCCTTGGCGAGCACCACGTGGCGACCGCGCGGGCCGAGGGTGACCTTGACCGCGTCGGCGAGCTTGTCGACGCCGCGTTCGAGAGCCCGGCGAGCCTTTTCGTCGAACTCGATCTGCTTTGCCATGAGTCCTTTTCCTTGGATGGGGGCTGAAACGACAGTGCCCCGGCCCCGCTGTGGGGGAACCGGGGCACGTCGTTACGACTCGTTCCCGGACGGGGCCGGGTGACGCGGGCCGAACCGGACCGCGTCGAGCGCGGTCACTTGCTGACGACAGCCAGCACGTCGCGCGCGGAGAGGATCAGGTACTCCTCGCCCTGGTACTTGATCTCGGTGCCGCCGTACTTGCTGTAGATGACGGTGTCGCCCTCCTGGACATCCAGGGGGATGCGCTTCTCGCCGTCTTCGTCCCAGCGGCCGGGGCCGACGGCGACGACGGTGCCTTCCTGCGGCTTCTCCTTCGCCGTGTCCGGGATGACCAGGCCGGAGGCCGTCGTCGTCTCGGCCTCGTTGGCCTGGACGAGGATCTTGTCCTCGAGCGGCTTGATGTTCACGCTCGCCACGTTGAGCCCTCCACTTTCAGGGGATACGTCGTCCGGGACTGTTGTCCCGGACCATCGGGTTCGGTCACGGTGCTGACCCTGCGCATAGCCCCGTCGTCGCGGGTGCCGGGACCCCTGCTCAGTAGTCACAACTGCGTTTCGACATCGGCTGCCGGGGTAGGCAACCGTGTCACTAGCACTCTATACACGCGAGTGCCAGCGCTCAAGGCCAGGCGGTGCCAATTCTTCCGCCGACTTTCCATAGGTTCGCGGAAACTGTAACGTTCGGATAACGGATTGTGACAGTATTGGCGACGACCGGATAACGGCCGTCGGGTCGTGCTGGGCCCGCATCGACGCCGGATCCTTCGTCACGACACGTTGCGCACCACCGAACCCACCTGTACCGGCTGCTCCAGCTCCACCCGCCCCGCGCCCACCCGTCCGTCGAAGGGAGGTGAACATGCGAACGTCCCTCGGCATCTCCGCCGGGAACGAGGTCGTCTGCTCGGCACTGGTCGCCACCGCCGCCAACGGCGCTCAGAGCTTCGACTACCGCGTCGTCTCCGCCGACGCCGCGCATTCCGACATCGGTGATCTCGTCGCCTCCTCGATCGACCTGATGACCACCCAGCTTCCCGTCACCCCGCCCGGGCACGACGCCTCGTGGCCCACCCACTCGACGGGCGTGCGGCGCGCAGGCGAGGACGACGCCACCGGGCACACTCCCGCCGCGCCGCCCACCAGCGTCGCGGTCGCCTATCGAAGCAGAGAACAGGCCCAGGTCATCCGGTCGGCCATCGGTAAACGGCGCGAACTCCAACTGGTCCAGGAGGCGGAGGCGGCGCTGATCTACCTGCGCCACACCGGTCTCACCGATCGCTACGACACGATCGCCCTGGTCGATCTCGGCGCCACCGGCATGAGCGTGACCGTCGCCGAGCAGGCCGACGACACGGTGCTGCACTCCCAGCGCACCCACGCGATCAGCGGTATCGCCATCGACGAACTCATCTACCACCATCTGGTGGATCTGCACTTCGCTCGGCGCGGCACCCGCCCGAACCGCGCCATGCTGATCAATCGCGGCCGGGCCGCCAAAGAGCACCTGTCGGTGGCGCCCGCGGTCACCATCGACCACGTGGCCGGCCGCCCGCTCAAGCTCACCAGGGCCGATTTCGAGGTCATCATCGGCGGCCTGCTCGCCGATACCGCCGCCTACGTCGCCTCGGCCTTCGCCCGCTCGCCGAAGGCGCCGGAAGCGGTGGCCCTCGTGGGCGGCGGCGCCAACATCCCGGCGCTCGCGCAGACTCTGGGCCGCAAGCTCGACATGCCGGTGATCACCGTGGACGATCCGGAAGCGGTCATCGCCAAGGGCGCCGCGCTGGTCGCCGACGCCGCGCAACCGACACCGATCGCCACCGGCCAGGTGGGCACGGACTCCTCGGCCGGCACCTTCACCAAGGTCGCGGGCGTGCTCGCGTGCGCGGTTGTGGTCGTGGGGCTGATCATCGGCTACGGCGTCAAAACCTTTGCCCCGACGACCGACAACGAGGTCTCCCCCGCGGGCACCACCAGCGGCGCCCGCCTGCCCGCCACGACGACCGGAGCGCCCACGCCGCGCGTCGCCGAGCCGAACGCCACCCGGCCACCCACGAGCGCCACGGCCGCCGGTCCCGCACCCGAGCGCGACACGGCGCCCGGCACGACGCAACCGGTACTCATCACCCCGGATGCCATCGAGCCCCAGACGACCGATGCTGCGGCCCCGACAACCCCGCCGACGCTGCGCCCGGATCCGAACCTGCCGCCGATTCCCTTCCCCGAACTGCTCGGCCCACTGCTGGATCAACAGGAGCCCGAACAGGATTCCGGCCATCAAGGGCCCGGTCTGCCTCTCGAGGGACCGTCGACGACCACCTCGCCGGGCGCGACACAGTCCCCCGCCCGTACCCGGCTGCCTCTCCCGCCCGCCGATTCCGGCTCGTCCGCGAGCGACGACTCGACCACCGCATAACCCGGCGGCGCGCCGCGCTCGGTCTGCCGATGCCGGCTTACCGCGCGGACCGAACGCGTCAGGCGATCTGACTGACAGACACCGGCAGTCCGGGATCGCTGGCGACCGTCAGCGGCGAAGGCGCTGCGCCACCGGCGATCACATGCGCGCCCAGCGCGGCGATCATCACCCCGTTGTCGGTGCACAGCCGTGGCTTGGGCACCCGCAGCGTGATACCCGCGGCGGCGCAACGCTCTTCGGCCAGCGAGCGGATCCGGGAGTTGGCGGTGGCGCCGCCGCCCAGCACCAGCGTGTCGACCCCGACGTCCTGCGCGGCCCGGACCGCCTTCATGGTGAGCACGTCGGCCACCGCTTCCTGGAACGAGGCGGCGATATCGGGGATCGGCAACCGATCGGGGGTGATGCCTTCGCGCTGCGCGGCCTCGACATACCGGGCGACCGCGGTCTTGAGACCGGAGAAGGAGAAATCGTGGCGGGCGTCGCGCGGACCGGTCATGCCGCGCGGGAAAGCGATGGCACGCGGATCGCCGCTGCGGGCCGCCGCGTCGAGCGCGGGCCCGCCGGGGAAGCCGAGCCCGAGCAGCCGGGCGACCTTGTCGAACGCCTCGCCCGCCGCGTCGTCGACCGTGCTGCCGAGTTCGACGATCGGGTCGGCGAGATCGGTGACGTGCAGCAGGTGGGTGTGGCCACCGGAGACCAGCAGCGCCACACACGGCGGCATCGGACCGTGTTCGAGGGTGTCCACGGCCACATGCCCGCCGAGATGGTTGAGCGCGTAGAACGGCACATCCCAGGCCGCCGCATAGGCTTTCGCGGCCGCGACGCCGACCAGCAGCGCGCCGGCCAGACCGGGGCCGATGGTGACGGCCAGCGCGTCCGGCGCCACGATGCCCGCCGCCGACAGCGCGCGCCGCATGGCGGGCACGATCGCCTCCAGGTGGGCGCGCGAAGCGATCTCGGGCACCACGCCGCCGAAGCGGGCGTGCTGGTCGACGCTGGAGGCCACCTCGTCGGCGAGCAGTTCGCAGCGGCCGTCCGGGTGCCGCCGGACGATGCCCACACCTGTCTCGTCGCAGGAGGATTCGATGCCCATGACGATCACGACAACACCTCGTCGGTCTGGCCCGCGCGCCATTCCCGGCCCTGCGCGGTCAGTTCCGGCCTGCGCATGGTGTAGGCGTCGGCGCCGCTGGGGTGGTAGTAGTTCTTGCGCAAGCCGATGATGTGGAATCCGTGCTTGGCGTAGAGCGCGATCGCGGGCGCGTTGTCGGTGCGCACCTCCAGGAACACCGGGCCGCCGCGCTTGCCCGCCTCGGCGAGCAGCGCGTTCAGCAGCAGGGTGCCGATGCCGCCGCGATGGCACTCGGGGTCTACGCCGATGGTGTGCACCTCGGCTTCGGGATGTTCGGGATCGCCGAGCAGGGCGATGCCCGCGTAACCGACCATTCGTCCGGCGCTGTCGCGCGCGGTGATGTAGCGATTGTGCGCGCCCGCGAGTTCGGAGTGGAAGGACACCGCCTGCCAGGGATCGTCCTCCGGAAAGAGCACGTGCTCGAGTTCCACGCAGCGCGCGATGTCCGCCTCGGTCATCGGCACGATGCTGATCCCCGCATGGCTGATTCCGGTGTCGCGGCCCGGTGCTTCGGTCACCGTCACGCCCCCGTCCGGTCGAGCGTGCGGAAAGCCTTCTCCACGGCGTCGGGCCTGCGCAGATACAACGGCGTCAACGGCTCGGGCGCCGCGCCGGCCAGCAGCTGCCCGGCGGCCACCCGGACCAGCCCGGCCGGCGAGGGAGTCTCGACCGGGATCACCGGCAGATCGAAGTAGTCGACGTGCGAGGCCGATCCCGCCACCGCGCCCGCGCCCGCGGGATCGAGGTCGGCGGGCTTGATCACACCGGGGCCGTCGATGCGGACTCCGTCACGGTAGCGAGCCCAGTACACCTCGCGCCTGCGCGCGTCGGTGACCACGAGCAGTTCCCTGGCGGCGGGCAGATCGGCCGCCGCCGCCACATCGGCGGCGAGGGCGTCGAGACTGCACACCCCGTGCACCGGAAGGCCGAGCGCGTCACCGAAGGCCGCCGCGGTCGCCATGCCCACTCGCAGTCCGGTGAACGGTCCCGGTCCGATGCCGACGACGACCGCCTCGATGTCCGTCCTCGAACGTTGTGCCTCGTCCAGGCATTGGAGGATCTGCGGGGTGAGCACCTCCGCGTGGGCGCGCGCGTCTACGGTGATCCGCGAGGCCAGTGTGCGTGACCCGGCCGCGTCGACCGAACCGTCCGCGGCCTGCCCCAGTTCCACCAGTCCCGCGGTGACGGCGGGGGTCGCGGTGTCGACGGCGAGTACAAGCATGATTGACCCCACGATACCGGGTGGTAGCTCGCGTCTTCGCTCAGCATCGGGCTGTGGCCGAAGGCCCCCGGAAGGGACGGGCTTTCGGTACCAGCCGGCCGGTCAGCCGATCCACTCCCAGACGGCGGTGCGCACCTCCGAGTCCGGCTCCCTGCGCAGTTCCACCCGCAGATGGCGTTCGGTCAGATGCTCGACGACGCCGCGGCCCCACTCGACGACCACGACCGCCCGATGCAGTTCGGTGTCCAGGTCCAGCGCGTCCAGCTCGTCGAGATCGCCGTCGAGCCGGTAGGCGTCCACGTGCACCAGCGGCACCGGGGGCGCATCGGCACGCTCGCCCGCACGGTGCAGCCGGGCGATGATGAAGGTCGGCGAGCTGACTCGCCCCTGCACGCCGAGACCCGCGGCGATCCCCCTGGTCAGTGCCGTCTTGCCCGCGCCGAGCGGGCCGTCGAGCACCACCAGATCGCCCGCCGACAGGGCTGCGGCCAATTCCCGTCCCAGCGCCTCGGTGTCGGCGACGGTCGGCAGGCTGCGCTCGTGCCGCTCTGTCACGCCCACCCTCCGTTTCCGTCTCGATACCGGCGGCCGTTCCCGGTCCGCCACCGGCGCCGAGCCTACCGGTGCGGTCGCGGGCGCCTCGCCGGTCCCCGTGCCCGCCGACGCGAGGATCAGCCGCCCAGCCGCAGCCGCATGTCCTCGTCGAAGATCCCGGCGCGCACGAGCAGCCCGTCGAGCGCGTCGTTCACCTGATCCGGGTGTTGCAGGTGCGGCATGTGCGCGGCGTCACGGACCCGCACCAGCTCGCTGACGGGCAGCGCCTCGGCCAGCAGACGCGAGTGACCGAACGGGATGACCAGGTCGTTGCTGCCGCCGAGCACCAGCACGGGGGTGGTGGCCAGCGCGGGCAGCGCCGCGGATTCGTCGTGCACGCGAAGGGAATCGAGGAACTGCACGATCGTGTCGATCGGCGTGCGATCGATCATCCGGGTGGTGAACCGCGACAACGCCGGGCTGACCGGGCCGTGGAAGGAGGTGACGTGCAGCAGCGGGGTGATCACGTGCCTGGCGGTGGTGCGCCCGGCCTGCACGAGGGCGGGCGCGAGGTGCGCGAGCAGCCGGAAGCCGTCGACCGCCGGATTGCGCAGCAGCTGGGTGACCCCCATCGAAGTCACCTCGGCCGCCGTCGTGGAGATCAAGGCCACCGCGCTGATCCGGGTGGCGAACAGCTCGGGGAACCGGGACGCCGCGGCGAGCACCGTCATGCCGCCGAGCGAATGACCCACCAGCACCACCGGCCCGGTCGGCGCGACCTTCTCGATGACCGTTCCCAGGTCCCGGCCCAGCCGGCCGACCGTGCAGCTGCCCTTCGGCGGTGTGCCGGAACGACCGTGCCCGCGCTGGTCGAAGAAGACCAGCCGCACGTCCGGCCCCCAGCGCTGCGGCAGATCGCGGCGCTGGAAGTGGAACGACTCCATGGTGTTACAGAAACCGTGCACGAAAACGACGGTGGCCGCGGCATCCTCATGCCCGTGCGTGCGCACCGCCAGCCGCACGCCGTCGGCGGTCCGCACCGTGCTCACCGTATCGCTGTCGAACAGCGCGAAGTTCTCGTCCCGGTACTCGTCGGGGCGATTCGCGTGCAGTGCCCACTGCCCCGCCCGGCGTAGCGCGTGTGCCCCGGCGAGCGCGCCGACCATCAGGGCGGCGGCCAGTCCCCCGCGTCCGACCACGGAATGTCGTGACCTCATCGGATGCTTCCCCTCAGCAGACTGATTTCGAGTCCAGCACAGCAGCGCACCGGTCGGCAACAGATCCGGCACACGTCACGAACCGGCCCCGATGTGACGTCGGCTCACCCGGCCACGTGGCGCGCAGACCACTTCGTAGTGGATGGTGTCGAGCCGGTCCGCCCACTCCTGCGCGCTCGGGACCCCCGGGCCCGCACCGAACAGTACCGCGGTGTCGCCCTCGGTCACCCCCGCTTCGTTCGCGCCGAGATCGACGACGAACTGGTCCATGCAGACGCGGCCCACACTGGGGCGCCGGGCACCGCCGAGCCACACATCGAACCGCCCGCTCAGCGGCCGGAAGACGCCGTCGGCGTAGCCGGCGGGCACCAGCGCCACGGTGGTGTCGCGCGGGGCGGTCCACTGGTGTCCGTAGGACACGCCCTCGCCCGCGGCGACCCGCTTCACCAGCGCGACCGAGGCCTGGAACGTCATGGCCGGCCGCAGACCGAAATCACCGAGCTCGGGCACGGGGCTCAGGCCGTAGACGGCGATGCCGGGGCGCACCATGTCGAAATGCAGATCCGGCCGGGTCATGGTCGCCGCCGAGTTGGCGATGTGGGCCACCTCCGGGCGCAACCCGCGCGCCGACGCGGTGGCGATCGCCGCGACGAACCGCTCGCGCTGCTCGTCGAGAAAGGCGTGCTTGGGCTCGTCGGCATGGGCCAGATGGGAGAACATGCCGCGCAACCGGACGACCTTCTCCTCGGCCAGCTCGCTCAATGCGGCCAGCGCCGTGGGCAATTCGGCCTCGGCGATGCCGTTGCGATTCAAACCCGTGTCGACCTTCATGGTGACCGTGGCCGTCCGGCCGAGCGTGCGGGCCGCCGCCGCGACCGCCCGCAGCTGCGCGGTGCTGGACACGCCGACCTCGACGTCGGCGGCGACGCCCGCGGCGTAGTCGGTGTCCTCGGTGTGCAGCCAGCACAGGATCGGCGCGGTGATGCCCGCCTCGCGCAATCGCAGCGCCTCCGGGATCGTCGTCACACCCAGTTCGCGTGCCCCCGCCGCCAGCGCCGTACGCGCCACCTGCACCGCGCCGTGGTTGTAGGCATCCGCCTTGACGACGACCATCAGGGCCGCGGCACCGGCATGGTCGCGTAGAACGCGGACGTTATGGGCAATCGCGTCGAGATCGACGACCGTCTCCACTTGGGCATTCACGAGCCCCGATCCTGCCACTCGCCGCCCCCGAAGCTATGGGCACCCCGTCTCGCCGGACCACGAACGGGCAGGTCACAGCAATGTTCACGGGGGTTGATCACCGCCGATTCCCGTTGCGGGCGTGCTCGATCCGCCCCTCGGCGGCCGTCTGCGAGCGACGGCCCACGGGAAGCGGGCCGCTGCTCGGAAGGGCGTCGTCGCGGCCGCAGCGTTGCCGGTCACAGGGCGGTTCGTGATGCAGGGCACGCAGGAGCCGCTGTCGTCGCCGAACCGGTTCCGCCGCCACAACCACCGGGCCGGTCGGTGTCTCCGCGCGGGCTGCGCGGGGCCCGATCGCCCGGGGCGGGATGCGCACCGCTCACTGTTCCATCGACACCGGCCGCGACGGTGTAGGACGTTGCCGCGTCCGGCTCGGCACGCCGCCTCGTCGGGCGAAGCCGTAAGCCGAACGAAGCCACGAGCCGGGCGGAACCGTGAGCCGGGCAAAGCCACGAGCCGGGCGGAACCGTGAGGCCCGGCGGAACCCTGGAGCCCGGCGAAACCCCGGATGCCCGGCGAAACCCCGGATGCCCGGCGAAACCCCGGATGCCCGGCACGCTGATATCCGCCGAAGCGGCTGGTCAGCTGGAACGCGAGGATCCCGCCTCGGCGAGCGCACGGAGGTCGGCGATCGCGGCGGGGACATGGGCCAGCAGCGGCGAGGCGGAGATCGGCGCACCGGCGGGGCCCGGATCACGGGCCGCCAGGGCCGCGGCGAGTGCATGCACCCGGGCCGCCGACGCCGCGGCATCGGCGGGGTCGTGGCCCGCGGACAGCAGCGCGCCGATGATCCCGGAGAGCACATCGCCCGCACCCGCCGTCGCCGCCCAGGACCCGCCCGCCTCGTTGACCAGCACCCGCCGTCCGGGATGGGCGATCAGCGTGGCGCGGCCCTTGAGCAACACGGTGACCTGCCATCGCTCGGCCAGATCACGGACCGCGGCGACGCGGTCCGGACCGGGCTCGCACCCGGTCAGCCGGGCGAATTCGCCTGCGTGCGGGGTCAACACGGTCGGCGCGGTGCGTCCGCGCAGCAGATCGGGTTCGCGCGCCAGCAGGGTCAGACCGTCGGCGTCGAGCACGACCGGCAACTCGGTGGCGAGAATCTCGGCGAGCCGTTCTCGCGCGGGGGCGTCGGTGCCCGCGCCGGGGCCGAACACCCAGGACTGCACCCGGCCGGTGGTGGCGACATCGCCGGCGGCGATCACCTCGGGGAAACGCGCGAGCACCTGCGCCGCAGCGCTTCCGGCGTAGCGCACCATTCCGGAGGTCGCCGCGATCGCACCGCCCACGGCGAGGACCGCCGCACCCGGATAGGTCGCGCTGCCCGCGCAGACTCCGGTGACGCCCTGGGTGTATTTGTCGTCCGAGGCGGCAGGCACCGGCCACCGCGCGCCCACTCCGGCGGGCGAGAGTGCCGCCAGCCGGGCCGGGGGCAGTCGTAATCCGATGTCCACCAGTTCGATTCGGCCACACCACGGCGCGGCCAGCGCGTGCACCGGCTTGCGGGCTCCGAAGGTCGCCGTCACCGCCGCGCGCACGGCGGGCCCGTCGACCGCGCCGGTGTCCGGATCCACCCCGCTGGGCAGGTCGACCGCCACGATCGGCGCCGCCACCCGCGCCATCACTTCCGCGGCCGCCGGACGCAGCGGCCCTTTGCCACCGATACCGACGATCCCGTCGACCACCAGGTCCGGTCGGCCGATCTCGCTGCCGACCCGGCCGCCCGCCCGGCGGAACGCGGCGAGCCCCGCCGGGTGCGCGTGCTCGGGAGCGAGCAGGATCGCGCGCACCGCGACCCCGCGGGCCCGCAGCTTCGCCCCCGCCCACAGCGTGTCGCCGCCGTTGTCCCCGGCGCCGACGATCAAGGTCACCGCCCGCCCCGCCACCCCGCCGGTGCGCTCCCGCAGTTCGGCGGCCACCACCCGGGCCAGCCCGTGCGCCGCCCGCTGCATCGGCACACCCACCGGCACGCGCGTGAACAGTTCCGCTTCGGCGGCACGCACCTCGGCCACGGTGAAATAGCCCCGCTCGGGGAACAGCGAAGAGCCTGATCGAACCGTCATCTACGCGCGCCTCCCACCATCGGCCGGACCGGACACCGACGCGCCGCCGCACCCGCACGGCCCGTGCGTCCGGACCTTACCCGGCCGCCCACTACGCTCGTCGCTCATGTCGATCCTGCACCGTTCCACCCGCGCGCGTGCGGTCGCCGCGCTCGTCCTGACCGCCTCCACCGTCCTCGCCGGATGTGGCTCCGAGGACGCCGAACCGGCCACGACCCCGGCGACCGCCGGTACCGGCGCACCGGCGGAACCGTCCGCGCCCGCGCCCGCCTCGGCGGTCACCGTGGATGTCGACGACATGACCTTCTCCCCGAGCGCGGTAACCATCCGTGTCGGCGACACCGTGACCTGGAAATTCGCCGACAGCGTGCCACATTCGGTGCAGGGCATCGGCGACAAGGCGATGGGCATCAACAGTCCCATCCTCACCGCCGGCGAGTGGAGCTACACCTTCACAGTGCCCGGAGAGTACCGCTACCTGTGCTCACTGCATCCGGAGATGCGCGGCACCGTCACCGTCGAATAACCGGCTCGACGCGCCGTCTTTCAGCGCGCCGCTCGCCGTTGCCGCGCCGGCGGACGGCGCGCGGACACGGCCGGGATCGGTACAGGCCCCGGTCCGCCCGGCGGCTTATTCGACGGTGACGGACTTGGCCAGATTGCGCGGCTTGTCGACGTCGTAGCCGCGGGCCTGCGCGATCTCGGCCGCGAAGATCTGCAGCGGCACGGTGGACAGCAGCGGCTGGAACAGCGTGGGCGCGGACGGAATCTCGATCAGATCGTCGGCGAACGGCCGCACCGTTTCGTCGCCCTCCTCGGCGATCACGATGGTGCGCGCGCCACGGGCCTGGATCTCGCGGATATTGCTCAACAGCTTGGAATGCAGCACCGCCCGGCCCTTCGGCGACGGCATCACCACGATCACCGGCAGTCCGTCCTCGATCAGCGCGATCGGGCCGTGCTTGAGCTCGCCCGCGGCGAAGCCCTCGGCGTGCATGTAGGCCAATTCCTTGAGTTTCAGCGCGCCTTCCAACGCCACCGGGTAGCCGACGTGGCGACCGAGGAACAGCACGGTCGGCACCTGCGCGAGGTCACGGGCGATCGCACGCACCTGCGGCGCGGTTTCGAGTACCCGGGCGACCAGCTTCGGCATGGCTTCGAGTTCCTGGAACTCGCGGGCGACCTCGTCGGGGTACTTGGTGCCACGTGCCTGTGCCAGCGCCAGACCGACCAGGTAATTGGCCGCGACCTGCGCGAGGAACGCCTTGGTCGAGGCCACGCCGATCTCGGGGCCGGTGCGGGTATAGAGCACCGCGTCGGATTCGCGCGGGATCTGGGCGCCGTTGGTGTTGCAGATCGCCAGCACCCTGGCCTTCTGCTCCTTGGCGTGGCGCACCGCCTCCAGCGTGTCGGCGGTCTCGCCCGACTGCGAAATCGCCACCACCAGCGTGGAACGGTCCAGCACCGGATCGCGGTAGCGGAACTCGCTGGCGAGTTCGACCTCGACGGGCAGGCGGGTCCAATGCTCGATCGCGTACTTCGCCAGCAGGCCCGCGTGGTAGGAGCTGCCGCAGGCCACCACGAACACCTTGTCGAATTCGCGCAGCTCCTGGTCGGCCAGCCGCTGCTCGTCGAGCACGATCCGCCCGCCCGACTCGTCGGTGGTGAAATGCCCGATCAGCGTGTCGGCGACCGCGGTGGGCTGCTCCTCGATCTCCTTGAGCATGAAGTAGTCGTGGCCGCCCTTCTCGGCGGCGGCGATATCCCAGTCGATCGTGTACGGCCGGGTCCGCACCTCGTCGGCGCGACCGGCGAAGTCGGTGACGGAGTAGCCCTCGGCGGTGATCACCACGGCCTGGTCCTGGCCGAGCTCGACCGCCTCGCGGGTGTGCTCGATGAACGCGGTGACATCGGAGGCGATGAACATCTCGCCCTTGCCGACACCCACCACCAGCGGGGTGTTGCGGCGGGCGGCGATGATCATGTCCGGGTGGTCGGCATGGGCGAACACCAGTGTGAACGCGCCCTCCAAGCGGCGCAGCACAGCCAGCGCGCTGGCCCGGAAATCGCCCGCGGTCGGGCCTTCGGCATAGGCGCGAGCGACGAGGTGGACCGCCACCTCGGTGTCGGTGTCGCTGAGCAGCTCGACGCCCGCGTCCTCGAGCTCGCGCCGCAGTGGGGCGAAGTTCTCGATGATGCCGTTGTGCACCACCGCGACCTTGCCGTCGGCGGCCCGGTGCGGGTGGGCGTTGCGGTCGGTGGGCGCGCCGTGGGTGGCCCAGCGGGTGTGCCCCATGCCGGTGCTGCCCGCGAACGCGTCCGGACCCGACTCGGCGAGTTCGGCTTCCAGGTTCGCCAGGCGGCCGGCTTTGCGTTCGACTGCCAGCGAACCCGCGCCGTTGAGGATCGCGACGCCCGCGGAGTCGTATCCGCGGTATTCCATGCGGCGCAATGCGTCAACGACGACGCCGAGCGCGTCCCGGTACCCGACGTAGCCAACGATTCCGCACATGGCTCCCCAGAGTACTTATCGGATAACGTTCACGTCGTGTCGGTGTCTGTGAAAGAGCTTCTGAGCGCCCTGACCCGTCGTGGCCCGCATCGCGTGCTGCGCGGCAACCTGGGAATCGCGGGCCAGCCGGGTGTCGTCTACACCCCGGAAAGCGGGCGCGGGCTGCCCGCCGTCGCCTTCGGTCACAGCTGGCTGACCGGTTCGGGCCGCTACCGCGAGCTCCTCGAGCACCTCGCGTCCTGGGGCATCGTGACCGCCGCCCCCGACACCGAACGCGGTCCGATCCCGTCACATCTGGGCCTGGCCACCGACCTGCTCACCACCCTCGACATCTGCACCGGCGTGCGTCTCGGCGACGGCACCGTCACCGTCCACCCCGACAGGCTGGCCCTGGCCGGTCACGGCATGGGCGCGGGAGCCGCGGTCATCGCCGCCGCCCAGCGCGACGTCGCCGCCGTCGTCCCGCTCTTCCCGGCCCCCACCGCGCCCGCCGCGGAATCCCTGGCCGACCGTGTCCACGCCCCCGCCCTGCTGCTGGCCGGCACCGATATCGCGGGCGTCAACTCCAACGCCCTGCCCTTGGCCACCGCCTGGTCCGGCCCGCTCGTCCTGCGCCGCCTCGACGGCGCCACCCACAACGGCCTCATCGAGGGCCGCCGCGCGCTGTCGGCCCTCGGTGCGGGCAAGCACGAGCCCAAGACCCAGCGCACCACCCGGGCGCTGCTCACCGGCTACCTCCTGCACACCCTCACCGGCGACAAGAAATACGCGGCCTTCGCCGATCCCGAGGCCGACATCCCCCGGACCACGGTCATCGACCCGCACGCCCCCGTCGAGGAGAAAGAGGCCAAGCCGGCCCTCTCGCTGGGCACCCTGCGGCAACTGGTCGGCCGCTGACCGCTCTCCCGCCGTCACGGAATTCCGGAGCCGAGCAGCCACCGGATCCGGATCGCCGCGCCGCGGCGATACCCACGGCGGTCGCCCCCCGGGTTCGGTCGATGCCCGCCACGCGGGCGATGTCCACGACGCGGGCTCAGATGAGCCAGCTCTCCCGCCGGTAGTACTCGCCCTCGGGATCTTCGTCATCGATCGGCACCACCACGTCGCCGGACCGGCGCGCCGCGGCCGATCGCGCCATCGCCTCGCGGTGCGCGCGCAACTCCGCGGCTTGCCGTTCCTGCTCGGCCCGCTCCTCGGCTTCCCTGCGCTCCTGCTCCTCGGCCTCGGCCTGCGCTCGGGAGATCGCCTCGCCGTGCACCTCCCAGAACTCCCGCATCGCCGCGCGCGACTGCTCGGTCAGCATCGCGCTCGTCTCGGCGGTCCGGCGGTTGATTTCCGCCAGATCGCTCTCGATGGCGGCCGCGTCCCGCCTGCACTGGTCGATGATGCGTTCCATTTCGGCGCCGTAATCCACCATCGTCGTCCTCCTTCACCGACAGCGGCCGGCACACCGCGACCGCCGCGACTGCCCGGGCACCATCATCACAGCGGTCCGGCCTCCGCGAGCACAGCGCCGGTGTCCCCGACCGGAGGCTCGTCGGCGACCGGGACCGCGGGCGCCTCGGGTTCGGCCACGGGTTCGGCCTCGTCCTCGGTGAGCTCCGGGGCCGGAATGGGTGTCGGGATGTACTCCCCGTCCTCTTCCCGCTTGCCCGGCGCCGGCGCCGAGGGCACCGATGTCGAGCTCGCGGGCTGTTCCCCGGCGGCAGGCGCCCCCGCCGGAGTCCCTTCGGCCGGTGTCTGCCCGCCCTCGCCGCCACCGGTGGGCTCGCCGTCGACCGCCGAAACGAGCGGTACGCCGTTCTCGTCGATAGTCATGCGGTACTCGGTGGTCTTCCCGTCGGAATCGGTGAGGACCATCTTCAGGCCGTCCTCCCCCTGCTCGAACGTCACCTCTTTGCCCGCGAGATCGAACTCGGCCAGCGGCTCGACCTCGCCGTCCGGCTTGCCGTCGCCGTCCTCGTCCCCGCCGGTGTCGTCGGCCGGATCGTTCTCGGCGCCGGTGAGGTTCTTCAAGTTCTCCAGCGCCTTGTCGATCTCCTCGTCGACCGTGGTGCTCAGCGCGGTCAGCGCGGTCTGCACGCTCTCGGTCAGGGAAGTCAGCACCGGGCTCAGCTGATCGGCGATCTGACTCAGATTGGTCAAGCCGCTCAACGGATTCGACGTGCCCGCCGGATTCGTCGAGTCGTCGTCGGTATCGGTGCCGGTCGGGGTGCCGGCGGGAGAACTCGCCGGTGTCGTCGGGGTATCGGTCGACGACGGAGTGCTGGTGTTCGACGGATTGGTGCTCGGCGTCTCGCCGGCAGGGGAAGGGGTTTCTCCGGATGGGTTTTTCTGCGACGGCACCACGTCCGGCTGCGGATACGGGTCTGTCTTCAGCGCCTTCAGCGCATTCGTGATCGCACTATAGGTTTCGATCACTTTCCCGTGCGTGAGATCACAAGCTTCGACGAACTTGTCGACCTTTTTCGGGTAGTCGGGTGCGAAAACGGCGTCCAGCCAATCCTGGCAACGCTTCTTCACCATGTCCGCATACGGCGTGCCGCCCACCACCCATGTGCCGAAGAACAACGTGTTGGTGAGCGTGGTCATCCCGTCGGCGAACCCTTCCTCCATGTCGGGAAAGATTCGGCGGATCTTGCTGACCAGAGTGCCGTCGTGCCACCCGCTCGACAGGCCGATTCCCTCGGAGCCGGCAATGATTGCCAGGACATCGTCCGGAGACTTGCCGTCGAACTTGATCTCCATATCCTCCATGATCGCGGAGACGCGGTCGGACTTGATCTTCACCGCCGCTCGCAATGCGGTCGGCGCACTCTCGAGTGTCGCCGCGATATTTCTCGCTGCTGCGGCATCGTCGTCAGCCAGTCGGAGCTGGGTACTGATCATGTCCAGCGCTGCCGAGGCCGCGTCGCCCTGCCAGGCCTGCGAAATACTCTGGGAGATCGTCTGCTGGACACCGTGCTCTTTGGTCATCGCCGCGGCCGCGGCCGATACGGCCTCGAAAGCATCGACGAGGGCGCCTTCGTCCATCCCGTTCTGTTCGTAGTAGCGCGCGTGCAATTCCTCGTAACTCTTGATACCGACCTTTTTCGGAAATGCGCGCGCGTACAGAGGATGGAATTCTTCGAAGTACAAGAGCATTTTGGAGCCGTAGTCCAGAAGCCCCGTCACGCTCTGGTCGATCGGCCCGGAACCGGTCACTGTTCGTCCCCCGTGATCACTGGTTGTTCATCTGGTCGGCGCGCTCTTTGTCGACATTCGAGTATTCGACGGTCGCAGCGCCGATCACATCGGCCGTCGCCCCGGTAGCGGTGGACCAGTCGTCGACGCGCTTGCGCAGCGCTTCCAGCCCTGCCTGGATGTCCTTGCCTTCGGCGGCGTATTTCGCACCGGCGTGGCTCGCACCGAAGAGGTTGTCGTTGATTTGCACGACGTGGCCGGCCACGGTCGTCCCCGACGACCGGAGATCGTTGGCGAGTCGCCCGAGTTCGCCGGTGCTCACGCCGAGCGAGCTGTTGGTACTCATCGACCGGGACCCCTTCCTTCATCCACGTCGGGCCGGCCACACACGACCGCCCTACTACCTTCGACTACCTCTTTGGACGCAGCCGACGAGGGTACGGTTCCCGCGATTCGCGGTGCGGGGTGAGCTCGGCCCGGCCGCAGAAGCGCCGGCAGCGGGTCACTTCCCCAGCGTGCCCTGGTCCGTACGGACCCACTCGGAGGTGCCGTCGGGATGGCGGTGGAACTCCCAGGAGGCGTGATCGCCGTCGTTCTCGACCACCGTGACGTGGTCGGCGAGGCCGTCGCCGTCGAAGTCGGTCCAGACCTGCACGGCGTCGAGACCGTGGGTGGTGTCGGTGTCGAGCAGGCCGTCGCCGTCGATGTCCTGGGTGGGGTTGCCGAGTTCGACGGCACCGAGATCGTCGAGGGCGGTGGAGGTGTCGATGCCGGGCAGTTCCAGACCCCCGAATTCGCCGGACGTGACCATGGCTCCTCCTCGAACGCCGACCCCTGCGATGCAGCGCCGTCTGCGCGGGCGCTTGATTCCTCCATCCTGTCATCTCGGCGCCCGCGCGTCAGCCCCGCCCCAGCGGCCACCGCCGCCGCGAGAGCAGCCCGGATCAGCGCCGGGGAATCACCAGCCAGAGCACGAGATACAACAGGAACTGGGGGCCGGGCAGCAGGCAGGACAGCACGAACACCAGGCGCACGGCGTTCGCGTTCCAGCCGAAGTAGTCGGCGATGCCGCCGCAGACACCCGCTATCCAGCGATCGTCGGAGCGGGTGAGACGACGTGTGGGTGCGGTCATCGGAAGATCCTTCCCTCTGATTCGGTATGTCCTCCACTGTCGTCGCGGGCGCCGCGCGGCGCATCGGTCGACCACCCCATACCGACCCTGATTTCCGCCCGGCCGGACCAGGGGTGAAACCCCGACGACCGGTCCTCGCGGCGGGCGGGCACCGGGGCGGGGCGAGGTGCGCGGACACGGCAGACTGGTCCGGGTGAGCACCACTCTGCACGCGCGCGGCCTGGCCGCCGGACACGGTGAACGAGTCCTGTTCGAGGACCTCGACCTGACCCTCGCCCCCGGCGACGTCATCGGCCTGGTGGGGGTGAACGGCGCGGGCAAGTCGACGCTGTTGCGGATGCTGGCGGACCGCGCCCCCGCGGCGGGCACCATGACGACGAGCCCACCGGACGCGACGATCGGCTACCTCGCGCAGGAACCCGAGCGCATGCCGGGTGAGTCGGTGCTCGACTTCCTCGGCAGGCGGACCGGTGTCAGCGCGGCCCAGCGGGCGATGGACGCCGCGGCCGAGCGCCTGGCCGAGGGCGGGGACGACGACTACTCGCCCGCACTGGAACGCTGGCTCGCGCTCGGCGGCGCGGATCTGGAACCGCGGGCCGAGGAGGTGGCCGCCGAACTCGGCCTGACCGATTCGCTCGCGCAGGGACTCGCCACTCCGATGACCGCCCTCTCCGGTGGCCAAGCCGCCCGCGCCGGACTCGCCTCGGTGCTGTTGTCGCGCTACGACATCCTGTTGCTCGACGAGCCGACCAACGATCTGGATCTGGACGGCCTCGCACGGCTGGAGGAATTCGTGACCGGCGTGCGGGTGCCC
>NZ_BAGA01000033.1 GCF_000308595.1 Nocardia higoensis NBRC 100133 | reverse complement strand
GGGACTGCCGAAAGGCGAACTGCTCGAAGCTCTTTTCGCGACCACTGCTCGGCACGCCGTACGGCGCGAACATGCTGATCGGCTCGGCCACGAACCCGAACAACTGGTGATCGACCTGCGCCGGGTGGACTGCTTCACCTACCTCGACTACGTCGAAGCGCTCAGCCGGGCGAACGACCGCGACGAGTTCGTGCGCGCCCTCGTCGAGACCCGCTATACCGGCGGGCAGGTCGATTTCACCCACCGCAAGCACTTCTTCACCGACTGGGCGCACACCGACCGGATCGCCGCCACCGACGTCACCGCCTCGCTGAGTCCGGCCGCGGTGACGGTCACCGAACACCTCAACGCCAAGGCCGACGGCAGCGTGTACCTGCCCGGCCTGCCCGTCGTCGAGCGCGACCTGACCTACATTCCGTCCGAGCGCGTCGACCGGGACGTCCTCGCTGGCCTGCGCACCGGCGACTACCTCGGCGCCTACGCGGGCACTCCCGGCCTGGACGTCACCCATGTCGGCATCGTCGTCCGTGCGCCCGACGGCGGCCTCTACTTCCGCAACGCCTCCTCGCTGGCCGGCAACGACGCTGTCGTCGACAGTCCGCTGGCCGACTATGTCGCCACCGTCCCCGGCATCATCGTCCTGCGGCCGCTCTGATCCCGCACGCGGCCCGATTCGATGCCGCCGGGTGCTATCCGGGCACCGGCACAGTGTGTGCGCGATCCGGGTGATCCGAACATCTGCGGTGGCGGCGACACGGACCGCGAGCTTCGATCGGATCGAGCGAGGCCGCCACGGCCGCCGATACCGGTCAGTTCCGGACGGGCACCTCGGCGACGCTGTCCGCGACGAGAGCGGTGACCGGTTTGGGCGCGGCAGCACAACTCGCCTGACGCGGTGCGTGGGCGACCGACCGCGCGGTGACCCGCCACCTGCGCCCGTCCCGGTGGGTGACCACCGCGGCGCCCGCGTATCCCGCGCCGGCTCGCCCGGCCCGGTCGAGATCGCGCTCCTCGCGCGCGGCGGCGCGACGCACAGCCGGTTCGTCCGGCTCGGTCTCTACGGTGAGATCGTCGAGACCGGCACTGATCCGTTCCCGGACAGCGAGTTCGGCGACCTGCTCGAGCGGCGTGTGCCCACTGCGCCCCCGTAGCCCGGCCGTCGACACCGCGCCGCGGTCGGCGGCTTCCACCGCCGCCGCGGCGGATTCGACGTCCACCCGCCCGTAGGTCAGCCCGCTGGGCAGCAGCACCATGGCCGGCGCGAACCGATGGCCACCGGTGTGCGAGCACTCCCACACCCGGCCGGGATGCGCCGCGGCCAGGCTCGCGGCGATCGGGCGGCCCAGGCGCGCGCAACACCGGTCGCGTTTGCCGTGCGCGCATACCAGCACCGGCGCCTCGGTCACCGGCTCGCCCAGGCCGGGCGGCGGTCCGTGGCACACCGACAGGTCGATGTCGAGCAGCTCGTCGAGGTCGTCGATGCGCAGGCGTTCACACCACGCGCCGACCGGATGCGAGGCGGCCAGCAGTACGGTGCGCGCGCCGGTGAACTCGTGACGACCGGGACGGCGGATCAACGTGGGGCGGACCTTCGCCGCCGAGGTGCGCGCCGCGAGCTCGGCGGTGATGCGCGGGCCGAGCACCTCGTCGCCGAGCACGTCGCGCCCCCACGCGCCGGGATGCTCCACACACAGCCATCCGCCGACGCCGGTCGCGGTGCCGGGCAGGGGCACCTGCGCCGACGCCGTCGAGCAGGGCAGTCCCGCGAACTCGTTCATCGGCACTCCACCGGGGAGCCCGCCAGGAAGGGCAGTACCGCCTCGGAGAATTCCCGGTGCCGGTCACGGTGGATGCTGTGCCCGCAGGTGAAGTCGGCGACCGTGCAGTCCCTCAGCTCCTCGACCAGCATCGCCAGGCGTCCCGGATCGACCATGCCGCCGGGGCCGCCGCGCAGCACCAAGGTCGGCGCGGTGATGCCGGAAAGCCGTTCCCACCACCGCGGATGCGGCTTGTGGAACTGCTCGAGCGCGACCGCGGTCATCGATCGGTCGAACGACCACATGGCGCGTGGATGACGTATCAGGCTCGTCGCCGCGTGCCACAGTTCGGCGGCCGTGGGCAGCCGGCGGGAGAGCGACAGTTGCTCATTGCCGGAACGCAACGGCAGCGGGCATTCCTCGAGCACCAGCCTGCCCACCAGCTCGGGACGTTCCTGGGCAACGCACGAGACCGCGTAACCGCCCAGCGAATGGCCGACCAGGTCGACCCGGTCGAGTTCGAGGTACTCGCACAGCGCCGTCAGATCCGCGCCGAACTCGTCGAAACCGTAGGTGGCGGCGCGAGCGCTGCGGCCGTGCCCGCGCAGGTCCGGGATGATCACCCGGCGGCCCGCCGCCAGCAGGTGACGGGCGAAGCGATCCCAGGTGTGGCCGTCGCCGCCCATGCCGTGCACCAGCAGCACGGGCGCACCGGACGACGGTCCCGACTCGCGGTAGGCGATGCGGACCTCGCCGGTCGTCATGTGGGCAAACGTCGAGTTCACGAGTGAAGTTTACGGGGCTCACCGGCCATCGGGCCCGCAGCAGGCGGCCGGGCACGCCTCGACCGAGCGTGCGGTCTCGGTCGGCCATATGCGCTTGGGCGGCTAGCCGTACACACCCTCGGCCTGCCACACACCGTCGCGGCAGCTCAGCAACAGCACCCGCTCGTCCTCGCCGGGAGCGCTGATGCCGACCTGGGCGCGCGCGGCGAGCGCTGATCGCTCGCCCGGCCGATCCTCCCGGCCCGACCGGTGATCACCGCCCCACCAGTGGTCGTCGACCACCCACGGTCCCGCCCAGCCGGTCAACCACCAGCTGCGGGCGCCCCAGCACAGCCGGACCGGATCGGCGGAGAACAGTCCACGAGCGGTGACCTCGACGGGCACACCGTCGGCGTCGAGCAGCCGCACCTCGGGCCGATCGACCAGCAGCACCGAGGGGGCGGGTTCGGGCAGCCTGCCCGGCCACGGCTGTCCGGGATCGGCCGCGGGCACCTGTTCGTCGCCCAGCGCGACCAGCGTGACGCGCTCACCGGGACCGCGCCCGCCGCTGAGCACCCCGATCCGCACGGCCTCGCCGCCGAGCAGGCCCTGCACCCGGACCAGGGCGCGCCTGGCCCGCTCGTCGTCCTCTCCCGTGCCGCCCCACAACCCGAGCTGCAGCGCGCCCGCCCGCACCACCTCCACCGGCGCCAATCGCAGCGCCGTGACCGGGGCGGCCCGGCGATCGGCGCGGGTCAGCCAGCCGTCGAGCTGCCAGCGCACCCGGTCGGCGGTGTCGGCCGGGGTGAGCGGCTGGGCGCACCGCCAGATCCGGGAGAGTTGTCCGCCCGCTTCGGTTTCGGCGGTCACCTCGAGCCGGGTGCAGGCCAGCGACGCCGCGGCCAGCCCGGCATGCAGTTCGGTGGCGAGCATCCTGCCCACGAAGGCGGCGGCGTCGACCCGGTCGAGCGGCGGATCGCAGCGATGCTCCACCGCCAGCTCGGGCGGCGGCGTGCGCGCCGAGGGCGGACGTTCCGGGACCGCACGGGCGAGGCGATGCGCCAGCACGGCATCGGTACCGAAGCGGGAACCCACCTCGGCCGGACGCAGCGCCGCGAAATCACCCACCCGGCGCAGCCCGAGCCGGTGCAGCAGATCGACCAGTTCCGCCCGATCCGGCCCGGCCAGGCTCGGCTCCACGGCCAGCTCGGCGACCGGCAGCGGCGCCAGGAAATCCGCACCGGCCCCCGGCGCCACCAGCACTCCGCGCCGGGCGGCGAGCACCGCGGTGGACAGTTCGTCGGCCACCCCGACCTGTGCCTCCACCCCGGCCGCGGCGACCGCGTCGACGATCCGCTCGGCGGCCGACTCCTCCGATCCGAAGAACCGGGCGGCCCCGCGCGCGGCGAGCACGAGCAGTCCCGGCCGCAGTACCTCGACCCCGGGCACCGTCGCCTCGACCGCGGTCACCACCGGATCGAACAACCGCGCATCCCGATCCGGATCGTCCTGGGCCAGGAACAGATC
>NZ_BAGA01000034.1 GCF_000308595.1 Nocardia higoensis NBRC 100133 | reverse complement strand
GGCGGCATCGTGCCCGGCGCCGTCCCGGCCCGCGGCCTGCTGGTCGCCCGTGCCTGCACAGCGCAGGCCCGCCTCCTCGGGAGTGAGCGGGCCGAGCAGGCGCAGGAGGTCGGCCAGGCCCTCGGCGTCGCGGGCCCGCCGTTCCGGTGTCAGGCGCTGCAGTTCGCGTTCGGTCTGCTCGAGGATCTGCGGATCGAGCAGTTCGCGCAGCTCCACCCGGCCGAGCAGTTCGGCCAGCAGGCCGGAGTCCAGTGACAGGGCGGCGGCGCGGCGTTCGGCCAGCGGGCTGTCGCCCTCGTACATGAACTGGCCGATGTAATCGAACAGCAGGGCGTTGGCGAACGGCGAGGGGGTGGCGGTCTCCACCTCGATCAGGCGCAGCTGCCTGCGGGCGACGCGGCCGAGCACATCGGTCAGGGCGGGCAGGTCGTAGACATCGCGCAGGCATTCGCGCACCGTTTCCAGCAGGATCGGGAAATCGGGGAATTTCCTGGCCACATCGAGTAATTGGGCCGAGCGTTGCCGTTGCTGCCACAGCGGAGCGCGTTTGCCCGGGTCGCGGCGCGGCAGCAGCAGCGCCCTGGCGGCGCACTCGCGGAAGCGGGAGGCGAACAGCGCCGAGGCGCCGACCTGCTCGGTGACGATCTCGTCGATCTCGTCCGGCTCGAAGACGAACAGTTCGGCGCCGGGCGGCTCGTCGGTGGTGTCGGGCAGGCGCACCACGATGCCGTCGTCGGAAGCGTTCGGCGCGGCGTCGACACCGAACCGTTCACGCAGGCGGGACCCGACCGCCAGTGCCCACGGCGCGTGCACCGGCAGCCCGAACGGCGAGTGCAGCACCAGTCGCCAGTCCCCGAGCTCGTCGCGGAACCGCTCCACCACCAGCGTCTTGTCGGTGGGCACCTGCCCGGTGGCGGCCCGCTGGTCGGCGAGCAGGGCGACCAGATTGGCCGTCGCGTTCTCGTCCAGCCCGGCGCCGGAGAGCAGATCGCCGAGCGCGCCGTCCACCCGCGCCGCCTCCGAGGCGCTCTCCGGGATCCGTTTCACCGCCTTGCGCACGAACTCCCCCAGCGCGAAGCCCAGTTCGGCGGGGCGGCCCAGACCGTCGCCGTGCCAGAACGGCAACCGGCCCGGCTGCCCGAACGCCGGGGTCACGAGAACCCGGTCGAAGGTGATCTCCTCGATGCGCCAGCTGGTCGCGCCGAGGGCGAACACGTCGCCGACGCGGGATTCGTAGACCATCTCCTCGTCGAGTTCGCCGACGCGCGAGTTCTTCTCGCCCACCATGTACACCGCGAACATGCCGCGATCGGGGATGGCGCCGCCGGAGGTCACCGCCAGGCGTTGCGCGCCCGGCCTGCCGGTGAGGGTGCCCGCATCGCGATCCCACACCAGACGCGGGCGCAGCTCGGCGAATTCGTCGGAAGGATAGCGGCCGGCGAGCAGGTCGAGTACCGATTCGTAGGCCGAGCGGGGCAGCATGGCGAAACTGCCGGTGCTGCGCACGGTCTCGAACCAGGCGTCGGCGTCGACGGGCTCGAGCGCGCACACCGCCACCGTCTGCTGGGCCAGGATGTCGAGGGGATGGGCCGGGATGCGCAGCGCCTCGATCTGCCCGGACACCATCCGGTGCGCGGTCACCGCACAGTGCACGACGTCGGTGCGGTGCTTGGGGAACAGCACGCCGCGCGAGGTCTCCCCCACCTGGTGCCCGGCGCGGCCGATCCGCTGCAACCCGCTCGACACCGAGGGCGGCGCCTCCACCTGCACCACCAGGTCGACCGCGCCCATGTCGATGCCCAGTTCCAGGCTGCTGGTGGCCACCACGCAGCGCAGCCGCCCGCTCTTGAGATCGTCCTCGATGAGGGCGCGCTGCTCCTTGCTCACCGAGCCGTGGTGCGCGCGGGCCAGCAGCTGCCCGGCGCCGTGCACGACCTCGGTACTCGGCCCGAGCTGGGCGGGCGGGGCGTGCGAGGTCTCCACCGGGTCGCCGAGCCGGGCCGCGTAGGACTCGTTGAGCCGGGCGGTCAAGCGCTCGGCCAGCCTGCGGGAATTCGCGAAGACGATCGACGAGCGGTGCGCGAGCACCAGATCGACCACGGCCTCGTCCACATGCGGCCAGATCGAGCCCGGCTGGTCGGAATCGCCCGGCTCGGTCATGTCCGGCACCGGCACCCGCACGCTGAGGTCGAAGGTCTTGGGCGCGGGCGGCGCGACGATGGTGACCGGGGCCGATCCGCTCAGGAACCGGCCGACCTCCTCCGCCGGGCGCACCGTCGCCGACAGGCCGATGCGCTGGGCGGGCCGCTCGGTGAGCAGGTCGAGCCGGGCCAGCGACAGCGCCAGGTGCGCGCCACGCTTGGACCCGGCGACGGCGTGCACCTCGTCGACGATGACCGTCCGCACGGTGCGCAGCGTCTCGCGCGCGGCCGAGGTGAGCATGAGGAACAGCGATTCGGGGGTGGTGATCAGGATGTCGGGCGGGGTGCGCTGCATGGCCCGGCGCGCGGCCTGGGAGGTGTCGCCGGAGCGGACGCCGACGGTGATCTCCGGCGCCTCCAGACCGAGACGGGCGGCGGTGCGGGTGATGCCCGCCAGCGGCGCGCGCAGATTGCGCTCGACATCCACCGCGAGGGCCTTGAGCGGGGAGACGTAGAGCACCGAGGAGCCCTTCGTGGACGGTGCCCCGGAAGCCTCCGCCGCGTCGCCGCCCGGGCGGGCGAGCTCGTCGATGGCCCACAGGAAGGCCGAGAGCGTCTTGCCGGATCCGGTCGGCGCCACCACCAGCGTGTGCTCCCCCGCGGCGATCGCCTGCCAGGCGCCCAGCTGGGCCGACGTGGGCGCGGCGAAGGCGCCGTCGAACCATTCCCTGGTCGCGCGGGAGAACCTGGCGGTCGAGAACGGGGACACTCGTTCAGTGTGCACCCGCGCACCGACAACCAGCCGCGACCGGCGCCGGGAGGCGGGGCCGTACGCTGCTGCGCGTGGGCACCACGCTGAAACTCGACCTGATCGGTCACGGCGTCACCGAGGCGCTGCGGGCCGCGCGCTTCCCCGACGACGAACCGCTCACCGAGGCTGGCCGCAACGCCCTGCCCGGCTACACCCCGCCCGCGGGGGCCGCGGTGCTGACCGGGCCCGAGCGTCGCGCGGTGCAGACCGCGGAACGGCTCGGACTCGCCGGCAGGCCCGACGCGCGTCTGCGCGATCTCGACGCGGGCGAGTGGCGCGGAGCCGATCTGACCGCGCTGCCGCCCGAGGACCTGCAGCGCTGGCTCACCGACCCCGCCTTCGCCGGGCACGGGGGCGAATCGATCACCGATCTGGTGGCCCGCACCCGGGACTGGCTCGCCGATGTGGTCGCCGCGGGGGTCGCGACCGTGGCGGTGACCCATCCCGCGATCATCCGGTCCGCGCTGCTGATCACCCTCGACGCGCCGCCCGCCTCGTTCTGGCGGCTGGACGTGGCCCCCGGCGGCCTCGTGCGCCTGCGTCACCGAGCCCGCTGGACCCTGCGGATCACTTCATAACCATCCCGGCGCGATGCCGCCGATCCCCTTGCGCCCGAATGAGAATCCCGATTAACTAACAATTCGTAATCGGAGCGGGAGGAGCGGGTATGGGTGATCCGCGGCAGTATGTGGTGATCGGCGGCGGATTGGCGGGGTTGGCCTCGGCGGTCTGGCTGGCCGAGGCGGGGAAGAAGGTCACGCTGCTCGAGCGGCGCGGCAGGCTGGGCGGGCGCGCCCACGCGATGAAGGTCGACGCGGTCGACGATCCGCCGGACAACGGTCAGCACGTCATCGCCAGCGGGTACGAACACCTCTTCCGCTACCTCACCAGCGTCGGCACCCGCGAATACGTCGCCTTCCCCGACCGGTCGACCCTGCGCTGGCCCGACGGCCGCAAGGTCACCATGTCCACCAGCGGCCTCGGCGCGATCCGCACCCTCACCGGCCTGCACCCCGACACCGGCCTGCTGGACCGGCTGCGCACCCTGCGCGCCACCGGTCTGCTGGTCTGGCAGGCACTCAACCAGCCGCACGACCTGGCCGACATCACCACCGCGCAGTGGTTCGAGCGGATCGGCATGCCCGCGAAATCCCGTGAGGCGCTGTGGGATTGGCTGGCACTCGGCATCGCCGCCGAACCCGTCGAGATCGAATCGGCCAAGGTGTTCGCCGATGTGATGGCCACCGGTTTCCGGTTGGGCGCCAAACACCGGACTCCGGTCTCCATCGGCTACCCGACCACCGACCTGGACACCCTCTACGTCGACGGCGCGCTGCGGGTGTTCGAGAAGCACGGCGTGGACGTGCGATACCGGGCGGTGGCGCGGCGCATCCACATCGTCGACGGCACGGTGACCGGGGTGGCCATGGCCGACGGCTCGGTGGTGCCCGCCGACGCGGTGATCTGCGCGGTCCCCAACACCGGTATCGGCGGCCTGCTCGACGACCTGCCCGAGCACTCCGAGATCTACGCCGCCGCGGACAAGCTGCACTACACCCCGATCGTCAGCACCAACCTGTACCTGGACCGCCCGCTGGGCACCGAGGCCGAGTTCGAGGCCCTGATCGGCGGCACCGGCGTCATCGACGAGGTCTTCGACCGGCAGCTGATGACCGGGCGCAGCACCGAGAAGGCGTGGCTGTACTGCCTGACCACCAGCGGCGCCTACGAGCAGATCCACAAGACCAACGCCGAGATCATCGCCGAGCAGCTGGCGCTGCTGCGCCGGTACTACCCGGCCGCCGCCGAGGCGAAGGTGGTGCAGGGGCACGTGGTGCGGATGCCGAAGGCCACCTTCTCCCAGACCGTCGGCACCCACGCGCTGCGCCCGCCGCAGCGCACCTCGGTGCCCTCGCTGGTGCTGGCGGGCGACTGGACCGCCACCGACTGGTCGGCCACGATGGAGAGCGCCGTCCAGAGCGCCGCCAAGGCGGTGGACCTGCTGCTGGCGCAACCACCGGCGCGGTGAACCAGGAGCAGGGGGGCAAACGCAAGCGGATGTCGGCGGCCGAGCGGCGCGATCAGCTGCTCGACGTCACCCGCGACATCGTGGTGGCCGAGGGCTTCGCCGCCGTCGGCATCGACCGGGTCGCGCGGGCGGCCGGGGTCGCGCGCGCCCTGATCTACCAGCAGTTCGGCGACCTGGCCGGGCTGACCGCGGCGCTGCTGGAACGCGAGACCCAGGTCGCGCTCAGCGGCATGCTCACCGTGGACTGGTCGGGCGAGGACGCCGCCGGCGCCGACGTCGACGAGGTCGGCCGCGGCATCCTCGCCTACGTGCACGCCGCGCCGGACAGCTGGCGCATCCTGCTCAGCCCGCCCGACGGCGGGCCGCCGCTGCTGCGCAAGCAACTGGAGGTCGGCCGCAAGTTCTCCCGGGCGATCACCGCCAGGCACCTGTCGCGCTACGCGGGTGTCACGGTCGACCCGAACGGCGCGACCACCCGGCTGCTGCTGGCCGCCATCGAAGAACTGTTCCGGCTGCACCTGGCCGACCCCGTCGCCTGCGACGACGACACCGTTCTGCGCTATCTGCGGGCCGTCGTCGGCTGGGCCGTCCGCATGGAAGCCGGCGAGCGCGGGTAGAGGCGCGGGTGCGCTCAGCCCTCGACCGGAACCGGTTCGAGCAGTTGCGGGCGCGGTTCCGGCGCGGCCACCCGCAGGGCGTCCGCGGAGGCGTCGTCGGGCTGTTTCTGCGAGCGGATCTCGGCCTCGACGCGCGAGCGGTAGGTGGCGATCTCGCGCTCGGTCTCGGTCTCGTCCCAGCCGAGCACCGGGCCGACCAGGCGGGCCACCTCCTCGGCGCAGTCCGCGCCGCGATGGTCGTACTCGATGGAGATGCGGGTGCGCCTGGCCAGGATGTCGTCGAGGTGCAACGCACCCTCGGCCGTCACCGCGTACAGTGCCTCGGCCCGCAGATACGAGGGCGCGGCGGCGATCGGCTGCAGCAGGTCGGGTTGATCCTCGGCGGGTGCGAGCACCTCGTCGATCAGCGAGCCGTACCGGTCGAGCAGGTGCTTGACCCGATACGGGTGCAGACCGTAGACGTCGGCCAGTTGCACGGTCTGATTGACCAGCGCGAAGTAGCCCTCGGCGCCGAGCAGGCGCACCTTCTCGGTGATGCTCGGCGACACCCGGGCCGGGATGTCCTGGGCCGCCTCGTCCACCGCGTCGTAGGCCATCACGCGATAGGTGGTGTACTTGCCGCCCGCGATGGCGACCAGGCCCGGCGCGATCCGCGCGACGGCGTGCTCGCGCGACAGCTTCGAGGTGGAGTCGCTCTCGCCCGCCAGCAGCGGGCGCAGCCCGGCGTACACGCCGGTGATGTCGTCATGGGTGATCGGGGTGACCAGCACCTCGTTCACCCGGTCCAGCAGGTAGGCGATGTCGGCCTGGGTCGCCGCCGGATGGGCGAGATCGAGATTCCAGTCGGTGTCGGTGGTGCCGATGATCCAGTGCGCGCCCCACGGGATGACGAACAGCACCGAGGTCGCGGTCCGCAGGATCATGGCGGTGTCGCTGACGATGCGGTCGCGCGGGACCACGATGTGCACGCCCTTGGAGGCGCGCACCTGGAAGCGGCCCCTGGTCTTGGACAGCGCCTGCACCTCGTCGGTCCACACGCCGGTCGCGTTGATCACGACGTGTCCCCTGACCTCGCCGGTGCGACCGTCCTCGGTGTCGCGGATCCGCACCCCGCTCACCCGGTCGGCCTCGCGCAGGAAGCCGACGACCTGGGTCGAGGTGCGGATGACCGCGCCGTAGTGGGCGGCCGTGCGGGCGATGGTCATGGTGTGGCGGGCGTCGTCGACGACCGTGTCGTAATAGCTCACCCCGCCGATCAGCGCGTCGCGGCGCAGGCCGGGGGCCAGCCGCAGCGCGCCGTGGCGGGTCAGATGACGTTGCCCCGGAACGGATTTCGCGCCACCCATGGTGTCGTAGAGGACCAGGCCCGCGGCCACATAGGGGCGCTCCCAGCCGCGGTGGGTCAGTGGGTAGAGGAAGCGCAGCGGCTTGACCAGGTGCGGCGAGAGCGTCGACAGCGCGAGTTCGCGCTCCCGCAGCGCCTCGCGCACCAGGCCGAACTCGAGCTGCTCCAGATAGCGCAGGCCGCCGTGGAACATCTTCGACGACCGGCTCGAGGTACCGGAGGCCAGGTCGCGCGCCTCGACCAGCGCCACATCCAAGCCGCGGGTGGCCGCGTCCAGCGCGATGCCCGCGCCGACCACGCCGCCCCCGACGACCACCACGTCGAAATGCTCCTTGCCGAGCCGTTCCCAGGCCGTACGGCGCTGCTCGGGCCCGAGCATCTGCGATTGCGGTTTCTTGGTCATGCTCGGCTCCTCCAGCGACTGGTCTGCGAGCGCGCGATTCCGGCGGTTGGTTCTGCGGGCGGTTCGGCAACAGGGCGGTTCGTGTACAGGCTAGGCACTCCGGACACCGGTGAGCACGGTGCCTCGCCGCCGCCCGGCACGGACTACTCGACGGTAACTCCGATCTTCATCCCGCACCCGCGCGCGGCGATGTGATCCCCGCCATCCGGGCCGTTGCGTATCCTGCCTGCATGCGTCGGTATGTGGCTGCCCTCGATCAAGGCACGACCTCGAGCAGGTGCATCGTCTTCGACCGCGGCGGACGGGTCATCGGCATCGCTCAGCGTGAGCACGAACAGATCTTCCCGCGGCCGGGATGGGTCGAACACGATGCCCGTGCCATCTGGCGCAATACCGAGCTCGTGCTCGGCGAGGCGCTCGACACGCTGGGCCTGAGCCGGGAGGACATCGCCGCCGTCGGCATCACCAATCAGCGCGAGACCACCGTGGTGTGGGAGCGAGCCACCGGCGAGCCGATCCACAACGCCATCGTCTGGCAGGACGTCCGCACCGACCGGCTGGTCACCGAACTCGGCGGAGACGAGGGCCCGGCCCGCTACCAGGACCGCACCGGCCTGCCGCTGTCGACCTACTTCTCCGGGCCCAAGCTGCGCTGGATCCTCGACAGCGTGCCGGGCGCCCGGGAACGCGCCGAGGCCGGCGAGCTGTGTTTCGGGACGGTGGACAGCTGGCTGCTGTGGAACCTGACCGGCGAGCACGTCACCGACGTCACCAACGCCTCCCGCACCATGCTGATGGACCTGCGCACCCAGCAGTGGGACGAGGGCATCTGCGCGGACCTCGGGGTGCCGGTCGCGATGCTGCCGCGCATCGCCGGCTCCTCGGAGGTCTACGGCGAGATCACCGCGGGGCCGCTGACCGGCGTGCCGGTCGCCGGCATCCTCGGCGACCAGCAGGCCGCCACCTTCGGACAGGCCTGCCTCTCCCCGGGAGAGGCCAAGAACACCTATGGCACAGGCAATTTCATGCTCCTCAACACCGGGACCACCCCGGTGTTCAGCAAGCACGGCCTGCTCACCACGATCTGCTACCGGCTCGGCGATCAGCCCGCGGTCTACGCGCTGGAAGGCTCCATCGCGGTCACCGGCTCGCTGGTGCAGTGGCTGCGCGACAACCTGGGCCTGATCTCCTCGGCCACGGAGATAGAGCCGCTGGCCCGCAGCGTCGAGGACAACGGCGGCGCCTACATCGTGCCCGCCTTCTCCGGCCTGTACGCGCCGCACTGGCGCCCGGACGCGCGCGGGGTGATCGCCGGGCTGACGCGATTCGTCACCAAGGCGCATCTGGCGCGCGCGGTACTGGAATCCACCGCCTTCCAGACCCGCGAGGTGGTCGACGCCATGCGCGCCGACGCCGAATCCCAGCGCCTGGACCTGGAATTGACGACGCTCAAGGTGGACGGCGGGATGACCGGCAACGAGCTGCTCATGCAGTTCCAGTCCGACATCCTCGACGTGCCGGTGGTTCGCCCGGTGGTCGCCGAGACCACCGCACTGGGCGCCGCCTACGCGGCCGGGCTCGCGGTGGGGTACTGGACGGGCACCGACGACATCCGGGCGAACTGGGAGGCCGACACCACCTGGCTGCCCGCGATGTCGCAGCGGGACCGTGACGCGCATCTGGCCGCCTGGAGCAAGGCGGTCGAACGCACCTACAACTGGGCCGACTGAGCCGACCCGGTCGACCGGGCGGAGAAGATCAGGCGCTCACGGTGGCGTGCGCCTTCGCCATGCGTGCCACGGCCTCCTCGAGCACCGGCGGGGCCGAAGTGGTGAAGCACATCCGCATCGAGCCCTGGTAGCCGCCGTCGGCGGCGGCGAAGGCCGAGCCCGGCACATAGGCCACGCCGGCGTCCAGCGCGCTCGCCAGCATCGCCTTGGTGTCGGTGCCGTCGGTGAAGTCGGCCCACACGAACATGCCCCCAGCCGCGTCGGTACAGCTCACGCGCTCGCCGAAGGTCGTGCGCACCGCGTTCACCAGCGCCTTCGCCCTGGTGCCGTAGCTGTCGCGGACGCGATGCAGATGTCCCGACAGCCAGGCCTCGTCGGTGAGCAGGTCGGCGGCGATCTGCTGGGTCAGCGCCGAACCGCACAGGTCGGCGCCCTGCTTGAGCAGCTCGACCGCCCGGCACACCTCGTCGGGGGCGACCATCCAGCCGACGCGCAGAGTCGGCGCGATGATCTTGGAGGCACTGCTGAGCCGGATCACGTGCGCCGAGTAGGAGGCCACCGGCGCGGGTGCGGGCGCGTCGAACCACAGTTCGCCGTAGGGGTCGTCCTCGACGACCCAGAAGCCGTACTGTTCGGCGAGCCGCGCCAGCTCGGCGCGTCGGGCGGGGCTCAGGGTGACCCCGCCGGGATTGTGGAAATTGCTGACGGTGTGCACCACGGCCGGGCGCTCACCGGCTGCCAGCAGTTCGCGCAGCGCGTCGGTCCGCATCCCCTCGGCATCCAGCGGCACCGCGACGATGCGCGCACCCGCGGCACGGAAGACCTGCAGCGCGCCGACATAGGCGGGATCCTCGACGACCACCAGCGCGCCCGGATCCAGCAACACCTCGGCCAGCAGCGACAGCGCCTGCTGCGAGCCGTGCGTCACGAAGACCTCCGGCACCGGCACGGCCCGGTCCAGCCGCGCCGACTCGCGCTCGGCCAGCGCCTCGCGCAACGGGCCCCAGCCCGGCGACTCGGTGTACTGCAGGCAGCCGGGACCGCGCAGGGCGGCCTCGGCGGCCTCGGCGATGCGCTCGCGCGGCATGAGCTCGGCGTCGGGCAGACCGCCGGCGAGGCTGATGATCTGCGGGTTCGCGGTGAGCTTCAGCAGGTCACGAATGGCCGAGCTCTGCAGACCGGCGAGCTTGGCGGACAGCGACGGGAACGTCGACGACATCGAGACCTCCGGGAGACGCCACGGAACAGGATGCCTCCACTGTTTCACATCTCGAACCAGAATATGAAACGTTGATCTCGAATGTTGAGATTATGGGCGTCCTTCGATGGCCGTCACCAAGATCTTGCCGTTGCGCTCCACCGTGGTCACACGCTGCGGATACACCGTGGTGATGCCATCCGGGCGGTGTTCGGTCAGGTCGACGTCGAAGGTGTCCGATGCCACTTCGGTGATCCGCAGGCAGTGCGTGGTGCCCGGCGGGATCTGCTCGTCGATCGCCTGCTGGATGACCGGCGCACTGGAGATGTTGGCCGCGTCGTCGGCGACGAACCGGCGGACCCGGTCACCGTCGCGCTCGACATAGAACGCGTACTGGAAGCCCAGGATGGCCTCGGCGCCGCTCGCCGTGGAACCCTGCCCGTTGCCGACGACGACCTTGCCGCTTCGGCTGGCCGGGCAGCTCAACGCGGCGGTGGAACTCGGGCCCGACGCGCGGCCGGTCTCGTCGTCGCCGCTGAGCGAGACGATGGTGACCACCAGCGCGATCAGCAGCACGACCACGATCGCGATGCCGATCAGCATGTTGCGGGTGGAGACATTCGGCGAGGATCCGGAACCGCCGCCGGAACTCGCGGCGGCGGGCTTGGGCGCCAGGCGCTTGGCGATCGGATCGTCGGCCCACGACAGACCGGCGGGCGAGCCGGAATCGGTCGGCGGTTTGGGCACGTCGCCGGACTCGGTCGGGCTGTTCCACCAGCGCTGCGGCCCCTCCTGGGCCGGCTTGACCGGTGCGGCGGGCGTACTCGCCGCCGGCTTGCCCCCGGGCGCGGAATAGCGCACCGTCTCCTCCACCGAGGCATCGCCCTCGGCTTCCGCGACGGACGGGGCATCGGCGAATCCGGAGCCGTCCGGGGCGCGGAACGGGTCGGCCGTCGGCGCGGAGAATTTCACGGTCGGATCGGCGGGAGCGGCCTGGGCCGTGGGAGCGGGCCGGGGCGCGGGAGCGGATGGCGGCGGGACCGGGCTTGCGGACGCAGGCGGGGGCGGCGGGACCGAGCCGTCGGCGGGACGCCAGCCGATCTCCGGTGTGTCGGCCGTGGGTTTCCACATCGGGCCGGTCTCCGCCAGGGACGGGCCACCGAACTCGTCCACCGGCGGGCCGAAATCGCCGACGGGCGGACCGAAGTCACCGACCGGAGGACCGAAATCACCTACCGCGGGACCGAATTGCGATCCCGGCCGGTCGGTGTCGCGATCCTTCGCGTCATCCTCGGAAACCACACGAATCCTCTCCCCGGGAACACGCGGGTGGGGCGGCCGTTGCCGACCGCCCCACCCGTCGAATCATCCCGTTCAGTACTGGAACGAACCACCCCACTGGGTGGTCACGCCTGCGACGTTCACCGTCTGCGGCGCGACGTCGCCCGCGGGGACGAGCGGCGGAAGTTTAACCTGGGCGGCCGCTTCGAGCGCGGCCGCGCCGCCCGGCTGCGCGGCGATCCAGGACTCCACCGCGGCCTTGGCCTCGTTGACCTGGGTGGTGTCGAGCACGAACTCGGTCTTGTTGTCGGCCAGGCCCGCACCACCGGTGTAGGTGGTGACCTTGATGGTGTTCACGTCGACGAACTCCACCGACGCGCCCGCCTCACCGGCTCCGGTCGGGGTGGCGTAGCCGATGGTGCCGACGTAGCCCGCCTCGTTGCTGAAGTGGTGGGTGTTGGCGACGTAGCCGGGCAGCACCGCGCCGCCGTCGATGTTGGCGCCGATCTCCTGGTGCGGACCGGTCATCTCGACGACCGGCGCGGCGGGAGCGGTCTCCAGGCGCGGCGCCGACCAGCGCGGCTCCTGCACGAGGGTCTCGGTCTCCGACGGGGTGCCCGCCTGAGCGGGGGCGCCCGCCTGCGGCTTCGGCTTCTCCACGCCCGGCGCGGCGGGCTCGGTCTCGCCCGCGCCCGGCGCGGCCGGAGCGGTCTCGGGCTTCTCGGTGCCGTCCTCCGGAGTCGCGGCGGGCTGCGGCGCCTCGGCCTGACCCGGCACCGGCAGCGGGGCGACGCGCGGGGTGGTGACACCCGGCTGGGTCGGCGTCGCCAGCTTCGGATCCTTCTTCGGCTCCGGCATCACCTGCTCCTGCTCCGGCGTGGTGACGCCGGGCTGGCTGGGAGTCGGCTTGTTCTCCGGCTTCTTCTCCTGCTCGTTCTCGCCGCCCTGCCCGGGCTGCGCGGTGCCGGGCTGGGAACCGCCCTGCGGCGCGTCGTTGGTGCCCGGCTGCACCGGAGCGGGCGTGGCAGGCGTGGTCGGATCGTTCGGAACGGCCCCCGCCGGCGACGCGAACAGGGTAGCCACGGCAGCAGCGGTGGCCAGAGGCAACGACGTGCTCGCCATCGCTCGCTGCGCCCGACTCGGCTTACGATGTTTCACTTTTCGCCAATCCCTTTCCCGGGTGCGGCCGTGAATTCGGCCGCACTCAGTTGTCCCTGACGAGACGCGCCGGATCGCCGAATGACCGATCGGTCATTCTCGTTCGGTTCGGAAAGGACCATCCCCCCACACCAGAACCCCATGGCGATCCGCTCGATCGCATCTCTCGCGAGCGAGTCAACCACACCACGGGTATCGGAGGCAACGCGACGAAACCCGCGCACTGCCAGGACTATCGGAGCCCGGCGGCGGTTGTTTCAGTCCAGGTCGTCATGGCGCATGAGCAGGCGCGCCGCCTCGGTGACCGAGCCGGTGAGCGAGGGGTAAACGGAGAATGTCTGGGCGAGATCGTTGACCGTAAGATTGTTCTGTACCGCCAGCGCGATCGGCAGGATCAATTCGGAGGCGATCGGCGCCACCACCACGCCGCCGATCACCACGCCGGTCGCGGGTCGACAGAAGATCTTGACGAAACCCCGTCGCAGACCCGACATCTTGGCGCGCGGATTGGTGTTCAGCGGCAGCATGACCGTGCGCGCGGGCACCTCGCCGTTGTCGATCGCCGTCTGGCTGACGCCCACGGTCGCGATCTCCGGGCGGGTGAACACCGCCGAGGCGACGGTCTTGAGGCGGATCGGGCTGACCCCTTCGCCGAGCGCGTGATACATCGCGATCCGGCCCTGCATGGCCGCCACCGAGGCCAGCGGCAGCAGGCCGGTGCAGTCGCCCGCGGCGTACACGCCCGACAGCCCGGTGCGCGAAACCCGGTCCACCCGCAGGTATCCGCCCTTGTCCAGCTCGATGCCCACCTTCTCCAGGCCGAGATCCTCGGTGTTGGGGGTGGAGCCGACGGTCATCAGCGCGTGCGTGCCCGCGACCGTGCGACCGTCGGAGAGTTCGACCACGATGCCATCGGCGGTGCGCTTCACCGCATCCGCGCGAGCGTGCTTGACCAGTTCGACACCACGCTCGGCCAGCGCCTCCTCCAGCACCAGGGCGGCGTCGGCGTCCTCGCCGGGCAGCACCCGATCGCGACTGGAGACCAGCTTCACCTGCACGCCCAATTCGGTGTAGGCGGAGACGAATTCGGCGCCGGTGACGCCGGAACCGACCACCACCAGCGTTTCCGGCAGGTCGCGCAGGTCGTAGAGCTGGCGCCAGGTCAGGATGCGCTCGCCGTCGGGCTCGGCGCCGGGCAGCACACGCGGGCTCGCGCCGGTGGCGATCAACACCACCTCGGCGTCGATCGAGCGATCGCGCCCGTCGGAGGTCTCCACCCGGAGGCGGTGCGGGGAACGCCCCGGCGCGGGATCGGTGAACCGGGCCTTGCCGGAGACCAAGGTCACACCGGCGGACTGGAGCTTCGAGCGGATATCGGAGGACTGGGCCAGCGCGAGCGCCTTCACGCGCGCGTTCACCTCCGGCAACTGCACAGCGGCCTGGTCGGGGTCCAGCGTGATGCCGAGGCCACGGGCCCGGCGCAGGTCGGTGCGCATGCCGGTGGAGGCGATGAAGGTCTTGGACGGCACGCAGTCCCACAGCACGCACGCCCCGCCGATACCGTCCCGATCGATCAGGGTCACCTGGGCGCCGTGCTGGGCCGCCACCAGCGCGGCTTCGTAGCCGGCCGGTCCGCCGCCGATGATCGCGATTCGGGTCATGGGTACTTCCCTTTCGGCTCGTCGCCCGGGATCTCCGGTATGAGCTTTACGGTAATCGCCGGGCCGGTGTCGCCTTCGCCACACACCTGGACAGTGGATGCGCGGCGAACTGTGACCCGGGCAGGCTAACCTTTGCAACGTGCCGATTTACGCCGCTTACGGGTCGAACATGGACTCGTCGCAGATGCTCGAGCGCTGTCCGCACTCCCCCATGTCCGGGACCGGCTGGTTGGAGGGCTGGCGGCTGACCTTCGCCGGTGACGACATCGGCTGGGAGGGCCCGCTCGCGACGGTGGTGGAGGACCCCAACTCCCGCGTGTTCGTCGTGCTCTACGACGTCTCGCCGGAGGACGAGCAGTCGCTGGACCGCTGGGAGGGCTCGGACTTCGGCATCCACAAGAAGATCCGCCTGCGGGTGACGCCGAGCCCCGGCAGCGGCACCGAACCGCGACTGGCCTGGCTCTACGTCCTGGACGCCTACGAGGGTGGCCTGCCCTCGGCCCGCTACATCGGCGTCATGGCCGACGCGGCCGAGAAGGCGGGCGCCCCCGCCGACTACGTGCACGCGCTGCGCACCAGGAACAGCCGCAATGTCGGGCCGGGCAATTTCTCGGTCTGACGGCGACTTCCCGGCCTGAGGACACCTTCCGGGTCCGGCATCGCACGACGAGACGAGCCTCCGGCCCCGTGCGGGACCGGAGGCTCGTGTCGTCTCGCGCACGGCGCGCTCTCAGTGCTGCGGATACAGCACCAGATTCGTGAACAGCCGGACGCCCACGGCCAGCGCCCGCTCGTCGATGTCGAAGGTTGGCTGGTGCAGGTCGAGCTGCTCGCCCTCGCCGGACCAGACGCCCAGCCTGGCCATCGCGCCCGGCACCTCCTCGAGGTACCAGGAGAAGTCCTCGCCGCCACCGGACTGCGGGGTATCGGCCAGCGCGTCGGGACCGAGCGCGCGGATCGCGTCCTCGAACCACCGGGTGGACTGCTCGTCGTTGACCACCGGCGGCACCCCGCGGCGGTAGTTCAGCTGGTAGCGCACGCCGGTGGGCGCGAGCAAGCCGTCGACGATCTCGTGCACCATCGGCTCGAGCAGCGACCAGGTCGCGTGGTCGCCGGTGCGCACGGTGCCGGTGAGCATCCCGGTCTGGGGAATCGCGTTCGGCGCCTTGCCCGCCGAGACCGCGCCCCAGACCATCACCGTGCTCGTCCTCGGGTCGATGCGGCGACTGAGCAGGCCGGGCAGGCCGGTGATGACCGTGCCGATCGCGTAGACCAGGTCGCTGGTCAGATGCGGGCGCGAGGTGTGCCCGCCGGGCGAGTCCAGCACCAGCTCGACGGTGTCGGCGGCGGAGGTGATCGGGCCGACCCGGACACCGACCCGGCCCACCTCCAGGCGCGGATCGCAGTGCACCGCGAAGATGCGATCGACCCCGGCCATCGCGCCCGCGGCCACCATGTCGATGGCACCGCCGGGCATGACCTCCTCGGCGGGCTGGAAGACCAGCCGGACGCCGACCGGCAGCTCGGGCAGCTGGGCCAGCGCCAGCGCCGTGCCGAGCAGGATCGTGGTGTGCGCGTCGTGACCACAGGCGTGCGAGACGCCGGGCACGGTCGAGGAGTACGGCAGGCCGGTGAACTCCTGCAACGGCAGCGCGTCGATATCGGCGCGCAACGCGACACGCGGCCCGTCCTCGGGACCGATATCGCACAGCAGACCGGTGCCGCCGGAGATGCGGCGCGGGTTCAGCCCGGCTTCGGCGAGGCGTTCCTCGATGAACTCGGTGGTGGCGAACTCGGTGCGGGACAGTTCCGGGTGGGCGTGGATGTGCCTGCGCCACCGGATGAGGTCCGCGCCGTGGGCGGCCAGCCACTGTTCGATCACCGGATGTGCGCCGCAAGCCTGCACCGGATCTCCGTCCGCAGCGGTCTCGGCCGTGGTACACGCCATCGTGTCCGTCCCCGCGGTGTCCGTCGCCGGGCCTTCCGCGGTCACACACGCGCCCGCGGCGGGGCCGTGCACGTGATCGAGGGGCCGGCCGAGATTGTTCACCGAAGTTCCTCCTGTCGTCGGGCCAGACGTTGCAACACGCTCTCTCTGTGGTTGTCATCGCGGGCGACGGCGATCGCGGTACGCGCGAGCGCGAGCGCGCCGTCGGTCACCGCGCGGTCGGCCGAGGCGTTGACGCTGGCCGTGGCGAAGCCCGGCTGGTGCGTCACCGCCCCATCGGTGTCGATACCGATGACCGGGTGGATCCCCGGGATGACGTTGGTGACGTTGCCCATGTCGGTGCTGCCGAGCGGACGTCGTGCCTCGAGATCCGCGGCGATGGGCACCCGGCCCAGGGCGGCGATCTGTTCGCGATAGACCGCCAGCAGATCAGGGTCGGGCGTGAGCTCGGTGTAGGTGGGCGCCACCGTCCGGATCTCGTGCGTGCAACCGGTCGCGAGGGCGCCCGCCTCGAAGCAGGCCGAGGCTCGTCTCATCAGATCGTCGAGCGACGCGGAGTCGGCTGCGCGCAGGTAGTACAGCAGTTCCGCATGGCCGGGCACGATGTTCGGGGCGACGCCACCGTCGCTGATTATACCGTGCAGTTGCTGGCCGGGCCGGAGGTGCTGACGCAGCAAACCCAGCGCGACCTGGGCGACCGTGACCGCGTCACCGGCGTTGCGGCCCTGCTCGGGCGCGGCGCTGGCGTGCGCCTCCCTGCCGTGGAACCGGACGGCGATATCGGCCAGCGCCAGGGAGTGCGCGCCCGCGATCTCGAGCGGGCCGGGATGGACCATCATCGCCAGCGCGATGTCGTCGAAGGCGCCGGCCTCCAGCATGAGCACCTTGCCGCCGCCGCTCTCCTCGGCGGGCGTGCCGAGCACCACCACGGTGATGTCCAGCGCGTCGGCGACCTCGGCCAGCGCCAGCGCCGCGCCCACCGCCGCGGCGGCGATGATGTTGTGCCCGCAGGCGTGCCCGATCTCGGGCAGCGCGTCGTATTCGGCGCACAGGCCGATGGTCAGCGCGCCGCTGCCGTACTCGGCACGGAAGGCGGTCGGCAGCCCGGCGACATCGCGGCGGATCGTGAAGCCGCGCTCGGCCAGCGGCTCGACGACCTTGGCGACGCTGCGGAACTCGGCGAAGGCCAGTTCCGGTTCGGCGTGCAGCGCGTGCGAGAGGGCGATCAGCCGCGGACCGGCCGCCAGCGCCGCGGCATCGGCGCGCACGAGGACGTCGGAGCGGGCCGGGTCCGGAGCGCGGGTGGAGGCGGCGGTGCCGCGCGTTCGCTGCTCCCCGTCGGGCGACGAGGGGACGGGACGCGGAAGTGGCATGGCACACAGTCTGGCACTGCGCGCGGAGCGTGGCGCGGTACGCACCCGGCAGGCGGGTCGCCCGCCCCGGCGCGACAGGTCACACCGCGGATGGCGATACTGGTGCCATGCTTGCCGAACAGGCCGCCGAAGCGATCGCCGAACGGACCGGAGCCCCCCGCCATCGCGTCGCGGTGGTGCTCGGATCGGGGTGGCAGGCCGCCGCCGCCGAACTGGGCGCGCCCACCGCCTCGGTGCCGATGCCCGAGCTGCCCGGCTTCGGGACGCCGACCGCACAGGGCCATGTGCCCGTGCTGCATTCGGTCCCGGTCGGCGGCAACCGGGTGCTGGTGCTGATGGGCCGTCAGCACCTCTACGAGGGCTACTCCCCCGCCGAGGTGGTGCACCCGGTGACCGCGGCCGTGGCGGCGGGCGCCGAGATCATCGTGCTGACCAACGCGGCGGGCGGCATCCGTCCGGGCCTGAGCGTCGGCGAGCCGGTGCTGATCGCCGACCATCTGAACCTGACCGGCCGTTCGCCGCTGACCGGGGCCGCCTTCGTCGACCTGGTCGACGCCTGGGATCCCGGCCTGCGCGCGCTGGCCCGCGAGATCGACCCCGGCCTGACCGAAGGCGTGTACGCGGGCCTGACCGGCCCGCAGTACGAGACGCCCGCCGAGATCCGCATGCTCGCCACCGTCGGCGCCGACCTGGTCGGCATGTCCACCGTGCTCGAGGCGATCGCCTGCCGCTCGCTCGGCGTCCGCCTGCTCGGCCTGTCCCTGGTGACCAACCTGGCCGCGGGCGTGACCGGCCAGCATCTCTCGCACGCCGAGGTGCTGGCCGAGGGCGCGGCCGCCGCGCCACGACTGGGCAAGCTGCTGCGCGGCGTGCTGGAACGGCTCTGATGCTGCGCTTCGGTACGGCAGGCCTGCGCGGTCCGCTGCGAGCGGGTCCCGACGGGATGAACGCCGAGACCGTCGCCAGGGCCACCGCCGGGGTGACCGCGTGGTTGCGCGAGCGCTGTCTCGGCGGCGGCCGGGTGGTGGTCGGGCGCGACGCCAGGCACGGCTCGGCGGAATTCGCGACCGTCACCGCGGAGATCTTCCAGGCCGCCGGGTTTCCCGTGACGCTGCTGCCGGAGCCGTTGCCCACCCCGGTGGTCGCTTACGCGGTGCGCGCGCTCGCAGCGGTGGCCGGGGTGCAGATCACCGCCTCGCACAATCCCGCGAGCGACAACGGCTACAAGCTGTACCTGGAGGGCGGTTCGCAGCTGATCGCCCCCGCGGACACCGAGATCGAACGCTGCATCGACGCCGCGCGACCGCCGTTCGACCGCTCCCCCGTCGAGCCGGCCGGCGACACGCTGCTGCGCGATTATCTGGCACGGGTCGCCGAACTGCCCTCGCGTATCGGCGGCGACGGCCCGCGGGCGCCCATCCGGATCGCGCTGACCCCGCTGCACGGCGTGGGCGGCGAGACGGCTCTGCGGGCGCTGTCGACGGCCGGGTTCACCGATGTGCACGTGGTGGCCGAACAGTTCGATCCCGACCCGGATTTCCCGACCGTGGCCTTCCCCAACCCCGAGGAACCCGGCGCCGCCGATCTGCTGCTGGCGCTCGCGCGACGGGTGGACGCCGACCTGGCCATCGCCCTCGACCCAGACGCCGATCGGTGCGCCCTCGGCGTGCCCGGACCGGACGGCTGGCGGATGTTGCGCGGCGACGAGACCGGGGTGCTGCTCGGTGACCGGGTGCTCGGCACCGCCGCGCCGGACGCGCTGGTGGCCACCACGATCGTCTCCTCCCGACTGCTGTCGAAAGTGGCCGCCGCCAGGGGCGCCCGCTACGCCGAGACGCTGACCGGCTTCAAATGGCTGGCCCGCGCCGGCGACGGGCTGGTCTACGCCTACGAGGAGGCGATCGGGCACTGCGTCGACCCGGCCGTGGTGCGCGACAAGGACGGGATCTCCGCGGCGGTGCTGGCCGCCGACGCGGTCGCCGCGGGCAAGGCGCGCGGACGCAGCCTGCTCGACGATCTGGACGAGTACGCGCTGTCCTTCGGTTTGCACGCGGGCGACCAGGTCTCGCTGCGCCTCGCCGATGCCGATGCCGCGTCGGCGGCGGTCGCCCGACTGCGCGCGGCGCCGCCGGGGGTGATCGCCGGCGAGCCGATGCGCTACACCGACCAGCTCGCGGTGCGCGGGCGGATGCGTACGGACGCACTGATTTTCGACGGCGAGCGGTCGCGAGTGGTGATACGCCCGTCCGGGACCGAGCCGAAGCTCAAGTGCTATCTGGAGGTCGTGCTGCCGGTGTCCGGCCGCGAGGCCCTGCCGGAGGCGAAGAATGCTGCGCGGCGGCGACTTTCCGAGCTGGCCGAGTTCTGCCGGACCCTTTGAGGCGCGCCGCGACGGCAACTCGCGTCAGCGCGGCCCGAACTGGCGGTCGCCCGCGTCACCGAGACCCGGGACGATGTAGGCGTTCTCGTTGAGCCCGTCGTCGATGGCGGCGGTCAGCAAGCGCACCGGCAACCCGCTGTCCTCCAGCGCGGCGATGCCCTCGGGAGCGGCGACCACGCACACCGCGGTGATGTCGGTGGCTCCGCGGGCGGCGAGCAGTTCCAGGGTGTGGCGCATGGAGCCGCCGGTCGCGAGCATCGGATCGAGCACCAGAACCGGGATGTGAGCGAGGTTGTCGGGCAGCGATTCCAGATAGGGCACCGGCTCGTGGGTGGTCTCGTCGCGGGCGATGCCGACGAATCCGACCCGCGCCTGCGGGATCAGACCCGATGCGGTGTCGACCATTCCGAGTCCGGCCCGCAGCACCGGCACCAGCAGCGGCGGGGTCGCCAGCCGGACGCCGACGGTCCGCGAGACCGGGGTGGTGATCTCGTAGGTGGCCACCGGGGCGTCCCGGAGCGCCTCGTAGATCAGTATTCCGGTGAGGTCGGACAGCGCCGCGCGGAACGCGGCGTCGGTGCTGCGCTCGTCGCGCATCGTCGTCAGCAGGGCGGCGGCCAGCGGGTGATCCACGGTGTGGGTGCGCATGCAAGGAACGATAAGGTCGATCGCGAGCGAAGGCGTGAATCTTTTTCCCGGGGGTGTGGAACCACGCGGCGAGACGGCGCGTCGAAATAGGTGGATGACGTACTCTGCCTGGGAACGAACGGATGGGGGAAGCACTTCATGACCAAGATGTCGGCGGACACCGAGGGCATCGTCGCCTATGGCGCGACCGCCGGTGTCATGGCGGGGGAAATGGCTGGGATCGCAGCGGGGGCCGCGGGCGCCTCGCCCGCCTTGCTCGGTCCGATCATGGGTCTCATCGGTGGCGACTTCATGGCCGCCTATGCCGCGGCGCACGCCGGGCACGTGGCCTCGATCGCCCAGTTGTCGGCGGTGCTGTCGAGCATGGGCGGCGCGGCCGCGGCCTCGGCCACCGTGCTCACCGAGACGGACCTGAACAACGCGGCGGCACTGCGCTCGGCCGATCTGGACGGGTGAGCCGGTGATCGACATCAATGTGCTGGTCAAGCCCTTGCTCGACCTGCTCAGCAGTTTCGGCACGGGCGTGCAGCCCAGCGGCGGCCCCGGCGATTCGCTGGTGTCCACCTCCACCGCGCTCGATCAGTTGCACCAGTTCGGCAAGGCGAGCATCAACCAACTCAACAGCGTGTGGGACGGCCTCGCGGCCGACTCGGCGACCTCGAAGGCGTTGCGGGTGCAGACCTCCGCGGCCACCATCTCCGACCGGGGCACCGAGATGGCCACCGTGGTGAATCAGGCTGCCGCCGAAGTGGAAACGGGTCAGAAGGACCTGAACGCCATCGTGCAGTCCTTCGTGAACACGGCCACCGCGCTCGGTCCGACCGTGGCCACGCCGCAGGGCTTCTCGCTGCTGGTCGGCTCGGCCATCGAGCATCTGAACCAGGGCATCGGCGTGGTCGGCCGGGTGCGCAGCGAACTCGACACCCAGACGGCCGCGATCACCCAGCTGACGCCCGCGCCGTCGAGCCCGGCGGTGGCGAGCCTGCCGGGGGCCGTCACCAGCCAGGCGGGTTCCGGACTGCAGAGCCTGCTCGGCATGGCGGGCCAGGCCGGTTCGCTGGCCACCTCGCTGGCGAGCACGCCACTGAAGCAGGTCGCGCAGACCAGCACCTCCACCACCCCGGCCGCGAGCACGCCGAGCGGCCAGAACACGAACACCTCGAACTCGTCGAGCGCCACCTCCGACGGCGTGAAGATCACCCTGCCCGACGGCAGCGTGGTCGAGGCGCCGAACGAGAAGGCCGCCAAGGCGGTCACCTCGGCGATCAGCGCCACCGGCACCCCCTATGTCTGGGGCGGCAACACTCCCGGCTCCGGCATCGACTGCAGCGGTCTGACCAAGTGGGCCTACGGCGAGGCCGGGGTGGAGCTGCCGCGCCTGGCGCAGGAGCAGCACATCGGCCACCCGCAGGTCTCCCCCGGTGATCTGATGCCCGGCGATCTGGCGGTGTGGGACGGCCACGTCGCGATGGTGGTCGGCAACGGCCAGCTCATCGAGGCGGGCGATCCGGTCTCGATCAGCAATATCCGAACGGAGAACATGGGTATGGAGTTCTACGGCTTCTACAGGCCCACAGAATGAGCGAACAGCAGATTCCGAACGTCACCGTGGCGGTCAGCCAGAACCGGTCGGGCACCATCGCGGTGCGCGCGACCGATCAGGGCATGCCGGTGGAGATCAAGTTCGAGCGCAGCGAATACCGCTACGGCGCGCAGGCACTGGCCAACGAGATCCTGCGGCTCACCCAGCGCTCGGCCATCGCCGCGCGGGCCAAGCGCCGCGAGCTGCTCGCCGAGACGGGCATGCCCGCCGACATCCTCGACAAGCTCGGCCTGCCGACCCGGCAGCAGGCGGTCGACGAGCTCGACCGGATCGACGACGCCGACACCGGACCGACCACCTGGATGAGGCCACTGTGAGCGCGGAGATGGATGCCCTGGTCGCCAACGCGACCGCCAAGCTGGAGGCGCTCGAGGCCGCCCTGTACGGCCTCGGCCAGGTGCGCGGCAGCTTCACCAGCGAGGACGGCGCGGTCGCCGTCGAGATCGACAGCAACGGCGCGCTGGTCGGGCTGCGGCTCTCGGAAGCGGTCACCACGATGGCCCCGGCCGATGTCGGTCAGCTGATCATCTGGGCGTGCCGACAGGCCGCCGAGGACGCCGGTGAACAGCGTTCGAAGGTCGTTGCGGCACTGAACGAGTCGTTCGCCTCGGACACGAACTCGATTTCGGGTCCGCTCGGGGGCGGGCGGGATAGTGCCTGAGCCGGAAGCTCGATAGGCTTCCGCTCATGGCTTCTGGAGACATCGTCCCGATCGAGCTCGGCCTGACCGACGGCGATCTCGTCACTCTGTGGGCACCGCGCTGGCGAGACGGTGACGACGAGTGGATGGCGTTCCTCGGACACGAGGACGACCTCTACGGATTCGAGTCCGTCGCGGAACTGGCGGCCTTCGTCCGCACCGACACCGACAACGATCTGGTCGACCATCCCGCGTGGAAGGTCGTGGTGGGGCTGTCAGCGGTGGAACTGGAGCCGCAGGAACACCACACCTTCGACCTGGTCGGCGTCCCCGAGCTGGCCGCGGGCGACCCGGAGCCGGAAACCGTCGCCGAACTCGAGGACACCCTCGACATGGTGCGCAACCTGGGCGAGGTATGCGAGCTGGAGGCGGTCACCAAATTCTTCAGTTCGCACCCGGTGCTCGGCGCGCTGCCCGGCGGGGTGAGCGCGTTCGTCGGGCGTGACGGCGAGGAACTCTGGGATCAGATCGGCGCCGCGATCGCCAAGGACTGGGACGGCGTGCTCGACGCGATCGACTCGGTGGTGAGCACTCCCGACGTGGATGCCACGGCGGTGTCCGTGGCGGAGGCCGAGCTGCTGGCCGCCGAGGAGAACGTCGTCGACGCCGACGACGTCGCCGACAGCGAGGAAGAGTCCGAGTTCGAACCGGTCGACCTCGACGCGGCCGACGAGGAGGACGAGGACGAGGACGACTCGTTCTGGCACGAGGTCGGCATCGACCCGATCAAGATCATCACCTCCGAGGGCAGCCACTTCACGCTGCGCTGCTACCTCGACGACGAGCCGATCTTCCTCGGCAACGACGGCGCGATCCTGACCTTCGCCTCCGAGCGCGCGCTGGCCCGTTACCTCGCCGACGACCACGAGCACGATCTGGCCAGGGTCAGCACCTTCGGCGAGGTGCAGACGGCCGCCATCGACGGCTCGCTCGAGGTCGAGGTCACCGACGAGAACGTCTACGTGCTGCCCGGCCTGGCCGACGACCTGGCCGCGGGCCCGGACGCCGTGGACATCGACCAGCTCGACCTCGCCGTCGAGTTGTTCACCGACGCCGCCGACTACGCCGACGACGACGTGGTCGAGGTGGCGCTGGCCAAGTCCACCCCACTGGGCTGGTATGTCTCCTACCTGCTCAACCCGGACCCGACCCGGCTGGCCCCGAACCCGCCGTTCAACGCCGAGGCGCAGGCCTGGCGGGAGCTCGAGCGCGCGTTCGAGGCCCGCTTGACCTCGGAATAGGTCCTGATCAGCCGATCAGGACCGCATAACCCGGCTTGATGATGTCGTCGATGATGCGCAGGCGTTCCGGGAACGGGATGAACGCCGACTTCATGGCGTTGATGGTGAACCGCTCGAGATCGCTCCAGCCGTAGCCGAAGGTCTGCGACAGCTCCAGCATCTCCTTGCTCATGCTGGTGTCGCTCATCAGCCGGTTGTCGGTGTTGACCGTGACCCGGAAACGCAGCCGGGCCAGCAGGTCGAAGGGATGCTTGTCGAGCGAGGGCACCGCGCCGGTCTGCACATTCGACGACGGGCACAGTTCCAGCGGGATGCGCTTGTCGCGCACATAAGAGGCCAGCCTGCCGAGCTCGGCCTCGGCGATGTCGCCGCCGGGCACCCGGATGTCGTCGATGATGCGCACCCCGTGCCCGAGCCGGTCGCAGCCGCAGTAGGCCAGCGCCTCGTGGATCGACGGCAGCCCGAACGCCTCGCCCGCGTGGATGGTGAAGTGGGCGTTGCTGGCGCGCATGTATTCGAAGGCGTCCAGGTGCCGGGTGGGCGGGAAACCGGCCTCGGCGCCCGCGATGTCGAAGCCGCCGACGCCGCGGTCACGCCAGCGCACGGTCAACTCGGCGATCTCGCGCGAGCGCGCCGCGTGCCGCATGGCGGTCAGCAGACAGATCACCACGATCGGCTGCCCGGCCGCGGCGGCCTCGGCCTCGCCCTCCCGAAATCCGGCCAGGGTGTGCTCGACCACCTCGTCGAGACTCAGGCCGCGTTCGAGGTGTTGTTCCGGGGCGAAGCGGACCTCGGCGTAGACGACGCTGTCGTCGGCCAGATCCAGGACGCACTCGCGGGCGACCCGGCGCAGGCCCTCGGGCGTCTGCATGACGGCGACGGTATGGGCGAAGGTTTCCAGATAGCGCTCCAGCGAGCCGGAGTCGGCGGCTTCCCGGAACCAGGCCGCCAGATCGGCTTCGTTGTCGGCCGGTAGCTCGTCGTAACCGCACTCGGCGGCGAGTTCCAGCACCGTGGCGGGCCGCAGGCCACCGTCGAGGTGATCGTGCAGCAAGGCCTTGGGAGCTCGGCGGATCGAAGCGAGGGTCGGTGGCGTCGGTCCTGTCATAGCAATACGTTAGCCGCGGTCCCCCGTTTCGGCAGCGGACCGCGCAGGTGACACCGGGAGGTCACCCGGGCGACCGGTTCCGTCCATCTCACCGATCCCCTCGCACCCGCCGGCGCGGCTGTCCCGACACGCGGTGAGCGACCGCAGCGCAGGCATGTTGCGTCGCCGCGCAGGTCACACGGTCATCGGCCGGCTACCGTGCCCGGCAGCGCATGCGAGCAACCCGCGCCGAAACCCCGCAACGCACACAGCGCGCCGAGCCCCGGCGGCACACGCACGCAGCACGCCGAAACCCCGCAACGCACGCACGCAGCACGCCGAAGCCCGGCGGCACACGCGACCAACCCGCGCCGATGCACGGCAGCGGCCACCCGCACCGGCATCGCGGGAGCCGCGGGCCGGAATCGGCTGCTCGAGCCCGTGACCGAGGGTCTGGTGCGGCGCGGGCCGTCAGCCGATGCGATCGAGGATGAGCGGTGCCGCGGGGGGCGCCTGGTCACCGATCTCCGTCGCCTCGGCCAGGGCCGACGCGGCGCCGGCGAAGGCGTGCGGCGTGTCGGTGTGCATGGTGACCAGCGGATCCCCGGCGCGCACCATGTCGCCGGGCTTGGCGTGCAACTCGACACCGGCGCCGTACTGCACCGGGTCGCCCTGCCTGGCCCGGCCCGCGCCGAGCCGCCAGGCGGCCACTCCCACGCCGAGCGCGTCCAGCCGGGTGAGCACGCCGTCGCGATCGGCGCGCAGCGTCTCGGTGTGGGCGGCGCGCGGCAACGGCGCGTCGGGGTCGCCGCCCTGCGCGCGCACCATGGCGCGCCAGTGGTCCATGGCCCGGCCGGAGGCGAGCGCCTCGGCCGGATCGACGTCCAGGCCGGCCAGCGCGATCATCTCGGTGGCCAGGGCCAGCGTCAGCTCCACCACGTCGGCGGGTCCGCCGCCCGCCAGCACCTCCACCGACTCGGCCACCTCCAGGGCGTTGCCCGCGGTGCGGCCGAGCGGGATGTCCATGGCGGTCAGCAGGGCGACCGTGCGTACCCCGGCGTCGGCGCCGAGCTCGACCATGGTGGTGGCCAGTTCGGTGGCGCCGGCCCGGTCCTTCATGAAGGCGCCCGTGCCCACCTTCACATCCAGCACCAGCGCGGCGGTGCCCTCGGCGATCTTCTTGCTCATGATCGAACTGGCGATCAGCGGGATCGATTCGACGGTGCCGGTCACGTCACGCAGCGCGTAGAGGCGCCTGTCGGCCGGAGCGAGGTCGGCGCCCGCCGCGCACACCGCCGCGCCGATCGCCGGGTCGGCGAGGATCTCGCGCAGCCTTGCGGGCCCGAGGTCGGCGCGCCAGCCCGGGATCGACTCCAGCTTGTCCAGCGTGCCGCCGGTGTGACCGAGGCCGCGCCCGGACAGTTGCGGTATCGCCGCGCCGCAGGCGGCGACCAGCGGCGCGAGCGGGAGGGTGATCTTGTCGCCGACACCGCCGGTGGAGTGCTTGTCCACCGTCGGGCGGGGCAGATCGGTGAAGTCCAGTCGCTGTCCGGAGGCGATCATGGCCGCGGTCCAGCGCGCGGTCTCGGCCCTGGTCATCCCCCGCCACACGATGGCCATCGCCAGCGCGGCCATCTGCTCGTCGGAGACCTCGCCGCGGGTGAACGCATCGATCACCCAGTCGATCCGCTCGTCGGACAGCTGCCCGCCGTCGCGTTTGGTCGTGATGATCGAAACCGCGTCCAATGCCGTCACGCGCGCCAGTCTGGCATGCGCGATCCGAGCGCGCTCAGGACTGCCCGGCCGCCAGATCGTCGGGCCCGAACGCGTCGGGCAGCAGTTGGCGCAGCGGGCGCGGGCCGTCGCGGTGGTCGATCAGCAACTCGGCGCCGCCGTGTTCCAGCAACACCTGGCGGCAGCGGCCGCAGGGGGTCAGAATTTCGCCCCGGGAATCGCACACGGAGACCGCCACCAAGCGTCCGCCGCCGGTCACGATAAAGTTACCGACGAGTACACATTCGGCACACAGGCCCAGTCCGTATGAGACATTTTCCACATTGCATCCGCTCACAATTCGGCCGTCGCCGCTGAGAGCGGCAGCGCCGACCGGAAACCGCGAGTACGGCGAATAGGCTCGTCGCATTGCGTGAACAGCATTGTCGCGCAATACATTCCAGTCGATTTCGGGCATGACCGACCTCCGCTCGAACGGGTCGCGGCCACGCGCGCGCATGGCGAAGCGCGTCCCGTTTCGTGGCAACGAAGGTAAACCTAACCCACCGGCTCGCCAGGTAACGCACGGCACGCCGAATTAGTTCCGGGAAACGGAGAGGATTAGAGTCCGAGATAGATCGGTTCAGGTTCCCGACAGCGGGCACGTGCTAGAGGAGCAAGGCACAGCCACCTGGGGATTTCGCCCCATCAAGCGCGGTCGGCACCGGGCCTGCAACCGGGTCCATCGACGACGTTGGAGGCAGCGCACTCTATGACCACGATCGAAGCTCCGGCTCAGCCGAAGCGGAAGACGCTCTATCGAGGCGACCCCGGAATGTGGTCCTGGGCGCTGCACCGGATCACCGGTGTCACGATCTTCTTCTTCCTCTTCGTACACGTGCTGGACACCGCCCTGGTCCGGGTCAGCCCGCAGACGTACAACGAGGCGATCGAGACCTACAAGAGCCCACTCGTCGCTCTGATGGAGATGGGCCTGGTCGTCTGCGTGCTGTTCCACGCACTCAACGGCGTCCGCGTGATCCTCGTCGACTTCTGGTCCCAGGGCCCGCGCTTCCAGCGCCAGATGCTCTGGATCGTGCTGACGATCTGGATCCTGGTCTCGGCCGCCGGCGTCGGCCGCCAGTTCTTCTACCTGCTGACGGAGCACTGATCACGATGAGCGCACCTGTTCTCGGCAAGTCCTACGACCGGCCTGCCAGCCTCGATCTGCCGCGCTCGCCGCGTGCCCGCTCGAAGAACAACTTCGAGAAGTACGCGTGGCTGTTCATGCGTTTCTCCGGCCTGCTGCTGATCGTGCTGGTCCTCGGCCACATGTTCATCATGCTGATGATGGACGGCGGCGTGAAGCGGCTGAACTTCGCGTTCGTGGCCGGCCGCTGGGCGTCCCCGTTCTGGCAGATCTGGGATCTGACCATGCTCTGGCTGGCCCAGCTGCACGGCGGCAACGGCCTGCGCACCGTGATCGACGACTACTCCCGCAAGGACTCGACCCGCTTCTGGCTCAAGACCCTGCTGGCCGTATCGATGATCCTGGTCATGGGCGTCGGCACGTACGTCATCTTCACCTTCGACCCCAACATCAGTTAGGAACAGGCCACCTCGCATGAGTGAGTCCAGCGAACGTAACAGCGGCGCCGTCGCAGCCCGTCCTGTTCAGGAGCATCGCTACGACGTCGTCATCGTCGGTGCCGGCGGCGCGGGTATGCGCGCGGCCATCGAGGCGGGCCCCCGCGTCCGGACGGCCGTGCTGACCAAGCTGTACCCGACCCGTAGCCACACCGGCGCGGCCCAGGGCGGCATGTGCGCCGCGCTGGCCAACGTGGAAGAGGACAACTGGGAGTGGCACACCTTCGACACCGTCAAGGGTGGTGACTACATCGTCGACCAGGACGCCGCGGAGATCATGGCCAAGGAGGCCATCGACGCGGTGCTCGACCTGGAGAAGATGGGTCTGCCGTTCAACCGGACCCCCGAAGGCAAGATCGACCAGCGTCGCTTCGGCGGCCACACCCGCGACCACGGCAAGGCCCCCGTGCGCCGCGCCTGCTACGCCGCCGACCGCACCGGTCACATGATCCTGCAGACGCTGTACCAGAACTGCGTCAAGCACGACGTGGAGTTCTACAACGAGTTCTACGTGCTCGACCTGGTGCTCACCGAGACCGAGCGCGGTCCGGTCGCCACCGGCGTGGTCGCCTACGAGCTGGCCACCGGCGAGCTGCACATCTTCCACGCCAAGTCGATCGTGTTCGCCACCGGTGGTTCGGGTCGCATGTACAAGACCACCTCGAACGCGCACACGCTGACCGGCGACGGCATGGCGATCGTGTTCCGCAAGGGCCTGCCGCTCGAGGACATGGAGTTCCACCAGTTCCATCCCACGGGCCTGGCCGGCCTGGGCATCCTCATCTCCGAGGCGGTCCGCGGCGAGGGCGGCATCCTGCGCAACGCCGACGGCGAGCGCTTCATGGAGCGCTACGCCCCCACCATCAAGGACCTCGCGCCCCGCGACATCGTCGCCCGCTCGATGGTGCTCGAGGTGCTCGAAGGCCGCGGCGCCGGACCGAACAAGGACTACGTCTACATCGACGTGACCCACCTCGGCGAGGACGTGCTCGAGGAGAAGCTGCCCGACATCACCGAGTTCTCCCGCACCTACCTGGGCGTGGACCCGGTGAAGGAACTGGTGCCGGTGTTCCCGACCTGTCACTACGTGATGGGTGGCATCCCGACCCGGATCCGCGGCGAGGTGCTGCGCAACAACACCGATATCGTGCCCGGCCTCTACGCCGCGGGCGAATGCGCCTGCGTCTCGGTGCACGGCGCGAACCGCCTGGGCACCAACTCGCTGCTCGACATCAACGTCTTCGGCCGTCGCGCGGGCATCGCCGCCGCCGAGTACGCCGAGCGCAGCGAGTTCGTCGACATGCCGGAGAACCCGGCGCAGATGGTGCAGGACTGGCTGTCGCTGATCCTGTCCGACCACGGCAACGAGCGGGTGGCCGACATCCGCACCGAGCTGCAGAAGTCGATGGACAACAACGCCTCGGTGTTCCGCACCGAGGACACCCTCAAGCAGGCCCTCACCGACATCCACGAGCTCAAGGAGCGTTACGCGCGGATCACGGTGCAGGACAAGGGCAAGCGCTACAACAGCGACCTGCTCGAGGCCGTCGAGCTGGGCTTCCTGCTCGAGCTGGCCGAGGTCACCGTCGTCGGCGCGCTCAACCGCAAGGAATCGCGCGGCGGCCACGCCCGCGAGGACTACCCGGACCGCGACGACGTGAACTTCATGCGGCACACCATGGCCTACAAGGAGGGCACGGATCTGCTGTCCGACATCCGGCTCGACTTCAAGCCGGTGGTGCAGACCCGCTACGAGCCGATGGAGCGTAAGTACTGATGACTGCCGTACTCGAGAAGACCACTCCGTCGAATCCGGCCCCGGTGCCGGAGGGCTCGGTGATGATCACGGTCAAGGTGGCGCGGTTCAACCCCGAAGACGACAAGGGCGCGCACTGGGAGTCCTTCCAGGTGCCGGTCCTGCCGACCGACCGCTTCCTGAACGTGCTCATCTACATCAAGTCCTACCTGGACGGCACGCTCACCTTCCGGCGCTCCTGCGCCCACGGTGTCTGCGGTTCCGACGCCATGCGGATCAACGGTGTCAACCGGCTGGCCTGCAAGGTGCTCATGAAGGACATGCTGCCCAAGGACGGCAAGGCCATCACCGTCTCCGTCGAGCCGATCCGCGGCCTGCCCGTGGAGAAGGACCTCGTGGTGGACATGGAGCCGTTCTTCGACGCGTTCCGCGCGGTGAAGCCCTACCTCATCGCGACCGGCAACGAGCCGACCCGTGAGCGCATCCAGAGCCAGGCCGACCGCGCCCGGTTCGACGACACCACCAAGTGCATCCTGTGCGCCTGCTGCACCACCTCCTGCCCCGTGTACTGGAGCGACGGCAGCTACTTCGGCCCGGCCGCGATCGTGAACGCGCACCGCTTCATCTTCGACAGCCGTGACGAGGGCGCCCGCGAGCGCCTGGACATCCTCAACGATGTCGAGGGCGTGTGGCGCTGCCGCACCACCTTCAACTGCACCGACGCCTGCCCTCGCGGTATCGAGGTCACCAAGGCGATCCAGGAGGTCAAGCGGGCCCTGCTGTTCACCCGCTGATCATCGCTCTGGGCGAAGGCCGCTCGTGTCGACGGACACGGGCGGCCTTCGTCGTTTCCGCACCGGGGCCGTACCGTCGCGCCACCGGCCGGTGCCGTCACACGACCCGCCCGCACTGTCAGGCCGCCGGGGACCGCCACCGTCATGTAACCGGCCGGCCCCACTGTGGCGTCACCGGGGCGCACTGTCGGCCTGTCGGCTCGAGCCGACGAGGAACGCCCAGCGCCGGGTGCCGGGCCGACTCGGCGACCAGATCGGGCAGGACCACCGGCCGTCGGGTCGCGAGGGTCCTGACCGGCGCGGGCGCCACCGTCCGGCTCGCCAACCCGACATCCACGCGGGGACGACCCGCGACACCTGCGTTTCGATTGGGCGGACCCGTCCACCCATCGCCGTGCCGTCGACGGAGCCGCCGCGATCTACCTCGTCGCGCGGGCCGAGGCGGCGAAGTCCACGACACGGTCGCCCGTATCACCGGCGGGCCGCCCCGTGACTTCGCGGATTCCGTGGCGGCCGAGTTCGGTTGAGAGCCAGGGTCCCGGCAGGCCCCGGGGTCCGCCCGCACGACAACTCTCAGTCCTCGCCGACGGACAGCGCCGCGGCGCGGGCCCAGCGATCACCGGCGAGGACCACGTGGTCGAGAAACCGCAGCCCCACGGTCTCCGCGGCGGCGCGCAGCAGGGTGGTGGCGCGGCGGTCGTCGACGCTGGGATGGGGATCGCCGGAGGGGTGGTTGTGCACGACGGCGAAACACCTGCCGTCGTGGCGCAGGACGGTGTTGAGGATCTCCCGTACCGGGACGGCCACCCGGTCGATCGCGCCCTCGGCGACGAACACGGTGCGGCGCAGCCGGTGCTGGGCGTCGCAGATCAGCACCAGCATGCGTTCCACCCGGGCGCCGGCGAACAGCGGGGCGGCGACCCGGGCCAGATCTTCGGCGCCGACCAGGCGCGGGGCCCGATCCGGATCGGCTCGGGCCCGGCTGGCGAGCTGGAAGGCCGCGACGAGGGCCGCCGCCTTGGCCGAGCCGACGCCGACCCGGCCGGCGAGTTCCTCGGGCCGAGCCGACGCCAGACCGGCGACCCCGCCGTGGTCGGCGAGCAGTTCGGCGGCCAGTTCCAGCGCGCTCGCCCCGCGTCGGCCCTGCCCGAGCAGCAGTGCGAGCAGTTCGCCGTCGCTGAGCGCCTGCGGCCCGAGCGCGAACAGTCGTTCCCTCGGCCGCTGCGCACTGGGCATCCGCGAGATCGGTACCGACATCCCAACCCCCTGTCGCACACGATGATTCGCCGATCATGCCAGCACCCACCGACACCGGCCGTGCGCACTCGGCGGCACGATCCCCGCACGGACCGGCCGCCCGCGCCGCTCCCCCGGCCGGTGCGCGGCGGCGCTTCGCCCGAGGCTGGCCGGTGGTGAGGGCCCTCGTCGTGCCGCACCGCCCTGCGCCCCCGTTCCCCGTAGCCCCCGCTCGACGCCGGCGGCCGGTGGCGCCGGGTTCCACACGGCCGTGACCGCTAGGCTCAGTGGCGATGAGATCTCGCTCCTCGGTCCTCGGACGCGCCGTGTGCACCGCCGTCGTCACGGCCGCGCTCGGCCTGACGGCCGCCCCGGTCACCGCCGAACCGGCGGCGGCCCAACCGTCGGGCACCTCCCAGCCGGTGACCAGCACATCCGCGCCGTTCACCACCCCCGACACCGCGACCTGCCCGCAGAAGAACCTCCCGCCCCCGGCGATCGACGCCTCCGAGGTGCCCGCGCCGGGCGATCCCACACCCGCGCCCCTGCCGGTGCCGGTGCCCGCGCTCGGCGGCGAGCGGATGAGCGAGTGCGGCGTCGTGCTGCCCGACGGAGCGCCCGCCCCGCCCGCCGACATCTCCGCGACCGCCTGGCTGGTCAGCGACCTCGACACCGGCGCGGTGCTCGCGGCCAAGGATCCGCACGGCCGCTACCGGCCGGCCAGCACCATCAAAGTCCTGCTGGCCATCGTCGCGCTGCGCACCCTCGACATGGACCGGGTGATGTACGGCACCCGGGAGGCCGCGGACGTGGAGGGCTCGCGGGTCGGCATCGGCCCGGGCGGGCGCTACACCAACCGTCAGCTGATGGAGGGGCTGATCATGGTCTCCGGCAACGACGCCGCGCACATGATCGCCGCCCAGCTCGGCGGCGACGAGGCGGCGGTGGCGAAGATGAACGAGCTCGCGAAGTCGTTGTCCGCCTTCGACACTCGCACCGCCACCCCCTCCGGCCTGGACGGCCCGGGTATGTCGACCTCGGCCTACGACCTGTCGGCACTGTGGCGCGAGGCCATGTCCATTCCGCTGTTCGCCGAGCTGATCGGCACCGAGCAGGTCGAGTTCCCCGGTTATCCGGCGGATCCGGCGATCCCGGACGACACCGACCACCCCGGCTTCCCCATCGGCAACGACAACGCGCTGCTGTACAACTACCCGGGCGCGCTCGGCGGCAAGACCGGCTTCACCGACGACGCCCGCCAGACCTTCGTCGCCGCGGCCGAACGCGGCGGCCGCCGCCTCGCCGTCACCCTGCTGAAGGCCGACGTGCTGCCGATCCGGCCCTGGGAGCAGGCGGCGCGGCTGCTCGACTACGGATTCGCGCTCCCCGAGGACGCGGCGGTCGGCGCCCTGCCCGGCGCCGAGAGCCACCTCGACGGACCGACCGTCGTACCCGCGGCCCCGCCGCTGGACGGGGATCTGGCCGCACCGCATACGGTCTCGCACGCCGACACCCGAGCGCTGCTGGTGATCGTCGGCAGCGTCGCCGTGGTCGTGCTGCTGCTCGGCGCGTTCCGGATCAATCGCCGCCGCCCCTGACAGGTTTCGCCCGCCCATCGAACCCGGCTGTTCCGGTCGCGCCGTGGCCGGACATCCGAAACTAATTGCGGCGCAGCAGAGTCAGAGCCAAGGTCGCCAAGGCACCCGCACCGAAAGCGGCCGCACCGACCCCGCCGGAGAGTCCGCTGCGGACGCCCCTGGGCCGGATGACCGCGGGCGGGGGCGGCTCGATCTCGGCGGGCAACTCGTTCTCCGCCGTGGTCGCGGCCCAGGCGGTCGCGAACAGGATGATCCGGTAGGTGATGTAGCTGAACACCATCAGGCCGATGATGGAGCCGAAGGTCGCGCCCGCGGGGCTGTGCAGCACCGAGCGCAGGTAGATCGAGCCGACGAACTTGAACAGTTCGAAGGCCACCGCGCCGATCAGCCCCGCCTTGGCGGCGCTGGCCAGCGTGACCTTCGTGCGCGGCAGCCTGGCGATGGTCCAGACGAACACCGCCCAGGTCGCCAGCACGGCGAGCACGATCGACACCAGGCGCAGCAGCACGCCCATACCGAAGACGTCGCCGAGCCCGAGCGCGTCGACCACCCGCGCGCCGAGTCCGCCCGAGCCCACCGCCGACAGACCGAGCGAGAGCACGAGCGCCAGACCGAGGCCGATCAGCGCACCGAGGTCGGAGATCTTGGTGGTCAGGAAGTTGCCACCGTCGGGCAGGTTGCCTTCCCACTGCTCGGTGAGCGCCGCGCGGAGGTTCGCCATCCAGCCCAGCCCGGTCCACAGACCGGTCAGCAGGCCGAGGACGCCGACGGTGCCGCGCGATTCGACCGCCGAGTTCACCAGATCGTTGATCTGCGCGCCGAACTCGCCGGGCATGTTCTCGACGATCTTGGCCTGCAGGTCCTCGAACAGTTCCTGGTTGCCCGCCAGCACGAAGCCCGCGATCGCGAATGCCACCATCAGCAGCGGGAACAACGACAGCACGGTGAAATAGGTGATGCCGGCGGCATAGTGGTCACCGCGCCGGTCCCGGTACCGGCCCGCTGTCCGGATCAGATGCTTCAGCCACGGGCGATGGCCCACTTCCCGATCGATACGGGCCTTGACCTGGTCGACCACCTGCACCGCGCTCACCCCTTCGACGCCCGCCCTCGCACGAGTCGTACCCGGGCTAGGGAGCCAGGAAACCCACCCGGTCGTAGACCTGCGCGAGAGTGTTGCCGGCGATCTCGCGTGCCCGCGCCGCGCCGGCGGCGAGGATGCGGTCGAGTTCGCCCTGATCCGACAGATACTCTTCCACCTGCGCGCGCAGCGGGGTGACGAACTCGACCAATGCGTCGGCGACATCGGATTTCAGGTCGCCGTATCCCTTGCCCGCGTAGTCGCTTTCGAGAGTGACGATCGGGGTCGAGGTCAACGCGCCGAGGATCACCAGCAGATTGCTGACGCCCGGCTTGGCCTCCGGGTCGTAGCGGATCTCGCGTTCGGTGTCGGTGACCGCCGAGCGGATCTTCTTGGCGCTGACCTTCGGGTCGTCCAGCAGGTTGATCAGACCCGCGTCCGAGGCCGCCGACTTGCTCATCTTCGAGGTCGGATCCTGCAGGTCGTAGATCTTGGCGGTGCCCTTGACGATGTGCGCCTCGGGCACCACGAAGGTCTTCTTGAAGCGAGTGTTGAAGCGCTGGGCCAGATTACGGGTCAGCTCGAGGTGCTGGCGCTGATCCTCGCCGACCGGCACCTGATGGGCGCGGTAGAGCAGGATGTCGGCGGCCATCAGCACCGGGTAGGTGAACAGGCCGACGGTCGAGTTCTCGGCGCCCTGCTTGGCCGACTTGTCCTTGAACTGCGTCATCCGGCTCGCCTCGCCGAAGCCGGTGATGCAGGACAGCACCCAGGCCAGCTCGGCGTGCTCGGGCACCTGGCTCTGCACGAACAGCGTCGATCGCTTGGGGTCGATGCCGATGGCCAGCAGTTGGGCCGCGGCCGCCCTGGTGCGCGCCCGCAGCTCCTTGGGATCCTGGCTGACGGTGATGGCGTGCAGATCGGGGATGAAGTAGAGCGAGTCGTAGGTGTCCTGCATCCCTACCCAGTACTGCAGCGCCCCCAGATAGTTTCCGAGGTGGAAGGAGGCACTGGTCGGCTGGATCCCGGACAGCACACGCTGCTTGCGCTCCGCGGCCGGGGCTGATGCAGGACTGGACATACCCCTGATCTTCCCATGCCGCTCAAGCGGAATTTCGCTCCGCCCAGGTGCGCGGATCCACACCGGGCATGCTCGGCTGCCCGGTCCGCTGCAATCCGGCCTCGCGCTTGGCGGCGGTCTGGTACAGCGGCGCGCTGGGACCGCGCAGTGCGTTCTTCAGCGGGCGCACCGCGCGGACCGGCGTGCGGTGCACGGCCCGCACGCCGCGCGCGATCAGCTCGAACTGCCGCTGCTCACGCGAACCCCACTCCAGCCCGTACATCGCGCGGACCGCGGGCGGCAGGCTGCCCTGCACCAGCCGGTAGTACCCCACACTGACCTGCTGGGCCGACATCGGCAGCGGGTACGGAATGCGCTGGCCCATCAGGTAGGAGCCGACCAGCTCGGCCTCGTCGGTCAGATGCGGCTCGAGCGAGGCGATGTAGCCGTCGAAGCGCTCGCGGAAGCCGGCGTAGGTGTCCGGGGCGGCCGAGCGCGGCATGCCGAACAGCTCGCCCCAGGTGACATAGTCCTGGTAGAGGCCCTCGCGCTCGCCGTCGGTGAGCTCGCGGATCAGGATGTCGTGCATGACCTCGGCAGAGTCCATGGTGAAGGCCATCGTCCAGAACATCAGCTCCGGGTCCAGCGCCGAGTAGGGCGTGCCCGCCGGATTGTGCGGGCCGGCGTCCTCGGGTAGCTGCCCCTTGACCTTGACGTGCCGCTTGCCGGTGTAGGACAGCGCCCGGTCGGCCTCGGCCTTGCTGCCGAGGAAGACGGCCTCGAAGAGCCTGCCGGTGATGGCCAGCCGGGTGTACGGCGTGGTCCGGTGGTGGGTGTTCTCGGCGGTTCCCACGTACAGCAGCGGATGCACGGCGCCGATGACCAGCGCGCGCAGGCCGTAGGTGACGCCCACCGCACGCTTGCGCATGACCCGCCGGATCATCGAGTCGTCGGTGAAGTAGCCGGGCTCGGGAGAGCTCGGCGTATCCGGCCCGAGGTCGGTCAGTGGCGCGTGGGACATGGGAGAGCCTCCTCGTCGAGTCATCTGGAAATAGAATCCACCAGATGCGGGATTCTGGCAATACCCCATGCCAAAACTGCGCGATGCGGAAACGTGCCAGAATCGGACGGGTGACTGCGCAGCGGACCTACGGCGGCGTCTCCGCCGAGGAGCGCAGGGCTCAGCGGCGCACCGCGCTGCTCGACGCCGCGCTCGACATCATCGGCACCGAGGGACTCGGCAAACTCACCGTCTCCGGCCTGTGCGGCCGGGCCGGGCTCAACGAGCGCTACTACTACGAGAGTTTCGACAGCCGCGACGCCGTGCTGTCCGCACTGTTCGATCGCATCGCCGAGGAGCTGGCGCTCACCATCCTGGAGGCGCTGCGCGACACCACCGACGAGACGACCAGGGGCAAGGCGCACGCCGCCATCGCCGCGGGCATCCACGTGCTCACCGACGACCCCCGCAAGGCGCACGTGGCGCTGGTCGCGGGCATGGCCACCCCGGAGTTGCGGGCGCGCGGCAACCAGACCATCCGCGCATTCGCGCGCATGGTCGCCGCGCAGGGCATCGGCTTCTACGGCATCACCGATCCGCTGCCCGACGCGGTGATCGACTTCCGCGCGACCTACCTGGTCGGCGGCCTGGTGCACACGCTGACGTCGTGGTTGCACGGCGAGATCGCGCTCAGCCAGGACGAACTCGTCGAGCACACCACCGATGTCTTCGTCCTGCTCGGCGAGGATCTGGCCGGCCGCCTGCGCTGAGCCGCGCCGTGGTCAGTCGAGGGTGAGCTCGACCGTGCCCGCGACCGGATCGTCCTGCAGAATCACCAGGAACGCGACCTCACGACGACGCCAGTGGTCGGCGCAATCGCGCATCGCCTCCACGAACCACTCCCGCTCCTCGACCTGCTCGGCCAGCAACTCGGCGGCATCGCGGACCACCGCGACGTAACCGGCGGCCTCGCCGACGAAATCGTCGAGATCGCGCAGGCATTCGTCGAAGGCGTTCTTGTTGCCGCCGAAGTAGTAGGGGAACTGGAAGGCCGCCGCCCACTCGTCGAACACCCCGGCGACGGTGCGCATCCGGTCGCCGCGCAGCTCCCGCACCAGGAACCCGGCGGGCGCGCGGTAGCGCACCTCCGAGAGTTCCGGCGCGGTCACCGGCAAGGCGCCGAGCACCGGATGCGGGCCGGAGCCCGGCTCGGCGTCGACCGGGCGGGCGAGAAAACGCGAGAGCGGAAGGGGCATCAGCGCATCCTCGTGAATGTCTCGTAGTGGTCGCCGGTGTACCAGGCCGATCCGTCGCTGCCGGTGACGATGCGCTCGGCGTCGCGGGACCGGTTGCGCTGCTTGGGATTGACGTCCCACTCCTGATACGTGATCTGGTTGCCGGCGCTGTCGGTGAGCGGCAGATCCTTGTCGCGGTTCATGAAACGGTCCCCGCCCTTGGTGCCGGGCGCGTTCGCCGAATCCGGCCAGCGACCCGCGTCGATCTCGGCGAGCGTGTCGTAGGCGCGATCCGGGACACCCGCGACCCGTGCGCGGGACGTGACCGGGCTCGCCGGACCGGGTTTCGGCGCCGCCTTGCCGGTGGTCGTCGCGCCCGGGGCGGCGCTCGCGGTGGCGGCCGGGGTCGCGCCGGATGTGCTGTCCGCCGCGGTATCGTCGGCGCCCCGGGTGGTGAGCAGCGACAGCAGCAGCACCAGCGCGAGCGCGCCCAGTGCCGCGACCGCCTTGAGAACCTTCGGATTCATCGTGCGCTGGTCCTTCGCTCGTCGGCGCCCGGCGCGGACGCGGGGCCGTTCATCGATACTGCACGGTGACAGGCGCGTGGTCGGACCAGCGCTGATCGTAGGACGGCGCCCGCTCCACCACGGCCTGTTTCGCCCGCTCCGCGAGTTCGCCGCGGGCCAGCTGATAGTCGATGCGCCACCCGGAGTCGTTGTCGAACGCGCGGCCGCGATAGGACCACCAGCTGTACGGGCCGTCGACGCCGGGATGCAGGGTGCGCACCACGTCGACGTATCCGGCCGCGATCAGCTCGTCGATCCAGGCCCGTTCCTCGGGCAGGAATCCGGCCGAGGAGCGATTGCCCTTCCAGTTCTTCAGATCCCGCTCGGTGTGCGCGATGTTCCAGTCGCCGCTCACCACGAATTCCCCGGTCCTGGCCTTCAGGTAGGCGCCGAATTCGGCCATGAACCGGTACTTCTCGTCCTGGCGCGGGGTGCCCGCCTCACCGGAGTGCACGTAGACGCTGGCGACGGTCAGCTCGCCGAAGTCGGCTTCCACGTAGCGACCCGTCGCGTCGAACTCGGCGCTGCCGAAGCCGATCCGCACCGCGTCGGGCGCGCGCCTGGACAGGATCGCGACGCCGGCCCGGCCCTTGGCGCTCGGCTCGGCGGCGGTCAGGATCCAGCCGTCGTCGAGCGCGGGTGCCAGCGCGGCGCGGGTCTGCTCGTCGGTGGCGCGGGTCTCCTGCACGCACACGAAGTCGGCTTCGGTGGCCGCGAGCCAGGCGAGCATTCCCTTGCCCGCGGCGGCCCTGATCCCGTTGGCGTTGATCGTTGAGACAATGTTCGGCACTGTCCGACCGTACAATGCAGGTCAGATGTACCTGCCCCGGACCACGCGGTCCAGGAAGGGGTGCTGACGATGACGTCCGACACCTCCCGCCCGTCCGACAAGGCCCGCCCCGCCGATATCGCCAGGCGCGCCGACGACTTCGATTCCGCCGACTTCGACCCGGCCGCCGCGGACGAGACCGGGCCCGAGAAGTCCGCCGGGCAGAACATCCGCCGCGGCGCCGACCAGCCGGTCGCGATGAAGGCACTGCACATCGGCTCGGGCGACCCGCTGCTGTTGCTGCACGGCTTCATGCTCTCGCCGCACTGCTGGGAGCAGACCGCGACGCTGCTCGGCTCGCACTGCGAGGTGTTCGCGCCCGCACTGGCCGGGCACTGGGGCGGCCCGGAGGCCATCGGCGACACCGTCGATATCGCCGCCCTGGCCGACGAGGTGGAACGACAGCTCGATGAGATGGGTTGGCGGACCTGCCATATCGCGGGCAACTCGCTGGGCGCCTGGGTGGGAGTGGAGCTGGCCCGGCGCAACCGGGCCCGCACGCTGACTCTGATCGCGCCCACCGGCGGCTGGAATGTGCCCTCGCTGACCCAGTTCCGGGTCGCGCTGAAATTTCTGTCACTGGTGCCGCTGGCGCATCTGGGCAGGAAGCTGGCCGGCTTCACCGCGCGCAACCCGTTCTCGCGGCGGGTGGCGCTGTTCGTGGTGGCCAAGAATCCGTCGGCGGTCTCGCGACGCGACGCGACGGCGGCCATCACCGCGGCCGTCAACTGCCGGGCGATGATGCCGCTGATCCGGGGCAGCTTGCGCGCCCCGCTCCCCGGCGACCTGGCCGAGCTGAAGACGCCGGTCCGACTGCTGCTGGCCGAGTACGACCGGTTCATCCCCAACCGGGTCTACGCGCAGCGTTACCTGAGGGAACTGCCCGACTCGGCCGACCGCATCCTGGTCAACCGGGTCGGGCACGTCCCCATGCTGGAGGCGCCGGATCGGATCGCCACCCTGATCGCCGAGCACGTCTACGCCAGCCGCAACAGGCTGCGCGCGGTCTGACGCACCCGGCTCACCCGCGTCGGGTCAGGAGTCCGCCTGGTCTTCTTCACCACGGGCACGACGCTCGTAGGCGGCGCGCGCTTCCTTGTCGATGTCGCCGAGGAAGGCTTCCTTCATGCCGAACTTCTCGCCCAGCGCGTCGAGGATCTTGTTGGGCACGTAGTACTGCAGGTTCGCCAGCCGGCCCGCCAGCTTGGTGACCGCGACCCGGCGCTGCGGCTTGACGATCAGCCCGGCCACCGCGTCGGCGATCTCCTCCGGCTCGGCATTGCGCACACCCTTGGCGCCCTTGGTGCCCGCGACCAGTTCGGTGTTGGTGAACGTGGGCGCCACCGAGGAGAACTCGACGCCGGTGCCGCGGTATTCGGCGTAGAGGGCGTCGGTCATGGTGAGCACCGCGGCCTTGCTGCCGCCGTAGGTGGCCAGGCCCGGGGTGGCGAGCACGCCGGCCAGCGAGGCGATGTTGATGACGTGCCCGGAGCCGCGCGGCAGCATCCGCTGGGCGGCCAGCTTGCTGCCGAGCACCACACCGTAGATGTTGATGTCGATCATGCGGCGGGAGACGCGGTCCGGCTCCTCGTGGAAGTGGCCGACCGGCATGATGCCCGCGTTGTTGACCAGCACATCGATCGGTCCGAGCACGCGCTCGACCTGGTCGAGGAAGGCCTCGAAGCTCTCCGGGTCGGTGACGTCGAGCTTGCCGTAGACCTCGAGACCCAGCTCGGCGCCGGACTCCTTGACCTTGGCCTCGTCGACGTCGCCGATGGCGACCTGCGCGCCGAGGTCACGCAGCTTGCGCGCGGTGGCGAAGCCGATGCCACGCGCGCCGCCGGTGATGACGACGACCTTGCCCGCGATACGTGCGGCTGAACTCATTGTGTGTATGCCTTTCTCAGTGCTCGCCGTGCTCAGCGGCCGAGCAGGCCCTTGGCGATGTGGGTGACCTGGATCTCGTTGCTGCCCGCGTAGATCATCAGCGACTTGGCGTCGCGGGCGAGCTGTTCGACGCGGTATTCGCTCATGTAGCCGTTGCCGCCGAAGAGCTGTACCGCCTCCATGGCCACGTCGGTGGCGACCTCGGAGGAGTAGAGCTTCATCGCCGAGGCCTCGGCCAGCGAGAGGGGCTTGCCCGCGCGGCCGCGCTCGATGACGTTGAACACCATGTTGCGGACGTTGACGCGGGCGATCTCCATCTTGGCCAGCTTGAGCTGCACCAGCTGGAACCGGCCGATCTCCTGGCCCCACAGCTTCCGGTTCTTGGCGTAGTCCACGCAGAGCCGGTGGCATTCCTCGATGATGCCCAGTGCCTGGAAGGTGACGCCGACGCGCTCGGCGACGAAGTTGGTGCGCGCGGACTCGCGGCCGTCGCCGCCGCGGTGCTCCTCGGTCTCGCCGAGCAGCCGGTCGCGGCCGAGGCGGACGTTGTCGAAGAACAGTTCACCGGTGGGCGAGCTGTGCAGGCCCATCTTCTTGAACGGCTTGCCCTGGGTGAGGCCTTCCATCCCCTTGTCCAGCACGAAGGTCAGCACCTTGCGATCGCGCTTGTCCACGCTCGCGTCGCCCTCGTCGAGCTTGGCGTAGACGACGATGACGTCGGCGAACGGGCCGTTGGTGATGAAGGTCTTCTGGCCGTTGAGGATGTAGTCCTCGCCGTCGCGGCGGACGTAGGTCTTCATGCCGCCGAAGGCGTCGGAGCCGGAGTCGGGTTCGGTGATCGCCCAGGAGGCGACCTTCTCCATGGTCACCAGCTCGGGCAGCCAGCGCTTCTTCTGCGCCAGCGTGCCGCGCGACTGGATGGTCGCCGCGCCCAGGCCGGTGCTCACGCCCAGCGCGCTGACCAGGCCGAGACAGACCCCGGACAGTTCACTGACCAGCACGGCCATCATCGACTGCTGCTCGGCGGCCGCGGCCGACGCACTCTCGGCCTTCTCGGCGCCCTCGGCCGAGCCCGCGGCCTCGGCTTCTTCGGCGGCCAGCGCCTTCTCCAGCGAATCGGTCGCCATCGCGGCGATGCCGAACTCGGCGAACAGCTTGGTCAGGATCGGGTAGGGCAGCATCTCGCCGCTGTCGAGGGCATCGAGGTTCGGGCGGATCTCCCGGTCGATGAAGGCGCGTACGGCGTCGCGGACCATCAGATCGGTCTCGGACCATTCGAACATCGTCGTTCACTCCTGTCGCAGTGCCACTCGGCCCCCGGCCGGGCGCGCCGGAACCCGGGGACCGGACGGCACCGGAACCGGATGACCCGGACCACATCGTCCGGCTCGGCGTATCGAGCTGCAACAAACGTACAGAGCTGCATGTAACTGCGCAACGGTTCGGCCGATTCGCCGCGCGTTCGCCGACGACAGGGGGGCGCCGGCCGTTTCGGCGCTCAGCCGACGATCGTCTCGGCGGTCAGCCGCAGCAACGCCGAGGCCCGCTGCCAGCGCCGGTGGGCGCGTTCGGTGTCGGAGTCGCCCCACGCGGCGATGAGGATGCCGCGCAGGGCATCCATCGCGGTGAAGACGAAATCGCGGGCGTCCTTGCGGCGCACCTCGTCGGGCACGAAGCGTTCCACCGCGGTCAGCACCGCGTTGTTGACGAACGGCTCGACCTCGTCCATCGCCGCCGCCAGTACCGGGTCGGTGCGCCCGGCCACCCACAGCTCGACGGTCGCGGTGAACAACCGGTCCTGGTGCAGTTCCCACAGGAAGTTCAAGGTGGCGTCGACGCGCTCGGCGTCCGGCGGCACCTCCGAGATCTCCCGGAGCACCGCTTGCACCCGGCGCTGGGCGAGATGGTTGATCGCGGCCACCACCAGATCGGTCTTGGACCCGAAATGGTGCACCTGCGCGCCGCGCGTGACCCCCGCGCGCTCGGCCACCCGGGGCGTGGTCGTGCCCGCGTAGCCGTAGTCGACGAGGCAGTCGATGGTGGCGTCGAGCAGGCGAGTGCGCATCTCGCTGCTGCGCTGCTCCTGGGTGCGCCGCCGCGGCCTGCCGGACGCGGTCGTGGTCATCCGGCGATCCTACAGCTTACGTACACTTCTGTATGTAACTGCGTCTAGGTTCGGCGCCGGGCCGCCCACACGGTGGCGCCGAACAGCGCGAGACCGCTCACCGCCAGCACCGTGCCCACCATCGCGGGCGCGGTGTAGCCGAAGCCCGCGGCGATGACCAGCCCGCCCAGCCAGGCTCCCGCCGCATTGGCGATGTTCAGCGCCGCGTGATTGAGCGCGGCGGCCAGGGTCTGCGCGTCGGCGGCCACATCCATCAACCGGGTCTGCAGGCCGGGTGTGAGCGCCGCCCCGGAGGCGCCGACCAGGAAGGCCCCGATGCTCGCGGTCAGCGGGTGATGGGCGGCGAGCACGAACCCGGCGAGCACGACGATCATCACGACCAGGCCGAGCAGGATCGACCGGTCCACGCCCCGGTCGGCCAGTACGCCGCCGGCCACATTGCCGACGATCATGCCGAGTCCGAACAGCGCCAGCACCAGCGGCACCGTCGCGGCCGACATCCCTGCCACGTCGGTCAGCGTGGTCGCGATGTAGGTGTAGACGGCGAACATGCCGCCGAAGCCGACCGCGCCGACCAGCAGCGTGGCCAGTACCTGCGGCCTGCGCAGGGCGCCGAGCTCGGTCCTCGGGTCGGTCGCGACGTATCCGGTGAGTTCCGGGACGTACCGGCTCAGCGCCGCCACCGTCGCCGCGCCGATCAACGCGACCAGGACGAACGCCCCGCGCCAGCCGTAGTGCTGACCGAGCCAGGTGGCCGCCGGCACCCCGACCACATTGGCGATGCTGAGCCCGAGCATCACGGCGGCCACCGCCTTGGCCCGTTGTCCCGCCGGTGCGAGCGTGGCCGCCGCCAGCATGGCGACACCGAAGTACGCGCCGTGCGGCAGCCCGGCGACGAAGCGCGCGATCACCAGCGCCGGGAAGGCCGGGGCGAGCACGGTGGCGACATTGCCCAGGGTGAAGGCCACCATCAGCGCCAGGAGCAGGCGCTTGCGCGGCACTCGCGCGCACAGTGCGGCGATCAGCGGCGCACCGGCCACCACACCGAGCGCGTACGCCGAGACGGCATGGCCCGCGGTCGGCTCCGACACCGAGAAGGCGGCCGCGATATCGGGTAGCAGGCCCATGATGACGAATTCGGTGGTGCCGATGCCGAACCCACCGGCCGCCAGCGCGAGCATGGCGGGCACGTGCCAGGTGGTGCGTGGTGCGAGGGCCGTCTCCGCGGCGGCGGCCTCGACGGCCGCGGAGCCCGCGCATCCGGCGGCGGCAGGACCGGCGCCCGCAGGACCCCCGTCGACGGGACCAACGTCGACGGGACCCAGGCCGACGGGACCGGAGTCGGCAGGACCGACGTCGACAGGGGCAGCGCCGGCAGGACCGGTCGTCACGGGGCGGTTCACGTGTCCATGTAACCGGCGCGTCCGCGCGGCTGCTTCCCGAGCGCGAGTGAGTTCGGCCACCCACGCCGCGCCGGACCCGCTCCCGCCGCGCGCACACGGCCTCCGATCCCGGCCGGGAAACAGATCGGGCACCCGTGCCACCGTGTCGACGGCGGGGCGGGTGCCCGGTTCATCCGGCGCCGGGTTCGTGTGCCCGGCGCCGGCCGGGGCGGGACCGGTCGGTCCGCCCCGCGATCGGCTCAGCGCAGCGCGCGAGCCAGGTTGGTGTCGAGCGCGCCGAGGAATTCCTCGGTGCTCAGGTAGCCCTGGTCGCCGCCGACGAGCAGCGCGAGGTCCTTGGTCATCTGACCACCCTCGACGGTCTTGATGACGACGTCCTCCAGGGTCTGCGCGAAGCCGATCACCTCGGGGGTGTTGTCGAGTTTGCCGCGATGCTCGAGGCCACGGGTCCAGGCGAAGATCGACGCGATCGGGTTGGTCGAGGTCGGCTTGCCCTGCTGGTGCTGGCGGTAGTGCCGGGTGACCGTGCCGTGCGCGGCCTCGGCCTCACAGGTGCGGCCGTCCGGGGTCAGCAGCACCGAGGTCATCAGACCCAGCGAACCGAAGCCCTGCGCGACGGTGTCGGACTGCACATCGCCGTCGTAGTTCTTGCAGGCCCAGACGTAACCGCCCTCCCACTTCATGGAGGAGGCGACCATGTCGTCGATCAGCCGGTGCTCGTAGGTCAGGCCGGCCGCGTCGAACTGGCTCTTGAACTCGGCGTCGAACACCTCCTGGAAGGTGTCCTTGAACATGCCGTCGTAGGCCTTGAGGATGGTGTTCTTCGTCGACATGTACACCGGGTAGTTCTGCTGCAGGCCGTAGTTGAACGAGGCCCGCGCGAAGTCCTCGATGGACTTGCGGAAGTTGTACATGCCCATCACGACGCCGCCGTCCTCGGGCATCTTCACGACCTCGTGGACGATCGGCTCGCTGCCGTCGTCGGGGGTGAAGGTGATGGTGACGGTGCCGGCCTGGAAGACCTTGAAGTCGGTGGCGCGGTACTGGTCGCCGAAGGCGTGACGGCCGATGATGATCGGCTTGGTCCAGCCCGGAACCAGACGCGGGACGTTAGAGATGATGATGGGGGCGCGGAAGATCGTGCCGCCGAGGATGTTGCGGATCGTGCCGTTGGGCGAGCGCCACATCTTCTTGAGACCGAATTCCTTGACGCGGGCCTCGTCCGGCGTGATCGTGGCGCACTTGACGCCGACGCCGTGACGCTTGATGGCCTCGGCCGCGTCGATGGTGACCTGGTCGTCGGTCTTGTCCCGGTATTCGATGCCCAGGTCGTAGTACTCGAGATTCACATCGAGATACGGGTGGATCAGCTTGTCCTTGATGAACTGCCAGATGATCCGGGTCATCTCATCACCGTCGAGTTCGACGACGGTGCCTTCAACCTTGATCTTGGACATGGATCTTCGTGTCCTCCTAGGATGGTGCCCTCATTGCACGGCCAGGCGAACACGCTTGTGAGCGGACCCCAGCTGTTCAACAGACAACGTATATGCCCCGCATTGTCTGCGGGACACGTGGTGCAAACAAGACGAGCGTACTGGTTCCGGGAGTCTCACCGCTCGGGGAGGGTGCCTTGTGCGGACACTGTGATGGTTACCGGCAAGTAGCTTTCGAGTGACTCAGCACACATCGTCCATGATGGCACCCAGGGGTGGATTTCGGCCGTGAACCGATTGCCCGTTACCATGACGATCAGGTCATGAGCGCCAGCGTCAAGCCCCGGCTCGCTGGTCGGCAACCCTCCAGCCCGCGGTGGGGTGCTCCGGGTGATGACCGGGTTCCCGAAGGACGGGAGCAAACGCCGGCAGGAGGTCGCACGAGATGAGCGAGTGGTCCAGGTGACCGTGCGCACCGATCCCGACCGCTGCCCGTCCGCCACCGGAGCCGATCTGTTGCCGCCGCCGGACGGCACCCTCGGCGTGATTCCCATCGGCGATGTCACGGTGGAGAGCGGTGCCGTCGTCCCCGACGTGCGACTCGCCGTGCAACGCTGGGGCGAACTCTCCCCCACGCTCGACAACGTGGTGCTCGTCGAGCACGCCCTGACCGGCGACTCGCACGTCGTCGGCAACCCCGACGCGATCCACAAACTTCCCGGCTGGTGGGACGGCATGGTGGGCCCCGGCGCACCGATGGACACCGACGAGTGGTGCGTCGTCTCGACCAATGTGCTCGGCGGCTGCCAGGGCAGCACCGGCCCGTCCTCGATCGCCCCGGACGGCAAGCCGTGGGGTTCGCGCTTCCCGGCGATCTCCATCCGCGATCAGGTGACCGCCGAGGCCGCGCTGCTCGACCTGCTCGGCGTGCGGCGCCTGGCCGCCGTGGTCGGCGGGTCGATGGGCGGCATGCGGGTGCTCGAATGGATGGTCGGCGCTCCGGATCGCGTGGCGTCCGCGCTGGTCCTGGCCGTCGGCGCACGGGCCACCGCCGATCAGATCGGCACCCAGACCACCCAGATCGCCGCGATCACCGCCGACCCGGACTGGCAGGGCGGCGACTACCACGGCACCGGCCGCGCCCCGCTGACCGGCATGGGCATCGCGCGCCGCATCGCGCACCTCACCTACCGCACCGAAGGCGAGCTCGACGCCCGCTTCGCCAATCAGGCCCAGAACGGCGAGGACCCCTACGACGGCGGCCGCTGGGCGGTGCAGAGCTATCTCGACCACCAGGCCACCAAGCTGGCCAAGCGCTTCGATCCGGCCACCTACGTGCTGCTCACCGAGGCCATGAACCGCCACGACGTCGGCCGCGGCCGCGGCGGCATCGAGGCCGCCCTGCGCGCCACCCCGGTGCCGTGCGTGGTCGGCGGCGTCGACTCCGACCGCCTCTACCCGCTGCACACCCAGCAGGAACTCGCCGACCTGCTGCCCGGCTGCGACGGCCTCGAGATCGTGCTCTCCCGCGACGGCCACGACGGCTTCCTCACCGAGACCGAAGCCGTCGGCCAACTGCTCGTCGAGACGATGCGACTGGCCAGGGAGAACCGCTGACAGATCTTTCCCGCGCGCCGAGCCGAGCTCGGCGCGTCGGTCAGCCCACGCCGAGGGTGTTGATGGTCACCGCGAGGAACACGATCGACGACCCGAGCAGGGTCAGCGCCCCCACGTCGAACGGCTTGCTGCGCACCGCGAGCAGACCCACCTGAACGGTCGGCAGGCACAAGCGCAACGCCGCCCCCAGCAACGCCGCGCCGCCGAAGATGAGCGCCCCGCGCCGCCACCGGTCCGAGGCCACGAACACCACCGCCACCAGCACCACCAGTCCCACCGCCACCATCGGCAGATTTCCGCGCAGGAATCGCCCGGCCCGGCCGCCCTGGGATTCGGTGGAAGCGTCGACGTCCATCACCCCCGAGATTCTTCCAGACGCCGCCATGTCCCCCACATCGGCGGAACAGCCGGCCGCGCCACGGTGGCGCACACTTCCGCACCGGCGAGGTGATCGGCAGGCCCCGCCGCCGACGGATTCCGCAGGCCCCGCCCTCGACGGGTTCGGCCGATCCTGCGCCGAGCGATCCCGGCGGCCCGGCGACGGTGGCGCCTGATTGACTGGCATGTGTGTTCCATCTGATGTTCCACGAGCCGTGCATTCCCCCGAACACCGGCAACGCGATCCGGATGGTGGCCGGGACCGGATGCGAACTGCACCTGATCGAGCCGCTGGGCTTCGACCTGTCGGAGGCGAAGCTGCGGCGGGCCGGGCTGGACTACCACGATCTGGCGAGTGTGACCGTGCACGCGAGTCTCGCGGCGGCGTGGGAGGCGCTGACGCCGCGGCGGGTGTTCGCGTTCACCACCTCGGGCGCCTCCCGATACACCGACATCGCCTACGAAGCCGGTGACGTGCTGCTGTTCGGGACCGAGCCGACCGGCCTGCCCGCGGAGGTGCTGGCCGATCCGCACATCACCGAGCAGGTGCGGATCCCGATGCTGCCGGGGCGGCGGTCGATGAATCTGTCCAACGCGGCCGCGGTCACGGTCTACGAGGCGTGGCGCCAGCACGGGTTCCCCGGCGCGATCTGAGCCGTTCGGCTACGCGTCGATCTCGAAGCGCTTGTGGCGCGAGGTCGCGCCCGCGGTGAGGCGTACCGCCGAGCGGGGGACGCCGAAGTGGGCCGCGAGGAGTTCGACGGCGGCCTTGTTGGCCTTGCCTTCGACGGCGGGCGCGCGGACGTAGAGGGTGAGCGTGCCGTCCTCGGCGGTTTCGACGAGCGGGCCCTTACGACTGTTCGGTTTGATCGTCGCCCGCACCACGGTCGGCGGCACCGGAACCTCCTGTCGTCTCGGGCTTCTCGTCGGCGGGCTCGGCGGCGACCCCCGCACCGGAGTCATCGCCGGCGTCGGCCGCTGTCCGTTCAGGCGCGTTTCTCGAGGACGCGGTCTCCGCGGACCCGGTTCTCGCCGACTCGGTTTTCGGCGGTCCGTTCTCCGCGGGCACGGGCTGCTCGGCTCCGGCGGGCACGGACGCCGTGCGCGCGGAACTGCCGGGCGCAGCCGGGCTCTCGGTCCGCGCCGCGTGCCGGTGTGCGGCCGGTCGGGGACGGCGGAGCAGCCGGCGCCCGAACCAGCCGAGCGCGCCGAGCACGAGGAGGAAGCCGAGCCACGGAATCGCCCTGCCCGCGAACACGATCGCGTCCTGCAACCAGTCGATCAGGGAGTTCCAGCCCGCCACCAGGCCGTCGAGGAAGTTGTCGGGCCCGGCGCCGGAGCCGTTGCCGGGGGCGGTGATCGAGATGGTGAGGGTGGACAGCGCGACCTGGTCGTCGAGGCGGCGCTGCTGGGCGGTGAGGCTGTCGAGTTCGCCCTGGCGGCTGCTGAGCGCCTCTTCGGCGTCGATCAGGTCCGCGGTGCTGCTCGCGGTCGCGATCAGCGCCCGCAGGCGGTCGACGGAGGCTTGGAGCGCGTTGATGCGGGCGTCGAGATCCTCCCACTGCATGGTCACGTCGTCGCGGTTGGTGCTCACCCGGGTGATCTCGCCGACGCCGCCGAGTCCGTCGACGAAGGCGTCGCTGCGGTCGGCGGGGACCCGCACGGTGAGCGTGGCCGATGGGTCGGTGTCGTCGGTGCCGGGTTGTTCGGTGCGACTGTCGATCCGGCCGTCCAGAGCACGGACCTGCTCGGCGACCCGGCCCGCGGCGGCGACCGGGTCGGCGGAGGTGATGTCGACGCTGCCGGTGATCACTTCCTTGCGTTCCACGCCCGCGGCCGGGGCGCTGTCGGACGGCGACGGCGCCTGCTCCCGCAGTCCGGGGGAAATCGCGGGCGCGGCGGTGCCCATGTCCGTTCGGGCGGGCGCGCCACCGCTGCTGCCGTCGTCGCTGCCACAGGAGACGAGCAGTACCGACCCGAGCAGGGCCACAGACATGACCGCGAGCTTGCGCATGAACGCAGCGTAGCGGCCGGATCGGGAAAGCCGAACCACTCGAGTACATCCCGCCGTCGCGACCGGCCGGGCACGCCGCCCCGGACGGCGTGAACGCTCGCTGCGCCGACACCGATCCTCGTCCCCCGATGTCTTGCGGGCGCTGGGCATCCAGCGAGGCCGAAGCACGCCACAGCGCCGATGACGGCCGTTACGCGGCGCGTTCGATCGCCCGCAACCGGACTCGCGCGGATGCCCGATGACTCAGCAACCGGCGCATCAGCGACGGAGCGGGTGGTTCGTGGCGGGCGGACCAGGTGCGCAGCGCCTCGGCCAGCGCGGGGCCGTAGCCGATGGTGACGGCATAGCGATCGGCCGCGGACTCGGCGCCGCGCGAATACGCCGCGCGCGCCAGGGGTTCGACGGCCAGCAGCACGGCGAACACGACGACGCCCGGCAGGCCGAGCCGGTGCCCGGAGGCGAACAGCAGCGCCGGCAACAACAGCGAGACGAGCGCGGCGCGCACCGGCAGGGCGTAGGAGCCGAGCGCGTCGAGCGGTTTGCCGAGCAGGGCGAGCAACCGCCACAGCACCGTGCCCGGCCAGGCGCACCAGTCCCGGCACAGCCGAAGCCGGGGGTCGGCGCCCGCGTGGTGGCCGAGCGACTGGGCGAGCAGCGCCCGGATCTGCGGGGCGGGCAGATGCTCGAGCGCCCAGGTGGTGACGGCGAGGGCGCGGGCGGGAGCGGCGTGCGCGCTGACCCGGTCGGTGTCCTGCACCCAGAGCGGATAGTGCTCGCCCGGCACGCCGGAATCCTCGGCGACGGTGCGCCATTCGCGGTTCAGGCGCAGTGCTTCGGCGGTGTCGGGACGGCGGTAGTCGTGCAGGATCGTGCCGGCCTTCTCCCGTTCCGGGGCGTACCAGGCGACCCAGACCAGCGCCACCCCGTACAGCAGCCACGCGCCACCCACCGCCAGCACGGCCCAGGAGCCCCACAGGGCACCCGCCGTGCCCGCGATCAGCAAGCTGAGCAGGACGGTCGGCAGCGTCAGCACCGACGCGACGATCACAGACACGAAGGATTATCGTACGGATCGCCGAACCGGGTGAGCACCGAGTTCGCGGCCGCGTCAACGGAAATCACGGGAGGTCGCGGCCACGCTCAGCCGCAGTTGCTCCACATGTTCGGCCGTCACGCTGACCGCCCCCTCGGCGTTCTGCACCCGCCCGCGCACCAGCAGCGCCGAAGCCCCTTGTGCCAGTGCCCGATAACGCTTCCACAGGCCGGGCGAGCAGGCGACGTTCACCATCCCGGTCTCGTCCTCCAGATTGAGGAAGGTGACACCGCCCGCCGTCGCCGGGCGCTGCCGGTGGGTGACCGCACCGCCGACCAGGACACGGGAACCGTCGGGGACGTCGAGCAGCCCGGCGGCTGGGATCACCCCGAGTGCGTTCATCCGTTCCCGCAGGAACTCGGTCGGATAGCTGCCGGGCGAGACGCCCGTGGCCCACACGTCGGCGGCGGCCAGTTCCAGCGCGCTCATGCCGGGCAGTGCCGGCGCGACGGTGGCCGCGCCGGTGCCGGGCAGGCGGTTCGCCCGCTCCCCGGCCGCCGCGCCCGCCGCCCACAGCGCCTCGCGCCTGCTGATGCCGAGGCTGTCGAGCGCGCCCGCGGTGGCCAGCGATTCCGCTTGCGCGACGGTGAGTTCCACGCGACCGGTGAGGTCGAGGAAGGAGGTGTAGGGGCCGCCCGCGCGGGCCGCGACGATGCGTTCGGCCAGGTCCTCGCCGAGATGACGGACCGCGGCCAGCCCCAGCCTGATCTCGGTGCCCTCGGCCTCCAGGGTGGCTTCGGCGAGACCGGCGTTGATATCGGGACCGTGCACCCGCACCCCGTGCCTGCGCGCGTCGGCCACCAGCGATTGCGGCGAGTAGAAGCCCATCGGCTGGGCGCGCAGCAGCCCGGCGCAGAACGCGGCGGGATGGTGCAGCTTGAACCAGGCCGAATAGAACACCAGCGCCGCGAAGCTCTGCGAATGGCTTTCCGGGAAGCCGAAATCGGCGAAGGCGTAGAGCTTGTCGTAGATGCGGTCGGCGACCTCGCCGGTGATTCCGTGCAGCTCGGCCATCCCCTGATAGAGACGGCCCTTCAGCCGCTCCATCCGTTCCGGCGAGCGTTTGGACCCCATCGCGCGGCGCAGCTGGTCGGCCTCGGCGGCGCTGAATCCGGCGATGTCGACGGCCATCTGCATGAGCTGTTCCTGGAACAGCGGCACGCCGAGGGTGCGACCGAGCGAATTCGCCAGCGCCGGATGGTCGTAGGTGACCTCCTCGGTGCCGTTGCGGCGGCGGATGTAGGGGTGCACCGAGCCGCCCTGGATGGGCCCGGGCCGGATCAGCGCGACCTCGACCACCAGGTCGTAGAACTCGCGCGGCTTCAACCGGGGCAGGGTCGCCATCTGCGCCCGCGACTCCACCTGGAACACCCCGACCGAATCCGCCCGCGAGAGCATCTCGTAGACGGCGGGCTCCTGCAGGTCGAGTTCGTGCAGCCGCACCTCGATGCCCTTGTGCTCACGCACCAGATCGATCATGTAGTGCAGCGCCGAGAGCATGCCGAGGCCGAGCAGGTCGAACTTCACCAAGCCCACGGCAGCACAGTCGTCCTTGTCCCATTGCAGGACGCTGCGCCCGGGCATGCGCGCCCATTCCACCGGGCAGACATCGGCGATGGGCCGGTCGCAGATCACCATGCCGCCGGAGTGGATGCCCAGATGCCGGGGCAGTCCCTCGATATCGGCGGCCAGGCGCAGCACCGGCTCGGGGATGTCGGTGCCGGTCTCGGCGCCCACCCCGGTCCAGCGGCTGACCTGCTTGCTCCAGGCGTCCTGCAGGCCGGGCGGGAAACCGAGCGCCTTGGCCGCATCGCGCACCGCCGACTTGCCCCGGTAGGTGATCACGTTCGCCACCTGCGCGGCGTATTCGCGCCCGTAGCGGGCGTAGACGTGCTGGATCACCTCCTCCCGGCGATCGGATTCGATGTCGACGTCGATATCGGGCGGGCCGTCACGCTCCGGGGAGAGGAATCGCTCGAACAGCAACTCGTTGGCGACCGGATCGACGTTGGTGATGCCGAGTGCGAAGCAGACCGCGGAGTTGGCGGCCGACCCTCGGCCCTGGCACAGGATGGTGTTGCGCTCACAGAAGCCGACGATGTCGTGCACCACGAGGAAGTAGCCCGGGAAGCCGAGCCTGGTGATGACGTCGAGTTCGTGCTCGATCTGGCGGTAGGCGGGCGGGGCGGCGTGCGGGGGCCCGTATCGGCGGGCCGCCCCGCGCAGGGTCAGCTCCCGCAGCCAGGAGTTCTCGTCGTGGCCGTCCGGCACCTCGAACGGCGGCAGTTGCGGGGCGATCAACCGCAGGTCGAAGGCGCATTCGCGGGCGAGTTCGGCGGCTCGGGCGACCGCGCCGGGGCACTGCGCGAAAAGCCGGGCCATCTCCGCGCCGGACCGAAGGTGCGCGCCGCCGGTCGGGGCCAGCCAGCCCGCCGCCTCGTCCAGGCTGCGCCGCGCCCGGACCGCGGCCAGCGCCATCGCCCGGTGCCGTTGGCCGGGGCCGGCGAAATGCGCGCCGGTGGTGGCCAGGACCGGCAGGCCGACACGGTCGGCGAGCGCGACGAGCAGGGCGTTGCGTTCGTCGTCCTCGGGGATGCCGTGGTGGGTGAGTTCCACGCTCACCCGGTCCGCGCCGAACCGGTCGACGAGATCGCGCAACGCCGCCTCGGCACGGGGCAGGCCGGTGTCGCCGCCGGCCAGGTCCGCGGCGAGTGCGGAGCGCAGGTGGCCCTTGCGGCAGCCGGTGAGAATGTGCCAGTGCCCGCCCGCGGCGGCGGTCAGCCGGTCGTAGTCGTAGCGGAGGATGCCCTTCTCCCCCGCCGCCAGGTGCGCGGCGGCGATCTCGCGGGAGAGCCTGCGGTAGCCCTCCTGCCCTCGGGCCAGCACCAGCAGATGCGGGCCGGGCGGATCGGGGTCGCCGGTGCGCGGCGCGGAGTCGGGTGCCACGGCCGACGTCGCGGGACCGGAGCGCGGCTCGGCACCGGGAGACGATGCCGCACCGGAGAACAGCGCCGAACCGGACAGAGTCCGCCCGCCGCGGGGCGGTGCCGGCTCGGCGGGGGTGCTCGCCCCCAGGGACAGTTCGGCGCCGAAGACCGTGGCGATGCCCCATTCCTGGGCCGCTTCGGCGAAGCGCACGGTGCCGTAGAAACCGTCGTGATCGGTGAGGGCGATGGCTTCCAGGCCGAGCCGCACGGCCTCCTCGACCAGTTCCTCCGGCGTGCTCGCGCCGTCGAGGAAGCTGTAGGCCGAGTGCGCGTGCAACTCGGCGTAGGCGACCGTGGGACTCTCGGCGGCGGCGATCGGCGCGGGCCGATAGGGCTCGCGGCGCGGCGACCAGGCCGGGCTGTCACCGCCGTCGCCCTGGGCGGCGGCATGCCTGCCCGGGCGCCCGGAGAGCACCCGTTCCAGTTCCGACCACGAGGGCGGGCCGGAGTCCCAGGCCACGGCCGCGCTCCTACGCGCTGCGCAGGCGCTGGGTCGCGCCCGCGTGCACGGCTTCCTCGACCCGGTCCAGACCGGTGCGGATCAGCTCGCCGTAGGCGTCTTCGGAGAGGATGCGCAGATGCCCGCGAGCGATGGCCAGCTGCATGCGCGCGGCGTCGAAATCGCCGACGCGGCGATGACTGTCGGCCAGGTTCAGATACAGCGAGGGCAGGAAGCAGCGCATCCCCTCGTCCAGGGCGACGCCGGGGCTGAAGATGGCCGCCAGCGCGCGCTGGTCCCAGGCCAGCGCCTCGAAGTCGTCGTCCTGGAGGACGGCCAGGTGATGGGCGACCACGCAGCGCTGTAGCGGCGCCGCGACGGGATCGAGCTCGTCCCACAGCGCCCCGAGCGACTTGCGCGCCGCCTCCGGGTTATCGCTGCCGAGCCGCACCGCGGCAAAGATGTCCGCCATCCGATCGTCCGCCATGCGCACGAGTATCGCACATATGTTCGAAGGTTTCGAGCCGCATTCGAGGGCATTCTCACCTCGGTTTCCGATGACGCCGGCAACGAAACAGCAAGCCCGGTGGACAGGCCTCCCGGCCACCCCGGAACCCCGCCCGGCCGGGGGTGCGCATGGGCAGAATGGAGAGGCGGACCCCTTGGCGTCGAACTTACTTTGGAGTAAGTTCGAGCCCGGCAGGCAGCCGTTCCGGCCGTCTCATCCGTTCGACGAGGAGCGATCATGGCCCCAGCTGCGCAGCACCGGCGAGACCTCGCGGGTAGGCACGTGCTCGTCACCGGCGCCTCCTCCGGCATCGGCCGGGCCGCCGCCGTGCTGATCGCCGAGCACGGTGCCACCGTGTTCCTGCTGGCCCGCCGCGGCGAGGAGCTCGTCACCGCCGTGGAGGAGATCCGCGCTGCGGGCGGCGCCGCGTACGGCTACCAGTGCGATGTCACCGACGCCGAATCCGTCGAACACACCATGAAGACGATCCTCGACGAGCACGAGCGCGTGGACATGCTGGTCAACAACGCCGGTCGCAGCATCCGTCGCGCCATCCACCGCTCCACCGACCGCCTGCACGACTACGAGCGCACCATGGCGGTCAACTACTTCGGCGCGCTGCGGGTCACCTTCGCGGTGCTGCCGGGCATGCGCGAGCGCGGGTTCGGCCACATCGTGCAGATCAGCAGCGCGGGCGTGCAGGCCACCACGCCCCGGTTCTCCGCTTACCTGGCCAGCAAGGCCGCGCTGGACAAGTTCACCGAGGTGGCGGCGGTGGAGACGATGGCCGACGGGGTCACCTTCACCACCATCCACATGCCGCTGGTCCGCACGCCGATGATCGCCCCCACCGGCAGGCAGGGCCCCTCCCGGTCGCCGGAATGGGCGGCCGCGCTCATCGTGCGCGCCCTGGTGGAACGGCCGCGCCGCATCGACGTGCCGCTCGGCACCGTCGCCGAGTTCGGGGCGCTGCTCGCCCCCAGGGTGCGCGACTTCGTGCTGCACCAGTACTACCGCGCGATCCCCGATTCCCCGGCCGCCAAGGGCGCCGCCGACGCCGAGCCGCAGACCGAGATCCCCGCCGCCCGCCCCGCCCGGCTCACCCGCCGTTCCGGCGCCCGCTGGGTCACCGGCACCGCGCTGCGCCGGGCGGTCAATCTGGTGCCCGGCGTCTACTGGTAGACCGGCGCCCGGCCCGCACCGCTACGGTGGGGTGTCCGAGTGCATCGTTGTCCGGGAGGCGTCTTGCGGTTCGTCGTTCGCGTACTGGCCGTCGTGATCGTCGCGCTCTGCGGGTTCGCGCCGCTCGCGCCGGCCGCGCTCGCCGCACCGGAACCCGCGCTCGACGAGACCACCGCCCGCCGCGTCGACGAACTGCTCGCGATACGCGCCGCCT
>NZ_BAGA01000035.1 GCF_000308595.1 Nocardia higoensis NBRC 100133 | reverse complement strand
GTGCACCAGCACCACGATCGCGCCCGCCTTGCGGCCCGGCCGATGCCCGCCCTCCGCTTCGCTCTTGGGCCACGGCAGCGCGGCGCCGTACGGGTTTGCCGGGTCGCAGGCGGCCAGGGCGGTGGCCGCCGGTGACCGTCGGCCGTCGCGCCCGGAGTCGCAGGCGCGTAGCCGGTCCACCACGTCGGTGGTGGAGAACTGGGCTCCGCCGAGCGAGTCCACGAAGTAGCCGCGACGGCACCGGCCCCGGTCCTCGAATTCGGTGAGCACCCGGTACATCAGGGCGAATCCGCCCGGCACGCCCTCGCTGTGCACCGAACCCCTGGTGAGCACGCCGTAGCGCTCGAGCAGGACATCGGCCTGGGCGTGCGCGCGGACGGTGTTGTCGGCGACCCGTTCCGGCAGCAGCGACCAGCGCCCGGCCACCGAGGGCGGCCCGGTCCGGGTCGGCATCGCCGGGCGGGGCAGGTAGGCACGGCCGCGCGGGGTGCGCCGGGGCGAGCGGTGCGCGGTGGTGGTGCGGGTCGTGCCGGAGAGCAGGGCGCGGACCGGGGCGAAGGTGTCGCCGGAGACCTGACCGGCCCACACCAGCTCCCACAGTGCCCGCGCGACCGCCGCGTCGTCGAGCAGTCCGGTGGCATCGGAGAGCTGACGGAAGAAGTACGCCCCGCCGCCGCGCGGCACCGCGCCGTCGGCCGGGCCGGGCACGAGCACCGCGCCGAGCGCCTCCAGCAGCCGCAGCGCGGTCTCGGAGTATTCGATCTCGGCGGGCGGGGTCAGCGTGAACGGCGCCTGCTCGGCCGGATGCAGCGCGATCCAGCCGTCCTTCGCGGTGATCGCGCCGTGCCCGGACCAGACCACCTCGCCGGTGGCCATGAGTTCGTCCAGCAGGGCGGGGCTGTAGTCGTCCACCCGCGCGGGCAGGATCAGCGACTCCCATGCGGAGGCGGGCGCGGGGACTCCCGCCAGCTGCTCGACCACCGTGGCGACACCGTCCACCCCGCGCAACTCGCCGGTGCCGACGTGCTGCCAGCCGGGCAGGAACCGCCCGAACGCCGCCGTGGCGACCGGCTCCACCTCGTGGCGCGCCGCCGCCAGCGAGCGCCGCCGCAATCGGCGCAGCACCTGGCTGTCACACCATTCCGACCCGGTGGTTCCCGGCGTGAATTCGCCTTCCACCACCCGTTTCTCGGCGGCCAGCCGGTGCAGCGCGGTCGCCGCGACAGCCGGGCCGATACCGAACCTGCGCGCCACGGCGTCGAGCTGGAACGGCGCGTGGGTGCGGGCGTAGCGGCCGACGAGGTCGCCCAGCGGGTCCGGGACCGGCTCGGCGAACGCCTCGGGCAGTCCGACCGGCAGTGGCACGCCGAGCGCGTCGCGCAGGCGGGCGGCGTCCTCGACGGCCACCCACCAGGTGCGGCCCGCATAGGAGACCGTTATCGCCCGCCGGGCGCCGGACAGTTCGGCGAACCAGCGGTGATGCGTACCGAGCGGCTCCGCCGACGACGCATCGACGTCTTCCGGTCCGGCGGCGCCGTCGCCCGCACCGGCAGGACCGTCACCGCCTGCACCGGCGGGGGTGTGCCGACGTGCCTCGGCGGAGCTGAGCTCGCTGCCGACGACGGCACCCCGCATGCTCGCCTCGGCGCTGTCCTCGGCCGCATCGTGCCCGGCGGCATCGTGCCC
>NZ_BAGA01000036.1 GCF_000308595.1 Nocardia higoensis NBRC 100133 | reverse complement strand
GGCGGGTCATCGGGGCGAGAACTCTCCCGCGGCGGAACCCAGCGCTGCCCGCCCGCCCGCCGCGCCGGTGGGGCGGCAGTGGATCCGGTCGGCTCGGCAGCCGGCAGCAGTTTCGTCGGATTCGGTGTCCGTCCCACACCGCCGGACTCCGACGAAAGGTACTGGGCCCGAGTACCGTTCGCTCCAGGATCGCTGCCTCGGGCCACGGCGGCGCCACTCGCCGGGTCGAGCACGACCGGGTTCGGGGGCGCCACGGGCGCCGGGCTAGGAGGCGCCGCGCCAGCCGAACCCGGCGGAGCCACGCCGGCCTGGCCCGCAGACATCGCGGCAGCCGGACTCCCAGGCCCGGCCACACCCGGACCCCCAGGCGCATCCGCAGCCGGATTCAGGGGTCCGGCCGCGGTTTCGACGCGGGTGGGTGTCGGCCCGGGAGCGGACAGGGCGCGCGTCGGGTCGAGCGCCGGGCGGGCGCCCAGGGTCGTGCGGGCGGTGCGCGCGAATTCGCCCGCGCTCGCCGGCCGCTGGGCGGGATCCTTGGCCATGCCGCGGGCGATGACCTCGTCGAGGGCGGGCGGTACGGCGGGATTCGACGCGGCGGCGCGGGGCGGGTCGGTCATCAGGTGACCGTGCATCTGCCGGGCGGGTTCGGTGTCGCCGTAGGGGCGGCGGCCGGTGAGGGATTCGAACAGCACGCAGGCCAGCGAGTAGATGTCGGAGCGGGCGTCGGCGTGGCCGGTGAAGCGTTCCGGCGCCATGTAGGCCCATGTGCCGATGGTCAGGCCGGTGGCGGTGACCGAGGTCTGGCCGAGGGTGCGGGCGATGCCGAAATCGATGAGGTAGGCGAAGCCGTCGGGGCGGACCAGGATGTTCGAGGGCTTGACGTCGCGATGGATCAGCCCGGCCGCGTGCGCGGTGTCCAGGGCGGAGGCCACCTGGGTGAGGATGTCCAGGGCCGCGTGCGGATCGAGCGCGCCGTGCGCGGCCAGCCGGGCGGACAGGTCGGCGCCCTCGACGAGTTCCATGTCGATGAACAACCGTCCCTCGACCGTGCCGTGGCTGTTGATGGTGGGGATGTGCGGGTCGCGCAGCGCGGCGGCGAGCAGGGCCTCGCGTTCGAATCTCGTGCGGTAGCCCTCGTCGGCGGCGAGTTCGGCGGGGAGCAGTTTCAGCGCGATCCGGCGGCCGTCGCGGGTGTCGGTGGCCGCCCAGACCTGCCCCATGCCACCGCTGCCCAGCGGCCGTTCCAGCCGGTAGTGACCGAACTGCGCCGCTGCCATCGCGCACCTCCCAGTCACGTCGACGCGCATTCCGCACCCCGCCGGGCAACCGGATGTCCCCTGGGGGGCCGCCCCCGCGCGAGGCCGCATTCCGCGACGATTTCGCGGGTCGAGCCGTAATCGGAGCCTACCCGGCCTCCGGACCCGCAGCAGCGTGATGCGGCGGACACCGCTGCCGCTAGCCTGACCCGGCAGCGGACGCATCCGGCACAGGACGCGCACCGGACGGACGGTCCCGCCGCCGGATGCGGCGAACGAGGAGTGGTGATGGAACCGATCGAGATCAACGCGGGCAGCTGGTACCTGCGCGCCCTGCGGGCCGACGACCGCATCGACGACCGGCCCGCGCTCGCCGAGGGCGGTATCACCGACCCCGGGCACGTGGCGCGCCGCGCCGGCGAATGGGAGACCGAGAGCCGCTATTCGTGGGCGGTGTGCGAGCCGACCACCGCCGAGCTCGTGGCGGAGATCGTGCTGACCCCCGGTGTGGACGGCGCGGCCGAGATCACCGGCTGGGCCCTGGCCGGCCAGGATGCCGCGCTGAGCGCCGCCCGGGCGGCGGTCACCCGATTCGCCGAGGGCGCGCTCGGATTGCGCCCGGTCTGACCGCGGCAGCGCTTGGCGGCCTCACTCGAGCGCGGTGAGCACCCGGTCCAGGGCATCGACCGCGAGATCGAGTTCTTCGGCGGTGACCGTCAGCGGCGGCCGGAAGCGGATGCCGCGCGGCCCGGAGTCCAGGATCAGCACGTGCTCGCGTTCCCGCAATGCCGTCACCGCGGCGTCGCGCAGTTCCGGCGTCGCCAGCGTGATCGCGCACATGAGGCCGCGGCCGCGCGGCTCGGTGACCGAGGTGTGCGCGGCGGCCAGGGAGTCCAGGCGGGCGAGCAGGTGGGCGCCGAGCCGCTGCGAGCGCTCGAAGAGCCCGTCGCGTTCGATCACCTCGAGGATCCGGCGGGCGCGCACCATGTCGGTGATGTTGCCGCCCCAGGTGGAGTTGAGCCGGGAGCTGACGGCGAAGACGTTGTCGGGCACCTCGTCGACGCGACCGCCCGCCATGATCCCGCACACCTGGGTCTTCTTGCCGAAGGCCACCACATCCGGCTCGAGACCCAATTGCTGGTAGGCCCAAGCGGTTCCGGTGGCGCCGACGCCGGTCTGCACCTCGTCGAGCACGAACAGCGCGTCGTGCTCGTGGCAGAGCCGTTGCATCGCGCGCAGGAATTCCGGGCGCAGGTGCCGGTCGCCGCCTTCCCCCTGGATGGGTTCGGCGATGAAGCAGGCGATGTCGTGCGGATGCTCGGCGAAGGCGCGGCAGGCCTGGTCGAGCGCCAGCGCCTCGGCCGCTGCCACGTCGCGGTCGTCGCAGAGATACGGGGTGTCGATGCGCGGCCAGGCGAAGGCCGGGAAGCGGGCGGTCTTCACCGGGTCGGTGTTGGTCAGCGACATGGTGTAGCCGGTGCGACCGTGGAAGGCCCCGGTCAGGTGCAACACCAGGGCGCCGAGTTCGGCGGGCCTGCCCGCGGCCTCGTTGTGCCTGCTCTTCCAGTCGAAGGCGACCTTGAGCGCGTTCTCCACCGCGAGCGCCCCGCCGTCGACGAAGAACAGGTGCGGTAGCCGCGGATCGCCGAGCACGCGCGCGAAAGTCTGCACGAACGCGGCCATCTCGACGGTGTAGATGTCGGAGTTGCTCGGCTTGTTCAGCGCCACATCGGCCAGCTCGGCGCGGAAGCCGGGGTCCTGCGCAAGGGCCGGGTGGTTCATCCCCAGGGCGTTGGAGGCGAAGAAGCCGAACATGTCGAGGTAGGTGGCGCCGTCGCGCTGGTCGACGAGGACGCGGCCGTGTGAGGCGCGCAGGTCGAGCACCAGCGGGAAGCCGTCGGCGAGGATGTGCGTGGACAGCACGTCGTGCACTCGGGCCGCGGGGACGAGCGCCGAGGCCGTTCCGGTACCCGGTCGGGGTCGTTCCAGTTCGAGGCTCACACCCGCAGGATACGAAACATTTCAGGCGTAGTCCATTACGCGCCGAATAAATTACGGCAGAGCGCTACCTGTCATAGAATGTCTGCAGAATGATCGTGCTTCGGGTCCGCACATTCGCTGTCGCCCTGATCTCCTGCAGCAACTGCTCGAGATGCCGGGGCGAGGCGACCCGGACCAGCAGGACGTAGCTCTCGTCCCCCGCGACCGAGTGACACGCCTCGATGCCGGGGATGTGCTGGAGCACGGCGGGAGCGTCGTCGGGTTGCGAGGGATCGAGAGGAGTGATCGCGACGAATGCCGAGAGCAACTGCCCGAGCGCTTCGGGATCGACATCGGCGGTGTACCCCCGGATCACCCCGCGCGCCTCGAGCCGGCGCACCCGCGACTGCACGGCCGAGACCGACAGGCTCGCTTTCTCGGCCAGGTTCGACAAGGTGGCGCGTCCATCGGCCATCAGTTCCCGAATCAGCAGACGATCGATGTCGTCGAGTGCAGGTTTCGCCGGTGTATCCGCCACCAGCGAAGGCTAACGCAGCAGGCGCACACCGTGTCGACAAGTTGTCCGCGATCACCATCGCCCGAGGTCCGGTCGCCCTCCCGGCACCGCCCCCTGGCCCGAACCCGAAGGGAAACAAGCGATGACCGCCACCACCGGCACCGTCTCGGCTACCTCGCTCGCCGGCGACGCCGCGGCCGCGTTGCGCGCGCTCGGCGTCGAGCCGCCCGCACCTGGGGAAATGACCGCACGCACGCCCATCACCGGTGAGCGCCTGCTCACCCTCGCCGCCGACGACGCGACCTCCGCCGATGCCGCTGTCGAGCGGGCCGCCGCGGCGTTCCCGCGGTGGCGCACCGTGCCCGCGCCGGTCCGCGCCGCGGTGGTGCGCAGGCTCGCCGAACTGCTCGTCGCGCACAAGGCCGATCTGGCGGCGCTGGTGACTCTGGAGGCGGGCAAGATTCGCGCCGAGGCGCTGGGCGAGGTGCAGGAGATGATCGATGTCTGCGAGTTCGCCGTCGGCCTGTCGCGCCAGTTGTACGGGCGCACGATGCCCTCGGAGCGACCGGGGCACCGGTTGATGGAGACCTGGCATCCGCTCGGGGTCGTCGGGGTGATCTCGGCGTTCAACTTCCCGGTCGCGGTCTGGTCGTGGAACACCGCGATCGCGCTGGTCTGCGGCGACACGGTGGTGTGGAAGCCCTCGGAGACCACACCGCTGACCGCACTGGCCTGCCATGCCCTGCTGCGCCGCGCCGCCGTCGAGGTGGGCGCGGATCCCGAAGTGCACCAGCTGATCCAGGGCGACGCGGGGATCGGCCTGCGGCTGGTCGACGACGAGCGGGTGGCACTGGTGAGCGCGACCGGCTCGGTGCGGATGGGCCGCGCCGTCGCCCCGCGCGTGGCCGCCCGGTTCGGCCGGTGCCTGCTGGAACTGGGCGGCAACAACGGTGCGATCGTGGCGCCCTCGGCGGATCTCGATCTGGCGGTGCGCGCGATCGTGTTCGCCGCGGCGGGCACCGCGGGGCAGCGCTGCACCACGTTGCGCAGGCTCGTGGTGCACCACGAGGTGGCCGACCGGCTGGTGGAACGGCTCGCCGAGGTGTATCGCGGCCTGCGCGTGGGCGATCCGCGCACCGAGGGCGTGCTGGTCGGCCCGCTGATCGACGGCAAGGCCTACGCGGGCATGCGGTCGGCGCTCGAACGCGCGATCGCCGACGGTGGCGAACTCGTCTGTGGCGGTGAGCGAGTGGACGGATTCGGCGAGGACGCGTTCTACGTGCGCCCGGCCGTGGTGCGCATGCCGGGGCAGACCGAGGTGGTGCGCGAGGAGACCTTCGCACCGATCCTCTACGTACTCACCTACCAGGATTTCGAGCAGGCGATCGAGCTGCACAACGCTGTGCCCCAAGGGCTTTCCTCCGCGGTGTTCACTCGCGACCAGCGCGAAGCGGAGCGATTCCTCGCCGCGGATGGTTCGGATTGCGGAATCGCCAATGTCAATATCGGCACCTCGGGCGCGGAGATCGGCGGCGCGTTCGGCGGGGAGAAGCACACCGGCGGGGGCCGCGAATCCGGCTCGGACTCCTGGAAGGCCTATATGCGCAGAGCCACCAACACGATCAACTACTCCACCGATCTCCCACTCGCCCAAGGGGTGGAGTTCGGCTGAGGCCGTTCCCCGAGAACCGCACCTGACCAGGCGATTAGGTGTCCCCATCCAGCGTGTGTAAGGTTGGGGACACCCCGACGCGGGGTGGAGCAGCTCGGTAGCTCGCTGGGCTCATAACCCAGAGGTCGCAGGTTCAAATCCTGTCCCCGCTACAACAGAGAACCCAGGACGACACCCAGTCGTCCTGGGTTCTTCCTTTCCGGCGCCACGCCTGCGGCGACGACCCGCCGACCGGAACGAAAATTCCGGCTTCGGACATGTCCGTTTCCTTGCGCGCCCGATCTTGCACTGGATAGGGTGACGCAGATATCCGCACATAGGGCGCTCAATGCCCAGAGTAGGCAAGATCGGTGATCAGCAGCAGTATCAAGCGCATATTACCGACCGATGTGCTGAAGCCGAGTTCTCGCGCACGCATTCGCGGACCCATCGGAATCAGAACCCGTTTGCTGGCGATCGTGCTCATCCCGAGCCTCGCATTGCTCGCCATCGGCATCGGCGGCGCAGTTTACCTGGTCGACGACAGTCGCAAGTCGCAGGACTTCGCCGACGTCGCCACCGACGTCACCACCCCCGCCATCCGCATGATCGAGGCGATGCAGGACGAGCGGCAGGCATCGCTGCTGCATCTGGCCGGCTCGCCGCGCGGCACCGAGAGCCTGGTCGCCGCCAGGCGCAATGCCGACGTCGCGCTCGACGGCCTCTACGACCTGGCACAGGCGGCCAAGGCGGCCACCGGCGAGGTCAGCGGGGACATCGACGGTTACCGGGCGATCTACGACCAGCTACCCCAGCTGCGCAGCGCCATCGACGCCAGAGTCATTCCGGCCGCCCAGGTCTCCATGGTCTTCAGCACGGTCATCGACACCGTCGTGCAGGCCTCGCTGGTGGCCGCCAAGATCGCGCCCTCGCCCGAGATCGCGGTCGGCCTCTACAACGCCGTGCACCTGCTGCGCGCCGCCGAGTCCTCCGTCCGCGCGGCCTCGATCGGCGTCACGGCGATGCTGACCGACCAGTTGCCCCCCGGACAGCTCACCGAGTTCGCCGGCCACGTCGGCGACACCCGCGGTGAGATCGCCTTCGCCACCGGCATCATCCAGGGCGAACGCATCGCCGAACTCGAGGCGATCATCGCGGGCCCGGACTGGCAGCGCCTGGTCGCCATGGAGGACGCGTTCATCCAGCGCGGTCCGGTGATGGCCGACGACTCCTCGTCGGGCTCCGGCTCGTCGAGCGCGGGCTCGTCGAGTTCGGGTGCGAGTTCCTCGAATTCGAGCAGCGCCTCCGGCTCCGGCCGGTCCGAGGTCGAGCTGCCCCTGAGTGCCGAGGACTGGGAACGCACCGCCGACGCCGTCAGCGGCCAGCTGATGCAGCTGTGGGAGAACCTCAGCCGCGACCAGCACAAGATCGCCATCGCCGAGGGCGACGAACTGGAACGCAACTCCTTCTGGGTCGGCGGCGGCATCCTCGCCATCGCCCTGCTCGCGTTCGCCGGCGCCATGCTGCTGGCCAACCGCTTCGTCGGCCGCATGCGCGGCCTGCGCCGTGAGACCCTCGAGCTGGCCGACGAGAAACTGCCCGCCACCATCCGCAAGCTGAGCGCGGGCGAGGAACTCGGGCCGAGCGACGACACCGCGCCGCTGAAGTTCGGCGACGACGAGATCGGCCAGGTCGCCGACGCGTTCAACCGCGCCTACGCCTCCGCGGTCGCGGCGGCCGTCGCCGAGGGCAAGACCCGCGCGGGCGTCAACGCGGTCTTCCTCAATATCGCCCATCGCAGCCAGGTGATGGTGCACCGGCAGCTGGTCCTGCTCGACAAGGCCGAGCGCGAAGAAGAAGATCCGGATCGCCTCGACACCCTGTTCCAGCTCGACCACTTGGCCACCCGCTCCCGGCGCAACGCCGAGAACCTGGTCATCCTCGGCGGCGAGCAGCCGGGCAGGCGCTGGCGCAACCCGGTGCCGCTGGTCGAGCTCGTCCGCAGCGCCGTGGCCGAGAGTCTCGACTACACCCGCATCCAGGCGGGCAAGCTGCCCGAGGTCAGGGTGCTGGGCAATGTGGTGGCCGACTTGATCCACCTCATCGCCGAGCTGACCGACAACGCCACCGCGTTCTCGCCGCCGGAATCGCGGGTCGAGGTCTCGGGCAACCTGGTGGGCAAGGGCTTGGCGCTCGAGATCACCGACCAGGGGCTCGGCATGTCCGAAGCCGAGCTGAACGAGCGCAACGAACTGCTGGCCGAACCGCCGGACTTCAGTGTCGCCGCGCTGTCCGGCGATGCCCGCCTCGGCCTGTTCGTGGTCGCGAAACTGGCTGCCCGCCACGGCATCTCGGTGCGACTGGCCGAGTCCGACTACGGCGGCATCAAGGCGATCGTGCTGGTGCCGACGCAGCTGCTGTCCACCGGGCGCGAACAGGCCCAGGTGACCTCCGGGCCCGCCGCGATCCCCGCCACGCCCGCGGCTCCGGCCGCGCCCCCGCAGCCGGGCACCCACCCGGCGCCGCATCCGTCCACCACGACGACCGCGGTCATGCAGCCGATAGGCGGCGGACTGGCCGGACGCGGTACGTTCAACGGCTTCGTGCCGCCCGCCACCACGGTGAGCACGGTGGCCGCGCCCGGGGCGCCGATCGAACAGCCCGCCGCCCCGCCCGCCAAGCCCGCCCTGCCGCGGCGGCGCAGGCAGACGCCGGCCGCCACCCAGCCGATGCCGGCCGACACGCCGCCGCCGAGCCCGACCGCCCGGCCGCGCACCGCCGAACAGGCCAGGAATCTGATGTCGGCGATCGAGAACGGCACCAGGCAGGGCCGTCTGAACCGCATTGATACCGATACCGGATTCTCGGTGTCCGATCGCAAGGAAGGTGCCGGTGACGATTCCCCAGCCTCGTAATCTCGATTGGCTGCTAGACGACCTGATCGACCGACTACCCGACGTCCGCTACGCCGTCGTGCTCTCGACCGACGGCCTGCTACTCGGCCACAGCACCAAGATCGACCGCTCCGACGCCGAGCGCTTCTGCGCGATGGCCTCGACCCTGCACGGTGTCGCGCGCAGCGCGGGCGTGCACTTCGAGGCGGGCGGCGTGCACCAGACGGTGGTCGAACTCGATCGGGCCGTCCTGTTCATCACCTCCGCGGGTGACAACGCCTGCCTGGCCGTGCTCACCGCCGAATCCGCCAACATGGGCATGGTCGCCTACGAGATGAACCAGACCGTGCAGCGCGTCGGTGTCCATCTGTCCGTCGATCCTCGACCTCATCCGTTCGATGAGGCCGGCCTGCGGCAGCCATGAACGATCAGCGTGAGTCCTGGTTCGACGACGAGGCCGGCCCCCTGGTCCGCCTCTACGCCGTCACGCGCGGACGGTCCGACGGCCGCCCCGAGCTGAACATGCTCACGCTCGTGGTGACTTCGGGCGCGGCGATCCTGCGCCGCACCGAGCCCGAATACGCGGAGATCCTGCGACTGAGCCGCACGGTGCAGTCCATCGCGGAACTCGCCGCCCAGATGAACCTGCCGCTGACCACGATGAAGGTCCTGGTCGGCGATCTCATCGACGACGGTCTGCTCAACCATCGCGCACCGGAGCCCGCACCGGATACCGGCCCGCCGCGCGATGTGGGCATGCTGCGGGCGGTGCTCAGGGGCATCCAGGCGCTCTGAACTCCTGTCGCCGGTCCCGACGACGAAGGCCGGGGGCCGGGTCCGAACGAATCGGACCCGGTCCCCGGCCTTTTCACGGTGCCGCTCAGGCGAGCCGGGCCGCCAGCCGCTTGGCGTTCATGTAGGCGATGGCCTCGATCGAGACCATCGGGTTCACGCCCGAGGAGGTCGGGAAGCACGAGGCGTCGGCGACGACGACATTGGGCACCTCCCAGGTGGCGCCGTCCGGGTCGAGCGCGGAATCCGCCCGGCTGCCGCCCATCCGGGCCGAGCCCATGATGTGCAGCGCCGCCACACCGCAGCGGCCGGGGGCGTAGCCCGCCGCCGCGCAGGCCGCCGCGAACTCCTCGTGCGAGCCCTCCTGCCCCGGCCGGTAGCTCGCTCCCGACTGATGTCCGGAGTAGATCTTCTTCGCCCCGGCCGCCTCCAGAAGGCTTGCCGCACCGAGGATTCCGGTGTGCAGGTGGTCGCGATCGCGATCGGAGAGGGTGTACTTGACGATCGGGTGTCCGTCCTTGCTCACCTCGACCCGGCCGCTGTCCCGATCGCGGGTGATCACGCCGATCGAGGCGGTGTGCGCCAGATCCAGCATGGCGTTGCGGTGCGCATCGCCGCCGCGCCAGTTCATGAAGCCGACGAGCATGCCGGGGTGCACCGGGCCGGTTTCGTAGATGACGCCGTAACCGTCGCCGTCGAGATCGGCGTGCTGGCGCGAGATGCGGGTCTGCAGGCCGCCCTCCCACGGGCGCAGCTCTTCTTCGAAGACGCCGAAGACCGCCGAGGCCGGGTGCAGGCGCAGGTGGGCGCCGATGTTCTTGTTGCGCAGGCCCGATCGGCGCAGCAGCGCCGGGGTCTGCACCGCGCCCGCCGACACCACGACGGCCTTGGCACGCACCCGCAGCCGCGCGCCCCCGTCGGTGACGGCGACGACGCCCTCGGCCTTGCCCGCCTCGACCTCGATGTGACGCACGTCCGCGCCGACGACCAAGCGTGCGCCGTGCGCGGCGGCATCGGCCAGCCAGGTCTTGGTGGCCGACTGCTTGGCGCCGACCCGGCAGCCGTAACCGCAGCGGCCGCATTCCACGCCCGCGTCGCAGGCGTCGGTGACATTGCGCGGCAGCGGGCCCATGTCCCAGCCCAGCGCCTGCGCGCCGCGTTCGAGCACGGTGTCGCGGGCGGAGATGGTGGACCGGTCGAAGGTGACCGAGATCCGCTTCTCCACCGCGTCCAGCGCGGCGCTGAACTCGTCGGTGGCGAACTGGGTGGCGCCGATGCTCGCCCACTCCTCGCGCACCTTGTCCGGGGTGCGCAGCGAGGTACTCCAGTTGACGACCGTGCCGCCGCCCAGGCAGCCGCCCGCGACCAGGGTGAGCTGGCCCTCGGCGGTGGCGTTCGGGCCGGGCGCGTAGAGCTTGGTCAGCGCGTCGAGTTCGCCCGCGCCGAAGTCGGCGTCGTCGTAGTAGCCGCCGCGCTCGAGGACGATCACGTTCAGCCCGGCCTCGGCGAGCACGGCCGCCGCGGTGCCGCCGCCCGCGCCCGAGCCGACCACCACGACATCGCAGTCCAGCGTGGCGTCCTCGGTATAGCGGACCGGTGTCAGCGCCGGCTTTGCCGCGGTCGCCGACTTACCGGGCGGCCCGGGGTACTGCATCTGCTTCCACAGCGGATTGAAGCCCTCCGGCCCCGGGGCGACGTAGTAGGACAGCAGCGTGCCCTTCTTGAGCGCCTGGAACAGCGAGCGCTTCGCGCCCAGCCGGGACTGCCCGAGCTTCAGCAGCACCCGCTCGCGATCGGCGGGCGAGAGCTTGGAGAACGAGCGGGGACCCGCACCGGCGACCAGGCCGAACAACGGGCTGTCCCACAGGCCGAGAACGGTGGACAGCAGTTTGCCGCCCGAGGGATCGGGATCGCGGGCGAGCATCGTCAGCATGACGTCGGGAACGCCCAGGTCGGTGGCCGAGGGCAGACCGAGCCCGTCCCCGGGGGCGAAAGTATCGCAGATCAGCTCGAGCGCAGCGCGCTGTTTTGCCGTCAGCTCCATATGGTGTGACTCCAGAAGAAAGAATGACGAAGAGCGCGATGAGGGTGCATCGCGACGGAATACAGACTCACATATCTTGAGTGCTCAGAAACCTACTCCGCTGAATTATGGGAGTAAAGAGTGCTATTCGATTATTCCGGCGCGGGCTGACAGCGCGGGCAGAAATAGATTCCGCGCTCGCGTTGAATGAACCGGTCCGACATCGGGACGCTCTCGCCGAGCGCGCGCACCCGGATACCCGTCCCGCACCGCTTGCACGGCATCCCGGCCCGGCCGTAGACCAGCTCGCGCCAGGGCGGGCGGTGCGCCGCGGTATGCATGACGCGATGTGATTCGTTGATCAGGGCGGGCAGGTCGGGCACCTGCGACACCGGCGTGGCCGGATGCACGCGACGCAGGAAGCAGATCTCGCTGCGGTACTTGTTGCCGATCCCGGCGAGATTGCGCTGGTCGAGCAGGGCCAGGCCGACGGCGCGCCCGGGATCGGCGGCCAGCCGTCGCCCGGCCTCCTCGGGATCCCAGTTCGGTCCGAGCAGGTCGGGCCCGAGGTGACCGATGATGGTGTGCTCGTCCTCGCGCCGCACGACATCGACCGAGCCGAGCGAGAACCCGACCGCCTCGGTGTCGTCGGTCGCCAGGACCAGCCGGGCCTGCACCCGCGGGCGGGTCCAGCGCTCGCCGACGCAGTAGGTGCGCCACAGCCCTTCCATCTTCAGGTGGGTGTGGATGCTGAGCCCGCCGACCCGGACGAACAGGTGTTTGCCGTAGCTGACGACCTCGTCGACCAGTTCGCCGGACAGGTCGAGCGTGGCATATCGGGGCACGCGGAAGTCGCTGCGCACCAAGGTCTTGCCGGCCAGCGCCAGGCGCAGCCGGTTCGCGGCGAAGAAGACGGTGTCACCTTCGGGCACGGCGGCTCCTCACGGCCGGCTCCGCAGCCGCAGGCCGCGCGGGGTGGCGGAGAATCCGGCCTCGGTCAGGAAGTCGGCGAAGGTGTGTCCGTGCACGCTCTCGCCGTCGACCTTGTCGATGACGAGGGAGTCGACGCGGCGGCGGCGCACCAGCGCGGCCAGTTCGGCGGCGGCCACGCGGCGCGGCTCGGGATCGGCGGTGAAGGTC
>NZ_BAGA01000037.1 GCF_000308595.1 Nocardia higoensis NBRC 100133 | reverse complement strand
TTCGTTGCCGAAGATGTTGCCGCCCATCACGGCCGGGTCGTTGTTGCAGGCGGCCAGGCTGATCACGATCGGCTGATGCGCGGGCACCCAGGTGTCGCCGATGAGCTGCGGCTGACGCGGGTAGGACATGCAGAAGTTCGCCAGCGGCGGATCACGGAACAGCACATGGGTCAGCGCGTCACGGGTCGAGACCTCGCCCGCGACGACCCGGCCCCCGAAATCCGGGCGGGTCATCATCAGCGACACCGTGTTGACGATCAGATTGGTCAACGGCTCACTCGCCGCCGCATACAGGGTGAACAGCTGGTGGACCAGTTCCGCATCGTCCAGACCAGCAGGATGGGCGAGCAGCCAGGACGTGATGTCCTCCCCCGGCCGGGCGCGTTTACGGGCGACGAGTTCCGCCAACGCCCCCACCGCCAGCCGGTTCCCCTCGACCGCGTCGGCGGTGGTGTCGAACATCAGCGCCATACCGGCGGCGGCCTGCTCGCTGATCTCGGGATCGCACCCGATCAGTTCGCCGATCACCTCGAAGACCAGCGGGCGCGCGTAGTCGCCGAGCAGATCGGCCCGGCCGGCGGCGCTGAACCCGTTGATCAACCGCACGGCGCTGCGCTCGACCACATCGTGCAGCGCGGTCAGATCCACGCGCCCCAGGGCGTCCACGTTGGCCGCGCGATACCGCGCATGTTCGGTCCCACTGCTGCGCAGGGCATTCGGACGCTTCTGCATCATCGGCAGAACGGGGCAGCCCTGGGGAACATCACGCTGCCAGGAACTGGGATCGGCGGGGAAGTGCTCGGAATCGTTGAGGATTTTCAGCGCAGTCCAGTAGCCGATCACCAACGTCGCCGGAACCCCCGGAGCCAGCCAGACCGGCACCAGCGATCCGAACCGTGCACGCATCCGGGCGTATGCGGTGTGCGGGTCGGACGCGAACTGCTCGGTGTAGAGCGGGACACGCGATGCGTTGTCGGCATCCGGTGGTGAGCCAGGACCGACAGGGCATTTGCTGGGAGTAGCGCGATCGAGGTGCCTGGTGGACGAGTAGGCGGTCGGCGGATTTTCGCCGAGTTGGATGGTCGCGCGGTCGACCTGCCCGACACACACCCGGGCATCAGTCCGACCGCCGAGGTCGGACCAATACACCTTTGCATCACGGTAATTGTTGGGCTGCAACGGGATCGGCACGACGTGCTTCCGGGTACCGGCAATAAACGGCACGAGCACGCCAAACGCTGCCAGCGGAAGGACCGCCAGGAACAGACATATTTCGTACACAGGCATCTCAGATCCTCTGGACACGAGAGAGTTGGGAAGTACGCTGCGAATTTCTGCGCGACAAATAGCCCCGATAACGCACGGAGCACAGGCGCGGTGTTGAAGTCGGTGAGCACGGCTCGATCAACGCGGCCGGTGGCCGGTATCCGTGGGCCGAATCATTACAAGGCCGACGTGGCGGGGGCTGGTTTGGTCGAGGCCGACTGGTGTATCAGCAGCCGACCGAGACGTTCACTTCGAGGTGATCGATGTCGGCGGTACCCGGAATCGGTAGCACCACCGGCGACTGCCGAAGTAGCCGACGGAGAGGGCGCCAGGACTGGGCAACTTCATTGACAGGCTGATCAAGATGCGGAAACTATTCACTGAGGCCCTCTTTGACGACCTTTCCAACAACGAGACCCCTGGCTTCGACGTGCAGTTGCTCGACAGGACCAGTACCAGGCCCGCACGAGCGAGATCGGTGACGCCTTGGTCGAAGGGCGGAAACCCGACGCGGAATAGGTCACGGTGACAGGGCATCCGCATCGGTCAGTGATCGCCGGCTGACGCGAGGTCAGAACCGCAGTTCTCGAATCGTGTTCAGGTCGATCCCGTGGCGAGCGTAGATCTTGATCGTGTTCTCACCGGTGAGATCGGCTTCGTGGTAGCCGAGAAGTTCGGCGACACGGATCACCTCGGCCTTGGTGGGGGCCTCGATCTCGAGGTAGGGCGGGATGCGGGGCCAGGTGTCGAGTTCGAGTTCCGCGCCGTCGAGGGTGAAGCTGACTCGCTTGGTCTCCTGGTAGGACTTCGCCGAGAAGCCGAGCATCACCAGCAGGGCGTTGGTGGTGGCGAAGTCGTCGACGGTCACTTCGACCTCGTGGGTGCCATCGATGGCGTCGCTGGTGATCTCTTTGACGGCAAGGGTGGTGCGGTTCCCGTCGTCGCGGAGTCTGATCCATTTCCCCTGGACGCCAGGAGTGATGTCGTAGACGTGGCGGCGCATCAACCGTTCCCCGAGTTTGCGGCCCCCCTTGTCCAGGATGCGGCGTTCGATGGTTGCGGGGTCGACGTCGAGGACTTTCGCTTCGTGCTCGATCGGCACGGGTGCTCCTTGTGGATTGACGTTGGCGTGAGGCTGTCCGACGCGGCAGGTCGTGAGCCGGGCGTGTTCGTGTTCTCGCAGTGCGAGGACTTCGGCGCGTAGGGGGCTGGTCAGGAACTCGTCCAAGGGTAGGCACAGGTCCATGCGCTGGATGCAGACACCGACTTGCCAGGTGCCGGTTCTGTCGTAGTAGAGGCGGACCCCGTAGAACCCTTCCTCGCAGTCGGTTCGGTTGTTGAACCGGCATCCAGCGCAGGTGTGCGGCAATCGGACGGGACGGATGTGTTTGAAGAAGATGCGCCGTCCGTCGGGCAACCGGTAGGCGGTGCGGGAGTTGGAGCCTCCGGCAGTGATGTAGTGCGCTTCGGCGACGGCTTCCCGGTCAGCGAGGATGCGTTCGATCGCCTGACGGGAAGTGTCACCGCGGTCGAGCGACATGAGCAGCCGCACTGTCAGATTCGGCGAGAACTCATCGAGCAGCCGGTGTACTCGTGGGGCATGCGTGTAGTCGGGAACAACGATGTTGGCACTGGCCTTGACGCCGTGTGTCTCGCAGGCGGAGATCGACCGTGTGAGTGCATCGATCTTGCGCTGGGCCAGGGATGGATTCCGAAAGCGGGTGTGCTGAACTTCAGCGAGTTCGGATGCGGTGGTGCCGAAGATGGAGAAGTTCACCCGGTCCAGCCCTACGGCAGCGCAATCGGGGATGACGCGTTCGCCGCGTTCACCGTTGGAAGTCATGCCGACGCGGAACCCCGCATCCACGGCGATCTTCGTCAGGGTGGCGACGGCTGGGTGCAAGGTCGGCTCGCCGCCGGTCAGGTGCAACTCTGTGAGTTCGAGGGCCGCCCCCAGTGTGGTGAGTGCGTGGGCGAAATTGTCGGTGACAGGGACCGGCGCGGGCAGGAATGCCGCGCCGTTGGTGAGGGCGTAGATCGACATGCGTCCGCTGGGACCGGTCACGAGGAAGTCACCGGCCCCACGGTCGCGGTTGTCGGCGGCGACGGGTGTCCCCTCGTTGTGACAGAAGGTGCAGGTCAGGCCACATGCGTCATGGATCTTGACGCGCAGAGTGGTGTCTTTGTCGACGTGGACAGGGATTTCCGCACGGGACATCGCCGTGCTCCCTTCGTTGAGTTTGTCAATGGTGCCGGTAGGGGTCCGGAGGGGCGGTGACCTTCGGCTCACTACTCGTCGTGGGCGGTCAGTTGGTGGCGTGGCCGGCGTGTGCCCGGTCCAGTTCGGCGCGGATTTTGCGCCCCGAAGCAATCGAGCATCATCACGGCGCCGATCGACCGACGCGATCTGTGATCCGGCCGATGCCGGGATCCACAACGGCATCCAGTCCGCACACCAGCTGGTGGAACTCACGCCAGGATTTCGGTGAATCACGAGCCACCACAGCCAGATTCGACGGCTCCACCGCCCCGCGATGTGATGGTCACCGGGGCCGGGCGATGACCCAACCCGCCCCCGGGACGGCTTGTCGGCCCGGGAACGAACAGCGGATGCGACTCTCCAAGACTTCGGCGCGCCGCAGCTGTCCCGCATGCGTTCCTCCTTATAGCCGGCGTATCAGTGGGTTTCGTGGACAGGTCGGCTTGGTCGTTCAACTTCGGCCGGGTCTGCGCCATATCGCTGACAACCTTGTCGCCTCGCGCGGTATCACCGCGCCGCCAGGCGTGTCTTATCTGCACGCTTGGAGGTCCGATCTGGTGTCTTCTATGGCTCATCACAGATACAATCGGCCGAAAAGGGCACATGATGACGAGGGGTACGACATGGGGACAGTGCTCAAGGCTCTACTTCAGCAGCAACACCTTCAGACAGTTTCCGCATTCAATCGTGAATATGACACGATAGCAACGAAGATCGACCCCGAGTCCGTTGGAGACGGACCGAAGAAAGCGCAGTTCTATCGCTGGCTTTCAGGAAATATTTCCACTATTCCACACCCGCATCATTGTCGAATACTTCAGAATATGTTTCCCGGATGGACGGTTGCGGAACTTTTTTCGACTTACAAGGAGGGCATGGACTTATCGGATCGAAGACGGGCCGTCGTGCGACCGACCGAAGTGCGCGCCGACGCAATGTCGGATATCGAACGGGTATTCGCCAGACGAGGCGACTTCTTGAGAGTTTCCCCTCCGCAGAAGATGTTTCAGGACGCCAGAACGATCGATCTGGTAGGACTGTCTCTGAATATCCTGTGCCAGCAGTGTTCGGATAGCGAAGTGCTGCAAATGATGCAGGGAGGGACAAAGATCCGATGCCTGTTCCTCGACCCGGAGGGATTGCACATCGCCGAGCGGGAACGAGAGGAAGGCCATGCACGTGGAGCGCTGGTCAACCTGACGAAGCTGAACATCCGTATGCTGCAACGGGTCCGGTCGAACTGGACAGAGGAGATGTGCGGACGGATCGAAATCCGCGTCTACGACGCACCGGTCCGGTTCAACATTTGTATAGTGAACTCAGAAGACTGCATAATGCAGCCGTACTTGCCATTCGACCGCGGACTGGAGTCGCCGACGTTCGTGTCGAAGCGAAGTGAACGCGAAGGCACCTTTCAGACCTTCGCCACAGTATTTGAAGAAATGTGGACCAAGGGAACGGAGCCCGTGGGTGAATACTACTAGGGAATCACTGCTCGAATCGGCACGTCGTGCGGTGAAGAGCGGAGTTTCCATAGTCGATTCGACCGACGTCGGGTCGGTAACGGCGAAAGGGGACCGAGATTTCGTAACCGATATCGACATCAGAGTGCAAGAACATATCCGACGGTTGCTGAGTGTCGAAACTCCACACATTGCATTTCTCGGCGAAGAGGGCAGCCAAACCTGTCGAGACCATGACTCGTTCTGGGCACTCGATCCCATAGACGGCACTTCGAACTTCATTCACGGCATCCCGCTCTTCGGGATATCACTCGCACTGTTCGAAGGCAACGAGCCGACCATTGGCGTCATCGCAATGCCCGCATTACGCATCGAGTACTACGCAGCAATCGGAATGGGCGCATTCAGAAACGGTGATCTGATGCGAGTAGGTAATGCGTCAAAACTTTCCGCGTCGATAATTTCCATGGGAGACTATGCGGTCGGGAACGCGGCTGTGGAGCGAAACCGCCCGAGACTATCACTGACCGGGCTGCTGGCTTCCCGGGCGGAGCGGATCAGGATGTTCGGGTCCGCCGCCTTCGATCTTGCCTGCGTAGCCGATGGCAGCACTGACGGGTGCGTGATTTTGTCGAACAATCCTTGGGATATCGCTGCGGGCACGGTCATCGTGCGTGAGAGTGGTGGATCTGTGTATGACTCGGACGGGAGTACGCATGACATCCGTTCACGACACACCATTGCCGGAAACGGGGTGACGGCAAAGGAACTCGTGGCGTTGGTGCAGAAAGCACACTCCGAGTCGACAGTCCACTGAGGGGCCGGAGACTTCTCGGACAGCGAAAGCGCTTCGGCGGCCCGGTATGACGGCCTGGAGGCGGCCTGAGATGCGTACCGGGACCGGCCGAAGCGCCTCGACTTCGGGGAAATCAGCCCTTGAGCAGGGCGCGGGACATGACGACCCGCTGGATCTGGTTGGTGCCCTCGTAGATCTGGGTGATCTTGGCGTCGCGCATCATGCGCTCGACCGGGAAGTCGGTGGTGTAGCCGGCGCCGCCGAAGAGCTGGACGGCGTTGGTGGTGACTTCCATGGCCACATCGGAGGCGAAGCACTTGGCGGCGGCGGAGATGAAGCCGAGGTTCTTCTCGCCGCGCTCGGCGCGAGCGGCCGAGGTGTAGACCATGAGGCGGGCGGCCTCGATCTTCATCGCCATGTCGGCGAGCATGAACTGGGTGTTCTGGAAGTCGGCGATCGGCTTGCCGAACTGCTTGCGGTCCTTGGTGTAGGCGATCGCGGCGTCCAGGGCGCCCTGGGCCAGGCCCACGGCCTGCGCGCCGATGGTGGGGCGGGTGTGGTCGAGGGTCTGCAGGGCGGTCTTGAAGCCGGTGCCGGGCTCGCCGATGATGCGGTCGCCGGGGATGCGGCAGTTCTCGAAGTACAGTTCGGCCGTCGGCGAGCCCTTGATGCCGAGCTTGTGCTCGAGCGGGCCGACCACGAAGCCCTCGTCGTCCTTGTGCACCATGAACGCGGAGATGCCGTTGGCGCCCTTCTCGGCGTCGGTCACGGCCATCACGGTGTACCAGCTGGACTTGCCGCCGTTGGTGATCCAGCACTTGGAGCCGTTGAGGATCCAGTCGTCGCCCTCCTGGCGGGCGCGGGTGCGCATGCTCGCGGCATCGGAGCCGGCCTCGCGCTCGGACAGCGCGTAGGAGGCCATCTCGCCGTTGACGATGTCGGGCAGCACCTTCTGCTTCAGCTCGTCGGAGCCGTTGAGGATCAGGCCCATGGTGCCGAGCTTGTTGACCGCGGGGATCAGCGAGGAGGAGCCACAGACGCGGGCGACCTCTTCGATCACGATGCAGGTGGCCACCGAGTCGGCGCCCTGGCCGCCGAAGGCGTCGGGCACGTGCACGGCGTTGAAGCCCGCGGCGTTGAGCGCGGTCAGCGCCTCCTCGGGGAAGCGGGCCTCACCGTCGACGGCCTTCGCGTGCGGGGCGATCTCCTTCTCCGCCAGGGCGCGGATGGCAGAACGCAGCTCGTCGTGGAAGTCCTCGAGCTTGAACAGATCGAAATCGGGGTTTCCCGCCATTGGGCACGCTCCTGGGTATCGGGGTATACGCGATCGGCACTCGGTGCCATCCTACCGCTAAGCCCGACCCCGACCAAGGGCGGCACTTGGGGATACGTAATGGCACTGGGTGTCATCGGTGGTGGTCACCGATTCACAGCGTACCCAGTTTGCGGGTGAGCAGATCGGCAACGCGGCGGGTCGGCATATCCCGGGGGAACACCGCGACGACCAGTTCGTCGGCGGAATGATCACGTTCGTGCCCGCGCGGGATCGCGGCCAACTCCTGACGCAGATCTGCGGCACCCGCGTCGGACTCCCCGCGCACCATGCGGCGCAGCAGGTAGTTGTGGGTGGCCGTCACGGCGGCGGTGAACTGCACGCGCGCGAGGTCGGGCGAGTCGGGCAGACGATCGCGCAGGTAGTCGGTGAACAGCCGCTCGTAGCGGAACACCGTGACGATCTCGCGCTCCCGCAGCGCGGGCACCCGCCGGACCACCCGGTACCGGCGCGCGGCGATATCGCGCCACTGGGTGAATCGCTCGAAGACCTGCACCACGGCCTCGCACACGGCATCCCACGGATCGCCCTGCGCCGCGTCGAGAAAGGCCGAGGCCGCGGCGAGCTGCGCCTCGTGATCGGCGAAGATCACGTCCTCTTTGGAGCGGAACTGCCGGAAGAACGTGCGCCGCGAGATGCCCGCGGCCTCCGCGATCTCGTCGACCGTGGTGGCCTCGTAGCCCTTGTCCGCGAACAGGCGCAACGCCTCGTCCACCACGGTCAGCCGGAACCTCGCCGGATCCACCCCCGTCACCCCGGGCCGCACCCGGGCACTCTCCGCACTCGCCACCGAACCACCGTATCGGCTCACGCGCGCGGCGGGCCGCACGGAAAATCCCGACCTGCCGGTAGCTCGGCCCCGCTCAGCCGAGCAGCTTCTCGCGCAGGGCGCGATCCTTGTCGAGGACCATGCTCTCCAGGTTCGCCTGGAACCGCTCCATCCGGGCGCGCAGCGCGGGATCGGCGGCGGCCAGGATGCGCACGGCGAGCAGGCCCGCGTTGCGCGCGCCACCGATGGACACGGTCGCGACGGGGACGCCCGCGGGCATCTGCACGATGGACAGCAGCGAATCCATGCCGTCGAGGTACTTCAGCGGCACGGGCACGCCGATGACCGGCAGCGGCGTCGCGGAGGCGACCATGCCGGGCAGGTGGGCCGCGCCGCCCGCGCCCGCGATGATGACCTGCACGCCACGTCCGGCGGCCTGCCGGGCGTAGTCGAGCATGCGCTGCGGGGTGCGGTGGGCGGAGACGACGCCGACCTCGAAGCGGACGCCGAACTCGGCCAGCGCCTCGGCGGCGGCCTCCATGGTCGGCCAGTCCGAGTCGCTGCCCATGATCAGCCCGACCGCGGGGCCGGTATTGCCGTTCTCACTCATGCGGATCCCATCCGTCGGTCCAAACGCCGTGCGACATCCAGTGCGCCGCACGCTCTGCCTTCTCGCGCACCTCGGCGACATCCTCACCGAGCACGTTGATGTGCCCGATCTTGCGGTCGGGGCGCTCGCTCTTGCCGTAGAGGTGCACCTTGGCCTCGGGCATCCGGGCGAACAGGTGGTGCAGGCGCTCGTCCATCGACATCGCGGGCGCTTCCGGGGCGCCGAGGATGTTGGCCATCACGGTGACCGGGGCCAGCGGGCTGGTGTCGCCGAGCGGGTAGTCCAGGACCGCGCGCAGGTGCTGCTCGAACTGGCCGGTGCGAGCGCCGTCCATGCCCCAGTGACCGGAGTTGTGCGGGCGCATGGCCAGCTCGTTGACCAGCAGCTCGCCGTCGTGGGTCTCGAACAGCTCGACGGCCATCACGCCGACCACGCCGAGCTCGCGGGCCAGGTTCAGCGCCATGGTCTCGGCGCGCGCGCCGAGTTCGTCGGACAGCTCGGGGGCGGGCGCGAGGACCACGGCGCACTGGCCGTTGCGCTGCACAGTCTCCACCACCGGCCAGGTCGCGGCCTGACCGAACGGCGAGCGGGCCACCATCGCCGACAGCTCGCGGCGCAGATCGACCTTGGCCTCGGCGAGCAGCCGGACGCCGCGGTCGAGCTGCTCGGTGACCAGCCGCTCGGCTTCGGCGGCATCGGCGGGCATCCATACGCCGCGGCCGTCGTAGCCGCCGCGCACCGCCTTGAGGACGAACGGCCAGCCGTGCTCGTCGCCGAAGGCGATCGCGTCGGCCGGGGCGGTCACGGCGGTGAACGCGGGGACGGGCAGGCCCAGCTCGCTCAGCCGCACGCGCATGTCCAGCTTGTCCTGGGCATAACGCAGGGCCGACGGCGGCGGCGCGACGGTCACGCCCTCGGCGACCAGCGCCTCCAGATGCTCGGTGGGCACGTGCTCGTGATCGAAGGTCAGCGCGTGCGAACCGACGGCGGCCTTGCGCAGCGCGGCCAGGTCGGTATGCGAGCCGAGCACGACATCGGGGCTGACCTGCGCGGCGGGATCGTCGGCTCGCTCGGCCAGCACCCGCAGCCGCTGACCTAGGGCGATCGCGGCCTGATGCGTCATCCGTGCCAGCTGACCGCCACCGATCATGGTGACGGTGGGCATGGCGGAGGGGTCGAAACTACGGGTGCTCACGTCGGGCAATCTTGTCATGTCGGGTCCGCGCGACCCCTACCGGTACACTTCCCCCCCGTGTCCATCGTCGACGACGCGGTCAGCGTCCTCCCCCGGCCCGTGCGGGAGATGGCCTACCGCCACCACGAACTGATCAAGTTCGCCATCGTCGGGGCCACCACCTTCATCATCGACAGCGGCATCTTCTACCTGCTGAAGTGGACTGTGCTGGCGCAGAATCCGGTCACCGCCAAGATCATCTCCGGCGTCATCGCCGTCATCGCCTCCTATGTGCTCAACCGTGAGTGGTCGTTCAAGCACCGCGGCGGGCGCGAGCGCAACCACGAGGCGCTGCTGTTCTTCGCCGTCAGCGGTGTGGGCGTGGTATTGAGCAACATCCCGCTGTGGATCTCGAGCTATGTGTTCGATCTGCGTCAGCCCTCGGTCAGCTTCCTGGTCGAGAACGTGGCCGACTTCGTCAGCGCGTTCGTGATCGGCAATCTGCTGCAGATGGCCTTCCGATTCTGGGCGATGCGGCGGTGGGTGTTCCCCGACCAGGTGGGCGATCTCGAAGCCGAACTGGAAGAACTCATCGAGGAAGAGCGGCTCGACCGCAACTGAGCGGGTTTCAGCGCGGTTCGGGAGCGACGGAGACCGGTTTCCCGGTCGCCGAGGAGCCGAGGAACACCCGGAACATGGCCGGACGGCGCTGCTGGAGTTCCAGACGGCCGCCGTCCGCCTCGATCAGCGCCCTGGCCAGCGCCAGCCCCACCCCCGTGGAGCCGCCCGCGGAGAATCCGCGATCGAAGATGTGCGGGGCGAGCTCGTCGCGCACGCCCTCGCCCTCGTCGCCGACCTCCACGCAGACCAGCGGTTCGCGGGCGAAGCCGGGACGCACCGCGCGCACCGATACCGTGCAGACCCCGCCGCCGTGGATGAGCGCGTTGTCGACCAGCACGATGACCGCCTCGCGCAGCCGCGAAGGGGTGATCCTGGCGCGCAGCGACTCGTCGCCCGCGAGCACCAGCCGACGGCCCGCCTCGTCGAACGGTGGCTTCCACTCCTCGATCACCGCGCGCAATTCCTCCATCACCGGGATGGGGTCGCGGTCGGCGGCGTCCTCGTCACGGGAGGCGCGCACCAGGTCGTCGATGGCCTCCGTCAGACGGTCGACCTGGGCCATCGCCTCCTCGGCCTCGTGCACGACCTCCGGGTCGTAGTGCGCGGACAGTTCGTCCAGGCGCAATCGCACCGCGGTCAGCCGGCTGCGCAGCTGGTGGGAGACGTCGGCGACGAGCGCGTGCTCGCGTTGCAGGCGGCCGGCGATCTCGACGGTGGCGGAGTCCAGCACGTCGGAGACCCGGTCCAGCTCGGCGATGCCGTGCCTGCGCGGATCGGGGCGGAAATCGCCCATCGCCAGCCGCGCGGCCCTGGCCGCCACATCGCGCAGCGGATCGGCGACGCGGCGAGCGGTCACCACGGCGACGGTCGCCGCGGCCGCGATCGAGGCCAGTACCGCCAGCGCCACCACCGCCGCCGCCTGGCGCTGCATCTTCTTCATCGGCGCGGCGGGCACCTCCAGCCGGAGCGAGCCGGATGTGCCCATCGCCAGCGACTCCACCAGCGGGTCGTCGACGGCGGCCACGCCGATATCGGCGCGCGCGGCATTGTCGGCGGGGGCCGGGTAGACGATGGTGAGCCGCCCGTCCACCGGCACGAGCGCGCGCACCGCCCGCAGATCCAGCCCGTCGTCGACCCGGCCGTCGTGCCCCTCCTGCAGCATGACCTCGTTCGCGACGCGGTCGAGGCGATCACGCAGGTCGCTGCGGGTGATGTCCTCCACCCACAGCCAGGCCAGATAGATCAGCGGCACGCCGAACACGACCGTGGTGACGGTCAGCACGGCCAGCATCGAGCGCAGAATACGGCGGCGCACGTCAGTCCGTGTTCAGCCGGAAGCCGACACCGCGCACGGTGACGATGCGCCGCTCGGCCATCGGCCCCTCGTCGCCGATCTTGCGGCGCAGCCAGGACATGTGCATGTCGAGAGTCTTGGAGCCGCGCAGCTCGGCATCACCCCAGACCTCACGCAGGATCGTCTCCCGCGGCACGACCTGTCCCGCCCGGTCGATCAGCACCTTGAGCAGTTCGTATTCCTTGTTGGCCAGACCGACCTCGGCGCCGTTGACCAGTACCCGGCGCGCGGCGGGCTCGAGGCGGATGCCGCCGACCTCGACGGCTTCGTCGCCGATCCCGCTGCGCCGCAGAAGCGCCCGCACCCGCGCGAGCAGTTCGGCCAGCCGGAACGGTTTTCCCACATAGTCGTCGGCGCCCGCGTCCAAGCCGACCACGAAATCCACCTCGTCGGTGCGAGCGGTGAGCATCAGCACCGCGAGGTCGGCGCCGCGCGCCCTGACCTGGCGGCACACCTCCAGCCCGTCCATGCCGGGCAAGCCGAGATCGAGGATGAGCAGATCGTGGTGGCCCTCCAGCGCGCGGCTGAGCACGGCGGGGCCGAAACTCTCGACGGTGACGGAATACCCCTCGCGCCCCAGCGCCCGCGAAAGCGGCGCAGCGATGGCCTCGTCGTCTTCGGCCAGCAGTACCGCGGTCATGGGACCAGATTACGGATCGGTGATCGGCGGGTGTGCAATCCTCGTCCGGCTCGGCGATCGGCCGGCTCAACGATCGGCGGATGCCTCGAACACCTGGTGGTAGAGCAGCGAGTGCACGCCCTGCACATCGGGGATGTCGTCGTACTCGAGCGGCTCCTCCGAGGAGGAGCCGATGATCAGGGTGCCGGTGCCCAGTATCCGGTCGAAGATGCCGTGGCGGAACTGCACACTCGAGATCCGGCTCATCGGGATATCGATGCCGGTGTGGGTGAGCACGCCCTCGCGGACCAGCACCCGGCGGTCGGTGACGATGAAATGCGTCGACTTCCAGGCCAGGACCGGAGCCAGCACCCGCCAGAGCACGACGAGCACCCAGATCACGGGCACCGCGATCAGCAGCGCCGTGCGCAGCGTGCCCTCGGTGGTGCGGTAGGCCAGTCCGCCGCCGAAGCCTGCCAGCGCTGTGATGACGATGAGCGTCACGACCGGCCAGAACAGCATCTTCCAATGCGGATGGCGGTGGAGTATCAGCTGCTCGTCGGGCGCGAGCACATCCTCCGGGTAACCCATGTCCGAAACGCTACCCGCGCCGAGGCCGCCCGCCGGGGATCTCGCGTCGTGGCGGGCACCGCATTTCGGAGTTCCTAGACGCGGTACTGGCCGCGCAGGTGGGTGACATCGCCCGCCGAGACCGCCTCGTCGCCGACCAGCAATCGTCCCGCGTCGTCGATGCCGGTGGCGGTTCCGGTGAGCGTGCGGCCGCCCGGCAGCTCGGCCCGCACCTCGGTGCCGATGGTGGCGCAGCGCGCACGGTAGGCGCCGACGAGTCCCGCGGTGTCCCAGGCGGCCTCGCGCCAGGCGGTGAACCGCCGGTCGAACTCGGTGAGGATCGACGCAACCAGCTCGGTGCGGTCCAGCTCCGCCGCGCCTGCCAGCTCGAGCGAGATGGCATGCGACACAGGCAGTTCGGCCTCGCCCAGGGTGACATTGACGCCGATGCCGATCACCACGGCCGGTGCGGGACCACCCGCGGCGACCTCGGCCAGAATGCCTGCCACCTTGCGGCCGCCGATGAGGACGTCGTTGGGCCACTTCAGATCAGCGGGCACCCGCGCGGTGGCGCGCAGGGCATCGACCACGGCGATCCCGGTCAGCAGGGGCAGCCAGCCGAGCACGGCCGGATCGATTCCGGGCAGGCGCACCAGCATCGACAGGGCGATCTGCGCGCGCGGCGGGCTCGCCCAGGCACGCGCGTGCCTGCCCCGGCCCGACTCCTGCGCCTCGGCGAGCAGCACCGATCCGTCGGCGCCCGGCTCGCGGGAACGCGCGATGAGGTCGGCGTTGGTGGATCCGGTGGACTCGACCACGTCCACCCGGGAGAACGACAGTCCGGCGGAGGCGACGACCGCGCGCAACCGGCCGACATCCAACGGCGTCCTGCGCTGCGCGGTATCCGGTGAGGGGCTCTGCACGCCGCGAGGCTACCCGCCCGCCGGAGCGCCCGTTCTGCCAGGGCAGAGGGGCCGGAAAGGACCCGGAAACCGGGTCCGGGCAGGGTTCGACCTGGGCTTTTCTACTCGCGGGTAGGCACCGCGCCGTTACGGACCGTTCCTGTCACTGGTTACACTCCGAACCCATGACGAGTGTCCAGCAGCAGCCCGCCTCTGGTTCGGCGGACTCCCCCGATATCCACACCACCGCCGGGAAGCTGGCTGACCTGCGGAATCGGCTGGAAGAGGCCAAGCACCCGATGGGTGAGGCCGTGGTCGACAAGGTGCACGCCAAGGGCAAGATGACCGCCCGCGAGCGCATCCTCGCGCTGCTCGACGAGGGTTCCTTCGTCGAGCTCGACGCGCTGGCCCGGCACCGCAGCGTCAACTTCGGCCTGGAGAACAACCGCCCGCTCGGCGACGGCGTCGTGACCGGTTACGGCACCATCGACGGCCGCGACGTGTGCATCTTCAGCCAGGACGTCACCGTCTTCGGCGGCAGCCTCGGCGAGGTCTACGGCGAGAAGATCGTCAAGGTCATGGACCTGGCGCTCAAGACCGGCCGCCCGCTGATCGGCATCAACGAGGGCGCGGGCGCTCGCATCCAGGAGGGCGTGGTCTCCCTCGGCCTCTACGGCGAGATCTTCCACCGCAACATCCAGGCCTCCGGCGTGATCCCGCAGATCTCGCTGATCATGGGCCCGGCCGCCGGTGGTCACGTCTACTCCCCCGCGCTCACCGACTTCGTGGTCATGGTCGACCAGACCAGCCAGATGTTCGTCACCGGCCCCGACGTCATCAAGACCGTCACCGGCGAGGAAGTCACCATGGAGGAGCTGGGCGGCGCCCACACCCACATGGTGAAGTCGGGCGTGGCCCACTACGTCGCCTCCGGCGAGCAGGACGCCCTGGACTACGTCAAGGACCTGCTGTCCTACCTGCCCAGCAACAACCAGGCCGAGGCACCGCGCTTCCCCGCGACGGACCCGATCAACGGCGCCATCGAGGACTCGCTCACCCCCGAGGACCTCGAGCTGGACACCCTCATCCCGGATTCGCCGAACCAGCCCTACGACATGCACGAGGTCATCCGCCGTCTGCTCGACGACGACGAATTCCTCGAGGTGCAGGCCGAGCGCGCCGCGAACATCATCGTCGGCTTCGGCCGCATCGACGGCCGCAGCGTCGGCATCGTGGCCAACCAGCCCACCCAGTTCGCCGGCTGCCTGGACATCGACGCCTCGGAGAAGGCCGCGCGGTTCGTGCGTACCTGTGACGCGTTCAACATCCCGATCGTCACCCTGGTCGACGTGCCCGGCTTCCTGCCCGGCACCGGACAGGAGTACAACGGCATCATCCGGCGTGGCGCCAAGCTGCTCTACGCCTACGGCGAGGCCACTGTGGGGAAGATCACGATCATCACCAGGAAGGCCTACGGCGGCGCCTACGACGTCATGGGTTCCAAGCACATGGGCGCCGATGTGAACCTCGCCTGGCCGACCGCGCAGATCGCCGTGATGGGCGCTTCCGGCGCCGTCGGATTCGTCTACCGCAAGCAGTTGCAGCAGGCCGCGAAAGACGGCAGCGACGTCGATGCGCTGCGGCTCGAGCTCCAGAACGAGTACGAGGACACCCTCGTGAATCCGTACGTCGCCGCCGAGCGCGGATACGTCGACGCGGTCATCCCGCCGTCGCACACCCGCGGTCAGATCGTCTCGGCGCTGCGACTGCTCGAGCGCAAGATGGTCACCCTGCCGCCGAAGAAACACGGCAACATCCCGCTCTGAATAAGCGATACCCTCGATAGGCCGCGCACACTGGAAAGCCGAGAGGCCCGCCGATCCTGTAGTCCCCCGGGGTCCGCGGGCCGAAGGCCTGGAAAGCCGGGAGGCGTTACGTGCCTGTCGAGGGAAAACGCCTGATCGAGTTAGAGAGAGGATCTGGCACTGTGACGACCGTGGCAGAAGAAGATGTGTTGACCGCCGCCGAGCTCGATTTGGCCGTCGAAACCGCCGCCGAGGAGACCGAGGTCGCCGTGGGCACGGCCGCGACCGCCGAGCCGAATGCGGCACCGTTCCTGCAGATTCTGCGCGGATCGCCCACCGACGCCGAGATCGCCGCCCTGGTGTGCGTGTTCGCCGCCGCCGCGGGCGGCTCGCCGGACGCCGATTCCGGTAAGCCGCGCGAACTGTGGGGCAGGCCGACCCAGATGCACCGTGGCGCTTCGCCGTTCTCGCCGTACTCGTTCCCCGCACTCTCGCGCCTGCGCTGAGCAACGGCGGGACATGACGTCGCAGCACATGACCTCGAGGCGGGAAACCCGATGCCGACGCTGATTCTCGCGTCCGCCTCGCCCGCGCGCAGACAGGTGCTGCGCAAAGCCGGCATCGACCCGGTGGTTCGGGTATCCGACGTCGACGAGGACGCGGTGGCCGCGGCACTGCCCGCGGACACCGCGCCCGAGACGGTGGTCACCGAACTCGCGCGCGCCAAGGCCGCGAATATCGCCGCCTCCACCGATATCGCCGAATACCGCGACGACTGCGTGATCGTCGGCTGCGATTCCATGCTTCTGATCGACGGCGCCCTGCAGGGCAAGCCGCACGACCCGGACGTGGCGCGGGCGCGCTGGGCCGAGATGGCCGGGCGCAGCGCCGATCTCGTCACCGGGCACTGTGTATTGCGATTGCGCGCGGGCGAGATCGTCGGCGAGGCCGTCGACTGCAGCACCACCACTGTGCATTTCGCCAAGCCCGAACCCGAGGAACTCGAGGCCTATCTGGCCACCGGCGAACCTCTTCAGGTCGCCGGCGCGTTCACCCTCGACGGGATGGGCGGATGGTTCATCGACCGCATCGAGGGCGATCCGTCCAGCGTGATCGGCATCGGCCTACCACTGCTGCGCCGACTGCTTCGCGACGTCGGCACCGGAGTTACGCAGTTGTGGAGCGACCCGGCCGGCTGACGGGGTCGTGAGGGCGGGCTCGCCCTGGCCCTGGGGGCCTGTCGGCACTGCGCCGGGGCGCGCCGGCCTGCGGGCCATCTCCAGTCTGGTCAGGCACAGCTCCGGTTCCACGAACGGATTGAGCCGCACGCTCACCGCGCCGCGTTCGCCGCTGCGGTCGAGCACTTCCTCGATCAATCCACGGTGCACCGAGCACACCACATCGGAGTGGGTGCGCGCGAGGTCGCGCAGCGGGCAGCCGGTCATCCGGATCACCACGTGTTCACCGTCGTCGGATGCGGTGTCGCGCTCGGGGGCGAAGCCCAGTTCCGAGAGCAGACCGATGGTGATGTCCTTGGCATCGGACAAGCTCTCCACCCGCCGTTCGTCGGCGTCGAGCCTGGCGCCCCAGGCCCGGCCCGCGGCCAGACCGGCCTCCGAGCGGGAACGCGACTCCGGGCCCAATTGATCGGCGAGGACCTGGGCCAGTTCCTGGTAGCCCAGCGACCGCTGCACGGCGCGGTACCCGATCCGCGGACGGCCGCGCCCGCGCGGGGGCTGCTGGAATTGCCGGACCAAGGACTCCTTGGTGAGCACATCGAGGTGGAATCGCACGGTGGTGACGTGTTGTCCGGTGATTCTGGCCAGTTCCTGGGCATCGAGGGGCTCGCTCGCGCCGCGCAGGATCGCGAGCAGTCGCCGCCGCGGCCACGAATCGGACATAGACCACCCCTCCTCTGGAGCCTGACTTTATCGGATGCGGGTTCGATCTAATCGGCCATTGCGTTAATCGGTCGCCACGGCGATTCATTGCCTGAAACGAGTTCCCGTAACACCCCACCTCTACCATCGCTGCCAGAGAAGGACCGTTCGACCACCCTCCCGATCGGCCCTCAGGATCACCGTCCAACACGTGCGAAGGAAACCCGACCGTGCCCGTTGCCCCGGACCCCTACGCCCCTTTCGGCGCCTACGCACATCCTCGCCGCCTGGTCTCCACGGAGTGGCTCTCGGCGAACATCGGCGCGCCGGGACTGGTGATCGTGGAGTCCAACGAGGACGCCCAGCTCTACGACATCGGTCACGTGCCCGGAGCGATCAAGATCGACGGGCATCGCGACCTCGAGGACAAGGCGATGCGCGACTACATCGACGGCGCCCGGTTCACCGAGCTCATGCGGGCCAAGGGCATCGGCCGTGCGGACACCGTGGTGATCTACGGCGACCGCGGCAACGCGCAGGCCGCGCGAACGCTCTGGCTGTTCACCCTGTTCGGGCACGAGGACGTGCGCCTGCTCGACGGCGGGCGGGAGGCATGGATCTCCGAGAGCCGCGACACCACCTTCGAGCCGCCCTACCCGCGCGCGGCCGAGGCCTATCCCGCGGTGCGCCGCCATGACGGCATCGCACGCGCCTTCCGCGAGGACGTGCTGGCCGAGCTGGGCTCCGCCGCACTGCTCGACGTGCGTTCGGCGCGCGAGTATTCCGGGGAGCTGACCCACGATCCGCTCGATCCGGTCGGCGCCGCGCTGCGCGGTGGGCACATTCCCACCGCTGTCAACATCGAGTGGACCGAGGCCTTCGGCGCGGACGGGCGGTTCCGCTCGCGCACCGAATTGGACGCCCGCTACGGGGACCTGGCCGGCGCCGACGACCTCGTGGTCTACAGCCGCGTCGGCGAGCGGTCCAGCCTCACCTGGTTCGTGCTCACCTATCTGCTCGGCCACCAGGGCGTGCGCAACTACGACGGCTCGTGGACCGAGTGGGGGAACTCGGTGCGGCTGCCCATCGTCCAGGGCGACGAGCCGGGCGAGGCCCCGGCGCGGGTGGGACGGCGCACACGGGTCCGCTGAGGGCCCGCATAAACTGAAGTCGGATGCCACCACAAAGGACGCCGGACACACCGCCCACGCAGTGTGATGCGACACCTACTGTTCAGTAGGGCTATCCGAGTTCGGCGGCAGTTGGCAGACTGCCTACACTCGGCCAGACGTACATTTGTCGGCACGGGCTGAGCTCGTGTGGTGTTCCGACCCCCAACCGGGAACGGGCCGCGCGGCCACCGTCCCGCGAAGCGACCAGAAGAATGCAAACCAGGAGGCTCAGTGCCCAGCCATGCCAGCGCGCGGATCACGAAGGTACTCGTAGCTAACCGAGGCGAGATCGCCGTCCGCGTGATCCGGGCGGCGAAGGACTCCGGCATCGCCAGTGTCGCGGTGTACGCGGAGCCCGACGCCGACGCACCCTTCGTGAAACTCGCCGACGAAGCCTTCGCGCTGGGCGGCCAGACCTCGGCCGAGTCGTACCTCGTGTTCGACAAGATCCTCGACGCCGCGGCCAAGTCCGGCGCCGACGCGATCCACCCCGGCTACGGGTTCCTGTCCGAGAACGCCGACTTCGCGCAGGCCGTGATCGACGCGGGCCTGATCTGGATCGGCCCCTCGCCGCAGTCCATCCGCGACCTCGGCGACAAGGTCACCGCCCGCCACATCGCCGAACGCGCCAAGGCGCCGATGGCCGCGGGCACCAAGGACCCGGTGAAGAACGCCGACGAGGTCGTGGAGTTCGCCAAGCAGTACGGCGTGCCGGTCGCCATCAAGGCGGCTTTCGGTGGCGGCGGTCGCGGCATGAAGGTCGCGCACACCATCGAAGAGATCCCCGAACTGTTCGAGTCGGCCACCCGTGAGGCGATCGCGGCGTTCGGTCGCGGCGAGTGCTTCGTGGAGCAGTACCTGGACAAGGCCCGCCACGTCGAGGCCCAGGTCATCGCCGACCAGCACGGCAACGTCGTGGTCGCGGGCACCCGCGACTGCTCGCTGCAGCGCCGCTTCCAGAAGCTCGTCGAGGAGGCGCCCGCGCCGTTCCTGTCCGACGAGGTCCGTGCCAAGATCCACGAGTCCGCCAAGCGCATCTGCCGCGAGGCCGGCTACTACGGCGCGGGCACCGTGGAGTACCTGGTGCAGGGCGAGACCGTGTCCTTCCTCGAGGTGAACACCCGCCTGCAGGTCGAGCACCCGGTCACCGAGGAGACCGCGGGCATCGACCTGGTGCGCGCGCAGTTCCGCATCGCCAACGGCGAGGAACTGGAGATCACCGAGGATCCGACCCCGCGCGGCCACGCCTTCGAGTTCCGCATCAACGGTGAGGACGCCGGCCGCGGCTTCCTGCCCGCTCCCGGCCCGGTCTCGGTCTACCGCGAGCCCACCGGCCCCGGCGTGCGCGTCGACTCCGGCGTGGTCGAGGGCAGCGTCATCGGTGGCCAGTTCGACTCGATGCTGGCCAAGCTGATCGTCACCGGTGAGAACCGCACCCAGGCGCTCGAGCGCGCCCGTCGCGCGCTGGCCGAGTTCCAGGTCGAGGGCCTGGCCACGGTCATCCCGTTCCACCGCGCGATCGTCGAGGACCCCGCCTTCATCGGCGACGGCGAGAAGTTCGACGTCTACACCAAGTGGATCGAAACCGAGTGGAACAACACCATCGAGCCGTACACCGGCGGCGGCGTCGCCGCTGACGAGGACGAAGAGGGTCCGCGTCAGAAGGTGGTCGTCGAGGTCGGCGGTCGCCGCGTCGAGGTCTCGCTGCCCGGCAACTTCACCATCGGCGGCGGCAACGGCGGCGGCGGCGCGATCCGCAAGAAGCCGAAGGCGCGCAAGCGTGGCGGCGGCGCGGCCGGCGCTGCCTCGGGTGACGCCGTGACCGCCCCGATGCAGGGCACGGTCGTGAAGGTCGCCGTCGAGGAAGGCCAGTCCGTCGAGGCGGGCGACCTGATCGCGGTGCTCGAGGCCATGAAGATGGAGAACCCGGTCAACGCGCACAAGGCCGGTGTGGTCACCGGCCTGTCGGTGGAGGCGGGCGCCGCCATCACCCAGGGCACTGTGCTGGCCGAGATCAAGTAAGCCGGCCGAGATCACCCGAGGGCGGGAACGGACCACGGTCCGTTCCCGCCCTCGGCGTATGGTGTCCGGGTGTCCAGCTCTCCCGTGGCCGACATCATCCGCGGCCGTAAAGCGACCGGTTCCCGGGCCGACGGCCATCGCCTGTTCCTCGTCGTCGAAGGCGGCGGCAGCCGGGGCGTGTATTCCAGCGGCATGGTCCAGGCGATGGAAGAGCTCGGCCTGTCCGGGGTCTTCGACGCGATCTACGGCACCTCGGCCGGCGCGATCAACGGCGCCTGGCTGCTGTCCGGACGAGCCGTTCCCGGTATGCGATCGTGGTCGAATCCGGAGATCATGAATGCCGTGATCAACCCGGCGCGGCTGTTTCGCGGCGGCGCCGCTTTCGACGTGCGTTACCTGGTCCATCGCGTCTACGACGGTGTCGAGCCGATGGATTTCGACGCGATCCTCGAGCACTCGACCACGCTGCACCCCATCGCCACGGACGGGCGAACCGGCAACCCGGTGGATCTGCGCCCCTACATCCACGACAAGCGCAGTCTGATGCGCGCACTGCGGGCCAGCGCCAATCTGCCGATTCTGGCGGGCGGCCCGCTGGTACTCGACGGCGTGCCCTACTTCGACGGCGGAATCGCCGAGTCGATCCCGATCCGCTCGGCCGCACGCGCCGGCGGCACCCACTTCCTGGTACTGCGCACCCGCCGCGCCGACGAGCGGCGCGCGCCCAATTCCCGGGTGCAACAGATCGTGGGCGGCAACTACCTGCGGTTCGTGGCGCCGGGCGCCTACCGCGCCTTCCTCGCCCGGCCCGCCCAGGAGGAGGCCGAGAACCACGCCTTCGCCGAACTCGGTGACGCGGTCATGCAGATCCATCCGCCGGCCGGTTCACCCACCGTGGATTCCACCGCGCGCGACACCGTCCTGCTCGCCCGCGCGCTGGAGATCGGCCGCCGTGCCGTCTACTCGGTCTTCGGCCCGCAGGACGCGCAGACGCCGCCACAGCGCCAGGAACCGGTCGTCTAGTACAGCGCGCCCCTAGTACAGCGCGACCGAGACGCCGTCCGACAGCACGAAGTCGTGCAGTTCCAGGTGCGCTGCCGAGGCGGTGTCGGGTACGTCGAACACCAGCACGGCGGTGCCCTCCGCGCCGGGTGTCAGCTCGAAGGTGTGGCCCTGGTGGTGCTGCACCGCCTGCCAGGCTGTCGCGGTCGCGTCGTGCTCGACGGTCGTGCCGTCGGTGAGCACCAGCTTCTGCCCGAACGGCAGGAACCATTTCGTCTCGCCGGAATGGTTGAGCACGGCCAGCGTGACGATCAGGAACGACCCCCGCGCGTTCTGGAATCCGACCCGTTCGCCGGAGTCCAGGCCCACGACCCGGAATTCGAACTTCCCGTCCCGCACCGGTGTGCCCGCGGGCGCTACCCCGCCCCGGCCGGGTTCGGGCTCCTCCACCGCGGCGGGCGGCGGCGTGCCCTGCTCGGACGAGCCCTCCGACGAACTGGTCGCCAGCATCGCCAGGCAGCCGACACC
>NZ_BAGA01000038.1 GCF_000308595.1 Nocardia higoensis NBRC 100133 | reverse complement strand
GCTTCAGTGAGGCAACTTCTCCAGCTTAGCGCGACCTTTTCCCCGAACCAAATCGGGTTCCGATCGAACCAGTGTGATTGTCAGGCGCTCCTCGTCCTACCTCGTTTCCCAGGCCCCGCCCAGCCTCTCGGCTCGGCGTCTCGGCTCCGGGTCGGTGTCCGTGTCGCTCTGACTTGGAATAAGTTACGTGCTGCCGATGATCATGTCAAATCGCCTGGTCAGGAGGCATTCTCGCCGACACGTTCGATGTCGGCCTGTTCGACGCCCACCCGTTCGACACCGCCGCCGAGCGCCTGGAGCTGTTCGACGAAGTTCGGATAGCCGCGATCGATGTGGAAGACGTCGTGCACTTCGGTCACACCGTCGGCAACCAGGCCGGCGAGCACGAGGCCGGCTCCCGCGCGAATGTCGGAGGACCACACCGGGGCGCTGGACAACCGCGGGATACCGCGCACCACGGCGTGATGACCGTCGGTACGGGCATCGGCGCCGAGGCGGATCATCTCCTCCACGAAGCGGAACCGGGCCTCGAAGATGTTCTCGGTGATCATCGACGTGCCGTCGGCGATCGCGGCGAGACCGATCGCCATCGGCTGCAGATCGGTCGGGAAGCCGGGGAACGGCAGGGTCGAGAAGTTCACCGCACGCGGGCGATCCGGCTGGACGACACGAAAACCGTCCACCTCGAACGAGATTCGCGCGCCGGCCGAGCGCAGCTTGTCCAGCACCAGCGCCAGGTGCTTGGGATTGACGCCGGTGACCCGCACGTCGCCCTGGGTCATGGCAGCCGCGATGCCCCAGGTGGCAGCGACGATGCGGTCGCCGATCACCCGGTGTTCGGTGGGATGCAGCTGCTCGACGCCCTGGATGGTGAGCACCGACGTGCCCGCGCCGCTGATCCGGGCGCCCATCTGCACGAGCATGTTGCACAGGTCGACGATGTCGGGCTCGCGCGCGGCGTTGTCGATGACGGTCTCGCCCTCGGCGAGCACGGCGGCCATCAGGATGTTCTCGGTGGCGCCCACCGAGGGGAAGTCCAGCCGGATGCGGGCGCCGCGCAGCTCCTCCGCGCGGGCCACGACGCAACCGTGCTCGATCTCGCTCGTCGCGCCGAGCAGGCGCAGACCGGCCTGGTGCATATCGAGCGGGCGGGAACCGATCGCGTCACCGCCGGGCAGCGCGACGACCGCCCGCTTGCACCTGGCCATCAGCGGACCGAGCACACACACCGAGGCCCGGAACTGCGTGACGGCCGGAAAGTCGGCGTGGTACTTCGGCTCGGACGGCGTGGTGATGGCCACCACCGAACGGTCCCCCGGCGCGGCGTCGGAGATCACGACATCGCAGCCGAGGCCTCGTAGGACCTCGGCCATCAGCGGGACATCGAGGATGTCCGGGCAGTTCGTGATCGTCGTCGTGCCTTCGGCCAGCAGGGCGGCGGCCATCAACTTGAGGACGCTGTTCTTCGCGCCGCCCACAGCGACCTCGCCGACCAGGCGGCTGCCGCCGGTGACCAGAAACCGTTCACTCACAACGGGTAGCTTATCCACCACAGGGGGATGCCATCGGCGTGTAGGGCATCCTCATTCGGACGGCTCGCCGCCACCCGGCTGCCAGAGGATGTCCCCGGCCGGGTTGGTGTAGCGGCTGAGGATGAAGAGCAGATCCGAGAGCCGGTTCAGATACTTGGCGGGCAGGGCACTGGTGTCCTCGGGATGTGCCTCGACCGCCGCCCATGCCGAACGCTCGGCACGACGCGCCACGGTGCGGGCGGTGTGCAGCAGCGCCGCCAGCGGGGTGCCGCCGGGCAGGATGAACGAATTCAGTGGCGCGAGTTCGGCATTGAACTCGTCGCACCACTGCTCCAGCCGGTCGATGTAGTCCTGGCGGATGCGCAGCGGCGGATACTTCGGCTCCTCGACCACCGGCGTGGACAGGTCCGCGCCCGCGTCGAACAGGTCGTTCTGCACGCGGCGCAGCACCTTCGTCAGGTGTTCGCCGGGATCGCCGAGTGCGATGGCGACGCCGATCGCGGCATTGGTCTCGTCGCAGTCGGCATAGGCGACCAGACGGGGATCGGTCTTGCGAACTCGCGAGAAATCGCTGAGTCCGGTGGTGCCGTCGTCGCCGGTACGGGTGTAGATCCTCGTCAGGTGCACGCTCACGGGGACCAGCGTAGAGCCGGTGTCACATACCGCGCATGCGCCGGGCGCGATCCGAGGGCCGGGACTCCACCCAGGACAGGAAAGCCGCCCGAGCCCCTCGGTCGAGGGCGAGCTCGTAGCGGCCGTTGGTGTCGGATACCTCGGTGACGAGGATTTCCTCGCTCATGATGTCGAATTCGTCGCCGACCGGGCTGCGCCGGTCGCCGATCTCGATGCCGCGGCGGTTGATCACCGAATCCGGGCCGAGCTTGAGGCTGGTGAGCTTGAAGAAGACGAGGCGATCCTCGTCGTAGCGGATCAGGCCGTGCCGCCAGCCCTGGCCACCGTTGGCCGGCAGCACCCGAAGCAGGGCCGAGGTGCCGCCGCGACGGAGCATGCTCAGCCGGTAGACCGATATCAGGGCCACCGCGACCAGCAACAACACCAGAATGATCAAGACAACCATCCCGGTGTGCAATGCGGTCCGTCCTTTCGTTCATCCGTACCGCCGGAAAACGGTGCCGGATACCCAGCGGTGCAGACATTCAAACACGAGTCCGCGGAGGCCCCTACAGCCGGTAGGGTCTGTCGCCTTCCGCCGAAACGACTGTCGGCGGCGAGGCAATGCCTCGCCGCCGACAGTACGGGTTCCGGAGCCGGAACGCGATCAGGCGTTCGCGACCTGCTCGGCCGCGCGGACCCGGCCCTGCGCCACGCGCAGTTCCTCCTCGCTCGCGGAGCCGTCCGCGAGCACCTTGCGAGCCTCTTCGACATCGACCTCGCCCGCGAACTCCGCGGACTCGGCCAGGATGCGCACCGTGCCGGCGGTCACGGAGAAGAAGCCGCCGTGCACGGCGGCGACGATCCGCTCACCCTCGACCGGGACGATGTTCACGATCCCGCCCTCGACCAGCTGGCCGAGCAGCGGCTCGTGGCCGGGCATGATGCCGATCTGGCCCTCCGTGGTCTGGGCGCTGACGAAGGTGGCCTGGCCGGACCAGAGCCGCCGCTCGACAGCGACGAGATCAACAGACATGTCTTTCGCAGACTCAGCCGCCATCGGTTACTACTTTCCGGCGATCTTCTGCGCGGCCTTCTCGACGTCGTCGAGGCCACCGCAGGAGTTGAACGCCTGCTCCGGGAAGTGGTCGAACTCGCCCTTGCAGACCCGGTCGAAGTCGTCGATGGTCTGCTCCAGCGGCACGACCGAGCCCGGCTGACCGGTGAACTTCTCGGCCACGATGAAGTTCTGGCCGAGGAACTTCTCCAGGCGACGGGCGCGGCCGACGAGGACCTTGTCCTCTTCGGAGAGCTCGTCCATGCCGAGGATGGCGATGATGTCCTGCAGTTCCTTGTACTTCTGCAGGATCCGCTTCACCTCGTTGGCCACCGCGAAGTGCCGGTCGCCGACGATCGAGGCCTCGAGGATGCGCGAGGTCGAGGTCAGCGGGTCGACGGCGGGGTAGATACCCTTCTGCGAGATCGGGCGGGAGAGCTCGGTCGTCGCGTCCAGGTGGGCGAAGGTGGTCGCCGGGGCCGGGTCGGTGTAGTCGTCGGCGGGCACGTAGATGGCCTGCAGCGAGGTGATGGACCGGCCACGGGTCGAGGTGATGCGCTCCTGCAGCTCACCCATCTCGTCGGCCAGCGTGGGCTGGTAACCGACGGCGGAGGGCATACGGCCGAGCAGGGTCGACACCTCGGAACCGGCCTGGGTGAACCGGAAGATGTTGTCGATGAACAGCAGCACGTCCTGGTGCTGCACGTCGCGGAAGTACTCGGCCATGGTGAGGGCCGAGAGGGCGACGCGCATACGGGTGCCCGGCGGCTCGTCCATCTGGCCGAAGACGAGGGCGGTGTCCTGGAGGACGCCCATCTCTTCCATTTCCAGGTGCAGGTCGGTGCCCTCACGGGTGCGCTCACCGACGCCGGCGAACACCGACGTGCCGGAGAACTCACGCGCGATACGGGTGATCATCTCCTGGATCAGAACGGTCTTGCCGACACCGGCGCCACCGAACAGACCGATCTTGCCGCCCTTCACGTACGGGGTCAGCAGGTCGATGACCTTGATGCCGGTCTCGAGCAGCTCGGTCTTGCCCTCGAGCTGGTCGAAGCTCGGCGGCTTGCGGTGGATACCCCACTGCTCGCCGTCGCGGCCTAGGCCGGGGGTGTCGAGGCAGTCACCGAGGGCGTTGAAGACGTGACCCTTGACGACGTCGCCGACGGGCACCGAGATCGGCTTGCCGGTGTCGGTGACAGTCGCGCCGCGGACCAGGCCGTCGGTCGGCTGCATGGAAATGGTGCGAACGATGTTGTCGCCGAGGTGCTGGGCGACCTCGAGCGTCAGCGTCTTGGCGACCGAGGTCAGGGTGATCTCGGCGTGCAGAGCGTTGAACAGCTCGGGAATGGAGCCGCGCGGGAACTCGACGTCCACGACGGGGCCGATGACGCGGACGACGCGGCCTGCGGCGCCGCCGGTCCGGCTCGTGTTGTCCTGTGTGACAGCTGCGGTCATTGGTGTTGGTTCTCTCCGTGTCTGGTTGCGGCCTGGGCGGGCCGGTGGTTACGGCCCGTTCGCTCAGGCCGCGGCGCTTCTAGTCGCGGTCCGAGCTCGACGCCAGCGCGTTCACGCCGCCGACGATTTCGCTGATTTCCTGCGTGATCTGGGCCTGACGTACCGAGTTGGCCTCGCGCTGCAGGACGCTGGCGAGTTCGTTGGCGTTGTCGGTGGCCGCCTTCATTGCGGTGCGCCGAGCCGCCGACTCGGATGCCGCTGCCTCGAGCAACGACGCGTAGATACGCGTGTTGATGTACTTGGGCAGCAGCGCCGCCAGCAGCACATCGGCGTCGGGCTCGAATTCGTACTGCGCCTGAACATCGGCGGTCGGGGAATCGGAGAACGAGTCCTCGCCCAGGTCGAAGCTCTCGTCGACGATGCTCACCTGGATCGGCGCCAGGCGGCGCACCTCCGGGGTCTGGGTGAGCATCGAGACGAACCGCGTGTAGACGATGTGCAGCTCGTCGACGCCGGCGATGTCGCCGGTGCCGTGCGGGTGCGGCACCTCGCCGTCCGAGCCGGCCATGAACGCCTCGACCAGGTGGTTGCAGGCGGCCGAAGCATCGGTGTACTTCGGCTGCTGCGAGAACCCGGTCCACGACGACACGAGCGGCCGGTTGCGGAAGGTGTAGTAGGTCAGACCCTTGGCGCCCATGACATAGAGCACCGGCTCCTTGCCCTCGCCGCGCAGCGTGGTCATCAGCTCTTCGGCGCGCTTGAGCACGTTGGAGTTGTAACCACCACACATGCCGCTGTCGCTGGTGATCACCAGCACGGCCGCCCGGCGCGGGTTCGCGCGCTCGGTCAGCAGCGGATGGGACAGGTTCTTCGACGCGCTCGCGAGCTCGCCGAGCACCTTGGTGATCTCCTCCGCGAACGGCTTCGCGGCGGCAACCCTGGCCTGCGCCTTGGAGATTCGCGAGGTCGCGATCAGCTCCTGGGCCTTGGTGATCTTCTTGATCGAATTCACACCACGAATGCGGGAGCGCAATTCACGCAAGCTGGCCATGGGTCACACTCCCTTCATTCGCCCTGGTCGGCTCGACGCCGACAATCGAATAGCGCATCACTCGACCGGTTATTTCTCGACGCGCTTGCGGGTGACCGACAGCGACTCGACCTCTTCGTGGCCGAGCTCGCCCGCGGCGGGCTCGTTCACGACACGGCTGCCGTCGGAGGCCAGGAAGCCCTGCTTGAACTTGTCGGTGGCCGCCTTGAGCGCCTCGCCGTTCTCGTCGTCGAGACGCTTGCCACCCGCGATCGAGGTGAACGCGTCGGCGGCGGTGCGGTGCAGATCCTCGATCAGCTCCGCGTTGAAGCGGCGGATGTCGGCGACCGGGACCGAGTCGTAGTAGCCGGCGTCGACCAGGAAGATCGAGACGATCTGGTCTTCCACCGCGACCGGGGAGTACTGGTCCTGCTTGAGCAGCTCCACCCAGCGGGCACCGCGCTCGAGCTGGGCCAGCGAGGCGGCGTCCAGGTCGGAGGCGAAGGCGGAGAACGCCTCCAGTTCGCGGTACTGCGCCATTTCCAGACGCAGCGAGCCGGCGACCTGCTTCATGCCCTTGGTCTGGGCGGCGCCACCGACGCGGGAGACCGAGGTACCGACGTTGATCGCCGGGCGCACGCCCTTGTTGAACAGGTCGGACTCGAGGAAGACCTGACCGTCGGTGATGGAGATGACGTTGGTCGGGATGAACGCCGAGACGTCGTTGGCCTTGGTCTCGATGATCGGCAGACCGGTCATCGAGCCGCCGCCCATCTCGTCGGACAGCTTGGCGCAACGCTCGAGCAGACGCGAGTGCAGGTAGAAGACGTCACCGGGGTACGCCTCGCGGCCCGGCGGGCGGCGCAGCAGCAGCGAGATGGCGCGGTAGGCCTCGGCCTGCTTGGTGAGGTCGTCGAACACGATGAGGACGTGCTTGCCCTGGTACATCCAGTGCTGGCCGATGGCCGAACCGGTGTAGGGGGCCAGCCACTTGAAGCCGGCGGAATCGGACGCGGGGGCCGCGACGATGGTGGTGTACTCCATCGCGCCGTGCTCCTCCAGCGCGGACTTGACGCCCGCGATGGTGGAACCCTTCTGACCGATGGCGACGTAGATGCAGCGGACCTGCTTGCTCGGGTCGCCGGTCTCCCAGTTCGCCTTCTGGTTCAGGATCGCGTCGATGCAGACCGCGGTCTTGCCGGTCTTGCGGTCACCGATGACCAGCTGACGCTGGCCGCGGCCGATGGCGGTCAGCGCGTCGATGGCGGTGATGCCGGTGGCCAGCGGCTCCTCGACCGGCTGGCGCTCCAGCACGGTGGCGGCCTGCAGCTCGAGCACGCGGCGCTCTTCGGCCTCGATCTCGCCGAGACCGTCGATGGGCTGGCCGAGCGGGTTCACCACACGACCGAGGAACTTGTCGCCGACGGGCACCGAGAGCACGTCGCCGGTGCGGCGCACCTGCTGGCCCTCTTCGATCTGCGCGTACTCACCGAGGATGACCGCACCGATTTCGCGGTCCTCGAGGTTGAGCGCCACGCCGAGCACGCCGCCGGGGAACTCGAGCAGCTCGTTGGCCATCGCCGAGGGCAGGCCGCTGACGTGCGCGATGCCGTCACTGGTGTCGGTGACGAGACCCACTTCTTCGATGGAGGTCTCGGGGGTGTAGCTCTGGGTGTAGCTCTCGATCGCGCTACGGATCTCGTCGGAGGAGATCGTCAGCTCCGCCATGTTCTGTCCTGCTCTCGCTGTAAGGGTCTCGAATGTCGGTGTGGTGGCCGCCTGCGGCGCCGGCCCTAGGCCAGTTCCCGGCGCAGCCGCTCCAGTCGGCCGACGGCGCTGCCGTCGATCACGTCGTCGCCGATCCGGACGACCAGCCCGCTGAGCAGGCTCGTGTCGATCTGGACGTGCACCGTGACGGGCTTGCCGTAGATGCGCTGCAGTGAGGCGGCCAGCCGCTCCCGCTGCTGCGGCGTCAGGGCGATCGCGGCACGCACGTGCGCGACGATCTGATCGCGGCGCGACGCCACCAGGGCGGACAGCTCGTCGAAGGCCGCGCCGATGGCGGTGCCTTCCCGGGTGACCACCTGTTCCGCCAGGGAGACGGTGACCGGCTCGGCCTTACCCGTCAGCAGGCGGGTCAGCAGTTCACGCTTGGCCTCAACTGGCCGCGCGCGATCGGAGAGGGCCTGCTCGAGGTCGGGGTTGTCGGCGATGATCCGGCCGAGCCGGAACAACTCGTCCTCGACCGCGTCCAGCCTGCCCGCGTTGGCGGCCGACTCGAGCAGCGCTTCCTGCCCGAGCAGGACAAGCGTGTCGACCATGTCGGAGGTGCGCGACCAGTTCTGCGCCACGGCAGTGGTCAGCACCGCCTGGGTGGCGACGCTGACCTTGCCGCCGAAGACCCGCTCGCTCAGTTCGGCACGCGCCGAACCGGGCACCGACTCGTCCGCGAGCGCAACACGCAGCGAACGCTGGTCGTCCAGCACGGCTACGACGGCGAACAGTTCCGATCCCGTCGTGGCGGCAACACTGTCGCTTCCGGTCAGAGCGGCCCGAAGCGCTTCCCGGGACCGGGAGCTGGCCTCGCGGCTCGCTGCGTACATGCTTCTCACTTTCGCGTCGTTACCTTCCGACCCCGATGCCGGCATCGGAAGAATCGAGTTCGCTCAGGAAGCGCTCGATCGATGCGGCCTGCTTGGCCTCGTCCGAAACCGACTGACCGATGATCTTCTCGGCCAGGTCGACGGCCGTACGGCCGACTTCGGAACGCAGCTCGGTGAGGATCTGCTGGCGCTGGGCTTCCAGCTGCGAGTGACCCGCGGCCACGATGCGGTCGCTTTCGGCCTGCGCCTCGGTGCGCATCTGCGCGAGGATCTGCTGGCCCTGCGTACGCGCTTCCTCACGGATGCGCGCGGCCTCCAGCCTGGCATCGGCCAGCTGCTGCTGGTACTGCTGCAGCGTCTGCTGGGCCTCGACCTGCGCGGCCTCGGCCTTGGCGATACCGCCCTCGATCTTCTCGGTGCGCTCGGCCAGCACCTTGTTCAGGCTCGGGATCACGAACTTGTAGAAGATCGCGGCGATGACCACGACACAGACGATCGACCAGACGATGTCGTACGTTTCGGGGAGGAGAGGATTCACATCCTCACCCTCCGCTGCAAGTACTGCGTACTCGTACATCGGAATCAGAAGATGAAGCCGGCGACGAGGCCGATCAGGGCCAGCGCCTCGGTGAACGCGATGCCGAGGAACATGTTGGTCCGGATGGTGCCCTGCAGCTCGGGCTGACGGGCGATACCCTCGATCGCCTTACCGACGACGATGCCGACACCGATGCCCGGGCCGATCGCGGCCAGGCCGTAACCGACGGCTCCGAGGCCCTTCAGCGTCGACTCGTTGGTGGCAGCTTCCTGGGCCAGGTACGAGAGGCTCATGAGTCTTCTTTCCCTTTCTTTTGCTCACCCGCCGGCCGGCGCGGTGTAGCAGGTCTGACGTTGTTGTTGTGCGGTCGGATCAGTGGGAGTCGGCGTGCTCGGCGAGACCGATGTAGACAGCGGTCAGCAGGGCGAACACGTAGGCCTGCAGGAACACGACCAGCAGCTCGAACAGGGTGAACCCGATACCCGCGAGCAGCGAGAACGGCGAGAACACCTTCATCCAGGCGGTGGCGTCGAACAGGAAGTACCAGGTGGAGCTGAAGAACAGCACCAGCATGATGTGGCCGGCCAGCATGTTCGCCATGAGTCGGACGGTCAGCGTGAACGGACGCAGGATGAACGTCGAGACGAACTCGATCGGGATGAGCAGCACGTGCAGTGCGGGCGGCACGTTGGGCACCACGATGCTGGAGCGCATATAGGTGAAGAAGCCGTACTTCTTGATGCCCACGTAGTTGAACGCGATGTATGCGATGGCCGCCAGCACGAGCGGCATGCCGATCCGGGCGTTCGAGGAGATGTTCAGGAACGGGATCACGCCGGAGACGTTCAGGAACAGGACCGTGAAGAAGATCGTCGCGATCAGCGGGAAGAATTTGCGGCCGGTCTCCTTGCCGAGGATCTCCTCGGCAATCTGCTCCTTGACGAAGACCAGACCGATTTCGGCGACATTCTGCAAGCCGCGCGGAACGATCTTCGGGCTCCGGAACGCCAGGAACATGACGGCCACGAGAACAGCCGTCATCAGCAGGCGAACCAGCATCAAACGGTCGAGTTCGAACGGCGTTCCCTCGAACAGCACAGCTGGAGGGAAGAAGTCGGTTAGCGACGGCGCGTGGAACTCACCCGCCGCCAAAGTGGTGACGCTCAGCGTTCTCTCCCGTGTTCGGGCCGCGAGGTGGGTTTCATTCCCGCGGTTCGATCGGACATTGACGATCAATTTGGTCGACTGAGGTCGGCTCGAAGTTCGTCAGCAGCTGGGCGGCAAATCCGCTTAGGCGTCTGTACGTGTGTCGGCGACATCGTCGACATGCAGAACCACACCCTCATCGGGCGCGGTACGGCAGTAAGCATAGCGGCACCATAGGAGACCCAGGAGACTACCCCTGGCTTGGTTGCTTGCTTACCAACACTTTACCAAGCGGTCTACGACACTGTGTAGGGGGGTGAAGTCAATTCGCCGGGCCGGCGCCGTCGCCGTCGCCCGCGGGAGTCGTCACGTACGGAACCTTCTGGCGCACAACGCCGACCGTCTCCGCGCCGAGCACGATCACCAGGGCGCCGATCACCGTCAGGAACAGCACCACGCGGTCGTAGAAGTCGAAGCGGGTCAGGATCGCCACCGCGATCAGCACCAGCAGCACCTTGCCCACCCAGCTGACCAGCATGACCAGTCCCGCGGTGCTCGGCGGCAGCTTCGCGCCGAACAGCACGACCGCCGCCGTGGTCAGGATGAACACCCCGCCGATGGCCGAACCGAGCAGCGCGCCCCACAGTCCCGGCAGGCCCGCGGCCGCCGTCCCGATGCCCGCGGCGAGCACCACCAGCGCCGCCAGACCGATCAGCCCGTAACGCAGCGCGGCCTTCAGCGGCGCGTCGGGACCGGCAACGGGGGTAGGCGTGAAACTCACATGTCCGACTGTACCCAAGCGGCGCCGGGCCCCCGCCGACCAGCCGGGCCTTTACCCGGCGAGCCCGGTCGTCAGCCGGACGGCGGAGGCTGTTGCGCCTCGTCACGGCGACGCAGGCCGGGAACCGCGGTCACCACGAGGGCGAATACCAACCCGCCCGCCATCAGCAATACGACCACCCTGCGATCCATCAGCGACGTGCCGACCGCACCGAATGCGAGCACCCCGACCCACAAGTAGATCAGCAGTACCACCCGGCGATGGGAATGCCCGATCTGCAACAACCGGTGGTGCAGATGCATTTTGTCCGGCGTCGAGAAACTCACGCCGGCGCGCACCCGCCGCAGGATCGCCAGCAGCAGATCGAGCACCGGAATGAACATCACCGCACCCACCAGCAGCACCGGCGAGAGCAGGCCGACGATGTCGCGCGGGCCGTAACCCTGCAGCGGAATTCGCCCGGACGCGCCGGTGGAGATCGCGGCCAGCATCAATCCGATGAGCATCGACCCGGAATCGCCCATGAATATCCGGGCGGGCTGGAAATTGTGCGGCAGAAATCCCAGGCACGCGCCTGCCAGCGCGGCGGCGAGCAGTGCGGGCGGGTAGGTGTCCACCGAGCCGCCCTGCTCGTAGAGCAGGCCCACCGAGAACGCGAAAACCGCGATCGCCGCGATGAATCCGAGGCCGCCCGCCAGCCCGTCGAGACCGTCGACGAAGTTCATCGCGTTGATCAGCGTCACCGTGATGGCGACGGTGACCAGACCGCCCTGCAGCGCGTCGAGCACGACGGTGGAGTCGTCGAACGGGTTGTAGATGACGAACCAGCTCAGCCCCATCATCGCCATCACGCCCGCGGCGGTGACCTGCCCGGCGAACTTGGTGAGCGCGTCCAGGCCCCAGCGGTCGTCGACGATGCCGACCACCACGATCAGCGTGGCCGCGACCAGCACCGCCGGGATGTCCGGGGCGTAGTCGAAACCTCTTCGGAGCGCGGGCAATTGGTGGGCGAACAGGATCGCGGCGATCACGCCGGTGTACATGCCGACGCCGCCCATGCGCGGAATCGGCTCCAGATGCACATCGCGGGCGCGCGGGACCGCGATGGCGCCGAAACCGATCGCCAGGACCCGGACGCCACCGGTGGCCAGGAAGGTCACCGTCGCCGAGACGAGCAGCACCAGCACGAGCTCGCGCAGCGGCACTACGGAGCCGGCGCCGGAGAACGCCAGGATCACGCCGGGCACCGTCCGATCACGCGGTCGCTCACACGCCTCACCGGGCCGTGGTGCCGGTCAGTTCGTCCGGCGACATCCCGAGCACTTCGGCGATCTCGGCGACCGCGACCGCGCCCTCGCGCAGCACTCGGGGCTGATCGGCGGTCAGGTCGACGATGGTGGAAGCCACCGCGTGCGCGGCCGGGCCGCCGTCGAGGTAGACCGAGACCAGGCTGCCGAGCTGTTCGCGCGCCGCGGCCGCGGTGGCGGCGGGCGGCTGACCGGAGACATTGGCGCTGGAGACCGCGAGCGGGCCCACCTCGCGCAGCAGATCGAGCGCGACCGGATGCAGGGGCATCCGCAGCATCACCGTGCCGCGGGTATCGCCCAGATCCCAGGCCAGCGAAGGCGCCTGCTGCACAACGAGACTCAGGCCGCCGGGCCAGAACGCCCGGATCAGCTCCCTGGCCTGCGGGCGCACCGAGAACACCAGCCCGTCGATCGTGTTCCAGGACCCGACCAGCACCGGGACCGGCATGTCGCGGCCGCGCCGCTTGGCGGCCAGCAATTCGGCGACAGCGGTCGAGTCGAACGCGTCGGCCGCCAGTCCGTACAGGGTGTCGGTGGGCATCACCACGAGTCGCCCGGACTTCAGGGCGCTGGTGGCCGCGGTCAGTCCGGCAGCGCGCGAATCGGGATCCGCGCAATCGTAGACGGTACTCACGCCACCATCCTGTCACGCGGCGCGCCGACGACCGCTATCAGGCCGTCGCTGCCCCGCCGGCACGATGTCCGCGCCCGGTGTCACGCTCCCCCGTGCGCTACCGGACAGACCGAGTCTCCGGCCGGCCATCACGCCGGATAGGCCTGCACGGCTCTGCGCGCCACCACGAAACGCGGGCGGCCGGCGAGGTCGGGGTGTTCGACGACATCGGTGAACGCACCGCTGTCGCGCAGCAGGGCGGCCAGCGCGGAGCCGTTGGTGTCGTCGTGCTCGATGCCGGTGGCGCCGCCGGGCCGCAGCAGGCGGGCCACGGTCGGCAGCATGGCCCGGATCACGTCCAGGCCGTCGGGGCCGCCGAAGAGGGCCCGGTGCGGGTCGTGTTCGGCGACCTCCGGCTCGAGTTCGGCGCCTTCGGGAATGTAGGGCGGGTTCGACAGCACGAGGTCGACGCGCCCGTTCAGCTCGGTGAGCAGGTCGGGGGCGGTGACGTCGTCGGCGTGCAGGACGATCGGGGTGTCGCCGTCGGCGATCCGGGCGTCGGCATTGCGCCTGGCCCAGGTCAGGGCGTCGGGATCGATCTCGACGGCGTGGACCCGGGCGTCGGGCCTGGCGTGCGCGACGGCCAGGGCGAGCGCGCCGGTGCCGGTGCACAGGTCGACCACGGTCGGCGGGTGATCGCGCGGCAGCGATTCCAGGTGGGCCAGCGCCCAGGCGAACAGCAGCTCGGTCTCCGGGCGCGGCACGAAGACCCCGGGTCCGACGGCGAGGTCGATCTCCCCCATGAACGCGACGCCGGTCAGATACTGCAACGGCTCGCGGCGCGCGCGGCGGTCGACCAGTGCCTGATAGCGCTCGAGCATGCCCGCCTCGACCATCGGCACCAGCGCCAGGCGAGGGCGTTCGACGCCAAGCAGGTGCGCGGCCAGCAGTTCGGCGTCCGCGCGCGGACTCGGCACGCCCGCCGACCGCAACTGCTCCGACGCGGATTCGATGACCGGGCGCAAGGCTGTTCTGCTCACGCCCCCACTGTGCCCGATGGCAGGGTGGGGCCGGCGCGCAGGCCGAGATCGGCGCTCCCGTGCCCAGCGCGTCGAGCAGGCAGTGGCCTCACTCCGCGGCCATGCGCGCCTCACGGTCGGCCTTGCCCAGCGCGTCGAGCAGGGCGTCGAGATCGCCGTCGAGCACCGCGTCCAGGTTGTGCGACTTGTAGCCGATGCGATGGTCGGTGATCCGGTTCTCCGGGAAGTTGTAGGTGCGGATGCGCTCGGAGCGGTCCACGGTGCGCACCTGCACGGCGCGTCCGGCGGCGGCTTCCTGCTCGGCCTGTTCCTCGGCCAGCGCCTGCAGCCGCGCCGCGAGCACCTGCATGGCGCGGGCCTTGTTCTGCAGCTGAGAGCGCTCGTTCTGGCAGGTCACCACGATGCCGGTGGGCAGGTGGGTGATGCGCACCGCCGAGTCGGTGGTATTGACGCCCTGGCCGCCCTTGCCCGAGGACCGGTAGACGTCGATGCGCAGATCGGTGTCGTCGATCTGCACCTCGGCCACCTCGTCGGGCTCGGGGTAGATGAGCACGCCCGCGGCCGAGGTGTGGATCCGGCCCTGCGATTCGGTGACCGGCACGCGCTGCACCCGGTGCACGCCGCCTTCGAACTTGAATCGCGACCACACGCCGTCGCGCGCGGCGTCGCGGCTCTTGATCGACAGCGTCGCTTCCTTGTACCCGCCCAGGTCGGAGACCGTGGCGTCGAGCACTTCCACCCGCCAGCCGCGTTGTTCGGCATAGCGGATGTACATCCGGGCCAGATCGGCGGCGAACAGCGCGGACTCCTCGCCGCCTTCGCCGGATTTCACCTCGAGCACCACGTCGTCGCCGTCGTGCGGGTCACGCGGGGCAAGCAGGTCGGCCAGCGCCTGCTCGAATTCCTCGACCTGGCGTTCCAGCTCGGGCACCTCGGCGGCGAAGGACGGGTCGTCGGCGGCGAGTTCCCTGGCCGCGCTCAGGTCGTCCTTGGCGGACTCGAGCTTGCGGTAGGTGGCCATGACCGGCGCCAGTTCGGCGAATCGCTTGCCGACCCGGCGGGCGGCCGTCGGATCGTTGTGCAGCGCCGGATCGGCCAGCTGGGTCTCCAGCCCCGCGTGCTCGGCCAGGATGTCGTCGATCGCGGACGGCTGCGTCATGTTTCTTCCTCTTTCTCGAAAGATGGGCGCGCCACCCGATGTCGCGGCCCTGACGTGCTGGGAGAAAAAACACCGACGCCCGGGCCTGCGATGCAGGACCGGGCGTCGGCGAGGAAGCTACTTGGCGTCGTCGGCCTTCTTGCCGGCGCGCTTGCCGTAGCGGGCCTCGAAGCGGGCCACGCGACCGCCGGTGTCGAGGATCTTCTGCTTGCCGGTGTAGAACGGATGGCACTGCGAGCAGACCTCGACGGTGATCTGTCCGGACTCCTTGGTGCTGCGAGTCTGGAAGGTGTTGCCACAACCGCAGACGACAGTGGTGTCGACGTAGGTCGGGTGGATTCCGGCCTTCATGGGTGTCCTCTCGATATTGGCCGCCGGGTCGCCCAGATCGTTTTCGTGATCGGGACGTGAACCGGGACCGACTAGGCGGGATTGTCCGCGAAACGCGGCGGACGCACGGCGATCCAGTATGCCAGAACCGTCGTCACCCTCCCACAACCACCCTCGGATGCCCTTTGTTCCCGACAGCCGGAGACCGTTCGGCACCACGCCGGCCCGGGCCCCCGGCTCAGAACGCCGCGCAGATGTTGCCTTCCCCTCCGGTCCCGGACATCGAGGTCGCATCGCAGAACCCGCCGATCAGGATCGGGAAGGGGATGTTCACCAGGATGGCGAGCGCGCTCAGGATGTCGCCGCGCTGGAGGGCCGATGACCCCATGCTCGATCCGAGATCGGCGAAGTCGATCATCGACGAGCCGGTCCTCGACGGTCCGGGATCGGGCACCGGGGCGGGTTCGGCCATCGCCGCCCCGGCGCCGATACCGGCGATCAGGGTGGCGCCGGCGAGTGCGGCGACTGTGAGTCGGATGGGGGTTCGCATGAACTCGTTCTTTGCAGTACGCATAGCCGCTCTTCGAAGATAGTGAAGTCGATACGTTTCACACCCTAGAGTCGCCGCCGACCGCGGTTCGGCGGAAAACGAAAAATGAGAGGGCCCCCAATCCTGGGGGCCCTCTGGGTTCGATGTCGGTCCGGCGGGGACTACTCGTCCAGCGCGCCCGGCGCGGTCTTGCTGACCTGCATCAGGAACTCGAGATTGTTCTTCGACTTCTTGAGACGGTCGATCAGCAGGTCGATCGCCTGATGCGAGTCCAGACCGGAGAGCACGCGGCGCAGCTTGTGCAGGACCGCTGCCTCGTCGGGGTTGAGCAGCAGCTCGTCCTTGCGGGTGCCGGACGGGTTGACGTCCACCGCGGGGAACACGCGCCGCTCGGCGATCTTGCGGTCGAGCTTGAGCTCGGCGTTGCCGGTGCCCTTGAACTCCTCGAAGATCACCGTGTCACCGGTCGAGCCGGTTTCCACCATGGCGGTGGCGATGATCGTCAGCGAGCCGCCGTTCTCGATATTGCGCGCCGCGCCGAGGAACCGCTTGGGCGGGTACAGCGCGGTCGAGTCGACGCCACCGGAGAGGATGCGGCCCGAGGCGGGCGAGGAGTTGTTGTACGCACGGCCCAATCGGGTGATCGAGTCCAGCAGCACCACAACATCTTTGCCCATTTCGACCAGGCGCTTGGCCCGCTCGATGGCCAGCTCGGCGACCGAGGTGTGATCGCTCGGCGGACGGTCGAAGGTGGAGGCGATCACCTCACCCTTCACCGAACGCTGCATATCGGTGACCTCTTCGGGACGCTCGTCGACCAGCACGACCATCAGGTAGCACTCGGGGTTGTTGGTCGCGATCGCATTGGCGATGTCCTGCAGGATCGTGGTCTTACCGGCCTTCGGCGGGGACACGATCAGCGCGCGCTGGCCCTTGCCGATCGGCATGATCAGATCGATCACGCGCGTGGTCAGCTTGTTGGGCTGGGTTTCCAGCCGCAGGCGCTGGTTCGGGTACAGCGGGGTCAGCTTGCCGAACTCCGGACGACGCTTGGCCGCCTCGACGTCGCCGCCGTTGACGGTGTCCAGCCGCACCAGCGGGTCGAACTTCTGCCGCTGGCTGCCCTGCTCGCCGTCGCGCGGGGCGCGCACGGCGCCGGTGATCGCGTCGCCGCGGCGCAGGCCGTTCTTGCGGACCAGGTTCATCGACACGTAGACGTCGTTGGGCCCGGCCAGGTAGCCCGAAGTGCGCACGAAGGCGTAGTTGTCCAGCACGTCGAGGATGCCCGCGACCGGCTGCAGCACGTCGTCCTCGCGGATCTCGAGCTCACGGCTCTCACCGCCGCCGGCTTCGCGATCACGCCCACGGCGACGCTCACGGAACCGACGTCCCCGCCGTCCGCGACCGCTCTCGTCGTCGTCACCGCCGCGGGCGTCGTTGCGACCGCCGCCCTGTGGGCCACGATCGCCCTGGCTCTGACCGCGCTCGCCCTGTTGACCGCGCTCACCCTGCTGGCCGCGCTCACCCTGCTGGCCGCGGTCACCCTGCTGGCTGCGCTCACCCTGATTGCGATCGCGCCTGCGCTCACCGGAGTCGCCGTCGGACTTCGACTCCTGCGCCTCGGCATTGTCGCCGCCCGAGCGGGCCTGCTCGCGGCCGCGCCGCTGGCGACCACGACCACGCTGACCCGGCTCGCGACCGGAATCCTCGCCGCCATCGGAGGAGCTCTGCGCCTCTCCCGCGGCCGAATCGGGCTGCGCGGCGGGCGCCTGCGTCGAGGCGGCGGCCTGCGCGCTCGGCGCGGCGTCCTTCACCTCGGCGGCGTCCTTCACCTCGGCGCCCTTGCCATCGACGGCCTTGCGGTCGGCGGCCTTCGCGGCGGCCTTGTCGTCGGCGCCCTTCGGCTCGGCGGCGGGCTTCTCCGCGGACTTGCCCTTCGCGGGGGCCTGCACGTCGAGAGCGGTCTGCTCGGCCTTCGCGTCGGAGCGGGCCGGCTTGTCGGACTTGGCGGCCTTGCCTGCCTGATTCTCTTTGATGGCGGCGATCAGATCGCCCTTGCGCATCCCGGAGGTGCCTCGGATCCCGAGTTCTCCGGCGAGGGCGCGCAACTGCGGCAACAACATCCCAGTCAGCCCCGATCGTGCGACGTCGGTATGTTCGCTCATCTTCGAAATCTGTCCGGATTCACTTTCGCGGCCGCCCGAGGAACTTGGGTTGGAATCCACCCCGGGTGTCGCGAGCAGGTCCGTATCTGTCACGGAAATCCTTTCCTTCCCTCGAATGCCGTGTGCTGAGTCGAGGGGTTCGTCCGCAGTCCGGGCACTGTGCCGGACTCGGTGTTGCCGTATCGCCTGCTCCGCCGGACCGGAGGCTTCGCCACCGGTGGTGAAAGGTGGGAGAGATCATTCCAGTTGCACAGCTGCGCAGTACCCCCATGGCCTGGAGGCTCGAGCCTGGAGCCTGCTGGAGCGATTGCCCTGATGAAGCACCGGCGTCTGATGCGCACGATGTACGGACACGCCCAGGATAGCTGGATTCGGTGAAACTCGGCAAGACGGACGCGCCGTCAGCTGACCCGGACCCCGTCGGCCACTCCCGGCTCGATCACCCGCAGCCCCTCGGCTACCGCGAGATCCCTGAGTTCGGCCGGAAAGTCGCTGGTCGGCAGGGCCAGAACAGTCGGTCCCGCCCCCGAAACCGTGGCCGGGATGCCCGCCGCGCGCAGCCGCTCGATCCACCGGGTGGTCACCGGCAGCGCAGGGGCGCGCTGGGACTGGTGCAGCCGGTCCACAGTGGCCGGCATCAGCAGCTCCGGACGCGAGGTGAGCGCCACCACGGCCAGCGCGGCCCGGCTGACATTGAACGCCGCGTCGGCGTGCGGCACCGTCTCCGGCAGCAGGCCGCGGGTGTGCGCGGTGGAGGACCGCACCTCCGGGACCAGCACCACCGGGCGCAGCGCGGGATGCGGATCCAGCCGGACGGCCCGGTAGACACGGCCGTGCTCGGGCACCTCGGCGCCCGCCTCGACCGCGGTCTCGGTCCAGGAGATGACGATGCCGCCGAGGACGCTGGCCGCGGCATTGTCCGGGTGTCCCTCGAATTCCGAGGCCAGCTGCACCAGCTGATCGGCGCCCGCGGCCAGGTCTGGATCGAGCCGGGCGGCGAGGCCGGAGCCGGCGGCCAGGCCGCCGACCACCGCGGACGCCGACGAACCGAGGCCGCGCGAATGCGGAATCACGTTGCGGCACACCACGTCGAGGCCGTCCGCCCAGACGCCCGCGTGCTCGAGTCCGCGTTCGATGGCCCGCACCACCAGATGGGTGGGGCCCCAGGGCACGTCGTCGGCGCCCTCACCCTCGACCCGGATGTTCAGCCCGGAATCGGTGGTGCGGACCTCGATTTCGTCGTAGATGCCCAAAGCCATTCCGAGCGAATCGAATCCGGGGCCCAGGTTGGCGCTGGAGGCGGGCACCCGCGCGGTCACGGTGAGACCGGCGGGCAGCGTCCGTGTCATCAGCTGGGGTTCGCGCGATTTCAACTCAGGCCAGCTCGAGACGGGCGGCCACGGCCACCGGGTCCACCGCGATCGCCTCGACCTGCGGCATGCCGAGCAGCGCGGTGTCGGGGTCCTTGAGGCCGTTGCCGGTCACCGTGCAGACCACGGTCAGGCCGGGCTCGAGCCAGCCTTCCTTGCGGGCGGCGAGCACGCCGGCGACGGAGGCGGCCGACGCGGGCTCGACGAACACGCCTTCCTTGGCCGCGACCAGGCGGTAGGCCTCGAGGATCTCGTCGTCGGTGGCCGCGCGGAACGCGCCGCCGGACTCCTCCTTGGCCGCGACCGCACCGTTCCACGAGGCCGGGGCGCCGATGCGGATGGCGGTGGCGATGGTCTCGGGATCCTTGACCGGAGCTCCGTTGACCAGCGGGGCGGCCCCCGCGGCCTGCACACCGAGCATGCGCGGCAGCGAGCCGATGACGCCGTCGGCGTAGTACTCGCGGTAGCCGCGCCAGTACGCGGTGATGTTGCCCGCGTTGCCGACCGGCAGCGCGTGCACGTCGGGCGCCTTGCCGAGCACGTCGCAGATCTCGAAGGAGGCGGTCTTCTGCCCCTCGATGCGCGCCGGGTTGACCGAGTTCACCAGGCCGATGGAGGGGAACTCCGAGGTGACCTTGCGGGCCAGCTCCAGGCAGTCGTCGAAGTTGCCCTCGACCTGGATGACCTGCGCGCCGAGCATGACCGCCTGGGCCAGCTTGCCCATCGCGATCTTGCCCTGCGGGATGAGCACCGCGCAGGTCATGCCGGCGCGGGTGGCGTAGGCCGCGGCCGAGGCCGAGGTGTTGCCGGTGGACGCGCACAGCACGGCCTTCTGGCCGCGGTACTTGGCATCGGTCATGGCCATGGTCATGCCGCGGTCCTTGAACGACCCGGTCGGGTTCGCGCCTTCGACCTTGAGGTACACCTCACACCCGGTCAGCTCGGACAGGTACGGCGCGGGCACCAGCGGGGTGCCGCCCTCGAACAGGGTGACCGGCTCCCAATCGGCCGCGCCCTCGAGCCGGTCACGGTAGGCGGCGATCAGACCCGGCCAGCGGGAATGCACGCCTGCCTGCGGGGCGACGCCTGCGGTACTCATTCTTCGGTGCCTTCCAGTCTCAGGACACTTGTCACGGATGTGACGGACTCCATCTCCGCGAGGGCGGCGACGGTGTCCGCGAGCGCCGATTCCACGGCGTGGTGGGTCACGACGACCAATCGAGCGCCCTCGCCGTGTCCTTCCTGGCGGACCGTCGAGATGCTGACCTCGTGTTTGGCGAATTCGCCCGCCACCTTGGCCAGAACACCGGGACGGTCTTCGACCTGCAGGTTCACGTGATAGCGGGTGGGCGTATCGCCGATCGGCGCGATCGGTAGCTCAGCATAAACCGATTCGCCCGGGGCGCGGCCACCGAAGAACTTGTTGCGGGCGGCCATCACCAGATCGCCGAGCACCGCCGAGGCCGTCGGCGCGCCACCGGCGCCCTGACCGTAGAACATCAGCCTGCCCGCGTTCTCGGCCTCCACGACCACGGCATTGAAGGCGCCGGTCACCGCGGCCAGCGGATGCCTGCGCGGGATCAGCGCCGGGTAGACCCGCACCGAGACGCGCTCCTTGCCACCCTCGGCGGGGGTGGGCTCACCTGGGCCGGCGGGAACTCGCTCGCAGATTGCCAGCAGCTTGACCGTGCAGTTCACCGCGGAGGCGGTCTCGAGGTCCTCCGCGCTGATCTTGGAGATGCCCTCGCGGTAGACGTCGGCGGCGGTGACGCGGGTGTGGAAGGCCAGCGAGGCCAGGATGGCGGCCTTGGCGGCGGCGTCGTATCCCTCGACGTCGGCGGTCGGATCGGCTTCGGCGTAACCGAGGCGGGTGGCCTCGGCGAGGGTGGCGGAGTAGTCCGCGCCGGTCTCGTCCATCGCCGAGAGGATGAAGTTGGTGGTGCCGTTGACGATGCCGACCACCCGGTTGACCCGGTCGCCGGACAACGACTGGATGAGCGGGCGCACCACGGGGATCGCGCCCGCCACCGCGGCCTCGAAGTACAGGTCGGCGCGATTGCGCTCGGCGGCGGCGGCGAGTTCGCCGGTGTAATCGGCCAGCAGCGCCTTGTTGGCGGTCACCACCGACTTGCCGGAGTTCAGCGCCGAGAGGATCAGCGCGCGCGCCGGGTCGATGCCGCCGACGACCTCGACCACCAGGTCGACGTCGTCGCGCGCGACCAGCGCCTCGGCATCGGTGGTCAGCAGTTCGGCCGGGATGCCGCGGTCCTTGCCGAGATCGCGCACCGCGACACCGCGCAGGATCACCGGGGCACCGACGCGGGCGCGCAGGTCCTCGGCGTGTTCGCGCAGGATGCGCACGACCTCGGTGCCCACGTTGCCCATACCGAGCACCGCGACTCCGATCGGGCGATCGGTCCCCCAGGCGCCGTTGTTGGCCGCTTCGGTCATCACTCAACCTCCAGACTCAGCAGATCCGCCACCGTCTCCCGGCGCAGCACCAGCCGGGCCCGGCCGTCGCGCACGGCGACGACCGCCGGGCGCGTCAGCTGGTTGTACCGGCTGGACATGGAATAGCAGTACGCGCCGGTGGCGGCCACCCCGATCAGATCGCCGGGCCCCACATCGGCGGGCATCCAGGCGTCACGGATGACGATATCGCCGCTCTCGCAATGCTTTCCGACCACCCGCGCCACCACGGCGGGCGCGTCGGAGGCGCGCGAGACCAGCCTGCAGTCGTACTCGGCCTGGTAGAGCGCCGGGCGGATGTTGTCGCTCATACCGCCGTCGACGCTGATGTAGCGCCTGCGCACGCCGCCGTCGAGCGTGACGTCCTTGACGGTGCCGACCTCGTAGACGGTGACCGTGCCGGGTCCGGCGATGGCACGCCCCGGCTCGACCGCGATGGTCGGCTCGGGCAGACCCGCGCGATCGGCTTCCTCGGCGACGATGCGGCGCAGCTTGGCCGCGAACTCGTCCAGCGGCGGCGGGGTGTCGCCGGGCAGGTAGGCGATGCCGAGGCCGCCGCCGAGGTCCAGGGTCGACATCTGGGCGGTGCGCTCGGCGCCGAATTTGTCGACCGCCTCGCGCCACAGGCCGAGGATGCGCCGGGCGGCGATCTCGAAGCCGTCGATCTCGAAGATCTGCGAGCCGATGTGCGAGTGCAGGCCGACCAGGCGCAGATTGCCCGCCTCGAAGACCCGCGCCAACGCCTCCATCGCGTCGCCGCCCGCGATCGAGAAGCCGAACTTCTGATCCTCGTGCGCGGTCGAGATGTATTCGTGGGTATGGGCTTCCACGCCGACCGTGATCCGCACGAGCACGTCCTGCACCACACCGGCGCGACGCGCGACGGCGTCGAGGCGGTCGATCTCGATCATCGAATCGATGACCAGATGCCCGACACCGGCGGCCACCGCCGCCTCCAGCTCGACGACCGACTTGTTGTTGCCGTGCACGGTGATTCGCTCGGCGGGGAAGCCGGCATGCAGCGCCACGGCCAGCTCGCCGCCGGAGGCCACGTCCAGCGACAGCCCCTCTTCGTCGATCCAGCGGGCGATCGCGCCGCACAGGAACGCCTTGGAGGCGTAGTGCACCCGGGCGCCCGGGCCGAAGGCGCGCACCATGTCGCGGCAGCGCGAGCGGAAGTCGTCCTCGTCGATCACGAACAGCGGCGTGCCGAATTCCTGGGCCAGCTCCCGCACCGGCACACCGGCCAGGCGCACCTCGTCGGCGTCGTCGCGGGCGGCGTTGCGCGGCCAGACGTTCGCGGGCAGGTCGATCAGCTGTCGCGGGTCGGACGGCCGCATCGGCAGGGTCGGGGCGTGCGGGAGCCGGGTCGACTCGCTCGCGGCGCCACCGCTGAGTTCGGCATGCCGGGATCCGGCGGGATGGGCGCTCATCACATCTGCTCCGGCGCGCTCACGCCGAGCAGGGCCAGGCCGTTGGCCAGCACCTGACGGGTGGCGTTCACCATCACCAGCCGGGCGGCGTTGAGCGGCGAGACCGGCTCGTCGCCCAGCGGCAGCACGCGCAGCTTGGAGTTGGTCTGGAACCGGTGGTAGGCGCCTGCCAGTTCCTCCAGGTAGCGGGCCACCCGATGCGGTTCGCGCAGGCTCGCCGCACTGGAGACCACCCGCGGGTACTCGCCGATGGTGCGGATCAGCTCGCCCTCCTCGTCGGCGGTGAGCTGGGACAGATCCGGGGTGACGCTCGCGTAGTCGAAGGCGGCGGCGTTGCGGCCGATCGAGGCGGTGCGGGCGTGCGCGTACTGCACGTAGTAGACCGGGTTCTCGTTCTTCTGGCTGGTCCACAGGTTCAGGTCGATGTCGACACTGGAGTTGACCGACCAGCGCACCAGCGCGTAGCGGGCGGCATCGACGCCGATGGCCTCGACCAGGTCGTCGAGGGTCACCACGGTGCCCGCGCGCTTGCTCATCCGCACGGCCTGGCCGTCGCGCACCAGGTTCACCATCTGACCGATGAGCACCTCGACGGTGGCCGGATCGTCGCCGAACGCGGCGGCGGCCGCCTTCAGCCGGCCGATGTAGCCGTGGTGGTCGGCGCCGAGCATGTAGATGCACAGGTCGAAGCCGCGCTTGCGCTTGTTCTGGAAGTAGGCGATGTCACCGGCGATGTAGGCGGCGTTGCCGTCGCTCTTGATGACCACGCGGTCCTGGTCGTCGCCGTACTCGGAGCTGGCGATCCACCAGGCGCCGTCCTTCTGGTACAGGTCGCCGGAGGACTTGAGCTGCTCGACGGCGGCCTCGACCGCGCCGGAGGCGAACAGCGAGGACTCGTTGAAGTAGACGTCGAAGTCGGTGCCGAAATCGTGCAGCGTCTGCTTGATGTGGGTGAACATCAGCTCCACGCCCTCGGCGCGGAACAGCTCGTGCCGCGCCGCCTCGGGCAGGTTCGGCGCGTCCGGATGGGCGGCCACGATCTGCTCGGCGATCTCGCCGATGTAGGCGCCCGCGTAGCCGTTCTCCGGGGTCGGCGCGCCGGTGGCGGCAGCCACCAGCGAGGCGGCGAACCGGTCGATCTGCGCGCCGTGATCGTTGAAGTAGTACTCCCGGGTCACCTCGGCGCCCTGGGCCAGCAGGACCCGGCCCAGCGCGTCACCGACCGCGGCCCAGCGGGTGCCGCCCAGATGCACCGGCCCGGTCGGGTTCGCCGAGACGAATTCCAGATTGATCTTCAGCCCGGACAGCGCGTCCGAGGTGCCGTAGGCGGCGCCTGCGGCGAGCACCCGCTCGAGCACCGCGCCCTGCGCCGCGGCCGCGAGGCGGATGTTCAGGAAGCCGGGACCGGCCACCTCGGCAGAACTCACGCCGTCGGCGGCGGTCAGCGCGTCGGCCAGCCAGCCGGCCAGCTCGCGCGGATTCGTGCCGGCCTTCTTGGCAACCTTCATCGCCAGATTCGTGGCATAGTCGCCGTGTTCGGGGTTACGCGGACGCTCCACAGTGACCTCGTCGGGCAGCACCGTGGGGTCGAGCCCACGTTCGACGAGCACCTTCGCCGCAGTGGCGTGAAGGAGATCTGCAAGGTCAGCTGGAGTCACGAGTCTCTATCCTATGGTCTGGGCAGGTGAACACCTTCGGGCGGGCACCGACGCCGACCTTCCGTCCGAACCCACACGGTTCATCACAGCGAGAGAGCACACGAGCGATGCCGAGTAGCAAGAGCGCCTCGAAGTCGGCCAAGGCCGTGCGAGCCGCGGGCAAGACTTCTTCGTCCCGTACTCCGGGCGGTGGTAAGGGCGGACTTCCGGGGAAGCGTCAGATCCCGTGGATGGCGATCGGTGCGGCGGCGATAATCATCGCATTGGTCGGTGCGCTGGCCTACAGCCTGGTACCCAAGTACCGCGAGCAGGCCGAGCTGGCGAAGTACACGCCCAGCGCCGAGAAGCAGGATCCGTCCCTGGACATCGACGGCGTCGTCACGGTCGACTACAGCAAGACCACCGGCAAGCACGTGCAGCCCACCGAGCGCGTCGGCTACGACCAGAAGCCGCCGTTCGGCGGTTCGCACGACTCCGAATGGGCCGACTGCACCGGCACCGTCTACAGCAAGGCCATGCGCAACGAGAACGCCGTGCACGCGCTCGAGCACGGCGCGGTGTGGATCGCCTACAACCCGGACAAGGTCGACAACGCCGCCGTCGACAGCCTGGAGAGCAAGGTCGACGGCAAGGCCTACACGTTCATGTCGCCCTACCCGGACCTGGACACCCCGATCGCCTTGCAGTCCTGGGGGCATCAGCTCAAGGTCGACAGCGCCGACGACGAGCGCATCAACCAGTTCATCACCGCGCTGCGGCAGAACCCCTACACCCATCCCGAGGTCGGCGGTTCCTGCTCCAACCCGATGTTCGACCGGGACAACCCGACCCCGTTCGATCCGACGGCCCCCGGCCCCGACGCCAAGTCCGTCGACGGCTCCGACGTGGTCAGCGATCCGACCGAGGGCCTGGGCGGCATGATCCCCGGCGTGCCCAGCCTGCCCACCGAGCCGATCCCCGGGCTGCCTGCCGAGCCTGCCCCCGGCCAGTGACGCGGGGCGCCGACATGAGCGACCCCGATTCGACCGCCGCGGGCACCGCCGACGCGTACTCCGGCTCGGTGGCGACCGGTCCCGCGACGGCCGAGACGGCGGCCGGCGCGGCGGCGCGGCGGGGCGGGCCCGGTTCCGCGGTCCTCGTGCTCGGCGCGATCGCCGCGATCCTGCTGGGTGTGGTGATCGGCGTCGTCGTCCGGCTGCCGCTCGACGGCCACTCCGAGCCCGATCCGGGCAACGTCGACATCGGTTTCCTGCAGGACATGTCCGCCCACCACAACCAGGCGGTGGACATGGCGGGTATCGCGCTCACCCGCACCACCGACGCCGAGATCCGCACGCTGGCCTACGACATCCTCACCACCCAGTCGAACCAGATCGGCCGGATGCAGGGGTGGCTGCAACTGTGGAACGAGCCCGCTCAGACGGTCGAGGGCCACATGGGCTGGATGACCGAGAGCAGCGGTCATCAACACGACGCGAGCGCGCACAGCGGACCCGTCGACACCATGCCCGGCATGGCCTCGCGCGAGGAACTCGACACCCTGCGCCGGGCCTCCTCCCCCGAACTCGACACCCTGTTCCTGAGCCTGATGCTGCGCCACCACCAGGGCGGCATCCCGATGCTCGAGTACGCCGGCGAGCACGCGGCCACCACCGCCGTGCGCACCTTCGCGGCGGGCATGGCATCCAGCCAGGCCGCCGAATCCCGGTTGCTCACCGACATGCTCACCGCCCGCGGCGGCACCCCGCTCCACCTCAACTGACCCACCCTGTCACCGTTTTGGCGTCGCGCCCGGCCATGCGCTACGCTTGGCCCGCCCGATCGAGCGGCCGCACGGCCCGGATCGGCATCTATCCCGCCCTCGTAGCTCAGGGGATAGAGCGTCTGCCTCCGGAGCAGAAGGCCGCAGGTTCGAATCCTGCCGAGGGCACATGCCACAGCGGCCCCGACCAGGAACTCCTGGCCAGGGCCGCTGCGTTTCCGCCGCCCCGGGGTCACACTGGATCGCATGGGGATCCGGGACGGGCTCCACAGGTCGGCGTCCGCGGTGTGGGCGTACATCCGACGCGCTCCCGGGACGTTCATCTGGCTGGCGATCCTGCTGATCACCACGCTCGTCGGGCGGCATCTGAGCGACGACGTGCTGTACGAGGTGCTCGGCAACCGGTCGACGAATCTTCATCATCTACGCGAGGACCCCGTGCGGGTACTGGTGAGCAGCGCGTTCTGGCTCGCGGGCGGGCCGTGGATCTTCTATCTGTTGCTCTACAACATCTTCCATGTGCCCGCCGAACGCTGGCTGGGGACGTGGCGCTGGTTGGCGGTGTGCGCGATCGCGCACGTCGGCGCGACCTATCTCAGCGAGGGCATCCTGTACCTGGCCATCCGGCACGGCGAGGCGCCCGCGTCCGCGGTGCACACCCTGGATGTCGGGGTCAGCTACGCCCTGGCCGGGGTCGTGGGCGTGCTGGCCTACCGAATCGGGTCGCCGTGGCGGTACGTGTACGCCGCCGTAGTGGTCGTCTACTACCTGATCCCCGTACTGATGAACCCGACGTTCACCGACATCGGTCACCTGAGCGCCGCGTTGATCGGGTTCGCCTGTTATCCACTCACCCGACGCCCGGCGCGTGAACCCGTCACCGAGCATCCGGATACCGCCGGGACAGCCGCCTGACAGCCGCGGGCTTGCCACAGACGACGGGCCCGATCGGGGATCCCATCCCGATCGGGCCCGGCACCGGCACCCCGGCAGCGTGGAGCGAGCGGCGGGAATCGAACCCGCGTGCACGGCTTTGCAGACCGTTGCCTAAACCTCTCAGCCACGCCCGCATGGCCTCTACAGACTGCCCCGTGACGCCGGCATGGGGCCAGCGTTACGGTCACGCTGATTCCAACGCTCGACGGGCAACGGCCGGAATCGGGCATACCGAGTTCTGCGGAATGGCCGCCGACGGCGAGGGGCGTGCGATGATCGGACGCATGTCTCGGCCACGTCCGCTTCCGCTCGACCCGATCGAGGAGGCCCGCCGCCAGTGGGTGGACCACGGCTGGGGCGATGCCGCCGACGGAATGGCCGTGGTGACCTCGCTGGTGCGGGCGCAGCAGATCGTGATGGCGCGCGTCGACGAGGCGCTCAAGCCGACCGGGCTCACCTTCTCTCGCTACGAACTGCTGCGGCTGTTGAGTTTCAGCAAGACCGGCGCGCTGCCGATGGCCAAGGCCAGCGCCCGGCTGCAGGTGCATCCGACCAGCGTCACCAATACGGTGGACCGGCTGGAGGCGGCCGGATTGGTCACGCGCGTCCCGCATCCCAGCGACCGGCGCGCCACGCTGATCGAAATCACCGACGCCGGAAGGGAATCCGTGGCGGGGGCGACGGAGGAACTCAACGCCAAGGTGTTCGCGCAGCCGGGACTGGCGCCCGACCGGCTCGGCACGCTGTTGCAGCTGCTGGCGGAGTTCCGGCACGCGGCGGGCGACTTCGACACCGACGGTTCCCCCGTCCGCTGGGCGGGCGGCGCCGCGCCGGAGGCCGGCTGAGCGGGCACCTGCCCGTACGTTCGTCTTGGCACCCGGCGGCAAAAGGGCCACCATTGACGCCATGGTGCTGGTCTTGGGCGTTTCCGCGGGCGCGGGTGGCGCACGGGCGATCCTCACCCATTCCGACCAGCCGCATCTGCCGCCCATCGATTCCTGTGCGGTCGAGCGCCGCCCCGGCGCCGGGGTCGACGAGGCGGTCTTCGAAGTCATCCGGCTGATGAGCCGGTCGGCACAGGACCGTGACGAGCTGATCGCGAGCACCGCGGTGACCTGCCGCTGTCCCGAGCACGCCGAGATCATCCGGCGCGCGGCGGGCGGGCGCAGGCTCACCATCGTCGACGAGCCGCTGGCCCAGTTGCGCTACCTGCGTTTCACCGGTCAGGTGCCCGCCTCGGGCTCGGTCGTCATCTACGACATGGGCAGTTCCGGCCTGACCCTCACCCAGGTCGACTGCCGCGCCGACGCCGTGCTGGCGGTCGATCACAGCAGTTGTCCCGGTGGCGACGACTACGACGCGCTGCTGCGCAACCGGCTCGCCCACTCGGGCGTGCGCGCCGATCGTGTGGCCGCGCGCCGCCATCGGGAAGAACTCAGCAGTGCCAGGGTGGTCACCGCCATCGATCCCCGGTCCGGCGCGCGCGCCGTACTCACCCACAGCGATCTCGCCGACCTGCTGGCGGCGGGCGTACGTCATTCCGCCGAGGCGGTGGAGCAGTTGGTCGAGCGGACCGGGACGCGGCCGGAGGCGCTGGTGCTGGTCGGCGGGTGCGCGCGCAGCCCGATCGTGTGCGCGGAACTGGCCGGGGCGATCGATGTCCCGATCGTCTACGACCCCGAACCCGAGCACGTCTCGGCGCGCGGCGCGGTGCTGCTGGCGGCCGAACGCCCGTCCGGCGATGTGCACATGCCCCGCCTGCGGACCGAGCCGGTGACGCCCGCGGCCCTCGGCCCGGTCCCCGCGCGCCGAGTCGGTCGCTGGAAGCTGGTCACCGCCGCCGTGGTGACCCTCGTTCTCGGCGCGACGGTCGCCGGGCTGCTCGTCTTCGGCCGGGACTCCTACCGCACGCCGGACAACGGCTCCACGCCGACGCTGATCATCCCCCTGACGGTGCAGTCTTCGCCCGCGCAGCTCGCACCGCCCGGCTGAGGCCGCACCCCGCCGTGGCTAGCATGGGCTGCGACCGATAGACCGCTCTATCCCGGGGGGACGCCCACGTGTCGTACACGACCGCGCGAACGATGTACTCGACCGCCAATGCCGTCCTGCGCGCGCATCGCGGGCTGCGTTCGTTCCCGGTCACCTCGGCGCTGGTCGGTATCGGCTTCACCGGCGCCACCTTCGCCACGCTGTTCTTCACCGGCCTCGGCGTGGCCTCCCCCATCCCGTACCCGACGGTCTTCGTGGTGTACCTGCTGTGCGTGGCGATGACCGTTCTCGGCAATGCCGGCCTGCTCACCCAGGCCGACAATGTGCTGCGCGGCGGCTGGGCCGACCCGAGAACCGGGCGGCGGGCGGGCCGGTCCCGATTCTTCGCGCTGCTGCCCTGGGCGCTGGCGGTGGCGATCGTGCTGCCGGTGCTGCGGCTGTTCGAGCGCACCGCCGGTGAACCCGGCGTGCCGGGACCGAACCGGGCCACCCCGTGGTCGGACATCGCCTACCTGGTGCTGCCGATGATCGTGCTGGAGCGTCGCGGCCCGGTCGACGCGGTGCGCGCCGCCCGGGAATGCCATGCGCGGGTGTGGGGTACCGGCGTCGCGGGCACCACCCGTCTCGGCACCCTCGGCTACATCCTCGTCCTCGTCGGCGGTCTGCTGAGCATGCTCATCGGTACGGTCGTTGGCGCGCTGGCCGACGAAGCCGTCGGCGGCGTCCTGCTGTCGACGGTCGGCTGCTGGCTGGGCCTCGGCGCGTTCATCACCGTGCTGACCTTCTACTCCGCCGCCAACACCGTGTACTCGGCCGCGCTGTACCGGTTCGCCGTCGACGGCCGCACGCCTCCGGCCTTCGCCGGCACGGATCTCGCACGCGCTTTCCACAGCGGCGACTTCCCCGCCGATCATTACGACGGCTACCGGTAGACGCTGCGAAGATCGGCAGCGCCGCGGCTCCCCCGAGCACTGTCGTGGCGCGGCCGATGCCGCGAACGTGCCGGGCCACCGCGCAACGGCAACGGCCCGCGCGCTGTGGAAGCGCACGGGCCGTCGTCGAGTGGCGGTAGGTCAGCGGTTGCCGAACTGGGCGGGCCGCTTCTCCACGAAGGCCGCCATGCCTTCCTTCTGATCCTCGATCGCGAACAGCGAGTGGAACACCCGGCGCTCGAAACGCAGGCCCTCGGACAGGGTGGTCTCGAAGGAGCGGTTCACCGCTTCCTTGGCGATCATGGTGACCGGCACCGACATCGAGGCGATGGTCTCGGCGACCTGCTGGGCGGTGTCGAGCAGCTCCGCGGCGGGCACGATGCGCGAGACCAGGCCGGCGCGCTCGGCTTCCTCGGCATCCATATTGCGTCCGGTGAGCACCAGATCCATGGCCTTGGCCTTGCCGACCGCGCGGGTCAGCCGCTGCGAGCCGCCGATGCCGGGGATGACGCCCAGCTTGATCTCGGGCTGGCCGAACTTGGCGTTGTCGGCGGCGAGCAGGATGTCGCAGATCATCGCCAGCTCACAGCCACCGCCGAGGGCGTAGCCCGCGACCGCCGCGATGGTGGGCTTGCGGAAGTTCGCCAGCCGGTCCCAGCGCGCGAAGTAGTCGTCCATGAACATGTCCATGTACGTCTTGGGCTGCATCTCCTTGATGTCGGCGCCCGCGGCGAAAGCCCGCTCGGAACCGGTGATCACGACCGCGCCGACCTCGTCGTCACGCTCGAGCTCGTCGAGGGCGGCGATCACGTCGTCGAGCACCTGCGCGTTGAGCGCGTTGAGTGCCTTGGGACGGTTCAGCGTGATCCAGCCGACCACGCCCTTGCCGGCGCTGTTGGGCCTGCGCTCCAGCAGAATCGTCTCGAAGTCGGTCACTTGTCACCCTCTTGCTCGGAACGGTTGCGGACATCGGTGACGATAGCCGAGAAGTCCCGGTGTCCATCGGTCTGGTTGAACCGGGTGTAGATCTCGGCGGCGAGCGCGCCGAGCTGTCCGTCGACGCCGTTGTCGCGCAAGGCGTTCGCGGCCAAGCCCAGGTCCTTGGTCATCAGCGCGGTGGCGAAACCGGGCTTGTAGTCGTTGTTGGCCGGGCTGCCCGGCACCGGGCCGGGGACCGGGCAGTAGCTGGTCAGCGCCCAGCTCTGGCCCGACGCGGTGGAGACCACGTCGAAGAACGACTGGTGGCTCAGGCCCAGCTTCTCGCCCAGCACCAGCGCCTCCGACAGCGCCACCATCGAAATGCCCAGCAGCATGTTGTTGCAGATCTTGGCGGCCTGGCCGACGCCCGCACCGCCGCAGTGCACGACCTTGCCGCCCATCACCTCGAGCACGGGCAACGCGGCGGCGAAGTCCGCCTCCTCGCCGCCGACCATGAAGGTCAGCGTGCCCGCGGCGGCGCCGGCCACACCGCCGGAGACCGGGGCGTCGACCGCGCGGTGACCGGCCGCGACGGCCTGCTCCGCGGCGGCCTTGGCGTCGGCGACATCGATGGTCGAGCAGTCGATGAACAGCGTGCCCGGGTCGGCGACCGGCAGCAGGTCGGCGTAGACGTCGAGCACCAGCTTGCCGTTGGGCAGCATGGTGATGACGATCTCGCGACCGGCGGCGGCCTCGGCGCCGGTGGCCACGACGGTCGCGCCGTCGGTGCGGGCCTGCTCCTGCGCGGCCGGGCTCGGGTCGAAGGCGACCACGTCGTAGCCGGCCTTCACCAGGTTGGCGGCCATCGGCCCGCCCATATTGCCCAGGCCGAGGAATCCGATCTTCTTGCTCACTGCTGTGCCTCCGGGGTCACCAGTCCCAGCTCCTTCTCACCGAGTCCGACGAAGTAGGCCGCGACCTGTTCGTCGGTGACATCGGCGAGCGTCGCCGGGTTCCATTGCGGGTTGCGGTCCTTGTCGATCACCTGCGCGCGGATGCCCTCGACCAGGTCGTGGGAGCCGAGCGAGGCGATGGACACGCGGTACTCCTCGTTCAGCACCGCCTCCAGGCTGGTCAGCTCGCGCGCGGCGCGCAGCGAACGCAGCGTGACCTTCAGCGCGACCGGCGACTTGCCGAGGATCTCGGTGGCCGCCGCCCTGGCCTCGGGCGCGTCGGCCGTCTGCAGGCGGGAGACGATCTCCTCGACGGTGTCCGCGCCGTAGCAGGCGTCGATCCAGTCGCGCTGGGCGTCCAGGACCGATTCCGGCGCATCCGTGGCGAACTTGGCGATCGCGACGTCGGCGGGCTCGGTGCGCAGGGTCTCCAGCAGCGCCGGGATGTTCTCCGAGCTGACGAAGTAGTCGGCGAAGCCGGTGGCGATGGCGTCGCTCGCGGTCATCCGCGCGGTGGTCAGCGCCACGTGCGTGCCGATCTCCCCCGGCGCGCGGGAGAGCAGGTAGGTGCCGCCCACGTCGGGGACGAAGCCGATGCCGACTTCCGGCATGCCGATCTTGGAGCGCTCGGTGACGATGCGGTGGCTGCCGTGGCCGGACAGGCCGACGCCGCCGCCCATCACTATGCCGTCCATCACGACGACATACGGCTTGGGGTAGCTGCCGATGAGCGCGTTGAGGATGTACTCGTCGCGCCAGAACACGCCGGTGGGCGAATCGGCGCTCGCTCCACCGGTTTTCGCGTCGGAGTGGATCGCGACGATATCGCCGCCCGCGCACAGCCCGCGCTCGCCCGCGCCGGTGACGACGACGGTGCGCACCTCGTCGTCGTCGGCCCATGCGCGCAGCGCCTCGGTGATGGCCAGCGCCATCGGATGATTCAGCGCGTTGATGGCCTTGGGACGATTGAGCGTGATCAGGCCGAGGCCGTCACGCTTGTCGATCAGGACTTCGGGTTCGGTGGTCATGCTGCTCCTACGACCGAGCGGGCGACGACCACCCGCATGATCTCGTTGGTGCCCTCGAGGATCTGGTGCACACGCAGATCCCGGACGATCTTCTCCAGCCCGTATTCGGCCAGGTAACCGTAGCCGCCGTGCAATTGCAGGGCCTTGTTGGCGACCTCGAAGCCGACGTCGGTGGCGAAGCGCTTGGCCATCGCGCACAGCTCCACCTTGTCGGGCGCGTCCGCGTCGAGCGCGGCCGCCGCCCGCCACAGCAGGGTCCTGGCCGCTTCCAGTTCGGTGCGCATGTCGGCCAAGTCGAACTGCAGCGCCTGATTGGCCACCAGTGGCTTGCCGAACGCCGTGCGCTCGGTGAGGTACGGAACGGTCTTGTCCAGCGCGGCCTGTGCGCCGCCCATCGAGCAGGCGGCGATGTTCAGCCTGCCGCCGTTGAGCCCGTTCATCGCGATGCGGAAGCCGTCGCCCTCCTCGCCGAGGCGATTGGCGACCGGCACCCGCGCGTCCTCGAGGATGACCTGGCGGGTGGGCTGCGCGTTCCAGCCCATCTTCTTCTCGTTGGGCCCGACCGACAGCCCGGGGGTGTCGGCCGGGATGATCAGCGCCGAGATGCCGCGCGCGCCGTCTTCGCCGGTGCGCACCATCATCACGTAGACATCGTTGGCGCCCGCGCCGGAGATGAACTGCTTGGCGCCGTTGAGGATGTAGTCGTCACCATCGCGCACGGCCTTGGTGCTCAGCGCCGCCGCGTCCGAGCCGACCCCCGGCTCGGTCAGCGCGTAGCTGCCGAGCAGTTCCATGGAGGTCAGTCCGGGCAGCCAGCGCGCGCGCTGCTCCTCGGTGCCGTAGGCGTCGATCATCCATGTCGCCATGTTGTGGATGGAGATGTAGGCGGCGACCGCCGGGCAGCCGGTGGACAGCTGCTCGAAGATGCGGACCGCGTCGAGCCTGCGCAGACCCGAACCGCCCATGTCCTCGCGAACGTAGATGCCGCCGAGCCCGAGCGGGCCCGCCTTGCGCAGCACGTCCACCGGGAAGTGCTTCTTCTCGTCCCATTCCAGCGCGTTCGGCGCAAGGAACTCGTCGGCGAAGTCGCGCGCGGTGTCGCGAATCGCCCGTTCGTCCTCGTCGAGTGTGAACATCGCGGTTGTCAGTCCATCGTCGGGATGACGAAGGCGTTGCTCTCCTTGAGGCCGGAGGGCCAGCGCTGCGTCACCGTCTTGGTCTTGGTGTAGAAGCGGATCGAGTCGGGACCGTGCTGGTTCAGATCGCCGAAGCCCGAGCGCTTCCAGCCGCCGAAGGTGTAGTACGCGATCGGGACCGGGATCGGCACGTTGATGCCGACCATGCCGACCTGCACGCGAGCGGCGAAGTCGCGGGCGGTGTCGCCGTCGCGGGTGAAGATGGCCACGCCGTTGCCGTATTCGTGCTCGTTCGCCAGGCGCAGCGCCTCTTCGTAGTCCGCGGCGCGCACGACCGAGACCACGGGGCCGAAGATCTCTTCCTTGTAGATCCGCATGTCGGCGGTGACCCTGTCGAACAGGGTGGCGCCGACGAAGTAGCCGTTCTCGCCGCCCTCGACGGTCAGACCGCGGCCGTCGACGACCAGCTCGGCGCCCTCGTCGATGCCGATCTGGACGTAGTTGTTCACCCGGTCCACGCCGTCCTTGCCGACCAGCGGGCCGAAGTCGGCGCCGAGGTCGTCGGAGCGGCCGACATTGAGCTTGTGCACGCGCTCGGTCAGCTTGGCGACCAGGCGATCGGCGGTCTCCTCGCCCACCGGGACGGCGACCGAGATGGCCATGCAGCGCTCGCCCGCGGAGCCGTAGCCCGCGCCGATCAGCTGGTCGGCGACATCGTCGAGGTCGGCGTCGGGCATGACGATGGCGTGGTTCTTCGCACCGCCGAAGCACTGCGCGCGCTTGCCGTTCGCGGTCGCGGTCTCGTAGATGTACTGCGCGATCGGGGTGGAGCCGACGAAGCCGACGGCCTTGACGCGCGGGTCGTGCAGCAGCGTGTCGACGGCTTCCTTGTCACCGTTGACGACGTTGAACACGCCCGGCGGCAGACCGGCCTCGAGGAACAGCTCGGCCAGGCGCAGCGGCACCGAGGGGTCGCGCTCGGAGGGCTTGAGCACGAAGGCGTTACCGGTGGCCAGCGCCGGGCCCGCCTTCCACAGCGGGATCATGGCCGGGAAGTTGAAGGGGGTGATGCCCGCGACGACGCCGAGCGGCTGACGCATCGAGTAGACGTCGATGCCGGTGCCCGCGCTCTCGCTGTACTCGCCCTTGAGCAGGTGCGGGATGCCAACGGCGAACTCGATGACCTCGAGGCCGCGCTGGATGTCGCCCTTGGCGTCGGGGATGGTCTTGCCGTGCTCGCTGGACAGCAGCGCCGCCAGGCTGTCCATCTCGTCCTGGACCAGGGTCAGGAACTTCATCAGGACGCGGGCGCGCTTCTGCGGGTTGAACGCGGCCCAGACCTTCTGCGCCTCTTCGGCGTTGGCGATGACCGCCTCGACCTCGGACTTGCTCGCCAGCGGGACGCGGGCCTGCACCTCGCCGATGTTCGGGTCGTAGACATCACCGAACTTGCCCGAGGTGCCGGCGACATGCTGTCCGCCGATGAAATGCGTGAGTTCCCGAACCATGACAGTCCTTCTCTTTGTCGTCGCTGACGCGCGCAGGGACTGCGCGATCTCGGTCATCCTATAGTTGGACTTCCAAGTAATTGGCCCGATGTGATCCATCCCACCGGCCACATGGCGATGATAAGGCTGTCACGCGACGGAAACTCGCATGGCGATGTGATCGGCATCACCGTAGTATTCCTATGACGTCCTAGTATTCGGGCGCCCCCAGGACTCGCCGGAGGACATCCGTGGCCGACAGCAGCAGCACGCTCCACCAACCCGTCAACCCGGTCCGCTTCGTGACCTCGGCCGCGCTGTTCGACGGCCACGACGCAGCGATCAACATCATGCGGCGCATTCTGCAGGCCCAGGGCGCGGAGGTGATCCACCTCGGCCACAACCGCGCGGTCCACGAAGTCGTCGCCGCCGCGATCGAGGAGGACGCCCAGGGCGTCGCGGTCAGCTCCTATCAGGGCGGACACGTCGAATACTTCGAATACCTGGCGACCGCGCTACGCGAGGCGGGCGCCGGGCACGTGCGGCTCTTCGGCGGCGGCGGCGGGGTGATCGTGCCCGAGGAGATCGAGCGGCTCGCCGAATCCGGCGTGCGGATCTTCTCCCCCGAGGACGGTCAGCGTCTCGGCCTGCCCGGCATGATCAACGAGTTGATCAGGGCGTGCGACGTCGATCTGGCCGAGCAGCCGCCCGCGATCGATGCGGTGCTGGCCGGGGACCGGACCGCGCTGGCTCGCGCCATCACCTGCCTGCAGCAGGACGCGCTGCCGGAAGCCGATCGCGCGGCACTGCTGGCAGCCGCCGCCGGCCGGACCGTCCCCGTACTCGGCATCACCGGCACCGGTGGCTCCGGAAAGTCCTCGCTCACCGACGAATTGGTGCGCAGGCTGCGCACCGACCAGCAGGACAAGCTGCGCGTGGCGATTCTGGCCGTCGACCCGACGCGGCGGCGCGGCGGCGGCGCGCTGCTCGGCGACCGCATCCGGATGAATTCCCTCGACGGCGGTCACATCTTCTTCCGCTCGCTGGCCACCCGCGGCGGCCACGAACTCCCGCACGACATCGACACCATCATCGCCGCCTGCAAAGCCGCCGGATACGACCTGATCGTGCTGGAGACCCCCGGCATCGGCCAAGGCGACGCGGCCATCGTCGACCACGTCGACGTGCCCATGTATGTCATGACACCGGAATTCGGCGCGGCCTCCCAGCTCGAGAAGATCGACATGCTGGACTTCGCCGAGGTGGTGGCGATCAACAAGTTCGAGCGCAGGGGCGGCGCCGACGCGGTGCGCGATGTCTCCCGTCAACTGGTGCGCAATCGCGAGGCGTTCGGTTCCGCGCCCGAGGACATGCCGGTATTCGGCACCAGCGCGGCCACTTTCAACGACGACGGGGTGACCGCGCTCTACCAGCACCTCGTCGGCCTGCTGAGCGAGCGCGGATTGCCGATGGCCGAGGGCGTGCTGCCGAAGGTCGCCACCCGTGTCTCCACGCGCTTCGCCCAGATCATCCCCACCTCCCGGGTGCGCTATCTGGCCGAGATCGCCGACACCGTGCGCGGTTACCACGCCCGCACCGCCGAACAGGTGCACGCCGCGCAGCGGGTGCAGCGGCTGGAACTGGTCGCCGCCGAACTGCCCGGGGACGCCGCGGTCGCCGAACTGCTCGACTCCGCGCGCGCGAACCTCGATCCCGAGAACGCCGCCCTGCTCGCCGAGTGGCCCGCCGTGGCCGAGAGCTATCGCGGCGAGGAGCAGGTGGTGCGGGTGCGCGATCGCGAGATCCACACGGCCCTTCGCCGGACCTCGTTGTCGGGCAGCAGCATTCCCCGCGTCGCGCTGCCGCGCTGCACCGATCACGGTGAGCTGCTGCGGTTCCTGCGCGCGGAGAATCTGCCCGGCCGCTTCCCGTTCACCGCGGGGGTGTTCCCGTTCAAGCGCGACAACGAGGACCCCGCCCGCATGTTCGCCGGTGAAGGCGATCCGTTCCGCACCAACCGACGCTTCAAGGTGCTCTCCGAGCATTCCGAGGCCAAGCGCCTGTCGACCGCCTTCGACTCGGTCACCCTCTACGGCCGCGACCCCGACGAACGCCCCGACATCTACGGCAAGGTCGGCACCTCCGGCGTCTCCATCGCCACCATCGACGACATGAAGGCGCTCTACGACGGTTTCGACCTGACCGCGCCGACCACCTCGGTGTCGATGACCATCAACGGTCCCGCGCCCACCATCCTGGCCTTCTTCCTCAACACCGCCATCGACCAGGCGCTCGACCGGTTCCGCGCCGAGGCGGGCCGCGAGCCCACCGAGGCCGAAGCCGCGGAGGTCGGGGCACGCACGCTCGCGACCGTGCGCGGCACCGTGCAGGCCGACATCCTCAAGGAGGATCAAGGCCAGAACACCTGCATCTTCTCCACCGAGTTCAGCCTGCGCATGATGGCCGATATCCAGGAATGGTTCGTGCGCAACAAGGTTCGCAACTTCTACTCGGTCTCGATCTCGGGCTATCACATCGCCGAGGCGGGCGCGAACCCCATCAGCCAGCTGGCCTTCACCCTCGCCAACGGCTTCACCTACGTGGAGGCCTATCTCGCGCGGGGCATGCACATCGACGACTTCGCGCCGAACCTGTCGTTCTTCTTCTCCAACGGCATGGATCCGGAGTACTCGGTGATCGGCCGGGTCGCCCGCCGTATCTGGGCGATCGCGCTGCGCGACAAGTACGGCGCTGCCGAGCGCTCGCAGAAGCTGAAGTATCACGTGCAGACCTCGGGCCGCTCGCTGCACGCCCAGGAGATGAACTTCAACGACATCCGCACCACGCTGCAGGCGCTGATCGCGATCTACGACAACTGCAACAGCCTGCACACCAATGCCTACGACGAGGCCGTCACCACCCCCACCGAGGATTCGGTGCGCCGGGCGCTGGCCATCCAGCTGATCATCAACCGGGAATGGGGCCTGGCGATGAACGAGAACCCGCTGCAGGGCGCGTTCATCATCGACGAGCTCACCGACCTGGTGGAGGAGGCCGTGCTGCTGGAGTTCGAGCGGATCAGCGAACGCGGCGGCGTGCTCGGCGCGATGGAGACCGGCTATCAGCGCGGCAAGATCCAGGACGAGTCCATGCTCTACGAGCATCGCAAGCACGACGGCTCGCTACCGATCATCGGCGTGAACACCTTCCGCAACGATCACCCCGAACCCGAGCACACCATCGAACTGGCCCGCGCGACCGAGCAGGAGAAGAAGTCCCAGCTCGACCGGGTGCGGGGCTTCCAGGACAGCCATCGTGAGCAGGCGGAGGACGCGCTGGCCCGGCTGGAGGCCGTCGCCCGCACCGACGAGAACATCTTCGAGGTGCTCATGGAGGCCGCGCGGGTGTGTTCGCTCGAGCAGGTCACCGACGCCTTCTTCACCGTCGGCGGACAGTACCGGCGCAACGTGTGAGTGTTCGGGCCGCAGCGGGTACCCCGACCGGGACCGGTCGGCGCGTTCGATGGCGGACGATGCCGGGTGCGGGCGCGGGGCGCGCCCGCGTAACCGATCGGCCTCGCGGGCCGGTCGCGACGTGGATGGATCGGATCGAGCAGACGGGACGGGCCCGATGAACTTCGACGATCTGCGCATCATCGACGCACACATCCACCAGTGGGATCCGCTGGCGACCCCGCGCGAATTCAGCAATCTCGCGCGCCTGCTCAAATACGTCCCGCTGCCGCTCTCGCTCGCGGTGCGCTTCGCGAACGTGCGGGACAGGGAGTTCGTCGGCAGCCCGGCCGCCTACCTGAACCCGTACCTGCCCGCCGACTATCGCGCCGACGCGGCCGGCGTGCCGGTCGAGGGAATCGTGCACATCGAGGTCGAGTGGCATGGCAAAGGACCGACCGCCAAGGCCGAGGAGACCCGCTGGGTGGCCGGCCTGCCCTTCGGGGTGGACACCCCGCCGCTGACCGCGATACTCGGTTCCGCCGACCCCGCCGCCCCCGGATTCACCGAACTGCTCGACGCCCATCAGAGCGCCTCGCCGCTGTTCCGCGGCATCCGTACGATGGTCGCCCACCATCCCGACCCCGACGTCCGGGTGTTCACCCACGACCCCGATGCGCTGACCTCCCGCGCCTTCCTCGACGGCTTCGGCGAGCTCGCGCGGCGTGATCTCGTCTTCGAAGCGTGGGTCTATTCGCATCAGCTGCCGCAGGTCATCGCCCTGGCGCGGCGCTACCCCGAGGTGACGATCGTGCTGGACCACCTCGCCACACCAGCGGGAGTCTTCGGTGCGATCGGCAGGGAGACCGGCCAGACGCCCGAGAAGCGACACGAGCTGCTGCAGCGCTGGCGCGACGACATCGCCGAACTGGCCACGCTCCCGAACGTGGTCGCCAAGGTGAGCGGGGTGGCGATGCCCATCCTCGGGCATCCGGTTCCGCGACCCCGGCACACCACCACCGCTCCGGTGCTGCTGGACCGCATCCGCCCGCTGGTCACCCACGCCCTCGACTGCTTCGGCGCCGACCGGCTGATCTGGGGATCCAACTTCCCGGTGGACAAGCCGATCACCACCATCGCCGCGAGCGCGACCGCGGTCGGCACCGCCATCACCGAGCACGGCGGCGACCACGCCGCGCTGACGCGGGTGTTCCACGACAACGCCACGCGGGTCTATCGCATCGAGAACGCAGGAGATCGCCATGCCGGCACCATCACGTGACAGCTTCGACCACGAGGTGATCGTCGTCGGCGCGGGCTTCTCCGGGATCGGCGCCGCGATCAAGTTGCGCCAGGCCGGGTTCGAGGACTTTCTCCTCGTCGACGACGCGGACGGCGTCGGCGGCACCTGGCATTGGAACACCTATCCCGGTGTCGCGGTGGACATCCCGTCGTTCAGTTACCAGTTCTCCTTCGCCCAGCGCGACGACTGGTCGCGGGTGTACGCGCCGGGACGCGAACTCAAGGCCTACGCCGAATGGTGCGTCGAGAAGTACCGGCTGCGCCCGAACATCCGGTTCTCCACCACGATCACCGCCGCCGAATTCGATGAGCGGCGCCACATCTGGACCTTGCACACCGCCGACGGTTCGCAGCTGCGGGCGCGTTTCGTCATCAGTGGCACCGGCGCGCTGACCAGGCCCAAACTGCCCGACATCCCCGGTGTGGCCGATTTCGGCGGTGCGACCATGCACACCGCGCGCTGGGACCACGGCCAGGAGCTGCGCGGCAAGCGCGTCGCCATCATCGGCACCGGTGCCTCGGCCGTCCAGGTCATTCCCGAGATCGCCCCGAAGGTCGAGCACCTGACCGTCTTCCAGCGCACCCCCATCTGGTGCCTGCCCCGCCCCGACCTCCCGCTGCCCGCTCCGCTGCGCCTGGCCCTGCGCATGCCCGGCGGCAAATCCCTCACCCGCCTGGCCAGCCAGACCTATGTGGAACTGACCTTCCCCATCTCCGCGCACTACCACGACACCGTCCCCACCACCGCCGTCGGCGAACGCCTCGCTCGCGCGTACCTGCGCCGCCAGGTCCACGACCCCGTCGTGCGCGATGAACTCACCCCGCGCTACACCCTCGGCTGCAAACGCCCCAGCTTCTCCAACGACTACCTGGCCACCTTCAATCGCCCGAACGTCACCCTCGAAACCGATCCGATCGCCGAGATCACCCGCACCGGCATTCGCACGGTTCCGGGCACCGACCACCCCGCCGACGTCCTCATCCTCGCCACCGGCTTCAAACTCATGGAGGCGGGCGAGATGCCCACCTACCGCCTGCGCGGCGTCGGGGGCCGTGACCTCGAACAATGGTGGAACGAGAACCGCCTGCAGGCCTACGAGGGCGTGAGCATCCCCGGCTTCCCGAACTTCTTCTCCGTCATCGGTCCCTACGGCTACAACGGCTCCTCCTACTTCGCCCTCATCGAGAACCAGGTCCGCCACATCCTGCGCTGCCTGCGCCACGCCCGCGACCACGACGCCACCTCCATCGAGGTCACCGCCGAGGCCAACGACCGCTTCTTCCGGGAGATGCTCGCCCGGCGCGGCGGTCAGGTGTTCTGGGAGCCGGGGTGCGCGACGGCCAACAGTTATTACTTCGACAAGCACGGGGATGTGCCGCTGCGGCCGTCGACCACGATCGAAGCGGCTTGGCGCAGTGGGCATTTCGATTTGAACGACTACCGGCTCGCGCGGGCGCGGTGAATCTGCTGATCGCGGATTCGTTTCGACGCCCGGTCGCCGGGCCACGGACGCGCACTAGCCCCGCGTCGTCGCGGCAGCCAGCTGTCGGCTCAGGTCGGTACGGGCAGTCGCCAGGGACGGCCCGTACCAGGTGAGGGCCCGGCCTTCGACCAGGGCGACCGGAATGCCGGGGAAGGCGTCGGGGCCATCCCGGTCGGTGAAGACGTAGGGCTCGTCGGGCAGGACGGCCAGCTCCACGCCATCGGTCAGTTCGGCGTCGGTGAGCGTCGGGTAGCGGCCGGAACGGTCGGCGTGGACCAGGCGCAGGCCGAGTCGCGCGGCCAGGTCACCGGTGAAGGTGTCGCGGCCGACGACCATCCACGGATTGCGCCAGATCGGGATGACGGCGGCCCGCGGCGGGTCGGGCGGTGGCGCGGCCCAGGCTCTTTCCGCGGCGCCGAGCCAGCCGGGCAGGGGCTCGGCGAATACGGTCGTGAACAGCCTGCGCAAGGAGCCGAAGGCCTCGTCGAGGGTCTCGATCTTCGTCACCCACACCGCGACACCGGCGGCCCGCAGGCGGTCGACATCGAGGCGGCGGTTCTCCTCCTGATTGCACAACACCAGGTCGGGGGCCATTTCGGTGATGCGGCGAACGTCGGGGTTCTTCGTCCCGCGCACCCGCTCGACGCCCAGATCGGCTGGGTGGGTGCACCACTGCGTCGCTCCGATCAACCTCTCGGGGCAGGAGCGGGCGACGGCTTCGGTGAGCGACGGCACCAGGGAAACCACCCTGCGGGGCGGGCCGGCGAGCGCGACCGGCGCGCCGAGGTCGTCGCGCAGTACGCCATCGTGGGCAGCTTCGGGTGAGTGCGCGCCCGCCATGACCGCAAGCCTAACGAACGTCGCTCATCGTGGCATGACCAGGAATTACGCACCGCGTGGCGGCCCGAAATCGAAGCAGGCGTCCTCGGAATCCGTGCAGCCACCCGGACAGAATTCCGCTACTCGGCGACCGGGCCCGCGGACCGTGACGACATCGCCGCCGAACCGGGGCGCAGCCATTCGTTCGAGGTGCTTTTCGGGCAGCGGCGGGGCAGCGATCGGACATTCTGCGGCACAGCGGCGCGGCCGCACACTGAATGAGGCACCCGGCGCCGAGAAGTTCCGACACCGCGTTCCGGACGGGACCGCCCGAACGAAGTTCGGCCCGCGATCGGCCTCGCTGCCGGGTGCCGACCAACGCCCGCCGCACAGTGCGTGCAGGGCGTGGCCGCAGGCTCAGGAACTTTCCAGGGCCCGGTAGAGGGTCCGGAGTTCTTTCAGTGCCGTCGTCGCATTCGCCTCGTCCTCGGACACCATCCGCAGCGCCTTGCGTAGCAGCACGGGGTCGAGATCTTCGATGGCCGAACGGGATTCGATGCGAGGCGGAGCGGGCAGTTCACGCTGGTCACCGTAGGGATCGGTGAGGTCGGCGGGGTCGTCTTCGCCGGGGTCGGGGGTGCGTTCGAGACGGGCGATGAGCGCGTCGAGGTCGAGGCCGCGCAGAGTGAGGATTTCGCGAGGCGCTTCGTCGAGACGTTCGGCGAGCAGATAGCAGACAGCGGCGGCGTGTTTGCACGGCCAGCCGGAGTCGGGGCAGGTGCAGGAGAAATCGAGGTCGGCGGCGGTGGTGGGGAGCAGGTGCGGGCCGAGGGACGCGGGCAGGACGCCGGAGGCGATATCGGCGAGGGTCCCGGGAGCGTCACGGATGGTCTCGACGAGCAGTTCGATCTCTTCCTCGCGCAGGCGGCGGACGGTGAATTCGGCGGTGAACGGACGGGGCTGGCTGCCCTGCACTTCGGCGACGACGATGCCGATGTCGATGCGATAGTCGATCACATTGCCGGCGCGGGCATAGGCCCGGCCGCGCGCCAGCCTGCCCGGTTCGGACATGGCCTCCACCGCGTCGATGAACGACTTCCCCCACCAGGTGCGACCGAATCCGCCGCGCTTGTTCCGTGTCGAAACCCCGCGGCTCACTCCCCCACCGCCTCGGCGCCGAGGGTGAACAGCTCGCGCAGCTCGTCGGTGCCCAGTTCGGTGATCCAGTTCTCGCCCGCGCCGACCGCCAGGTCCGCGAGTCTGCTCTTGCCCGTGATCATCTCGTCGATGCGCTCCTCGATGGTGTCGACGCACACCAGCTTGCGGACCTGCACGTCGCGGCGCTGGCCGATGCGGAAGGCACGGTCGGTGGCCTGGTTCTCGACGGCCGGGTTCCACCAGCGATCCAGGTGCACCACGTGATTGGCAGCGGTCAGATTGAGCCCGGTGCCACCGGCTTTGAGCGACAGCAGCATCAGCGGCGGGCCCCCCTCGGATTGGAAGCGGTCCACCATCGCGTCGCGGTTCTTCTTGTCGACCCCGCCGTGCAGGAACGGGATGGCGGTGCCGAAACGCTCGGTGAGATAGGGCGTGAGCAGTTCACCGAACTCGCGGAACTGGGTGAACAGCAGAGCCTTCTCGCCGTCGGCGATCACCGTGTCGAGCACGTCCTCGACCAAGGCGAGCTTGCCGGAGCGGTGTCTGCCGCGGCGCAGCACCGCGGAGTGGTCGCGCAGATAGTGCGCGGGATGGTTGCACACCTGCTTGAGACCGGTGAGCGCGGCCAGCACCGCGCCCTTGCGCGCCATGCCCTTGGCGTTCTTGATCTTGTCGAGCATGTCGTCCACGACTGCCTGATACAGCGCCGCCTGCTCGACGGTCAGATTGGCGCGCACCGTCATCTCCAGCTTGTCGGGTAGATCGCCGATGACGGCCGGGTCCGTCTTGAGCCTGCGCAGCACGAACGGACCGGTGACCAGCCGCAACCGCGACAACGCGTTCTGATCCTGCTCGCGTTCGATCGGCACCGCGAACCTGGCGCGGAAGGTCTGCGGGGTGCCGAGCAGCTTCGGCACCGCGAAGTCCAGGATCGAGCGCAACTCCTCGAGCCGGTTCTCCACCGGTGTCCCGGTGAGCGCCAGGCGGTGCCGGGCGGGCACGGCGCGGGCGGCGCGGGCCTGGGCGGTGGCCGCGTTCTTGATGTGCTGGGCTTCGTCGAGCACCACTCGATCCCATGTCAGGGCGGCCAGTTCGGTGACGTCCCTGACCAGGATCGCGTAGGTGGTCAGCACCAGGTCGGCGCCCGCGACGGCTTCCTCCAGGTCGAGGCCGTGCCTGCGATCCTTGCCGTGATGGACCAGCACCCGCAGATCGGGCGTGAAACGGCTCGCCTCGCGCTGCCAGTTGCCGACCACCGACATCGGGCACACCAGCAGCGTCGGACCGCTCGCCGCGCCGGTGTCGCGTTCGTGGGCCAGCAGCGCCAGCACCTGGACGGTCTTGCCGAGGCCCATGTCGTCGGCGAGGACCGCGCCACAATGCAACCGGCTCATCGCGGCCAGCCAGGTCAGGCCGCGCTGCTGGTACGGGCGCAGCTGCGCTTTCAGCCCGGCGGGCGGCGGGACGGGCGCGCGCTCGCCTTCGCGCTCGAATACCTCCGCGGCCCAGCCGGTGGCGGTGACCTCGGTGAGCGGCACCTTGTTCACGCGGGTCGCGGCGATGTGGCCGAGCATGTCGGCGAGGGTGACCGGCGAATCATCACTATGCGCGGCCACATAACGCGCCGCCGCGGCGAGCGCTTTGTGGTCGGCCTGGACCCATTCGCCGCGCAGCTGGACCAGATCGGATTTCGCCCGGATCAGCTTGCCCATCTCGGCGCTGGTGAGCACCTTGTCGCCGACGGCCAGCTCCCAGCGGAAGGACAGCAGCCCGCGCATGCCGACGCTGCTCTCGGCGGCCGGTGGGCTGCTGGTCACCCGCAGGCGCATGCTCGGCTCGGCGATGTTCCAGGCGCGCGGAAGCATCAGCCGCACACCCGCCTCGCGCAGCGCGATCGCGCCGTGGGCGACCAGATCGGCCACCACCTCGGTGGGCAACAACAGGTCCAGCGAGTACGGATCGGAGGGCAGGTCGCGCAGGCGCGGGTAGACGCGCTGCGCCTCGCCGAGTTTCTCGACCGCTGTGCGCAGCAGGCGCGGCTCGGCGTTGATCGGGATCGGCACCGGGGCGGAATCCTCGGTGCGCAGACACACTTCGAGTCGCCAGAGGGCGATGTCGTCCTCCGGCGCGTCGTGGCCGCGGACGCCGCCGCCGAATTCTGCGCGGGGATCGGTGGCGCCGATCGTGGCCGTGGCCGTCGGGCTCGCGGCGAGCGCACCGGAGTCGGCCGCTCGGTCGTGGAAGTCGAACTCCGAGTCGTCGTCGGCAGCGGTTCCCAGCCCGTCGGGTTCGAGCAGCCGGAGAACCAGTTCCGGCTCGTCGAGGGTCAACGATTCCCGCCAACGCCGCAGCACCTCGGCGAGCTGGTGGCTGCCGGTGTCCAGCGGCTCGTCGACGACCAGCCCGTGCACGAGCGGATGGGTGACCGGGATGTCGGCGAGGTACTGCCGGGCGATGGGGTCGGTGAGTTCGCGCACCATGTCGTCGAGCACCTCGGCGGGCTTGCCCGTCAGGCGCAGCGCCGCGGGCATCGTCATCGCGAGCTCGGCCAGCCACGCCCGCTGGCGCTCGCCGCCGACCAGCCGCCAGCGCACCCACCACCGGCCGTCGGCGCGATCCAGATCCGGCACGACCCGCCCGGCCCGCACCCAGCGGTCGAGACCGTCGGCGACCCGCGCGAGGAACCGCAGATCCCCGGACACCACCGTGGCGGGCAGCCGCTGCCGCAGCGCCGCGACCGCCATGTGCGGCACCAGGGCGTGCGCGCGCACCTGCTCGGCGACCGGGCCGTCCGGTCCGGGCACGAGAGCCGGGGTGCGATGCCGCCACCGCGACGCGCGCAGCAGTGCACCCAGCGGGTCCGGCAACTCCGCGGGCACGTCCCCCTCGGTCCACAGCACCAGGCCCGACCCCGGTGACCACAGTCCGTGCAGCATCCACCCATCCAATCAGGCGCCTGCGACAACTCCCGGACTACGGTGGTTCGACGTGGACCTACGCATCTTCACCGAACCCCAGCAAGGCGCGAGCTACGACGACCTGCTGCGCGTCGCCAAGACCACCGAAGACGCCGGTTACGACGCCTTCTTCCGCTCCGATCACTTCCTGAAGATGGGCGATGCCTCGGGTCTGCCCGGCCCGACCGACGCTTGGATCACGCTGGCCGGCCTGGCCCGCGAGACCTCCCGCATCCGGCTCGGCACCCTGGTGACCTCGGCCACCTTCCGGCACCCGTCCGTGCTGGCCATCTCGGTGGCGCAGGTGGACCAGATGTCGGGTGGACGTGTCGACTTCGGCTTCGGCGCGGGCTGGTTCGACGACGAGCACACCGCTTACGGCATCACCCTGCCCGAGGTCCGCGAACGCTTCGACCGCTTCACCGAGCAGTTGGAGATCATCACCGGCCTGTGGGAGACCCCGACCGGCAGCACGTTCGACTACCGGGGCAAGCACTACGAACTGAGCGGCAGCCCGGCACTGCCCAAACCCGCGCAGTCACCGCGCCCGCCGCTGATCATCGGCGGCAGCGGGAAGAAGCGCACCCCGGCGCTGGCCGCCCGCTTCGCGCAGGAATTCAACCTGCCCTTCACCGACGCGGCCACCGCGGCGGCCCAGTTCGAGCGGGTCACCGACGCGGCCGAGGCGATCGGCCGGAATCCGGGTGAGATCACCCGCTCGGCCGCCCAGGTGCTGTGCCTCGGCCGCGACGACGCCGAGGTCGCCCGCCGCGCCGCCGCCATCGGCCGCGAGGTCGAGGAGCTGAAGCGCAACGGTCTGGCGGGCACTCCCGCCGAGGTCGTCGATGCCATCGGCCGCTATCGCGCCGAGACCGGCATCACCCGCCTCTACCTGCAGATTCTGGACCTGGCGGATCTGGCTCATCTGGAACTGTTCGCCGCCGAGGTCACCCCGCAGCTGGGCTGAACGCCGGAGCAGGCCCGCGCCCGCTCGGTCGGATTCGCTTCCGGTCGAGCGGGCGCGAATGGGGCAGCACCGGATCCGCGGAGCGCCTCGTCGGCCCGGCCCGTCACTCGCGCTCGGCGACGTTTTTCGGTCGTTCCTCGCTCTCGCGATCCCCGCTGTCGGCTCCGGGCGGATGGAACCACACCACCGTCAGCACGGCCAGCCCCACCACCAGCACGATCAGCACGACCTCGCTCACTTCCACAGCCTCTCCTCTCCTCTCCTCAGGAGACGACGGCACCCGAAAAACATTCGGCTACAACGCCACCGGTGTCACCGGCGCCGCCGGATCCGTCATCGACGGCTTTACCGGATCGGCGGCGTCGAAACCCGGGACCGAGTCGTGCGGTACGTGCGCGCCGTCACTCATCACGTTCGGCCGCGTCCTCCTCGTCCCCGCGCTCCGCGCGCTCGCCGATCTCCGACCGGGATGGCCACAGCCACACCAGCGTCAGCCCGGCCAGTCCGAGCACCAGCATCACCAGCACCACATCACAGCTCTTCACAGCTCCTCCTCCGTGTCCGGCGGGATCCAGCGGAACCCCTTCGGATACACCGCCATCGGCGTCACCAACGCCGCCACATCGGTCACCACGTGCCGTACCGGGTCGGCGTGCTCGAACCCCGGCACCACCACAGCAACCGCCTCGAACTCCGCCACATGCCGCGCCACCGCCATCGCCACCACCAGCGGCGAAGCGTCGGCCTGCACCGTGAAGGCCAGCCGCAGGCCGTGCCGGGCCGCCAGCGCCTCGAGGTCGAACCCCGCTCCGCACATCAGATTTCGCTGGATCAGGCCGATCGCACTCGGCCGGTCGTCCACCATCCGTTTTTCCGTCCCCTTCGCCGCATCGAGACAACTGGTCGAAAGGCCACCGCCGGGATCGGACGGAGGCCGGGCCTTGCGCTAGTAGCGTGGACGAGAAAAGGGCTCGATGGCGGCGAGAAGTGTTGACAACGGTGTTGACAGCTTTTCCGGGACTCGGTGCCGACTCTTTCGGGGGGTGCGGTTGTACGACGGTGAGCACTTGCGGGCCGCACGGGTGGCGGCGGGGATCAGCCTGCGGTTCATGGCCGCGCGCGTCCATTTCACGCCGTCCTATCTGAGCCTGGTGGAGACCGGCAAACGGCCGGTCACCCCACGATTGGTCCTCGGCTACGAGGACGTGCTCGGACCGGATGCGTTGCGGCGGGACGCCGCCGACGACGATCCCTCCGTCGAGGCGTGGATCGAGCGGATCAACGCGACCGACATCCCGGACGGGGTGCTCGGTTACCTGGACTACTCGATCGACGATCTGGCCATCGCCTATCCGGCCACCGCGCCGTCGGCCGTGCTGGAGTGGGCGCTGACCAGCATGCGCGTCGCCCGGGCGATGCTCGATCGCAGGAAGACACTGGGCGAGCACCGCAGGCTGATGCTCACCCTGGGCTGGTTCTCCCTGCTCGCGGCGGCCTGTCACGTCGATCTCGGCCATCATCTCGCCGCGCGGCAGCGGGTGCGCATCGCCCGGGACATCTCCTTGGAGGCCGAACATTCCGAGCTCACCGCTTGGTCGATGCAGACCATGGCCTGGCAACAGCTCACCGACGGCGACTTCACCGTCGCGGCGACGGCCTCGCAGGTCGCCCAGCACGTCGCCCCGCGCGACAGTACGGCCTTCATCCAGGCCACCGCGCAGGAAGGCCGGGCGCTGGCGCGGATGGGCAACCGCGACGGGGCCTACACCGCCTTGCGCGCCCTGGCCCGGCTCGTCTCCGGTATCGGCGACCTGGAAGGCGTCGAACACCACTTCCGGTTCGACCCGGCCAAGTCCGACGCGTACATGGCCACCATTCTGGCCTGGCTCGGCGATCCCGCCGCCGAATCGTTTGCCAGGCAGGTGATCTCCGATCTGCAGGAGGCCGAGAAACCGCGTCCTCGCAGACTCGCCACGGCCCGGCTCGATCTGGGGCTGGCGCTGCTGGCCGCGGGCAGGGCCGACGAGGCCGCGGAGACCACGCTGGCGGCGGTCGCTTCCGGGCAGCTGGTCCCCTCGGCCTTCTGGCGGCTCGACGAGGTGGTCGACGGCATCGAGCGGGTGGATTCGACGCGCGCGCTGCGGATACGGGAGACGTTCCGGGAGCTCTACCCGCCGCAGGGCCCGGCGCGCTGAGCCGTCACCGGCCTGCCGGGCACCCGATCACCGAGGCCGCGGCCGGCACCCGCCGGATGGGCTCGCCGCTCGGTGTGGACTACCGGAAATCCACAATCCCGCGGCCTCGCGTGGCCCGGATGCCGCCGGAAGCGAGTAGGAGTTGTGGGGTGCGCGGAGACGGGGTGAGCAGGCGCCTGATCGGCTGCTGGGCGGTGCTGATCGCGGTTGCGCTGGTGGCTGCCGGATGCGGCGAACTGGGGATCGGAGGCGTGCAGCCCGCGCCGGGCAGCCCGACGCGGGCACAGGTGCAGGGGCTGCTGGACCGGGTTCGGGTGGTGGCCGACCGCGCGCGGCCCGGCGGATACCAGCGAGGGTGCGGGAAGGGTGAGGGATGCGTGTTCGGGTCCGCCTGGAGCGACGACCACGACGGCCCGGACGGACACGACGGGTGCGACACCCGCAACGACGTGCTGGCTGCGCAGTTGACGCAGGTGCGGTTCCGGGCGGGGACCCGCGACTGCGTGGTCGTGGCAGGCGTGCTCATCGATCCCTACACCGGGGATCGGGTCGAGTTCAGGAAGGAGGAGGCGGGCCGGGTCCAGATCGACCACGTCTATCCGCTGGCGGCCGCGTGGGACCTGGGGGCATCGAACTGGCCGCCGGACAAACGGATTCGCTTCGCCAACGACACGGTGACGAACCTGCTGGCCACCACGACCGCCGCCAATCAGGCGAAGAGCGACGGCACACCGGCGGACTGGCTGCCGCCGCGCGCCGAGAACCACTGCTTCTACGCGGGGAAATACCTGACCGTGGCGGTGGCCTACGACTTGCCGGTCACCGCCGCCGACAATGCCGTTCTCCACGACATCGCGCGCGACTGCCCGTGACCGCGAACCCGGTGCCGATCCGTTCTCCACCGAGGCCGAGACGCCGTGGCCGAGATCGTCGTCGGCCCGCCCGAACGCGAGCGAGCGAGAGGCCGCGCGCGCTCGGCCACCCGGGGCGTGGTCGTGCCCGCGTAGCCGTAGTCGACGAGGCCGGCGAACGGGTGGTCAGGCGCCGGTGGCCACCGGGCGTCGCGCGTCGTGGGACCACTGCGACCACGAGCCCGGGTAGAGCGCGGCGTCGATGCCCGCGACGGCCAGGGCCGCGATCTGGTGGGTGGCGGTGACCCCGGAACCGCAGTAGACGGCGATGGGGCCCGCGCCGAGCCCGGTGAACCGGTCCCGCAGCCACGAGGGATCGCGGAAACAGCCTGTCTCGTCCAGGTTTTCGGCGGCAGGCGCGCTGATCGCGCCGGGAATGTGACCGGCGCGCGGGTCGAGCGGTTCGACGTCGCCGCGGAAACGTTCGGCGGGCCGGGCATCGAGCAGGGTGCCGTGCCAGCGGGCCGCCCCGCGCGCGTCGATCACGGGCAGCAATCCACCGGTGAAGCGCACGTCGCCGGGCGCGGGATCGGGTTCGACGCCGGTCGACAGTTCGTAGCCCGCGGCCGTCCAGGCGGGCAGACCGCCGTCGAGCAGGCGCACGTCGGCGATGCCTGCCCAGCGCAACAGCCACCAGGCGCGCGCGGCCGCGGTGCCGCCGCTCGCGTCGTAGACCACCACCGGATCGCCGTCGCACACCCCCCAGCTGCGTGCGCATCGCTCCAGGACCGCCACCTTCGGCAGCGGATGCCGCCCGGCGGCCGGGGACGGCGGAGCGGCCAGTTCGGTCTCCAGATCCACGAAGACCGCGCCGGGGATGTGCCCGGCGAGATAGTGCTGCGGGCCGTCCGGATCACCGTGCGCCCAGCGGACATCGAGTAGTCGAACCCGCTTGTCCGACAGCGCTTCCCGAAGTTCGTCGACACCGACCAGTACCGCGCTCACTGTGTGCTCCCGTCGCCTGTGCGCGCCCGACCCGAACACCATACGCACCGCCGGGCGGACACGATGCCGAACGCGCCCGACAGCTGCCCGGGTCACCGGCTGAGCAGCGTGAGCGGGTCGGTCAGCAGCGCGCCGACCGTGGCGAGGAAGCGCGCGGCGAGTTCGCCGTCGACGAGCCGGTGATCGAAGCTCATGGTCAGCGTGGTGAGCCGGCGGATCGCGAGTTCCCCCTCGACGACCCAGGGCCGCCGGGCGATGGTCCCGAGGCAGAGGATCGCCGCCTCACCGGGGTTGACCAGCGGAGTCCCGGCATCGACACCGAAGACGCCGACATTGCTGAGGGTGAAGGTGCCGCCTGTCAGATCGGCGGGGGTGGCGGTGCCCGACCGCGCCGCCTCGACACACCGGCCGAGCGCCTCGCAGAGCGTACGCACGCTCATCGTCTGCGCCTGTTTGACATTCGGGACGAGCAGGCCACGCTCGGTGGCGGCGGCGATACCCAGGTTGACGTATTTCTTGGTGACGATCTGCTGCGCCTGCTCGTCGAAATGCGCGTTGACGGCGGGGTATTCGGCGAGCGCGACGAGCACTGCCCTGGCTAGGAAGGTCAACGGGGTGAGCGACAGGCCGGTGAACGACGGCGTGGCACGCAGGTGCTCGACCGCCTCCACGGTCGCGGTGCAATCGACGGTGAGGGAGGTGCTCGCCTGCGGGATGGTGGTCGCGCTGGTGACCATCGCGGCGGCGGTGCGTTTGCGCACGCCCGTCACCGGAGTGCGGATCTCCCCGCTGCCGGGCTCCTGCTCCCCCGCCTGCGCCACGGTGGCTGCCCTGCCCGCCGCAGCGGTGGGCACGGCGGCGGCCGCGCGGACATCGGCGGCGGTGACCGCACCGTCCGGGCCCGATCCGGCGATCCGGCCGAGGTCGACCCCCAGCTCCTTCGCCAGCCGCCGGGCAGCCGGCACAGCCCGCACCCGACCGCCTGCGGGCGCAACTTGCTCGGCAGCCGGCGCCTGGCCGCCGCCCTGCGTCCCGTCCTCGACAACCGGCACCCGGCCGCCCGGCGCGCGCTCCTCGGAGGCGACTCGCCCCGTCGGCCCCCGCCTGCGCGAACGGAATCCGTCCTGCGGCCCGTAGCCGACGAGCACCGAGTTCCGGCCGTCGGCGGGTCCATCACCGTTCGCGGTGCCCTCGGCGGCCGAATCCGTGTCGCTCACCGCCGCGTGATCGGCATCGACAGCGCTTCGGGCCGCCGCACCACCCGCTCCCGGCAGCCCCTCGGCGGTGGCCCGGGTCGCGCCGGCGACGGACCTGTCGTCGGAATCGCCGTGCGCCTCCGGGAGGTGTTCGTTCGCCCCCTCGTCCCGGACCCGGATCAGGGTCGCGCCCACCGGAATCGTCTCGCCCGGCTCGGCCACCAGTTCGGCGACCGTTCCGGCATACGGGCAGGGCAGGGCGACAACGGCTTTGGCCGTCTCGACCTCCGCGATGACCTGGTTGAGGTCCACGTGGTCGCCGACCTCCACCGACCAGGAGACCAGCTCCGCGTCGGCGAGGCCCTCCCCCAGGTCGGGCAGCCGGAATTCCAGGATGGCGCCGTCGTCGTGCACAGATCACCTCTTCCGCATCGGAGGGACAGAGCCGGGTGGGAAGGCCTCAGGCCGCGAGCGAGCGGTCGACCGCGTCGAGGATGCGGTCCGGATCGGGCAGGTGGTACTTCTCCAGTTTGGCGGGCGGATAGGGGATGTCGTAGCCGCCGACCCGCTGGACCGGGGCTTCCAGGTGGTAGAAGCACTGCTCGGTGACGCGGGCGGCGATCTCCGCTCCGAGGCCGCCGAAGACGGGGGCCTCGTGGGTGATCACCAGGCGGCCGGTGCGGCAGACGGATTCGGCGATGGTGTCGATGTCGAGCGGGGCGAGACTGCGCAGGTCGATCACCTCGACGGACCGGCCTTCCCCGGCGGCGATCCCGGCGGCCGCCAGCGCCGTGGCCACGGTGCCGCCGTAGGCGACGACCGTGATATCGGTGCCGGTGCGGCAGATGCGCGCCTTGTGCAGCGGCAGGTCGGGCTCGGCGTCGAAGTCGACGTCGGCCTTGTCCCAGTAGCGGCGCTTGGGTTCGAAGAAGATCACCGGATCCGGGGCGGCGATCGCCTGGCGCAGCATGTGATAGGCGTCGGCGGGGGTGCTCGGCGAGACCACCCGCAGGCCCGCGGTGTGGGTGAAATACGCCTCCGGTGATTCGGAATGGTGCTCGACCGAGCCGATGCCGCCACCGAACGGGATGCGGATCGTCAACGGCGCGCCGACCTTTCCGCCGGTGCGGTAGTGGATCTTGGCGACCTGGGAGACGATCTGGTCGAAAGCCGGGTAGACGAAGCCGTCGAATTGGATTTCGCACACCGGGCGGTAGCCGCGCAATGCCATGCCGAAGGCCGTGCCGATGATGCCGGATTCGGCCAGCGGGGTGTCGATGACCCGGTGCTGCCCGAAATCCTTCTGCAGCGTGTCGGTCACCCGGAACACCCCGCCCAGCCTGCCGATGTCCTCGCCCATCAGCACGACCGCGGGATCTGTTTCCAGCGACCGCCGCATCGCCGTGTTCAGGGCGCCCGCGAAGGTGGTGGTGGTGGTCATGACGGGGCTCCTTCGGATCGGGCGAACTCACGTCGCTGTTGTTCGATCAGCGGGTGCGGCTCGGCGTAGACGTGCTCGAACAGGGCCGAGGGGTCCGGGTCGGGCATGGTCAGGGTGGCGCGGCGCAGGTCGGCGGCGGCGGTGTCGGCGCGTTCGGTGACCTCGGCGTCGAACCGGTCGTCCCACGACGACTCCCGCTGCAGCAGCCTGCGCAGCCGGTCGATCGGGTCGCGGCGGGCCCACTGCTCGGTCTCGGCGGCGGCGCGGTAGCGGGTCGGGTCGTCGGCGGTGGTGTGCGGACCCATGCGGTAGGTGAGCGCTTCGATGAACGACGGGCCGCCGCCGGCACGGGCGCGGGCCACCGCCTGCCGCGTGACGGCGAGGACGGCGAGTACATCGTTGCCGTCGACCTGGACGCCGGGCATGCCGTAGCCGTAGGCGCGGCGGGCGATCGGGGTGGCGCTCTGCACCCGGACCGGGGCGCTGATCGCCCAGTGGTTGTTCTGGCAGAAGAACACGACCGGTGCGGTCCAGCTCGCGGCGAAGCCGAGCGCTTCGGCGATATCGCCCTGGCTGCTCGCGCCGTCGCCGAAGTAGGCGATGGTGGCGATCTCGGCGCCGTCGAGCTGGGCGGCGTAGGCGTAACCGGTGGCGTGCAAACCCTGTGAGCCCACGATGATGTTCGGGTTGGTCATGCCCACCGCCGCGGGATCCCAGCAGTGGTGCGCGACGCCGCGCCACATACGGGTGAGCAGCTCGGGCGGCACGCCGCGGCAGAGGGCGACGGCGGTCTCGCGGTAGCTGCAGAAGACGTAGTCGTCGGGGTGCAGTGCGCGGGCCGAGCCGACCTGGGCGGCCTCCTGGCCGAGCAGTGGCGGCCACAGGCCGAGCTGGCCCTGGCGTTGCAGCGCGGTGGCCTCGAGGTCGATCCGGCGGGCGATCACCATGTCGGTGTAGAGCTCGCGCAGCTGGGCGGGGCCGATATCGGCGACCAGCGCGGCGTGTTCGCGATCGAGCACCCTGGCACCGTCGGGCTGGACGAGTTGCACCGGATACTCGGGTTTGCCGGAAAGGTGCGATTGGGCCTTGTGGGGCATGGGTATCGCCTCCTGCGCTCACGGCCTTGTGGGCCTGCCACACAGTTGTGGTTTACCTCACAGCATCCACCTTTTGGCGGGATGCGCAAGTGAGCGATACGAGATTGTGCACAATGCGCAATTAACACCGACCGAACGGTGTCATACTGCGTCGCATGACCAGTCCGGACGAGGTCGAGGCGACCATCGACGCGACCGATGCCCGCATGCTGCTGGCACTGATCGAGAACCCGCGCGCCACCGGCGTCGAGTTGGCCACCCGGCTCGGCCTGTCCCGCAACACCGTGCAGGCCCGGCTGGCGCGCTGGGAGGCCAATGGCGTGCTCGCCGGCATCGAACGCCGCGTGCGGCCGCGCACACTGGGCTATCCGCTGGCGGCCTTCGTCTCCGTGGTGCTCGATCAGCATCGCCTGGAGCCGATCGTGGCCGCGCTGGCCGAGATCCCCGAGGTCACCGAGGTCTGTGGCATGACCGGGCGCATCGATCTGACGGTGCGGATCGTGGCGCGTGACGCCGAGGACCTCTACCGGCTCGCCGAGGAGATCCTGCAGATCCCCGGCGTGGAACGCACCGATATGGCGCTGGTGATGCGCGAACTGGTCGGCCCGCGCACCGCACCGCTGCTGGAACGCCTCGGCGGGACGAGCTGACCGCCGCGCCGCTACCCTGCGGTAATGGATATTGCGGGCAAGGTGGCCATCGTGACGGGCGCGGGCGGCGGAATCGGAGCGGCGCTGGCGCACCGGCTCGCCGCCGGTGGGGCGAAGGTCGTCGTCGCCGATCTCGACGGAGCCGCGGTGGTGCACGTCGCCGAGTCGATCGGGCCGAACGCGATCGCACTGGCCGGCGATGTGGCCGACGAGCGGCTGATCCGCGCGCTCATCGAACGGGCGAGCACCGAATTCGGGCCGGTGGACATGTATTTCGCCAATGCGGGCATCGGCGGCGGCCCCGGCTTGGACAGCACCGACGAGCAGTGGTCGGCCGCGCTGGAGGTCAATGTGCTCGCTCATGTGCGGGCCGCACGGCTGCTGGTGCCAGGCTGGGTGGAGCGCGGCGGCGGTTATTTCGTCTCCACCGCCTCGGCCGCGGGACTGCTCACCCAGCTCGGCTCGGCGCCGTATTCGGTGACCAAGCACGCCGCCGTCGGGTTCGCCGAGTGGCTGTCGGTGACCTACGGCGATCAGGGCGTTCGGGTGAGCTGCGTGTGCCCGATGGGTGTGGACACCAGGCTGCTGCAGGGCGATCTGGTGCCCGGCGACGAGGAGGCCTCCGCGCTGGCGATCAAGGCGGTCACCAGCGCGGGGGCCGTACTCGGCACCGAGGAGGTCGCGGAGGTGATCGTGGCGGGCGTCGAGGCCGAGCAGTTCCTCATCCTGCCGCACCCGGAAGTGCTGGAGATGTACCGGCGCAAGGGCGCGGACTACGACCGTTGGCTCGCCGGGATGCGGCGATTCCAGTCCGCGCTGCTCGGCGAGGTCACTCGGTAGCGATCTCGGCCGCCGCGGCCCGGATCACCTCGGGGATCTCGATCGGCCGCCGGGTTTCGGCGTCGACGTAGACGTGCACGAAGGTGCCGGTGGCCGACAACTCCAGCTCCTCGCCGGCCTCCTTGAAGATCGCCAGGTCGTAGGTGATGCTGGAGCGTCCCAGCCGCGAGACCCGCAGGCCGACCCGCAGCTGGTCGGGGAAGCTCACCGAGCCGGTGAACTGGCAGGAGGTCTGCGCGACCACGCCGAGCGCGGGCAGTTCCCGGATGTCGGTGCCGGTGGCCTGCATCAGCCACCCGTTGACCGCGGTGTCGAAGTACGAGTAGTAGGTCACGTTGTTCACGTGTCCGTAGTGGTCGTTGTCCGCCCAGCGGGTCGGCATCGGCCAGAGCACGGGATACGGCTGTGTCACCCGGCCGACGATAGCCGAGCGCGTAACCGTCGACCGACGGCCTCGCCCTCGGTACCGTCGAAGTGATGCGGGGAGGCTTCCAGGACACAGCGCGCCCGGGCGCCGGGCTGCGGCTCGCGCGTGCGGCCGTGTTCACCGTCTTCGGCGTGAACGGCTTCCTGCTGGCCATGTGGGTGGTGCACATTCCCGCCGTCACCGATCGCACCGGCGTCTCGAATTCCGCGCTCGGCATGTTCATCCTGCTCATGGCGGGCGCGGGCATCGTCGGCATGCGGCTGGCCGGACCGCTGGCCGACCGGTTCGGCAGCCGCGCGCTGGTGGCCGGGGCGGCCTCGATCGCCTCGCTCGCCGTGATCGGCCCCGGCCTGGCGACGGGCCCGGTTCAGCTGGGAATCGCGCTGGCCTGCTTCGGTTTCGGCAACGGCGCGCTGGACGTGTCGATGAACGCGCAGGCGGTGCAGGTCGAGCGCGCATATCGCCGGCCGATCATGTCGGCTTTCCATGCGCTGTTCTCCGGCGGCGGGCTGCTCGGGTCGCTGCTGGGCGCGGCGGCTCTGCGGGCGGGCCTCGATCCGCCGATGACTCTCACGCTGGCCTGCGTCGCCGGTCTGGCGTTCGTGGCGCTGTGCGTGCCGCGACTGCTCACCGACTCGGACGGCGCGGCGATATCCGCAGCGGCCTCGTCCCCCGCCGGCTCTACAGCCCCGGCTCAGCATCCTGCGACACCCGCGACCGCGGACGTCTGGTCGCCACCGGATTCGGTCACGTCCGTGGGCGAAGGTGCGCTGCCGGGACCGCACCGGGTGCCGCCCGCCGATGCTCCCGGCGCGCAGCGAACGCGCGCGCAGCACGGCCGAAAAGTGCTGGCGCTGGCCGTGATCGCCTTCGCGGTACTGCTCACCGAGGGCGTCGCCGCCGACTGGAGCACCCTGCAGATGCGCGAACGCCTCGATGTCGACGACGCCACCGCCGCACTGGCCTTCGCCGCCTTCTCGGTCACCATGACCGGCGGGCGGCTGATCGCCGATCGGGTGAGCGGCGCGTTCGGGCCGGTCGCGGTGGTCCGCTACGGCATGCTGCTGGCAGCCCTGGGCCTGACCACGATCATGGTCTCGACGTGGACGCCGTCGACCCTGACCGGCTGGGCGCTGTGCGGCCTCGGGCTGTCCGGCAGCATCCCGCAGATCTTCACCGCCGCCGGGAATCTGGGTTCGGCGACGGCGGCGACGGACATGTCGCGGGTGTTCGCGCTCGGCTACGTCGGGCTGCTCGCCGGACCCGCGCTGATCGGCGGGCTGACCGAATTCGTCCCGCTGACCGTCGCGCTGGTGGTGCCGCTGGTGGCGGTGGTGGTCTGTGCGCTGTCGGCCGGGGTGGTGGCCCCGCGGCGAACCGCCTGCGCGTAGTCCCGGCACGAGATCCGGCGCGTCGGTATGGTCGCCGATATGTTCGGCAACGGCAAACTCGAGCGCAGGCTGGCCCGCGTCGAGCGCAAACTGGATCTGATCATCGAACACCTCGGCATCGAGCCGACGAGCCCCGATGTCCGCCCGCTGCTCCGCACACAGGAGATGGGCGAAGTCGACTCGCTGCTGCTGATGGGCAAGAAGATCGAGGCGGTCAAGGCCTACCGCGCGATCCATCGGGGTGTGAGTCTGTCCGAGGCCGTCGACGCCGTCGAAGAACGCAAGCGCGCCCTCGGCGGCTGAGCCCGCAGACGCGAAACCCCGGCCGTCCCGCCGAACGGGAGGACCGGGGTCGCGGGCGAACCCGTTGCCCTAGAGCGCCTTCAGCTCCTCGGTGACCGCACCGACGGACTTCTTGGCGTCGCCGAACAGCATCGAGGTGTGATCGGCGTAGAACAGCGGGTTGTCGATGCCGGCGAAACCGGAGTTCATCGAACGCTTGAGCACGATGACGCTCTTGGCCTGATCGACGTTGAGCACCGGCATGCCGTAGATCGGACTCGACGCGTCCTCGCGCGCCGCCGGATTGGTGACGTCGTTGGCGCCGATGACCAGGGCGACGTCGGTGCGCGAGAACTCGCCGTTGACGTCGTCCATCTCCTTCATGGCGTCGTAGGAGACCTCGGCCTCGGCCAGCAGCACGTTCATGTGGCCGGGCATACGACCGGCGACCGGGTGGATCGCGTACTTGACCTCCACGCCCTTGGCCTCCAGCAGCGCCGCCATCTCCTTGACCGCGTGCTGGGCCTGGGCCACGGCCATGCCGTAGCCGGGAACCACGATGACCTGGTTGGCGTAGGCCATCTGGATCGCGGCGTCGGCGGCCGAGGTGGCCTTGGCCTGCTTCTGCTCGCCCGAGCCGCCGCCACCGGCGACCGCGCCGCCGCCACCGAAGCCGCCCGCGACGATCGCCGGGATGGAACGGTTCATGGCCTTGGCCATGAGGTTGGTCAGGATGGTGCCGGACGCGCCGACGATCATGCCCGCCACGATCATGGCGGTGTTGTTCAGCGCCAGGCCCGCGGCCGCCGCCGACAGGCCGGTCAGCGCGTTGAGCAGCGAGATCACCACGGGCATGTCCGCGCCGCCGATGGGCAGCACGACCATCAGGCCGAGCACGCCCGCGACGACCAGCAGCAGCAGCATCCACCACCGGGCCGCGCCGCCGTCGCCCGCCTGCACGCCGATGACAACAGCGGCCACGACGGACCCGAGCGCCAGCAGCAGGTTCAGCGGCTGCTGCAGCCTGCCGACGCCGAGCGGGCGGCCGGGCAGGATCTCCTGCAGCTTGCCGAAGGCGATCAACGAGCCCCAGAACGAGATCGAGCCGATGATCGCCGCGAACAGCGAGCCCACGATGATGTGGACAGTCGGCTCCTCGCCGTGCTTGAAGTTCGAGAAGCCGCTGGTGTCGAGGAACTCGGCCCACGCGATGAGCGCGACCGTGCCGCCGCCGACGCCGTTGAACGCCGCGACCAGCTGCGGCATCTCGGTCATCTTGGTGAACTTGGCCGGCGGCACGCCGAGCGCGACGCCGACCACTAGGCCCGCGACGATGAGGATCCAGTTGCTGGTCTCGCGGATGGAGATCAGGGTGGCCACGACGGCGACGCCCATGCCCGCGGCGGCGATCCAGTTGCCGCGCACGGCGGTCTTCGGGCCGGTCAGCCCCATCAGACCGTAGATGAACATCGCGAACGCGATGATGTAGAGAATGTTGACCAGATTGTCCATGGCTTACTCGCCTGCCTTCTGCTCGACCGGCTTCTTGCCCTTGAACATGCCGAGCATGCGGTCGGTGACCACGAAGCCGCCGACCACGTTCAGGGTGCCGAAGACCAGGGCGACGAACAGGATGATCTGGATGCCGATGGACGGATCCTCCATCTTGCCCAGCGTCACCAGCGCGCCGAGCACGACGATGCCGTGGATGGCATTGGTGCCCGACATCAGCGGGGTGTGCAGGGTGTTGGGCACCTTCGAGATGACGGCGAAACCGACGAACCCGGACAGCACCAGGATCGCGATATTGGCCAGCAGTTCGGTATACATCAGGCGTCCACCTCACGTGTGACACAGGAATCCGCGAGCACCTGGTCGCTGAAGTCGGGCGCGAGCTTGCCGTCGACCAGCATCAGTTCCAGCAGCGCCGCGATGTTCTTGGAGTACAGCTCGCTGGCGTGCTCGGGCATGGTGGCGGGCAGGTTCAGCGGCGAGGCGATGGTGACGTCGTGCTTGACGACCGTCTGTCCCGGCTCGGTGAGCTCGCAGTTGCCGCCGGTCTCACCGGCCAGGTCGACGATGACGCTGCCGGGCTTCATGCCCTCGACGGCGGCGGCGGTGACCAGGCGCGGCGCGGGCCTGCCCGGTACCAGCGCGGTGGTGATGACCACGTCGAAGCCCTTGATGGCGTCTTCGAGCGCTTTCTGCTGCTGGGCCTTCTCGTCCTCGGTGAGTTCGCGGGCGTAGCCGCCCTCACCGGCGGCGTCGATGCCGAGATCGAGCCACTGGGCGCCGACCGAGCGAACCTGGTCGGCGACCTCGGGACGCACGTCGTACCCCGTGGTGCGGCCACCGAGCCGCTTGGCCGTGGCCAGCGCCTGCAGGCCCGCGACACCGACGCCGAGCACCAGCACGGTGGCCGGCTTCACGGTGCCCGCGGCGGTGGTGAGCATGGGGAAGAAGCGCGTCGATTCCGAGGCGGCCAGCAGCACGGCCTTGTAGCCGGCCACGTTCGCCTGCGAGGACAGCGCGTCCATGACCTGTGCGCGCGAGATGCGCGGGATCGCCTCCACGGCGAATGCCTGCACGCCCGCGCTTTTCAGCGCCTCGATCTGGTTCTCGGCGTTGCGCGGGGCGAGGAAGCCGATGAGGGTCTGGCCCTTCGACAGCTTCGCCACTTCGGCGTCGCCCGGCGGCGCGACCTTCACCACGACGTCGGCCGACCACGGATCACCGATGACCGCGCCTGCGGCGACGAAAGCTTCGTCCGGAATGAGCGCTCCGTGTCCGGCGCCGGCCTCCACGACCACCTCCACGCCCTGCTTGACCAGGGACGGAATGATCTTGGGTACCAATGCGACACGTCGTTCGCCCGCGTTGGTCTCGCGAACGACTCCGACACGCGCTCCGCGCGGGGACGAATCGCCCACGTTTTGCGTTGTCTCCACTTGTCAGACTTCCTGCTCGTGGTGGCCGGAACCACCGAGTGACCTCCGGCCGAAGTTACCCGCAAGTAACTTCGCCTGAGATTTTCGCAACCATACCCGGCCGACGGTGAGCCTAGCTGAGATGCCCGTCACACCGGGGCTCGAAGCTCGTCCTGCAGTATGGTCTTCGACGCCCGTACCTGCGGCGGACTGTCCCGCAGGGCCCGCACACCGTAGGGTCGCCAGTGTGAACGACTGCGTTTTCTGCGGCATCGTGGCCGGGACCGCGCCTGCCACCAAGGTCTACGAGGACGAGACCTTGTGCGCCTTTCTCGACATCCGGCCCATCACGCGCGGGCACACCCTGGTGGTCCCCAAGCGGCACGCCACCGAACTGCCCGATCTGGACCCGGATCTGGGCGCGACCATGTTCCGCGCGGGGCACCGCCTGGCCCTGGCCGTGCGCCACGGCGGGCTGGCCTCGGACGGCGCGCATCTGGTGGTCAACGACGGGCGCGCGGCCTTCCAGACCGTCGGTCACGTCCACCTGCACGTGATCCCCCGCCACAAGGGCGACAAACTCGGCCTCGTCAAAGGACTGTTGTTGCGCAGGCCGCACGATCCCGAATCCACCGCCGCCGCGATCCGGGCGGGCCTGGCAGCACTCGAGGAAGGAACCCAGCGTTGAGCGACTCCAAGCATTCGCCGGCCGACGATCCCACCCTGGACAAGGGCGAGCTCACCGCCCTGCTGTCCGAGCAATGGCAGGCCATCGACGAGCTGGTCGCCGGCCTGGACGAGAACGGTTGGCGGACACCGTCGATCCTGCCCGGCTGGACGGTTTTCGACATCGTCGCCCATGTGGTCGGCACCGAGTCCTGGCTGCTGGGTGAGAAACCGCCCGCGCACGATCCCGAGCGCCCCAAGACCGATGTGCGCGAACTGCCGCACGTGCGCAACGAGACCGCCGTGCTCAACGAGATCTGGATCGACCGGCTGCGCTCGCTGCCCGGCGCCCGGCTGCTCGCGCTCTACCGCGATGTCACCGACCGCCGCCGCGCCGCGCTGGCCGCGATGACCGACGAGGAATGGGCCGCCCCGACCTTCTCCCCCATCGGCCAGGTCCCCTACGGCCGGTTCATGCGGGTGCGCCTGTTCGACTGTTGGTTCCACGAACTCGATATCGCCGACTCGCTGGGCCTGAAGGTCGCCGAGGGCGGTGCGCGCGGCGAGCGGGCCTTCACCGAGTTCGCGGGCTCGATCCCCCGCGTGGTGGCCAAGCTCGGCAAGGCCCCGGCCGGTTCCCGGGTGGAGTTCGTGCTCACCGGCGAACTCGCGCGCACCCAGCGCATCGAAGTCGCCGAGCGGGCCGGTTACGTGGACAGCTTCGCCGAGCCGCCCACCGTCGAAATCACCCTGGACTCCGGGCTTTTCGTCCGCCTGGGTGGCGGCCGCACGCCGCTCGAGGACCACCTCGGCGAGATCGATTTCGCGGGCGAGGAGAAACTCGGGCTGCAGCTGGTCCGCAATCTGGCCTTCACGATCTGATCGCCGCCGCCGTGCGCTTGTTCCTGGCTTCCTATCGATTCGGCAGGCATGCCGACCGGCTCGCCCGGCTGGCCGACGAGCCCGGCCGGGTGGCGGTGATCCCGAACGCCTGCGATGCCTGGCCCGCCGCCTGGCAGTCGGCGGTCACCAGCGACCTGGTCCCGCTGCGCCGCCACGGCTACTCCCCGGAAGTGCTCGACCTGCGCGATTACGTGGGCAAGCCCGAGGAGTTGGACGCGGCGCTGCGCGGATTCCCGATGGTGTGGGTGCGTGGTGGCAACACCTTCGTGCTGCGTGCGCAGTTCGCCCGCAGCGGCGCGGATCGGGTGCTGCCCGCGCTGTTGGCCGAGGACGCTCTGGTCTACGCCGGCTACAGCGCCGGGGCCTGCCTGCTGACTCCCGATCTGCACGGCATCGAGTCGATGGACGATCCGGACGAGGTGGCGCCCACCTGTGGCGTCGAGGCGCGGTGGGACGGGCTCGGCCTGGTCGACCGGCGCATCGTGCCGCACGTGGATTCGCCGACCGATCCGGACGGATCGAGCGCCCGTCTGGCGGCGGAGTACCGCTCGGGTGGAGTTCCGCACTGGGCGCTGAACGACGACGAAGTCGTCGTCGTCGACGGCGCGTCGGTCGAATACCTGCGCTGAGCCGGCGTCCGCAGCATCAGGGGCCAGTTCCGCGTCAGCATCAGGGGCCAGTTCCGCGTCGCCCGACCGCGGGGCGAGCGGGTGGGTCCTCGATCCGTCGTCAGCCGATCCGGCTCAGCGGCTCCGGGCGGTCCAGCCCCGACCAGGCCATCCGCCAGCGGCGGCGGGTCACGTCGTCGGCGTCGGCCAGCAGCGCGGCGATCAGCGACTCCGGATGCTCGCGCCAGCGGCTCACGATCCGTTCCAATGCCTGTTTGTCGAACAGTCCGGAATTCTCCAGCGCTGCCGACCACCGGGTGAAATCTCCGCTGTGGATACGGCGCAGCGCGTCCAGATCGACGGCCTGCTCACCGAATTCGGTGTCGCCGAATTCCTCGGCGAATGTGGCGGCCACGAGATCGTGGGCGTCCGGTCCTTCGGTACGCATGTTCGAACCCTCCCTTGTTCTGCCTGCGACGCCCGTTCCTGTACGAATTGTTTCCCGGGCACGAACGAAAAACCACTCGGTGCGGCGAAATTCACGCTGTCGAAATCCACCCGGAACACCGCACCGTCCGGGGTAGCGTGACGGTGTGGATCTGCACGAGCTCGCGGCCGCGCTGTCCGACGGCGCCTTGCACACCGATCGCGATCTGCTGGCAGCCTACCGGCAGGACTGGGCGAAGGATCCGGCCGCCGGGCAACCGGTGGCCCTCGTGCGCGCGCACAGCACCGCCGACGTGATCGCGACCCTGCGCTGGGCGCACGAACACCGCGTTCCGGTGGTGCCGCGCGGGGCCGGGACGGGGCTGTCCGGCGGCGCGACCGCCCTGGACGGCGGGCTGGTGCTGAGCACCGAGAAGATGCGCGCCATCACCGTCGATCCGGTGACCAGGACCGCCGTGGTCCAGCCCGGGCTGCTCAATGCCGAGGTCAAGCGGGCTGCCGCCGAACACGGCCTGTGGTACCCGCCCGACCCGTCCTCCTTCGAGATCTGCTCGATCGGCGGCAACGCGGCCACCAACGCGGGCGGGCTGTGCTGCGTGAAATACGGCGTGACCACCGACTACGTGCTCGGCATGGAGGTGGTGCTGGCCGACGGCACGCCGGTGCGCCTCGGCGGCCCGCGTCTGAAGGATTCGGCCGGATTGTCGCTGACGAAATTGTTCGTCGGCAGCGAGGGGACCCTCGGCATCATCACCGAGCTCACCTTGCGCCTGCTGCCCGCCCAGCCACGCCAGACCACCGTGGTCGCGAGCTTCGCCACGCTGGACTCGGCGACCGAAGCCATTCTCGCGATCACCGGCGCGCTGCGGCCGGCCATGCTGGAATTCATGGACCGGGTCGCCATCAATGCGGTCGAGGACGAATTGCGCATGGGGCTGGACCGCGACGCCGCCGCATTACTGGTGGCGCGCTCGGACGCGCCCGGCGAATTCGCCGCGCGGGAGGCCGAAATGATGGCGCGCGCCTGCGAGAAAGCCGCTGCCACCGAGGTTTTCCATACCGACGACCCCGAAGAAGGCGAGGCCTTCACCGCCGCCCGCCGCTACGCGATCCCCGCTGTGGAGAAGATCGGTCCGTTGCTGCTCGAGGATGTCGGCGTGCCGCTGCCCCGCCTCGGCGACCTGGTCTCCGGCATCGCCGCCATCGCCGCCCACAACGAGGTCACCGTCTCGGTCATCGCGCACGCGGGCGACGGCAACACCCACCCCCTGATCGTCCACGACCCCACCGACCCCGAGAACACCGCACGCGCCCACCAGGCCTTCGGCGAGATCATGGATCTGGCCATCGCGCTCGGCGGCACCATCACCGGCGAACACGGCGTCGGCCGCCTGAAGAAGGCCTGGCTCCCGGACCAGCTCGGCCCCGACGTCATCGCCCTGACCCGCCGCATCAAGGACGCCCTCGACCCGCACGGCATCCTCAACCCCGGCGCCATCCTCTGACCGCGCGGGAACATTCCCGCGCGGAACGAAGTTGATCCGATCATGACGACCAGGCTCGAGCACAACGCCGCCGACACCCGCTACGAGATCTATGTCGACGACACCCTCGCCGGGTATGCCGACTACGCCGAGCGCGAGGACATCAAGACCCGCGACTTCAACCACACGGTCACCTTTCCCGAGTTCCGCGGCCAGGGCATCGCGGGCAAGGTCGTGAAGTTCGCCCTCGACGAGACCCGCGCCGCGGGCTACACCGTGCTGCCCACCTGCTGGTACGTCGACAAGTACATCGCCGAGCATCGCGAATACGCGGACCTGCTCGCCAGGTAATCCACTCGACCAGGGACCGGCGAGCTTGCCGGTCCCTCGCCATGTGGCGGTCGCTGTCTCGAACGCGGGGCCGACACGGCACGATGGTCCTATGACGAACGAACCCGGTGCGGATATCTCCGCCAGTGTGGAAGATCAGATTCGCGCCGGCGAGGAACTGCTCGGCAGCGGTGAAACCGAGGAATTGATCCGGCAGGCGGCCGAGACGATCACCTTGGCGCGCGCCCAGGGGCGGCTCGACATCGTGGAGCAGGCGGGCGCGATCATCCGGGAGCTGTCCGAGCAGCACGAGGCCGTGGCGCGGGCGCAGGCCGACCTGATCGTGGAGAACGCCAATCTGAAGGCAGCCACCGACATGCTGCGCGCGGCGGAGGCCCATTACGCGGCGGCGGTGGAAGCGCTCGGCGAAGACAAGTAACAGCGGGTCGTCGGGCGGGGGCGCAGCGCCGACCGTTCGCATAGTGCAACTCTATTGATGCGCTATGAAATTCTCTACTCTGAGTCCAGTGTGGCGGCCCTCACGTTCCGATGGTGGGGCCGCCTATTCCCCGCCCTACGGATCAGGACTCGACGATGAGCACTCATGACGTTGTCATTCGCAACGGACTCGTATTCGACGGCACCGGCGCACCCGGCGTCCGAGCCGATGTGGGCATCACCGACGGGCTGGTGTCGGCGATCAGCGCCACGCCGCTGGAGGCGACCGCGGACACCCGAGTGATCGACGCCGAGGGCCGATGGGTCATGCCGGGGTTCGTCGATTCCCACACCCATTACGACGCCGAACTGCTCGCCTCTCCCGGCCTCGGGGAGTCGGTCCGGCACGGGGTGACGACGGTGCTGGTCGGCAACTGTTCGATCTCGGCGATCTACAGCGACGTCGTGGACGTCGCCGATCTGTTCAGCCGGGTGGAGGCGCTGCCGCGGGATTCGGTGCTCGAGGTCCTGCACGCGAAGAAGACCTGGCAGGACCCCGAGCAGTGGGTTCGCGCCCTCGACGCGCTGCCGCTCGGCCCGAATGTCGCCTCGTTCATCGGGCATTCCGACGTGCGCGCCTCGGTCATGGGCCTGGGCCGGGCCACCGATCCGGCCCATTCGCCGACCCGCGCGGAACTGCGCGAGATCGACCGGCGCATCGAAGCAGCCCTGGACGCCGGCTTCCTCGGCGTCTCGACCATGACCAATCCGTGGGACAAGCTCGACGGCGACCGTTACCGCTCGCGGACGCTGCCCTCGACCCACGCGTCCTGGAAGGAGTTCCGCCGGATCAGCAGACTGTTGCGCCGTCGCGGGGCGACGCTGCAGGGCGTGCCGAACCTCAATACGAAGGTCGACATCGCCTTCTTCGCGGCCACCAGCACCGGACTTTTCCGCAAACCGCTGCGGGTCTCCCTGCTCGCGGCCGCCGATTCCGTCGCCGAGCCCTGGGTGAACCGCATCTTCGGCCCGGCGGCATGGCTGGTGAACAAACTCGGACGCGGGAAGTTCGTCTGGCAGCACCTGCCGAAGACCTTCCAGGTCTACTCCGACGGCATCGACCTCGTCGTCTTCGAGGAGTTCGGCTCCGGCCGGGAAGCCCTGCATCTCAAAGAGGAGATGGGCCGCAACGACCTGCTGCGGCAGGAGAGCTACCGACGCTGGTTCCGGGCGGACTTCGAGAAGCGGTTCAGCCCGCGGGTATGGCATCGGGACTTCGACGACGCCCGGATCGTGGACTGCCCCGACGCGACTCTGATCGGCTCGACGGTCGGCGAGGTCGCCCGCGCCCGCGGCATCCACCCCGTGGACTGCTTCCTCGACCTCGTGGTCGAATACGGGACCGCATTCCGCTGGACCACGGTGATCGCGAACTCGCGCCGGAAGGTCGCCGACCGGCTGGTGAACACGCCCGGGGTGACCATCGGATTCTCCGACGCCGGAGCCCATTTGCGGAACATGGCCTTCTACAACTTCGGCATCCACCTGCTCGCCCGGGTGCATCAGGCGCAGCAGCAGGGCAGGCCGTTCATGCCGGTCGAAGCGGCCGTCCACAAGCTCACCGGCGAGCTGGCCGATTTCTACCAGCTCGACGCCGGGCGCCTGGCGCAGGGCCGTCGTGCCGACATCGTCGTCGTGGACCCGGCCGGACTCGACGAGAGCACCACCGATTACCACGAAGCGGCCATGCCCGAGTTCGGCGGCATCCGGCGGATGGTCAACCGCAATGACGCCGCGGTCACGGCGACCCTGGTATCCGGCGAGATCGTCTGGCACGACGGCGAATTCGCCGAGGGATTCGGTTCGACGGTCGGCCCCGGGCGATTCCTGTCCGCGGGCAAGACGGTTCTGCCCCAGGTGGCGCGCCCCGTCACGGCGTGACCGGGGGCCGGGTTCCGATCCCGCGGAACCCGTCCCGCCCCCTCACGAGATCGCCGACGAAAGCCGCTGCGCCGCTTCGTGTACGGCCTCACCGATCTCCGCGACGCGGACACCGCTCAGCGGTTCGTCGGCATCGACCACGGCGAGGACGACACCGGGCTGACCGCTGGTCGCGGTGGTCGCGGCGCTGATCGAGATCGGCAGATAGGTCGCCTCCGGGTCCAATTCGCCGACCAGTCGCGTGGGCAGGACAGTCGTCAGGATCTCTCGCTGGCGCCGCACCGCCTCGCGTCCGGCCAAGCCGGCGCCGCGCGCGGTGGCGACGACTTCGGAGAACGCCCGGTCGGACCGGTCGACGCATTCGACCGCGTACCCGCGTTCCTGGATCAGAGCCAGCTCGGCCAGGTGCGCCTCGGCCTGTTCCGACTCACCGGCCCGGCCGTCCACGGTGTCGGCGATCCATTCGGCCGCCTCCTCCGACGGCAGCTGCGCCACCAGCGCCGCGCCCAGCGGCGGGAGCAGGCGCAGCCGGTCGCCGAGCCGCAGACCCAGCGCGTCGCGGCGTCCCGACACGGGATGAGTGATCTCGGCGACGACGAGGTCACCACCGGACTGTGTGAAGCCGATGGCCGCCAGCGAGGTCGTATCGGAGAGTTCGCGCAGCAGCGGACGGGCGAACTCCATCACGTCGAGCGCCTCGGCGGCGGCCTGCCCGATACCGATCAGGGCGGGGCCCAGCTGATAGGTCCTTCGCGCCGGGTGCCGGAGGAGCCAGCCCGCCTCGGTCAGGGCGACGACCATCGGATAGCAGGTGGCCTTCGCGACGCCGAGATGGCGGGCGATGTCGGCGAGGCTGCGTCCGGTGCGCGGTTCCGCGGCGAGCAGTTGGGCCAAGAGGACGATGCGGTCGGTTTGCGGCGATTCACGGGCCATGTGTTCGCATTATGCCACTCTGGAAATGCATTACGCGCTCCTTTATCTTGACTTCACGCCGCTTCATGAGACACGCATCACAAGGAGGAGCCGGTGAAAACCAACGGAGGAACGCTGCTCGCACGAGCACTCGCCGATGCCGGGATCACCGAGGTGTTCACCCTGCATGGCGGCCACCTCGACGCCTTCCTGGTGTCGTGCGAGCCCAACGGCATCCACCTGACCGACACCAGGCACGAGGCGAGTGCGGGCCATGCCGCCGACGCCTATGCCCGGGTCACCGGCGGCATCGGCGTCTGCGTGGTCACCTCGGGCCCCGGCTTCACCAACGTCTACACCGCCGTCGCGAACGCGTACCTGGACCGCAGCCGACCCTGTTCGTGGTCGGCGCCCCGCCGCTGCGCGAGACCGGAACCAACCCGCTGCAAGGAGGATTCGACCAGATCGCGGCGGCCACGCCGGTCACCAAGTGGGCCCACCGGATCACCGACCCGGCCCGCGTGCCGGAACTGGTCGCCCAGGCGATCCGCACGGCCACGACCGGCGTGCCGGGACCGGTCCTGCTCGAGATCCCGATCGACGTCATGTTCGGCGAGGCAGAGGAGAGCACCGTTCGGTTCCCGACGAACTACGCGGTCACCGCCAGGCCCGCCCCCGACGCCGCATCGGTGACCGCGGCGATCGAACTTCTGCATGCGGCGCAGCGACCGGCCATCGTCATCGGCGGCGGCGTCACCTTCTCCCGCGCCGAAGCGGAATTGGTGAAACTGGCCGAGACCATCGGCGCGCCGGTCTTCTACCCAGCCAAAGCCGACGGAGCCATCCCCGGCGACCACCGGTTGGCAGCAGGCGGCCTCCTGACACTCGGCGCTCTCCCCCTGCTCGGAGCGGGCACACCGGATGTCGTGCTGCTCGCCGGAGCACGCGCGGGCATGTTCACCGGCGGGCGGGCGAGTCATTTCCCCGGCGCCCGGATCATCCAGATCGATCTCGACGCCGCGGAGATCGGGCGGATGCAGGACGTCGAGGTGCCGATCCTGGCCGATTGCCGCGAGACCTTGGCAGCACTGGCGACGACGGCGGCCGACAGGGTCTGGCCCGACTCGTCCGCCTGGGTCGATGTCGTCGTCGGCGCGCGCCACATGCACAGCGCCCTGTACCCCGACCCCACCACGGCCTCCGGCAAACCGCACCCCTACTTCGCGGCGAAAGCGATCGTGGAAGCCTGCCCGCAGGACACGATCTTCGTGCTCGACGGCGCGGAGGCCCCCGCCTGGGCCGAGTTCTTCACCACCGCGAGCCGCAACGGCGACATCCTGCGCCTGGGCTATCTCGGATGCCTCGGCGTCGGACCGGGTTTCGCGATCGGCGCGGGCCGCGCCCGCCCCGGCGACCCCGTGGTGGTCATCACCGGCGACGGCGCCGCCGGGTTCCACATCCAGGAGTTCGACACCATGGCCAGGCACGGGATACCGGTGATCACCGTCGTGTTCAACAACGCCGTGTGGGGAATGTCGGTGCACGGCCAGCAGGCCGTCTACGGCGAGCCCGGTGTGGTCGTGTCCACCCTCGCCGACAGCGCGTACGAGCAGGTGGCGGTCGCCTTCGGCGGGTACGGCGAACGCGTCACCGACGTCGCCGACCTGCCCGACGCGATGAAGCGCGCGTTCGAAGCGGGAGTCCCCGTCTGCCTCAACGTCGACATCGACCCACACATCGTGCATCCGCTCACCACGATGATGCTCGGCGACGTCACGTCGACCGACGCCATTGTCGTTCCCTACTACGAGAACATTCCCCGCTGAGATCACGCGGCAACCCTGCCGCACCGGCATCACCTGGCCGGACCCGACAGAACGAACCGGCCGGCACAGCGTCGTCCGCCGTCTACAACGAGAAAGGCGGCAACGAGTCCGGGGCCGCCTTTCCATCGGCAACGAGGCGAGATCTACCCCTCGAGCAGGGCGCGGGACATGACGACCCGCTGGATCTGGTTGATGCCCTCGTAGATCTGGGTGATCTATCAGCCAGTTTCGGCTGAGCTGGCGCTTCCCGGGCAACCGACGGCCTGTGCACGGCCTGGCGGAACCTCTTCACTACGAGTCGAATACGGTGTGTCCGTGCCGGTCTCGCGATCGTCCGCGCACCTATGTGAGGTGCTGAAGCGCCTTCGTGGGAGCCTCACACTGCCAGGAGTGCGCGAATCTCTTGACCAAGGCGAACACTCGGCGTCTTCCGACGTAGGCGCGGTGTCATCGGTGCCCCGCTGTCGTCATCGTTGTCGTCAGAAGTGTCGTCAAGCCAACCGCCCGCTGACCACCTCGACCCCCCAGGAAGGATGACCTTCAATTGGCGCACGCCATGTGCACCCTGCATGTCAAGGTGGCGGGTTCAGACCGAGGCATTGCGCATGGTTGCGAATGACGTGTGATCCCCATCTGGTCCCCAGCTGAAACGGTTCTGAACGCCGGGATGACCTCACCCTTTCGGTCGTTGCGTTGTGCCCAACGACGCGTCTCGTGACAGGGCGGTCAGGCTTCCCGACGTTCGCTCCGCTCTTGAAGCGCCTCGAACAGATCGTCTGCACCGTCCATGATCAACTCAGCTTCCATGGGCTCTGGAAGCGGCTCTGGCAGAAGGCCCTCGTCGTCCGGATGGTAGTAAATTTCCTGACGGGCATTAAGAGCTCCTAACAGGATCTGTCGGGTGGCGACGAACAGTGTTGTAGTGCAGGATATTTCGTCGTGGCAGCACCATGGATCGTCGACGATGACTTGTGGGCGGTAATCGAACCGCTACTCCCGATCCCGCCGGCAGGAACCCCCGGACCGCCTCAGAAGGACCCCCGACTGGTGTTCCAGGGCATCTTGTTCGTGCTGTTCACCGGCATCGGCTGGGAAGACCTACCCCAAGAACTCGGATTCGGGTCCGGCATGACCTGCTGGCGGCGACTACGCGACTGGCAGGCCGCCGGAGTGTTCGAGCAGATGCACCAGGAAATGCTCACCCGCAGCCACGCCGCCAGGCTGATCGACTTCGACCGCGTGATGGTCGACGCCTCCCACGTCCGGGCG
>NZ_BAGA01000040.1 GCF_000308595.1 Nocardia higoensis NBRC 100133 | reverse complement strand
ACCGCGACCACCGGACTCAGCCAGCGACCATGATGCGATGAAGCTTGTCAGCGTTCCACCCATGAGCTCCTGCCGGAAGACGATTGCTTCCGAAACAGTCTCTGCCACAAGACGTTTACCATCCCGACTCTTCGGGTGT
>NZ_BAGA01000041.1 GCF_000308595.1 Nocardia higoensis NBRC 100133 | reverse complement strand
GGTTTAGCCTCATCCGCTTTCGCTCGCCACTACTCACGGAATCACTATTTGTTTTCTCTTCCTGTGGGTACTGAGATGTTTCACTTCCCCACGTTCCCTCCACACACCCTATATATTCAGATGCGGGTAACACGACATCACTCGTGCTGGGTTTCCCCATTCGGAAATCCTCGGATCTCAGCTCGGTTGACAGCTCCCCGAGGCTTATCGCAGCCTCCTACGTCCTTCATCGGCTCCTGGTGCCAAGGCATCCACCGTACGCTCTTAAACACTTACTAACAAAGATGCTCGCGTCCACTGTGCAGTTCTCAAACAACACACCCACTCGAACCTGTTCCGAAGCCGGCCAGGAACAAGTCCCTGCGGTACTAACCGGAGATCCGAGCGGATCGTATCTTTTGCCTGGAAAGAACGTCTGTTCTTTCAGGACCCAACAGTGTGTCGATATATCC
>NZ_BAGA01000042.1 GCF_000308595.1 Nocardia higoensis NBRC 100133 | reverse complement strand
AAAGGATGTTCCGGCGGTGTCCTACTCTCCCACACCCTGTCGAGTGCAGTACCATCGGCGCAGGTGGCCTTAGCTTCCGGGTTCGGAATGGGACCGGGCGTTTCCCCACCGCTATGACCGCCGTAACTCTATGAAACTATCCACACCACCCGCGCACCCGTCAGGGCAGCAGCAGT
>NZ_BAGA01000043.1 GCF_000308595.1 Nocardia higoensis NBRC 100133 | reverse complement strand
GGTCGTCGCAGCGCGGATGCCCTCGTCGCTGGTGACCAGCACCGGATCACCCTTGCGCTGCGGCACCGCGACCGGGACCACCTCGTCGTCGAAGACGCCGTTCTTCCAGGCCGCCGCCGCACGCTGGTGCGAGGCCGCGGCGAACGCGTCCTGGTCCTCGCGGCTGATCGGATCGCGATCGTTGCCCTGCTCGGTCAGCAGGCCCATCGCCTGATCGGTGAAGATGTCGTGCAGGCCGTCGTGGGCCATGTGGTCGCGCAGATTCACATCGCCGTACTTGAAGCCCTCGCGGCTCTTCTCCAGCAGATGCGGCGACTGGCTCATCGACTCCTGGCCGCCGGCCACGATGATCTCGTGCTCGCCGGCGCGGATCAGCTGATCGGCCAGGGCGATGGCGTTGATGCCGGACAGGCACACCTTGTTCAGGGTCAGCGCGGGCACATCCATCGGGATGCCGCCCGCCACCGCGGCCTGGCGCGCCGGGATCTGGCCCGCGCCCGCGGTCAGCACCTGCCCCATGATCACGTACTCCACCAGTTCGGGAGCAACGCCGCCCTTTTCCAGCGCGGCCTTGATGGCGAACCCGCCGAGGTCCGAGCCCGAGAAGGTCTTCAGGCCGCCGAGCAGCCGGCCGACCGGCGTACGGGCGCCGGAGACGATGACGGAAGTGGTCACGACGAGCCTCGCATTCTCCACGGCCACGCCGGTGCGCGACGGGCCGGATATCAAGAAGATCGATGTCAACAGGGTTCTACCCCACGGTAGCCGGTCGGCCGGGCCGGACATCTCGCAGGTGGAGCGCTACCGTCGAAGGGTGAGCAACGCAAATGAGACTTCATTCATCCCAGGCGACTACGTGGTGGCCGTCGACCACGTGGGCGTGGCAGTGCCCGACCTCGACGCCGCCATCGCCTGGTACGCCGAGAATCTCGGCATGATCGAGACCCACCGGGAGATCAACGAGGCCCAGGGCGTGCACGAGGCGATGCTGTCGCTGCCCGGCGCCCCCGACGGCGCCACCGCCCTGCAGTTGCTGGCGCCGCTCGACGAGACCTCGACCATCGCCAAGTTCATCGACCGCAACGGACCGGGCCTGCAGCAACTGGCCTACCGCGTTACCGATATCGACGCCGTCTCGACCTACCTACGCGAGCGTGGACTGCGTTTGCTGTACGAAGCCCCCAGGCGCGGAACCGCTGATTCCCGCATCAATTTCATCCATCCGAAGGATGCTGGAGGTGTGCTGGTCGAGTTGGTCGAACCCAACCCGGATGTTACGCACTAGTATCGCGGTCGGAGCGGGGAAAGTCGGACGGTTCACATTCGCGGTCGAGTCACCATCGGCCGCTGACAGGCTGTAGTTTGTGTGCCATGTCGTCACCTGAGTCCGATCGCAATCGCTTCGTCGCGTTGCCCTTCACCGTTGTGCGGAAGGGCTATGCGCAAGACGAGGTGCGTAATTACTTCGACCGCTTCGACGCCGAGTTGAGGGTCACGGCCACCGACCGCGATGCCGCCGCGGCGCAGGCACGCAACCTGGCCGCGCAGCTCGAGGACGCGCGGGACGAGATCGACGAGCTCCGCAAGGAAGTCGATCGTCTCTCGGTCCCGCCGACCACGGCCGAAGGCATGTCCGACCGTATTTCCCGCATGCTGCGGCTGGCCTCCGACGAGGCCAGCGAGGTCAGGGCGCTGGCCCAGGCCGAGGCCGCCGAGATGGTGTCGATCGCCGAGCAGCAGGCCGCCGAGATGCGCGGCAAGTACGAGTCGCTGCTGTCGGAGACCAAGGAAAAGCGCGAAGCGCTCGAGATCGAGTACGAGCAGACCCTCGCCAACGCCCGCACCGAGTCGGCGAAGATCATCGAAGCCGCGCAGGCCGAGTCCGAGCGCATCCTCAAGGAGGCCGAAGCCAAGCGCAAGGCCGCGCAGCAGGACTTCGAGGTCACCATGTCCGAGCGGCGCACCAAGCTCACCCGCCAGATGGAGGAGCTCGAGGCCACCAGCCGGGCCGAGGCCGCGCAGCGGATCAAGGACGCCACCGACGAGGCCAACCGCCTCATCACCTCGGCGACCCAGACCTCCGAGCGCAAGATCGCCCACGCCAAGGAACTCGCCGAGGAGATGCGCGTGCTGCGCGGCCGGGTGCTCGCCCAGCTGCTCGGCATCCGCGGCCAGCTCGACTCGGTGCCCGCCATGCTGGCGGCGGTCAACCGGGAGAGCGAACTGCTCGACGGTGTGCCGGAGCAGCGCAAGATCGGTGGCGGCCCGTCCAAGTCGGTCGGCGCCCGCACCACCAAGGCGATCCCCGAGGCCACCGCGGACGACGAGGACATCGAAGCCGACGAGCGCGAAGCCGCCGAGATCGCCAACTGACCCGGATCACCCCGAAAGGCGACGACGCGGTCATCTCCACCAGTTCAACCCTGAAGGCCGCCCCCACACCGGGGGCGGCCTTTTTCAGTTCCGCGCGAGAGAGATGGATGCGAGCCAGGACTCAGGACCAGCGCCGGGTGATCCCACGGGTGTGCCTGCCGTTCCAGCATCCGCGATGCCAGTGCCTGCGGTCCTCTTCGCCGTCCGCTCGCGGCCACGCGACGATATGGGCCACCCCGGGCACGATCTCGTGGTCACAGCCGGGGCACCGATAGGTCTTGAGTGCCCGCGCCGCCGGAATGGTGCGCACCGAATACTCCTCGCCGCCGCCGGGCCCGAGCTCGATCGAGCCGAAGACATCCGACAACGGCCGGCCGGAATCCGGACGGCCCGCTCGGCGATCGCTTCGGGATTTGCGGCGTGACACGACTACGAGCCTAGAACAACCGGAATTCGTTGCTCTCCGTGCCACGTAGCGCGTCGTAATCGAGTGTGAGGCAGCGGATGCCCCGATCCTGCGCGAGCGTGCGCGCCTGCGGCTTGATCTGCTGGGCCGCGAACACCCCGGCCACCGGTGCCAGCAACGGATCCCGGTTCAGCAGTTCGAGATAGCGCGTCAGCTGCTCCACGCCGTCGATCTCGCCGCGCCGCTTGATCTCCACGGCCACGGTCGCGCCCTTCTCGTCCCGGCACAGCAGGTCCACCGGTCCGATGGCCGTCATGTACTCGCGCCGGATCAGCGTGTAGCCGGCGCCGAGGGTCTGCACATGCTCGGCGAGCAATTCCTGCAGATGCGCTTCGACACCGTCCTTCACGAGCCCGGGATCGACACCGAGTTCGTGCGAGGAATCGTGCTCGATGTCCTCGATGGTGATGCGCAATTCCTCGCCGGACTTGTTCGTCACCACCCACAGCGCTTTGGCCGTCTCCGGTATCCCCGCCGCGGCGAGATCACGCTCATCGAGCCAGCAGGGCGGGCTCATCCAGTTGAGCGGCTTGTAGGAACCGCCATCGGAATGCACCAGCACCGAACCGTCGGCCTTGATGAGTAGAAGTCTGCGAGCCATCGGAAGGTGGGCGGTCAACCGACCGACGTAATCGACCTGGCAACGAGCAATCACGAGGCGCACCGGGACGAGTGTAGGGCCTGGCGCGATCCGGCAGAGACCTGCCCTTCGGGCCACCGGCGGTGCCACTCGGGTTGTTCAGCTGACGGACAGGAGCTTGCCCAGCAGAGCGGTGAGCTTATCCCGCTCGGTGGGGGTGAGCGCGGCGAAGGTGTGGTCGAGGTACTCGGGGATGGCCTTCTCCGCCTTCGCGAGTGCCCGCCGACCCGGCGTCGTGAGGGTGACCGCGTAGGCGCGCCGATCCTCGGGGTCGCGTTCGCGGCTGACGTAGCCTGCCTTCTCCAGTTCGTCGGCGATGCCGACCATGACGCTGCGGTCGATTCGCAATTCCTCGCTGAGCACCTGCTGCGAGGTCGGACCGACGGCCGCGAGCATCTTGAGGACCAGATGGTGACCGACACCGAGACCCTGCCGCTCGGCCAGGGCCTCCGCAGCCCGGGCGACAACCGTCGAAGCGCGGCACAGAGCGATGTCCGGGCGATCCGCCGCGAGGCGTGGGAAGTAGGTCGTCCGTGTGCGAGCGCCTGTCCTGGTCGGCATATCCGGCAGACTACCACAATCGTCTGCTCGCCAATCGTTTGACAACAAACCATCTCGACCGTACGGTCCCAAATCATCTTGGTAAAGATGGTTTGTGAGCAGATGGTGCGACTCGCCGTTGTGCTCTATCTGCAGCAGACCCCCTCGAGAATCCGAGCCACCCCTGGCCCGGCAACCCGTCCCCACCCAGTCCTGACCCGAGAAAGAGGCCCCATGTCGCTGAACCTATCCGCCGACGAAGTTCTGTCCACCACCCGCGCGGTGCGCAAACGGCTCGACCTGACCAGGCCTGTGCCACGCCATCTCATCGAGGAATGCGTCGACCTCGCCACGCAGGCCCCGACCGGCCGCAATCGCCAACGCTGGCACTTCCTCGTCGTCACCGACAAGACCCAACGCGCCGAGGTCGCCGACATCTACCGCAGGGGTGTCCACGTCGCACAGGGCACGCAACTGACCGAACGAGACCTGCGCCGCATGAACGCCCACGGCTCCTGGCCAGGAATCGCCCAAGGGCTCCAGTACCTCTACGGCCACATCCACCAGGTACCGGCGATCGTCATCCCCGCAGTCGAGGGCCGTACCGACCAGGCAAACGTGACCGAACAGGCCGGCACCTGGGGCTCCATCCTGCCCGCAGTGTGGAGCTTCATGCTCGCCGCCCGCGCCCGCGGCCTCGGCAGTGTCTGGACCACCGCACAAGCCCCGCTGGAACGCGAACTGGCCGCAGTCCTCGGCGTCCCCTACGACGACGTCATGCTCGCGGCCCTGATCCCACTCGCCTTCACCATCGGCACCGACTTCCGCCCGGCCAAGCGCATCAACCGAGAGCAGGTACTGCACTGGAACACGTGGTAATGGT